>PBEB01000025.1 GCA_002717505.1 Leptospiraceae bacterium
GTCCGGCTCTTGATAATTGGCCGTCGCAGAGATAAGAGATAAGAGATAAGAGATAAGAGATAAGAGATAAGAGATAAGAGATAAGAGATAAGAGAGGAAGAGATAAGAGAGGAAGATTCAATGAGCGAAATCAGGATTAGAACAGAAGATACCGGTCTGGAGGTCGCGTACTTCAGCGATCTATGTAACGGAGACTACGAATACCTGGGAGTGCCGGATGGCGACCTGCGAAGCAGCTTCGAACATTGCAGTGACATAGTGCTTCGTGCAGATCAAAACGGGTTCAAGAACATTCTCTTACCTTCATCTTATCAGGTGGGACAGGATGTTATGACTTTCGCAGCTGGCGTGGGACCACAAACTTCGCAGATAAATCTTCTTACTGCGATTCGCATGGGCGAAATGCATCCTCCCATGCTGGCCCGCTCGATCTCTACTCTTGATCACATCCTCAAAGGCCGACTGACTGTGAACATCATTTCATCGGACCTTCCGGGTACGGTCATGGACGGGATGGAACGGTACCGGAGATCATCCGAAGTGATCCAGATCCTGAAGCAGGCATGGACTCGGGATGAAATCGACTTTCAGGGGGAGTTCTACAATCTGAAGTTAAGCTCAGAGCCGGTAAAGCCCTATCAGCAAAACGGCGGGCCCCTGCTTTATTTTGGAGGCATTTCCCCTCCGGCCCAGGATTTATGTGCTCAGTTCTGCGATGTATTTCTGATGTGGCCGGAAACAGAAGATCGCATTCGAGAGACTATGCAGGGAATGTCCGAGAAAGCGGCATCCTATGGCCGAACCATCGATTTCGGTTATCGGGTCCACATGATTGTGCGAGAGACCGAAAAGGAGGCCCGAGACTATGCAAAAAAGCTGGTGTCAAGACTGGAGGACGATCGCGCTCACGAAATCAAACATCGATCCCTGGATTCACGCTCGGCCGGAGTGCTGAGGCAGGACGAGCTCCGAAATATGGCGGATTCGGATGGATTCATTGAACCCTGTCTATGGTCCGGCATTGGCCGCGGTCGATCCGGATGTGGTTCTGCCATTGTGGGTGATCCGGGGCAGGTTCTGGAAAAGATGCAGCGATACGTGGATATGGGGGTTCGATCATTTGTGTTGTCTGGATATCCCTTGCTGGATGAGTGTGACTATATCGCAAAATACATTCTTCCGGAGTTAAAACTGCTTAGCTTTCCGGAAGTGCAGGGACGAAGGCCTGCCTCAGAACCGGTTACTCCTCTGACAACCGGTCCGCGAAATTAGGTCTGCTTCAGGAGCTGGATCGAGGTAAAACGAAATGGGCAAAGAGAAGAAGGATAATAAGAAAAAGAAGGAGAAGGAAGAAACCAGGCAAAGGGCGCTTTCCAAAGACGGACCCAGGGTTTCATCTTTCGTTTATGGTTGCTGGCGCTTGCTGGATGATCCGGAAGGTTCGGATGTTAAACGCATAAGAAGCAAGATTGATGCCTGTCTCGAATCCGGAATCAGTACTTTTGATCATGCTGACATTTACGGAGGTTACGGATGCGAAGAAGTCTTTGGTCGAGCGATCAAAGACTCTCCGGAACTATTGAAGCATATTGAAATCGTTACCAAGTGTGGAATCATGTTGGTGGATCCTGCAAGACCAGACAATCGCATCAAGTACTACGATCATGGCGGAAACCACATTATCAAGAGCGTGGAAAGGTCTCTCAAGAATCTGAATGCAGAAACCATTGACTTGCTTCTGATTCATCGGCCGGGCCCCCTGATGGATCCGGAAGAGCTGGGTGCAGTTCTGGACCACTTGCGCAAGTCAGGAAAGATCAAGCATTACGGGGTTTCCAATTTCACTGTTTCCCAGTTCAAGATGTTAAACTCATGTACGGATCGTAAGCTCGCCACCAATCAGGTGGAGATGAATCCGCTGCACCAGGCACCGTTTCTGGACGGCACCCTGGATTATATGATTCAGAAGCAGATTCGGCCCATGGCCTGGTCCCCCACTGGCGGTGGCCGTATCTTTAACGACTCATCCGAGGATGCTGTTCGTGTTCGCACTGCTGTTCAGGAAATTGCCAGTCGCTATGACATGGAGCCGGATCAGGTTCTCTATAGCTGGCTATTAATGCATCCTTCTAACCCTGCAATCATTCTGGGAACAAACCGACCAGACCGAATTCGCAAAGCTGTGGAGTCTCGAAGCCGACAACTGGATAAGCAGGACTGGTACGCGATCTGGACCGCCGCCACCGGAGTGGAAGTGCCGTAAGCAAGTGCCACGGCAATCTTCCGATCAAGTTTCGCCGTACTTTACGGAGCAACCATAGGCACGAGTTCGGCTTTTAGCTACCGGCTTTCCATTCATCGCAGCTTCCAGAGCCTGTCTTACGTAGTTGGTGGCCCCTTCAATGTCTTTTAAGTTGGAAGTAGGTTTATCGTCGATGGCTCCCGCATAGATCAGTACTCCCTGGGGATTGATGACATACATATGTGGCGTAGTTTTTGCCCCATAGGCCAATCCTGTTTCGCCTCCTTCATCCAGAAGATACGCCTTGAAATTTGCGCCGTGGCTTTCGCTTCGGCTGGCGATTTCTTCGGAGGAAAAATGCCCTTGCTTGCCTGGTGCACTGGAGTTTATGGCCAGCCAGATGACTCCTTTTTCTGAGTATTCTTTCTGAAGCGCTTGCATGTTTCCGGATTCGTAATGCTTTCGCACGTAGGGGCAATCGTAGTTAATCCATTCAAGCACAACAAAGCTCCCTTCGTAATCGGAAAGGTTGTGAGTATTTCCAGTTGAGTCTACCAGTGAAAAGGCCGGAGCGGGCTCTCCAGGGATAGCTTGAGAAACAGAGTTTCGTTCCTGTTCGCAGTGCAACGCTGCCAGAATTAAAAGGGTGGCTATTGATACTCTACTCATCCATCTTATCATTTCTTTGTTCCCTCCTGAGGTTTGTAGGTTTTTGATTCGCATCGCTTTTTCTTCTATTGAGTGTGAGCCTTTCATCGGCCCTGGATTTAAGGGCCGGGTCAAATATAAGAGAAAACTTATTGAGTTAATCTTAAAGGTCGCAATCTGGAATGCCTGAGTCTAGGGCAATGGCGTCTGGGATTCCCCCGACTGCTGTTTATTGATGTTCGTCAGCGGTTCGAAGGCCTCCTCCATAATGCCCACAGTCAGAATTTCCGGTAATAACCTTGGTTCATCTTCCCCCGGAATGTACAACGCATAAACCGGTACCCCATTTCTACCAAGTTTCTCCAGTTCCCTGGAAATGATGGGATCTTCGTTGGTCCAATCCGCCTGGATCGTAGCGGTCCTTGTTCGTTGAAATAGCCTGGTAATGGTTTCTGTATGAAGAACTGTCTTTTTGTTCACCTGGCAGCTCAAGCACCAGTCGGCAGTAAAATCTACAAATACCGGTACATTCGCATCTCTGAAACGTTGTACAAGGGCAGGGCTGAACTCCATCCATTGTCCGGGAACATACTCGGGCAAATCGGCGCCTGCATTGATGGGCGGAATTGTCTTGCTATCATCCTGCATGCTTGCAGATACGAAGCCCGATCCTCCGGCCATGAGTAGAAAGAAGATCATCAGAGTAGCTGCAACATAGTTGGATATCTTGTGCGAAAAAGGCTGCATGAAACTTCCGTACAGATAAGAAGCCAGAGCCAGAAGTAATACTGCGAAGAGCGCCAGTGTCATTCCATTTACAGATGTCTGATTCCCCAGCACCCAGAGCAACCATCCTACAGTGGCCAGCAAAGGAAAGGCCAGCAGTTGTTTGAAGCGAACCATCCATGCGCCTGGTTTCGGAAAAGCTTTCAGCGTTACTGGAAATATGCCTGCCAGTAGAAATGGGGAAGCAAGGCCCAGGCCCAGAAAGAAGAATACCGTAAGTGTGACTATGGCGCTTTGCGAAAGTGCAAAACCTATAGCGCTTCCCATAAAAGGAGCCGTGCAGGGGGATGCCACAACGGTGGCCAGCACTCCGCTCAGAAATGCCGAACCAAGAGCCCGGTGTCCATGATCGCTCTTTATTTCTGGCGCCGCGATGGACGTGAGTGATAATCCAATCTCGAAAACTCCCAGGAGATTGAATGCGAATAGCGAGAGAAAGAGAATCATGAAGACCAAAAAACCGCTGGATTGAAGGTGAAACCCCCATCCGAGCTGTTCCCCTGCTGATCGAAGAGCAATCAAGATGCCAGAAAGAGCGAGAAAGGATAACACAACGCCCACGGAATAGGTGCCTGTATAGAGAAAGAGCCTCTTGCGGCTTTCGCCGGACAGACTCATCAAATGAAACACCTTTAAAGAAAGCACGGGCAAAACACAGGGCATGAGGTTCAGAATCAAACCTCCAAGGAAAGCGAGACCGGAGTATACAAGTAGTTCAAGCATGGAGTTATTATTGGATTCGGCAATGGAATCCACCCTGGTTACACTGGCCACAAAAGAATAGGCTTGCCCATCGACCTTTAGAATTCCCTGGACTTTTTCCGGGCGGGCTCCAGGTTGTAGAGGAATAAGAATTCCCTGGTCCAGCAGTTTCTGTTTTCCCGCATGATGAACAATGGTGGGATCATCCAGAAATGCGTAGGTTTCCTCCGGGGTTCGCCAATGGTCTGTCAGGCCGGACGCGGAAGGGAGCTCCAGTTTAAGCCACTGGCTGTCTGCGGTGCCCTGTAGCGGATTTTCCAGGTTTGCGGGAAGGCTGGTCCGGGCCTTATTCCAGGTTTCCTCTGCGCCGGCATCTGCGATTTCGTTTTCATTGCCATAAGGCATCTGACCCTGGATCTCAATTCGCGCAGGGATGCATACCTCTGCACATTCCAGCCATTCCAGTTCCACGCGAAAGCTTCCACCAGTGCCACGCGTTTTGAACACAAAGGGAATGCGAACGGTGTTTTCATATCCGTAGGTCATTAAAGGCTCTGTCTCGATTCGCTCCGGAACCGGCCATAGAAGCTCCGGTGAATCCCATCCCCCTGGTAATTTCCAGCGATGCTGCAGCGCCGTGCCCGAGTCCCCGGGATTTTTCCAGTAGGTATGCCATCCCTCATCCAGCTGTATTTCCAGAATCGCCAGGAATTCATGAGCCGGCAGGGTAGATCCCGGACTCTCCTGTTCCCTCTGTTTCGAGGTCTCTTCGTCTGCCTCGACCTGAGTTCTATTTTCGCTGGCTTCTGCTTCCCGGGTGTCGTGCTCTGAGCCAACGTTCAGCAAATGCAGGTACGCCCTCCCATGGGAGGATTCGTAGGGACCTAGAGTTTCTGCTGCGATGGAGGTGGCTCCGGCGCCCAGTAAGTAGGCTGAGATCAGGATCTGGAATAGAAAGCTGTGTAGGAATCCGGGGATAATAAAACGACGAACCATAAAGATTGCTCTGAAAACAGTGTAGAATACGGAAACGGGACAGACGATTATAATAATTCCCTGGGGCCATCTCCAGCATTGAATGGATCCGGTTCCGATAGACTTCCCATGCCTGCAGCGTCATGGAGCACCGGAACCACACTTTCCATATGCAGGAAGGGCATCCGTTTTCTGTGAATAGATTCGGCGTTCTCTGGAATTAGTTGCTCCCATTTCAGGCGGAAACCCGGGCCTCAATTGAGTCAGCGTGTATCTGCCATCAGCCGTGTTTCTGCCATCAGTGCGGTCCATAAAATGGATTCTCCCTGGTCAAGAATGAGACATAATGCCAGCAATCCGGAAGAAGGAAACGCAACACCCGGGTAGTTCAATAGCAAAATGCGTGGAGCCGATGCAAAAAGGCTGAGGATGTTCGGGGAACCGGACTTCGATTCCTTTCGTCTAATTCTGCGAACTGTCTTAAAGGTGGAAACCCACGCTTCGAGGAAGGATTTCGCTGATTCTTATTGACGTACCCTGAAAGGGAACCATCATTCAGGCACCGGGAGAACCATATGAGAGGAACAATTATCAAATCTGCCTTGGCGGCATTGTTTCTATTTCAAGTTGCTGTGCACGGAGCACCTGTGACAGATACAGGTAGTGCCAGCTCGGAAACTCAGACAGGTGCCAGTGGTCCCGAGGAAGCCGTGCAAGCAATGCATGAAGCACTTTGTGCCGGGGATTTTCAGGCCTTTGATAATGTCGTGGATCTGGATCGCGCATTCGTAGATATCGCATCGGCCGAAGTGGCTGACCAGAACCATCTCTCAACTCAAGAAAAGGAACGACGTATTCGCTTCCTTATTTCTCAGATTAAGCGAGAACTGAAGAACTCTCTGGCCACCGAGGATTATTCCATCAATTGTAAAGCTCAGGCTGTTCTGCAAAGCCAGGATGGGGACAAAGCGCGAGTCATTAGCAGGCTACCCACTCGTAAGGATCGATTCGTATTGGTGGAGAAGCACAATGGTCGCTGGACCATCGTTTCATTGGAAACCAAACGTTCTGTGAACGACGGAGTGCAGGCAGCCAGTAGCGGAGGGACGGATACTACCTCCAATCACCCAAAGACATCTCTGGGCAATGACGTGGCCGGTCCAACCTGGGGAGCAGATCCCGACGGACCTCTGGAGACGGCCCGTAGAATCCAGGAAGCCGCCTGTGCCGGGGATGACAATGAGTTCATGCGATTCATGGATACGAACGCTGTCATCGACAACAGCATGGAGCGCATAATGCAGAAAAAAGGCATCGGCGAAAACAGCGATGCCCATCGCATGCTCCAGAGTCGCAAGGGCGAAATGGCCCGAGCCCTGGAACGTAAAATTCGTAGCCAGATCCGGGAAGGAAGAGGCGGGCGAGATTGCCATTATAACCTTCGTATGATCGAAAGCGACGGACGCAATGCAGTGGTTGAAATTCAACTGGATGGGGGACGGCCCAGCCATGTATTCATGGAAAGGCGCAAGACAGGTTTATGGGTCATTATCAATCTGATCCGTCCAGATCAGGACGAAGACGTAGAAAACAGCGATCACTATGTGATCCGTTGGACCACCGGCGTTGCTCTGGGCTGATTCCGGATTTGCCTGGAGCGGAACCCACCTACATAGAGGTAGTGTCACACTGGAACTGCGAAGGAATGAGGATCCCTGAGCTCGATCTTTAGCGCTGGGAGCCTGTGTCGCCGATCCGGTGCCAGTTCTCGCTTCGCCTGCTCAACGGCAAGCGCCTGACCCAGCAGTAGCACATCCTTCAGAATTACGGTCTCTCACCCATAGACGCAGAGGGATTGGACGCGCGGGAGATGCCGTCCCCAGAATGAAATCTACAAACCTGCCTCAGGGAACGCCCGGAAACGAATCTACCATCTTGATTTTGAAGTCCGGAAAGGAAGTTACAAATTTGATTTTGAAATCCGGAAAAGAGTCTACAAATTTCCATTCCCCGCAATCATCCGGAAAGCTATCTACGGTCTTTACTTTCAGATCGGGGAAGGAATCCACTACCTTTACTTTGAAGTCCGGGAAGCTATCCACAACCTTGACCTTGCCTTTCAGAGGCACACCTTTGAAAGTGCAATCCTTTCCGATGGTGTCGGCATTGAGCGCCATACAACCGGTGAAAGCGAGCATGGCAGAGCCCAGGATTAGGGTGATAAGGCGAGTTTGAATCCTCATGGCAGAACTTTGCCCCACTCCCGAGTTCTGTCAAGTGAGGAGTGGGCCATTTCAGCAAGAGGGTGTACCATGGTGCATGAAGGCTGCATTGGCTGCTCTAGTTAAGAGAATCGTGGAATGGCCCTGGAGGTCGCTGCACATAGGACTGCCTTCAGGTCGATGTGGCTTATACTACTTGAGCAGGTTCTTTCCCGGCGCTTCGATCTGCCATATCCAGTTCATCGTTGTAGCCAAACAGATTCGGATCCTTGAGTCTGTCTACATACAGAATGCCGTTTAGATGATCACATTCATGCTGATAGACTACAGCATCGAAGCCTTCAATGATCTCATCGTGAAATTCCTCTTTTTCATCGTAGAATTTCAGCCGAATCTTTCGCTTTCGCTCCACGTAGCCTCGCATGTCCGGCACAGACAGGCAGCCTTCCCAGAATCCCACTTCCGGGGAATCCAGTACTTCGATCTCGGGATTGATCAAGATCCTTCGCTCGATTCCATCTTTGAGTTCCGGGTAGCGATCCGTTCGGTAGAATCCAACAACTACCACTCGCTTAAGCACTCCGATCTGTGGAGCCGCCAGACCAATGCCATCAGCGGATTCCATAGAATCGTACATATCACGAATGAGTTTCTTGATTTCGGAGGATCGTATTTCGGTGACCGGGACTTCTTCCGATTTCTGCCGGAGCAGCGGATGACCGATTCTTAGGATTTTTCGAACTGCCATTTGTTTTCTCCAGGCCCGATGAGGCCTTCTCAAGCCAATTAACCATCGGGATGGGAAAATGTCCAGTATGTGGGATGTGGAGACGAGGGGGATCGAACCCCTGACCTTTAGAATGCCATTCTAACGCTCTCCCAACTGAGCTACGCCCCCAATCGGATGAGTCAAATTTCCCGGGCCCTGTTGCCCTACAAGGATTTTTCCCACAGTTGTTAGGTCCGAATCCAGCCTCCGAAAATGCGTCGGATTTGGACTGACCTGATCGAAATGTCATATCCTCGATCGGATGCGGAGTTCTAAAACTGGTTGCAAGGCCATGCATTTTACCGTCCCCTAGCAATAGCGTGACCTTAACCTCTTATATAATCCTGGGCGCTCTGGCATTGTTTATCTTTGTGGGGGCCTACTACTTCATAGTGTCGCTGGCTGGACCCAAGAAGATTGAAGAAATTGAAAACCTGATCAGCCGCGGAAAATACAAAGATGCCATCGTTCTTCTGAACCGACTGCTTGAGAAGGATGATCGAAACATGAAGGCAGTGTACCTACTTGGTCTCTGTCACCAGAAGACCGGCGACTATAGCAATGCCATCTTGAATTATCGAAGATGCACAAAGATTGCAAAGTATTCGCCGGAGACTCCGGAACCAGAGGTACGCAAGCGTCTGGCTGATTCTCAGCTATCCATCGGCAACTATACAGAAGCGAAGAACGAGTATTTGATTCTTACCCAGGTTCAGCCCGATAACTACGAAAACTACTACGAAGTTGGACGCCTCTTTCAGAGGGGCGGCCTGCAGCCAAAAGCTATCAAATTTTTGACTCAGTCTACCAGATTGAATCCATCGCATTCCGATTCCTGGTGCGCTCTGGGACAGGCCCATTTCCAGATGAACAACTATCAGGAAGCTCGTAATGCTTTGCAGACAGCTACTCAGCTGGCTCCATCCGATGCAAATGCTCATTATTATCTGGGTCTGACGCTTCGCTTTCTCCAGGATGGCGATGGAGCGCTAAAAGCGCTGGAAAGAGCCCTGAAAGATGAAGATCTAAAGCCAAGAGTGATATTAACTCGCGGACTGGTCATGATGGACCAGAAATCCTATATCCAGGCCGTCGCGGAATTTCAAAGAGCGTTGAAACTTGTAGAGAAAAATTCCGATATGTTTCTGCAACTGCATTACATGGCCGCGGCTGCAGCCGAATTGAATCGCGATATGCATACGGCCATTGAGCACTGGGAAAAGTTGAACGCCATTAAGCCGGATTACCGGGATGTGGCGCAAAAACTGAAGCAGTACTCTGATTTTAGAACCGATGACTCCATTAAGGATTTTATGATAGCATCCGGCGCTCAGTTCGAATCGGTAACGCGAAAGTTGATCGAGAATTTGGGATTCAGCATTAATCAGATTAATATGAGTCGAGATACATCGATCACGGCCCTGGTCTCCGAAACAGATGCCATGAAGCGAGCCAATCGTCGGTTCTATGCATTATTCTATTTGCAGAGAGATTTAAACACAGTTTCTGAAAACCAGATTCGAGAGTTCCATGAGCAGATGAAGGAACGTGGCGCTCAACGAGGAGTCTTTATGACCGTGGGAGAGTTTGCTCCAGCGGCCATTGAATTTGCGGGAAACCGGCCCATCGAGTTGTTTGACTCGGCGGCCATCGTAGACCATGTGCGAGGTGCCATGAGTTGAGCCTACCCCTGCTTCAGAAATCTGGCAAAGGGTATGTGACCATTAGCCGGAATGCGGAAGTGGACTACATCCTGGAACTAGCCCTGGATGAGGCCTGCCGTATGGTTCGTGCAGGGGAAGGTAATCTTTTTCTGTTCGCAGAGGATGGAACTCTGTTTCCGTTTCGCGAAGATCTTCATTCCGCAGATGCGGAACAATTGGCGCTGGAAAGCCTGAAATCCAGGGCCAGTCGGAATATTATTCCCCATAAGGCCATTGGTCCGGATGAACAATTAAAGGAAAGCGAAAGCCCGGGCAATGAAGCGGCCCTTTCCATTGTGCTTTCCTCTCAAGATGGGGAAATTGGCGCAATAATACTCAGGCGTCCTCTGTATTTTGATAAATTCTACGAAAACGATCTAAACCTCGTTCGCAATTTCGCCGCCACTTTCGCCATCCTGCTGAAGAGTAGCTATGTAGATTCGCCGAATCTCCGGCTTAACTTCAAGAGCAGTCTGCTTCTACTTCTGGAAAATGCGCATCTAAATCAGAAAGTCAAAGAGGCGGGCTACCAATTAAAAACTGTCCTGGAAGTGTCGAACGTTATCAACTCCTCCAGGGAACTGAATGAAATGATTCAGGTGGTACTACTCAGTGCCCGCCGAGTCATCCATGCAGAAAGCGCCAGTGTTTTCTTGAACGATGAATCCACTGGAGAAATGGTCTTCGACGTTATTTCCGGGGAGCAAACGCAGCTTCGCGGTATGCGCATCCCACAGGGGCAAGGAATTGTAGGTATTTGCGCGCGCGAAGAGAAGTCCATAATTGTAAACGATGCGCAAAACGATCCTCGACTGTTCAAGAAAGTGGATGAGGTGGCGCAAAATGTCACTCGCAACCTTATGGCATGCCCGCTCATTGTGAGTGACCGAGTGATCGGTGTGATAGAAGTATTGAATACCATCGATCGCGCCGATTTTACTCAACAGGATCTGGA
The DNA here is from genome assembly GCA_002717505.1 of Leptospiraceae bacterium. Lineage (GTDB taxonomy): Bacteria > Spirochaetota > Leptospiria > Leptospirales > Leptonemataceae > UBA3465. The sequence continues at coordinate 11,003 of PBEB01000025.1, forward strand.
GATATTTGAGAGTTTCAGTGACTCGGTGGCCATAGCCCTTCAAAGAAGGATGCTGCTGGATGACCTGCAGAGCACCAACGAACAACTGGAGAAGAAGCTCCGGGAAGTAACCAGTCTCCATTCCGTGGCCCGGATTCTTGTAGAGGCTCATTCCATCGAAGAGCTTTTTGCCAATGTTTTACATGTAATATGCCAGGACTTGAAAGCCGGTCGGGCAAGTTTCCTTCTGAAGAATGCTCAGGGCAACCTGGAGGTCGTAGCGCGCGAAGGGGAATACTCCCAGGATGATTCGCTCTATACATTCAAGCTTTCCGAAAGAGTGATGGAGCAGGGTATGCCTCTATTCGTAGAGGATTTCGGAGACGACCCGACTCTGGCGCAGTTGGAAAGACCGGATCTATATGAATCCAGGTCCTGCATTATCATTCCCATGAAAGCATCGAGCAGCGAAGAGCCGTTTGGTCTTCTATGCGTAGCAGATCCGGAAGCTGGCAGCTTTCATCGAGAGGACTTCCTGCTTCTCAGCACGATTGTGTCGCAGACCATGCGAGGCTATGAAAACTTTAAGCTGAACGAAGAGTTACTGGCGAAGCGTGCCATCGAAAAAGAAGTAGAGATTACCTCGAAAATCCAGAAGAACATTCTGCCATCCCGTATTCCTTTTCATCAATACATGGAGCTGGGCGCGCGCTCCATCATGGCTCGCACAACTGGTGGTGATTTCTACGATTACCATGTGCATAGTGATGATGGGGAGGTTACGATGCTGGTGGCTGATGTTTCTGGAAAGTCTCTGCCTGCTGCCCTCTTCATGGCTGTTTCCAGTTCGATTCTGAGAACCATCATCCGTACGGAAAGAAACCCTGCAGAGATTCTAAGGCAGGCCAATGACCTTCTCTATGAGGAGAGTGAATCCGGCATGTTTGTTACTGTCTTTCTGGCCAGATACAATCCAGGAAATGGAATGCTGCGCTATGCGTCGGCCGGGCACAACGAGATGCTTCTGGTAAGAAAGGACGGAATCACAGAAGTGCTGAATTCCAGGGGGGCCCCCCTGGGTGTGGTCCCATCGGGTTCGGTAAAGTTCGAAAGCCGGGAAACTCAGGTGAACAATGGCGATCTCTTGATTCTTTATACCGATGGAGTAGTAGAGGCCATCAATCTGGAAAACGAAGAATATGGCCTGGACAATTTTAAGCGTTTGCTTGAAGACAATCGGGGCTTGCCGGCTACTCAATTGATCGATCTTGTGTACAAGAATGTAACTCGGTTTGCCGAATCAGATCTACAATACGATGACTTTACAATGCTGGTCACTCGGCTATACCGGGATCTAAAAGGGCAGCATTACGAATTTCGTTTTCCGGCCCGGGCTTCCAGTGTGCCAATGCTCAGGGATGAAATAACGCAGATTCTGATACAAAACGAAGTGTTTGGTCAGGCACAGGAAGACATCCTGCTGGTTTCAGACGAAGCGGCCACGAACATTATTCTGCATGCTTTCGAAGAGAGCAAAATTCTGGAGCCAGACTTTCTCTGTAAAATCCAGATAGGGCAGGGTCGGTTACTGAAGATGGAGTTCGAGGACCGGGGCCGACCGTTCGATATAGACGAGGTTGCGCAGCCCGATGTAAACGAAAACCTGGCCGGTCGAAGAAAAGGCGGCTTTGGTGTATTCTTAATACGGTCCTTAATGGACCGGGTGCAATATCGCAGGGAAGGTGGGGTGAACTACCTACGAATGGAAAAAAAAGTGTGACTTTTTTTCGTCTTATCCTTGCGTATATGGGTAGTCCAATACAATAGAAATCCGAGATAGAGGGCGTATGAGTCTGAAAGTAAAAGAAAGCGGTTCTAACATGGTGGTGTATCTCCACGGTCGCATGGATGTTCATCTGGCATCAGAGATAGAGAATGAGCTAAATGACATTATCCAGAAAAATGATCAAAAGAGCATCGTGTTGAACCTGGACGATGTGGAGTATATGTCCTCTTCCGGCCTGAGGGTATTTGTCTCTTTGATGAGAACCCTGAAAGAGTCCGGGCGGAATCTCAAGCTCTGTAATTTATCCCTGGCTGTTCGGAAAGTGTTTGAGGTAGTGGAGCTCATGGACATGTTCGACATCTATGAGTCCGAAGAGGAAGCACTGGCCGGAGAATAGATCATGAAAAGCACCATAATGCGTCGCGGGCTAACCAGTCTTGCGCGCTTCATGGGGCTTCATCCGGATGTTAGTCGCCTCATATCCGGCGGTTTTCGTCTCACCAATCCCAGCAGCGCACTTTTTCCCGCGGAAAACCTTCCTCTGGCATCCCGAGTGATTGCCAGCGGCATGTGGAACTATTGCTTCTTCCAGTTCTATCGTAACTTTGCCGGCCCCTATTGGGTGGAGCGCCAGTACAATCCAGAGGACCCTTCTTTTATTCCTCGGGCAGGCTCCATGTTGAGTCTGAATCTTACCCATCGAAATTGGCTGGGTGTTCGCGGCCCAAATACCCCTTCCTTCGCATTGATTGATCCTGCAGGCGGCCTCAGTCCGGTGATTGGCTATTATAGCATCGAAATCGCTCTCTGGAAAAACGGTCGAATCTACTTACCGGCTCGCGGCCAGGTTAAAGTAGAGCAAACCCTGCAGCAGGATCTGCCGCTTCCTATCACAACCTATAGCCGAGATGACATTAATGTTACATGGAAGGTCTGCGGTTCACCACGGGAAGATGGAAGCATCTTGAATATGGTAGAGTGGGAGTCTGGTTCTCCTGGATGGGAAATAATAGTCGGAGTTCGCCCTTTTAATCCGGAAGGGGCAGCCCTCATCAACGATCTGAAATTCAGTCCTGAAAAAATTGGCGGCAACGTTGTAATCAACGGAAAGGAAGAAATTGGACTGCTCGATACTCCTGATCTCGTAGTCTGCTCTTCGCTCGAGCGTGGCGATGCCTATTTTAACCGAACCATGGTGGGAGAGATCAATTGTCCCTACGGTATTGCCACCGGGGCCTTTCATTACCGACTGAAAGGCAAGGGTCGCATTCGCTTTCATGCCAGAACCTACGAGCAAGTTCTTCCTCCTGAGCTTGAATTCGAGAATCGCGCTGCTCTGCGAAAGCAAAGCGAAGCTCCGCAGCTCGATGATATTCGCAAGGAAGGCGAAAAAATGCGAGAAAAGCTCATCGTCCAGGATGACTTTCCACTCACCAGTCGCTTTCGTAGCCAGGATTTACTGGAAGCGGAAATGAAGGAAAGTGGAGAGCAATGGGCCCGCTATACTCAGCCCGGATCTGTCTTTCAGTCCGCGCGTGAGCTCTGGAATCAGGCTGCAAGGATTAATAAAGGATTTGTTCTTTCGCTGCAAACCGGGAAGAAGATTACTCCCGGGGTCTTTACTTACAGACAGTTCTGGTTTCGGGATGCCGCTTATATGCTAAGTGCCCTGGCCGGCTGGAATTACTTGAAGCAGGCCAGAATCGTCCTGGAAACCTATCCCGATCGACAGGAGAAGGATGGCTTTTTTCGGTCCCATGAAGGGGAATGGGATTCCAACGGCCAGGCCATATGGACTCTGGTTCATTTTGCAAGGATGACCGGCGATGTTGAACTTCTAAAATCCACATACGATTCCATTCGCAAAGGTGTGGATTGGATCCGGAAGAAGAGAAAACGGGGCTACGAGAAGCGATTGATGCCAGCCGGCTTTAGCGCCGAGCACCTGGGGCCCGCAGATCATTATTACTGGGACAACCTCTGGAGCATTGGAGGAGTTCGAGAAGCCTCCTATGTGGCCGGACTCCTGGGACAGACCGCAGATCAAAAGGCTTTTGACAAAGAAGAGGCTGCCTATCGATCCGATTTTCTGACTCTTTCGCTGGAAGACCGTCAGAAGTACGGCGTTCTTACTGCGGCTCCCTCCCGACCCGTAGATTCAGGGATGATTGGAAGTATTTGTATGCTGTATCCTCTGGATCTGCAAATCCTGCCAGAAGCCGAAGAGAAGAGCACGGTCATGACCATATACAAGGAGTTTTTCTTACGCGGACTCTTTTTTCATCCAATCATTCATTCTGGCTTCAATATTTATCTCAGCCTGCAAATGGCTCAATGCCTTCTACGTCTGGATGAAGTCAAAGAGGCTCGCCGGGTACTCAAGAGAGTATTACAGAGCAGAACGCAATTGTGGACCTATCCAGAAGCTATCCATCCAAATACCGGAGGTGGCGTAATGGGGGATGGCTTTCATGGCTGGGCTGCGGCCGAGTTGCTGATTCTACTCCGCGAATTTGTAGTGGCGGACCGAGGAGACCACCTGCGAATCTTTTCCGGACTCAAGCGAAAGGAACTCCAGGGTGCGCCGTTGCGATTCGGTCCGTTTCCGATGCATGGAGGCCACATTACCATCAGCGGTGAGCTCCAGAAATCCGAAGGGGAGCTGATAATCGAATTTCCGGGCCTGTCGCAATCCAGCCTGAAATCCTTGCACCTTAATATTGGTTTTCTGGACCTGGACAAACTGAATTTCAAGGTCGATGGTGCGAAGCATTCCGTAAAGGGCTATGGGCTGCAGCTCAAGCCTTCTGCCGATCGAATTCGCATTCGCTACTGATTGGTATCAGGTGCATATGGGTCGCAAGGACGATTCCGAAGCAGCGAGGTGGGCGTAGAATCCAATTGTCTGCGAGACCTCTGGATGATTGGCAACCCTGCTTCCAGAATGACTCTCCGCGCATCGATCTCCCGCCTCAGCCAATCCGCTGCCCACAATTTTTTCCAGGGGATTTAGAGTACATCGAGGTATCTTTTGAAACGCAGCTCTGTCATTCCGTATTTGTTAACTCTGCTACTTCTCCTGGCACCGGCCTTCGTTCAAACCCTTGCAGGCGGCTCCGGAATCCTGGCCTGGGCATTTACCATTGCACAGGCATTCGCAGGATGGCACCTCCTGGTTTTTTGTTTAATGCTCATCGGCATACTCGCTACCCTCAGTGCTCGCAAGAAGCTGAATTGGGCCTGGTTATTGCCGGCCACTGCATTGAGCATCTATTCTATGGTATCTATTGCAGGGCCCTGGCAAATGGGAAGGCTTGCCGCTGATGCGGAGGATAAACCTTCGACCGGAGCCCTGCGGATCCTGCATGCAAATCTATATCTGTACAATTCCAGGGAGACACTGCCTGACCTGGTACAGTTGATTCAACAGCGAGATCCAGATATCATCATTCTCCATGAGCTGGATGCGCCACATCATGCATTCCTCGGAGCCGAGCTATTGAAGTATCCTCACCGAAGAATCAATACGAAACACCCTTATTTTGGTTCTGGAATATACTCTCGATTGCCTTTGAAAAACGTTCAGGAGATTTCAACGAGAATCGAGACTCTGGTGTACTTTGAGCTGGAATCCTGGCCCCTGGAGGAAGGTTGCCGCGGAGAGCCCAACCTGACAGTGATTACAGTTCATCCTGTGGCGCCCTTCAATCCTCGAATACTGGGGATCCATCGCAGAGCTCTGGATCACCTGGCGCATTATGCGAAACCGAATGGACATGAGATACTGGTAACCGGGGATTTCAATTCCGTGGACTGGTCCCGTGATATGCGATTGTTTCAGGAGCGAACAGGGCTGAGAAAGGTCTATTCCGACGATTTCTTAAGGCGGCTTTTTCGAGGCACCTACTCGGCTCAATGGCCGGACATCTTTCGCCTGCCTATAGATGGAGTGATGCTTTCGGATGGCTTGAACGTTTCAGGGATGGAGAGGGTTGATATTCCAGGTTCAGATCATCAGGGCGTTCTGGTAGACATTCAATGGCCCTCGGAGGCGAATTGCGATTCGCTCAAGAATCTCCAGAGGTCCAGGCCGTAATAGATTCGCTTCTTTGAATCTCCACCGGTGATCAGAGATACGACTCTTGCATCCTCATCGAGAATGGGGGCTCCCTGACATCCCGAAGGTAGCTGGAATGGCTCATCTTTACGAGCCGCTCGAAACCGAAAAAGACCATGGCTCTTTCCGGTAAACTCAAGGTTTCTTTCAACCGTGGTGATGTGGTCGTAATCGTCCAACTTTGCCAGAATATCACGAAAGCAGCTAAAACCGTAGCGATCTGCCAGATTCGGAACTCTCCCTGGATGAAGATCCCCCGGCTTGCGGTTTCGCTCCTCCAGTATGTCCCCTTCCGGGCCAACTTCCTGGTAGCGTGCGTCCAGGCCGGCGGCATTTTCCTCTGGAATCGCAGGATCCATAAGCTCGCTACAAACAAGATAGGTTTTGCGGTTATCTGGACCCAGGACATCGGGGATTTCTACAAAGTAGGGATCGAGCAATGGGTAGATGATGGTTCCGCGGAGTGCATGGTGGTAGCCGTAGATTACCGGAGCGCCCGGAGGTTTTCCGTACTGAACAGTGAGAGCTATGAGACGATTACCGTGGCGAAAAACACATCCTGTAGAGCCAGCAGCTACCTTCTTCCCCACGATCCATCGAAAGGGAAATGAAGCAAGTATTAGCTCCCAGAGATAATCGTTAGCATGCACGAGTGGTTATCCAGGCAAAAAACCCGCCCTGAGTCAGGGCGGGTTTCCAGTGTAAGGCTTCTGAAGCATGCTCCATCAATCGTACATTGTGTTGATCATGTCCTGATATTTATCAGTTACAACGTGACGCTTGATTTTGAACAGGTTTGTTAATTCATCACCCACTTCGAAAGGCTTCGGAAGAAGTCTTACATCTACGACCTTTTCAAAGGACTTGAAGCCTGCTTCGCTGGATACCAGCTTCTTGACTTCATTGCGCAGAAGTTTGGCGACTTCCTCGTTCTTGGCAATGGCTTCCAGAGTATCTCCATAATCCTTGAATTGCTCCAGTGAAGGAACAACCAGGGCGGCCAGATACTTCTTGTCCTGACCCACAACCATCACCTGGTCGATGAGTGGAGATTCGGAAAGCTTGTTCTCGATTGGGACCGGCTCAACGTTTTCGCCACCCAGGAGAACCACAGTTTCCTTGGAGCGACCAACGAGTTTCAGGGTACCGTTGTAGGTAACCATTCCCAGGTCTCCTGTGTTCATCCAGCCATCCTTCAGAACCTTATCGGTTGCTTCCGGATTCTTGTAGTAGCCGCGCATTACCTGAGGACCCTTTGCATGGATCTCTCCCTTGATACCTCGTTTGTTCGCACCACCTTGCTCGGTGGAGTAGATCATATCTCCATTGGAGATGTCTACAATGCGAATTTCAGTATCCGGATAGATAGGTCCTACGGAGCCAATCACCAGTTTTCCCCAGGTTCGCACCGCCAGCACCGGACAGGTTTCGGTCATGCCATAACCTTCCAGCACCGGGATTCCAATGTTGTTGAAGAACTCATCCACATGAATGGGAAGAGCTCCACCACCGGAAACGGAACCTCGTAATTTGCCGCCGGTTGCCGCGCGAATCTTGCGCAAGACAATCAGATCAAGCAACAGGAACGGCACCAAAAAGATGATAAACCGCAGAATGTTCCACAGCCCAATGAACATGGATACAACAGGATTTCGACCGGTTGTGTCCAATTGCTTGAAGCTCAGGAACCGAAGAGCACCCTTTATCTGTCTTGAGCAAAAATAGGCTGCCTTAAACAGGCCGCGAGCCACACCAGGGCCCCCTTCCACTTTTTGCTGAATGCCAGTGTAGATGCTTTCCCACAATCTGGGCGCACTGGCCATGAACGTGGGCTGCACAATTGCCATATCTTCGCGCAGGTTTCGCACGTTTGTATAGTACGTACAGCAGCCTCCGCCGATTGCAATCATCTCAAATACGCGTTCGAATACGTGCCATACAGGCAGAATGGATAGAATTCGATCCGAAGTTGTAATATCGATAGGGATTTTCTCTACCTGCGAAACCATGCTGGAATGCCGTAGCATAACACCTTTTGGTGCTCCAGTGGTTCCAGAAGTGTAGATCAACGTAAAAAGATCGTCAGGCTTGATTTGCGCCATGCGCTCTTCAGCTTTTCGATCTCCGCCAGCACGTAGTTGCTTTCCTTTTTCCAGGAGGTCATACAGTCGAAGGACACCGTCCGGTACCGGCGTGTCTTTATCCATCATAATGATGTGCTGAATGTTTGGTAGTTTATCTTTGTTCTTTTGAACTCGATCGAGAACTGCTTTGTTCTCTACGAATACTACTTTTGCATCCGAATGCGGTAGAATGTATGTGACGTCCGCATCTGTTACGTCCGTCCCCCTGGGAACGTCTGCCGCACCAGCAATTAGAATGGCATAATCGGTTACGATCCACTCCAATCGGTTATCGGCAAGGAGCCCCACATGTTCTCTCGCCTGAACACCCAGGTCAATTAGACCGGTTGCCAGGTTCAGTCCCATTTCGTACAGTTCTTTGAACGAAATGGCTTCAAAAACCTTGTCTTTGTTCCTGGTCGAAAATGCAGGTTTGTCGCCGTAAGTCTCGGCGGCCCACTTGTACATCTGCGCCAGGTTTGTAGCGTTTATCTTTATAGCCACACCAGACCTCCAGAATAAGCTGGCGTAAGGATCATAGGAATAGTGCAAAATGTCAACCTTTTACACGAGATATCGCGAAAGAAGAGAGACCATTAAGTCCGTATTATGTGTCGGATTGGATCCTGACCCCACACGATTGCCGCAAGGCTACCAGCAGAGCCCTGAAGGCACCGGCCAGCATCTTAAAGAAGTAATCGATGCTACAGCAGATCTGGCTGTGGCTTATAAACCCAATGCAGCATTCTTCGAATCCATGGGTTCCGACGGATGGGGATTACTCAAAGATGTGATCCAGCATATTAGAAATGTCGCTCCGCAAGCGCTCATCGTTCTAGATGCCAAGCGAGGCGACCTGGGTAATACTGCATCGCACTATGCTGCGGCGGTATTCGAAGAGCTGGATGCTGATTCCGTGACTCTGAATCCTTATATGGGTAAAGAGAGTTTGATTCCCTTTCTTGAAAGAGAGGATCGGGCGTCTTTTGTGCTCTGCTTAACTTCCAATTCTGGCGCGCAAGACTTTCAATATCATGGAGTTCCTCCTCTGTATCAACGTGTCGCACAATTATGTCGCCAGTGGCAGGAAGAATTCGGTAATATCGGGCTGGTTGTAGGGGCCACTCGCGATCCCGAGGAATTGAGAACTGTTCGAAGCATTGCCCCGGGAATGATTTTTCTGGTTCCCGGTGTGGGCAGTCAGGGCGGAGACCTGGATCAAGTGATGCAGAATGCCGGGCCAGATGTACTTGTGAACTCCAGCCGTTCGATTCTCTTTGCATCGCACAACAAAGTCGATCTTGCGGAGAAGGCAAAGGCAGAAGCGATGTCTCTTGTAAACAAGATGCGGCCTTATCTCGGATGATCCTGAAAGCTATCAAAAGTAGCGACAGTCACTTCTCCTGGCGGGCCATTGCATGTCCGGTCAGGGGTATAGTAGCAGACCTTCAAAATGGATTTTTTCTTTACGGGGTAGCGTACAGAGAAAGCCTGTGAAAGATCTCTTCTATGGATTTTGCTCTCGGCCCATCAAAGATTGCGGCCCACGAAATGCTGTAGAAGATTGGACTGTCCGCTGGAGATTCGGAGATGCTTCGTGCCAGCATTGGATGGACTACCGGGGCCACAGGCCGCAGATAATGCATGCCCGGGGAGGCATGACAGGAGAAACTGATAAATGATCCTTAATCGTCTTTTCGGTTCATCAATTGGACGCAAGATCCTTGTGGCAACTACAGGTCTGTTGCTCATAGGGTTTGTCGTTGGACATATGCTGGGCAACTGGAATATGTTCTTCGGTCGGGAAGAAATGAATGCCTATGCAGCGTTCCTCAAGAGCATTCCCGGACCGCTATGGACAGCTCGTATAGGGCTTCTGGTAGTTTTTATACTACACATCATTATTGCTTTGAAGCTAAAAATGGAAAGTAAGGCTGCACGACCTGTGGCATATAAGAGTAAGAATACGCAACGGGCTTCTCTGGCTTCTAGATTCATGGCCCAGACTGGTCTGCTTATACTGGCATTCTTGATCTACCACCTGCTTCACTTCACCCTGGGTCAAATCGAGCCCAACGGTTTCGCACTTACCGATGATAAGGGCCGTCACGATGTCTATGGTATGGTAATCCATTCGTTCCGGAATCCGATCATCGCTACGAGCTATATTATCGCGATGTTTTTTCTGGCCATGCACCTGATTCATGCTGTGCAGAGTATGCTTCAGACTTTTGGACTGGCCGGCGAGCAGAGTAGACCCATGGTGGAAAAGATTTCTGTGGGATTCGCTATCTTTATCTTTGCAGGGTACACTTCAATTCCTGTGGCCATTTTATCTGGNTTGGTTAAGTAACCGGCCTTTATTCTATATCTACAGAGGGAGAAATCATGTCGCTCAATTCCAATATTCCTTCCGGGTCCGTGGACCAAAAGTGGGAAAAGCATAAATTTGATCTTAAGCTGGTAAACCCGGCGAACAAAAGAAAATTCGATGTCATCGTTGTGGGGACCGGCCTGGCCGGAGCCAGTGCTGCAGCAAGCCTTGCAGAGCTGGGCTATAACGTTAAAAGCTTCTGTTTCCAGGATAGTCCGCGAAGGGCACACAGTATTGCTGCTCAGGGCGGAATCAATGCCGCAAAAAACTATCAGAACGATGGGGACAGTGTTTACCGTCTATTCTATGACACTGTAAAGGGCGGGGATTTTCGCTCCAGGGAAGCCAACGTTTATCGCCTGGCACAAGTGAGCTTAAACATTATTGATCAATGTGTTGCCCAGGGTGTTCCATTCGCACGTGAATATGGAGGCTATCTTACCAACCGATCGTTCGGTGGCGCTCAGGTAAGTCGAACATTCTATGCCCGCGGGCAAACCGGTCAGCAATTGCTTCTGGGAGCATACAGTGCCCTTTCGCGCCAGATTGGTCTGGGAAACGTGGAAATGTATCCTCGAACGGAAATGCTGGACGTGGTCCTGGAAGACGGACGAGCGAAAGGGATTGTAGTTCGAGATCTCAAGACCGGAAAGATTTCTGTGCACAGCGGCCATGCGGTGGTGCTGGCTACCGGCGGCTACTCCAACGTTTACTTCCTGTCTACAAATGCGATGAACTGCAATGTTACNTCAGCGTTTCGTGCCTACCGAAAAGGCGCCTACTTCGCGAACCCCTGCTACACTCAGATTCATCCTACCTGTATTCCGGCCAGTGGAGAGTACCAATCCAAGCTTACCCTGATGTCGGAGTCCCTGCGAAACGATGGTCGAGTCTGGGTTCCAAAAAAGAAGGGCGATAGCAGATCTCCCAACGATATCCCGGAGTCCGAAAGGGATTACTATCTAGAGCAGAAGTATCCGAGCTTTGGCAACCTGGTGCCCAGGGACATCGCCAGTCGCGCTGCAAAGAATGTGTGCGACGAAGGGCGTGGTGTTGGTAAGGGCGAAGGTTCTAGAGCAGTATTTCTGGATTTTAGAGATGCTATCAAGCGACTGGGCGAACCCGCAGTAAAAGAGCGCTACGGCAACCTTTTCGAAATGTATCAGAAGATTACCAATGAGAACCCCTATGAGGTTCCCATGAAGATCTATCCGGCCCCGCATTATACGATGGGCGGCCTGTGGGTAGATTACAATCTAATGACCAATGTGCCAGGCCTATTCGCAGTGGGCGAAGCCAACTTCTCGGATCATGGTGCGAACCGACTGGGAGCCAGTGCCTTGATGCAAGGGCTTGCGGATGGCTATTTTGTTCTGCCTTATACCATCGGTGGTTATCTGGCGGACCTGGGCTGGGATCCGGTAAAGGCCGATACAGATGCTTTCCGCGAAACGAAAGAGAAGGTTGAGTCTCAGACCAGGCAATTCCTTTCCATCAATGGTAATCGCAGCCCGGACTCTTTCCATAGAGAACTGGGGGAAGTAATGCTGGATAAGTGCGGCATGTCTCGTAGCGAAGAAGGCCTGAAAGAGGCTTTAAAGAAGATCCCCGAGATCCGAGATGAGTTCTGGAAGAACCTGAAGGTGACGGGCTCNGGCGAACAATTAAACCAGACTCTGGAAAAAGCCGGCCGAGTGGCGGATTTCCTGGATTTTGGCGAATTGATGTGTCGCGACGCTCTCATGCGAGAAGAGTCCTGTGGAGGCCACTTCAGAGAAGAGCATCAGACTCCTGAGGGCGAAGCGCTTCGCCATGATGACAAATTTGCATTCGTAGGCGCCTGGGAATTCAAGGGCGAAAACGAGCCTACTCTGCACAAAGAAGAACTGGATTTCGAAAACGTTAAGCTTACCCAGAGGAGCTACAAATGAAAATCATATTGCACATTTCTCGTCAAAATGGACCGGACGACAAGCCGAAGATGGTTCGCTATGAAATAGCCGATGTGGATGAACACTGGTCTTTTCTGGANATGCTGGATGTCTTGAATGAAAGACTGATCGAAAAGGGAGAGGATCCAGTAACTTTCGATCATGACTGCCGTGAAGGTATCTGTGGCTCCTGCGGCTTCATGATCAATGGTCTGGCGCACGGTCGNCAGTTTGCTCCCGAAGGACGAACCACCGTTTGCCAGATGCATATGCATCGCTTTGNCGATGGCGATGAGCTGTATCTGGAGCCCTGGAGAGCTCGAGCTTTTCCTGTAGTAAAGGATCTTATGGTGGATCGAAGTTCCTTTGATCGAGTGATCCAGAGCGGCGGCTATATTTCTGTTCGCACGGGCAATGCCCAGGACGGAAACGTAATGCCTGTGCCTAAAGACATCGCAGACGAAGCAATGAATGCTGCGGAATGCATCGGCTGTGGTGCCTGCGTAGCTTCCTGCAAGAATGCCAGCGCCATGTTATTTGTATCGGCCAAGATCAGCCATCTGGGTCTTTTACCTCAGGGCCAGCCGGAACGAGACAAAAGAGCTCAGTCCATGGTTGCCCAGATGGATGAAGAAGGATTCGGAAACTGCACAAACCAATACGAATGCGAAGCAGTCTGCCCTAAAGGTATTAGCGTTAACTTTATTTCGCGCATGAATGCCGATTACAGAAATAGCATCAACAAGAAGTAGTTATGAAACGAAATCCATCCAGAAAACCCATCCGTTTCGCGGTGGTAATCGTAGCGGGACTGGCCCTTCTGGGTACAGCCTGNGGCACCTATCAGCCGCCCTACGGTTATATCTATCATAACACTCGAATGAATAAGGATGTATCCGAAGCTACCAATATTGGAAGTCGCTCTGGAGCATCCTGCGTTCAATCTTACATGGGTATGATTAGCTTCGGCGATGCCAGTATCAAGGCTGCTGCGGCTGCCGGAGGAATCCAGACTGTAAAAGCTGTGGATTACAGCGAGCTGTCTGTATTCACTTTCTTCTATAATCGATTCTGCACCATCGCCCACGGGGACTGAAATGGCAGTGGAGGATGTTGTGGGGCTTCAGGTTATGGATGAGGTCCTGTATGCGAAGTACCGAGAGGGNATGCTTCCGATTCTGAAGAAGATGGGTGGCTACTTCCGGTACGATGCTCATATCCAGCAAGAATTGAAATCGCCGGTGAATCATCCTATTAATCGAATTTTTATCATTGGATTTCCGAATGCCCGGATCCGGGATTCCTTCTTTTCAGACCCAGATTATCTAGCCGTGCGAAAGGAGTTTTTTGATCGTGCGGTGGCATCTGTTTGCAGGCTTTCGCAGTATTCCATTGAAGAAGCCCCCGGACTTTAAACCAGGCTTCTGGCAAAATTCACCGACTTTCGACAGGGGCAGGACATCCTGCTTCTGCCTCTAAACGTCATGCATTCTACAGAAGAAAACAAAGAGCTCCTTCGACGATANGTCCAGGCGCTGAACGAAAGGGATTGGAGAGGAATTAGAAATACTCTGCATCCTGATTTCCGGAGGCATAGTCATGCGGCCGGTGAATCCGTTGTGGAAGAGGGAGAGGACCTTGTCCAGATACTGAGAGGTCAGTTCGAAGCATTTCCGGATGCCCGGGAAGAGATTCTGGATATGGTTGCGGAAGGGGATCGGGTGGCAGTACGTCATCGCTTTGAAGGCACTCAATCGGGACCGCTGGGAGCGTTTCCGGCTTCGCACCGACCATTGACTTCCGAATACATCGCCTTCTATCGTTTCGCCGACCATCGCATTGCAGAGTGCTGGGCCGAGTGGGACAACCTGTCTGCCCTGGAGCAACTGGGCCATTCAGCGACCTGAGGGCAATCATTTCGAATTGGTCGGTGGATTCCGAAAATGTTTTTTGCTCCGATCTTCAGGCAGGCGACCTATGCTCGCTCGAGTAAGGTGCGAATCATCGAGTGCGAATGATCGAAAGTCGGGATCGGCCTTGAGACGAATCCTCTGAAGAGTCTGAAGGCGTCAGCGACTCCAGGACTCAGCTTTCTTGCCGATTTGAATCCAGCGATTGATTTGATCCTCATCCAGAGCCCTTTTAGACCTGTAGACGAATAGTATTCCTCGGTCTTCCTTTCGTTGCATTACCACGATGCGATGCTCGTAGGGATCACACCTGGTGTGCTCAAACTCGTAAACCACCAGGTCTTTTTCATCTTCAATTGCGCTCCAGCGACCAGTGGGACAGTCCTTGTAGAGCTCATACTTTCGTCGTTTTTTGAAGCTTGAAATCGTGTTGTCTGAAATAGCCACCGGAATGCGAGCTACCTCGATCCGCTCGTCCCAGGCATGGAAGGCTTGATTGGACGGAATCATCTTTGAAAAAACAATCTCTGGTTGGCGAGTAGTTCGGCGGTTCCAGGTTCGGTTGTCCAGATTGATTGTGTCATCCAGTCGATCTTCCGTCTGTGCACTNGCACAGCCTGCNGCCAGTAATAGGATGAGAAATGTNGAGATTCCCATGTAACATCTAGTAGCCATGACCTGAATTTAGTGGGGGCGCTGTTTTTGGTCCACCAAAACCCGGACCTTTTTCGTCTAAAGCCCACAGGCAGCTTATGTTCTACGAAATTCATGGGGTTAAGCAGGAGTCGGGAGCTCCTTTTCGCAGGTGGTTTCATGCCGATGACATGGATCTATCTATCTGGCTGGAAGAGGCCGATCCGGTGCGATTTCAGCTCAGCTACAACAGGCATCTGGGCGAAAAGAGTATTCTGTGGAACAGGGAAGGCGGATTCAGCCATTTTTCCATTGATGATGGGGAGCAGCAGCCAGGACATTATAAGGCCAGTCCCATTGTTACCGGCTATCTGCCCATGGATTTTCGGCAGGCGATTGTGGCTTTTCGAAAGCATGCAGAAGTTATGAACGATGATGTGTTTCAGTTCGTTCTTCGCAAGTTACAGGAAGGGAGCCAGAGCTGACATCGCGCAACTTGATGCGAAGGCCACCTCGTGTCTGGAACCAGAGATTTAGTCTGCGATTTACAGAAGAATCTCCGGAATAAATCAAGATATCGCTACGGCGTAACTTATCCATTGAAAGAGATAGAGATGTTCGCCCATTGGCCATCCTACCGCAGATCAATTCTGTCTTTCTACATCCAGGCCCCATCGCTGCAGTATCTGTCGTAAAGAGCCGTTCTCTCGAATTTTCAGTAGGGCTCCGTCCACGTCGTCAATTGCCGGATCCCCTTTGCGAAATACGAAGCAATAATGCTCCGAAAGATCGTGGCTTCGCACAAGTCGGAGTTCCTGTCTGCTATCCACCAGATGGTTCAGGACCGGGTAGTCGTAAACGAAAGCGTCGACTTTTCCCTGTTCCACCAGATCTACGGCATCCGTTACATTATCTACCGGTCTGATTTTTCTGGAGAATCTATGTGCAAAATCCTCGCCTGAGCTTCCCGGAATCACCGCGACGGTTCGGCCGGTAAGATCTGCTGGAGACTGAATAGCGGCATGTTGTAGCTGGAACAGTGTGAATGCGCTGGCAATCCCTGCAGTAAGTGATGAGGCCGTGATCATCGCCGTTACCATCCAAACACCTGCCAGGAATCGTCCTCTTTTGCCCACCGGTACAAGGTCCCCGTAACCTACAGTTGTGAAGGTTACGATGGCAAACCAGACTCCCTGTCCAATTCCTTTGATCGGATCTTGAGACCAGGCATCGTTCGCTTTGTTTTCCACTGTCCAGATGATAGCGCCCACAATTAGAAGGAGCCCAACAAGTGTGGTGACCCCGATCAGGAATGGCCCGCTCAGAAATGGCTGTATGGCCCGCCAGAAAGATGTATCGGAGCGGTTGGTTAATATGGCCGGAGAAGTAACATAGAATGGATGAGTGAATCCAAATTGGTCATACCTTTCTTCAGTGATGGATACTGGACCGACCAGGACATCGATTTCTCCCTTTTCCAGTAGCTCCAGCATCTCGGAGACGGAACCTGTGGCGGTTTGCCTCGATTGAAACTCTGTATAGCGGCTTGCTTCTTGCCAGATATCTACAGCTACCCCGGAAGCGGCCTGCGTGGATATGTTAATAAATGGCTCGGAACCGCCGTATCCTATTCTTAACTCCCGTCCATGTCCGGGCTGCATAGGTAGAGCAGAGGCGATGATGAGAGCGGAAGCGATGGTCTGGGTTCGAAATCTCATGTGGACAATGTAGACCATAGCCTGAGACTTTCAAGGCACTTAGGTTCTACCCTGTCTCACCATTTGACCGACTGTACAATCTTTTTCTCCTAATTATCCAGACCCAGCGGAACCAGGGGATTTTCTACATTCAAACTGCTTTCAATCAATGCCAGGGTGTTCTTGTCCGTAAGCCCTCCTACTATTACGATAACGCCAATTCCGCGGCGNACGGAGAAGACATAGTAAAGAGCGGAGTCGTAAATGGAAAATGGACCCGGTAACATTACGCTGGCCTCCATGCGAAGTGCCTCGACGCCCTGGCTGAGCTTGATCTTTTTAACCTTGCGAATCTTATTATCATTTCGGGCGAAGAGGTAATTATAGTGACCCTTCTCAATTTTACGCTGCACTTTTTCCATCTCTCCCACAAGTACGCCATCTTCACTGGTGAAATGAAAATCTAGAAGCAAATAAGCTCCGTTGGGTGCGGTAATCCGTTGTCCGCCGTAAGTGGCGGATACGAAATAATTCTCGGGCACTTCCAGAGAATAATCTCCGGCCTCAAAGAAGTGTCTTTTCATTCTTCGAGGTTCCCGGTTGTAGAGACAATAGGAGTCCACTGACTGTCTGAATTGCTCCTCGAATTGAGGCACTTTATCCCCTGCCAGAAAGAGTATGCCCGCGCTGGTAGAAGCCTCTTCTTCCGTACCCTGAAATCTGCGGTTTTTTACTACAGCAGCCAACCAGCGATTCCCTTCATTGTCTTTACCCTCAAAGAGAATATATGATTGATGCTTTCCATTAACTTTCTTTTCGCTTAGCACCTTGCCAGCTTCCGGATAGAGAATCGATGGCTCTTTCCTGATTTCGCCGGCCAGGTCATCCATGTCCGGAAAGTCAAAGCCAACAGTGTTATAGAGCAGATAGGTGGAATCGCCCAGGGGATAGATGTCAGAACGGGAACGACCGGACGGCGCCATACTCAAGTGCCCCCATCCAGGCAGTTCGAGATAATCGATAATAAGGGAATCTGGCTCAGCTGACTTCGCAGAACAGTCGTGGCCCGACGGACCTGCATCATTATTTGCCGGCTCGGAACTTGCCGGAGTCGTCAGGAATAAACACAAAGCAGATAATAGGGCACACCGAACAATGGTCTGGGCAGAAAAAGGATTCAGTTGGAGTTTCATAAGCGACTACGGGATTCTATACCATTCTTTTTTTACATTGGAGATGAGAGAGATAAAACCCTCATTTATGGATCGGCAGATTTGATCTCAGCCTTATAGCCAAGCCGTTTTCCGGCATAGAGCGGAATCAATTCATCTGAGCCAAAGGGATAGCTCTGCGGATTTGTTACTTCGCTCTTCTTGAGTTCCAACCAGAGCCGGGATTCGCTANCGGGCATTTCATTCAATGGCAGGCCGTAGAATCGCTCTCCGCGAATGCAAAGAAAGTCCCTGAGAAATTCTTGAAATGCATCGTAA
Organism: Leptospiraceae bacterium; assembly: GCA_002717505.1. Lineage (GTDB taxonomy): Bacteria > Spirochaetota > Leptospiria > Leptospirales > Leptonemataceae > UBA3465. Next base: position 29,043 of record PBEB01000025.1, read on the forward strand.
TCTAATTTCGATGTGGCTGCGTCCAGGAAGGAATCTTCAAAGGCCATGGCATAGAGTTCCGGAAAAAAGGGCGCTGTGTAGATCCCTGCAGCGCAGCTATGGGATTCCTTTTTGGACCGCGGATGGGGTGCACTATCGGTTCCTGCGAATACGTTTTCCTTCCTTAAACAAGCTTCCTTTAAGGCTGATCGATCGTCTTCGGTTTTGACCACAGGAAGGCAATAATGGTGAGGCTTCAGTCCCCCGACCAGGAGATCATTTCGTGTAAGCAATAGATGGTGAGGAGTTACCGTGGCACCCATTCGGCTCCCCTGAGAATCAACAAAGTCAACCCCGGCTCGAGAGCTTACATGCTCGAATACGATGCGCAGTTTCTTGAAACGATTGCAGATCCAGGTCAGATCTCCATCGATGAATGCCTTTTCGCGATCAAATACGTCTATGTCTGGCGAAGTGGCCTCTGCGTGTACCAGCAGCGGAAAATCCAGTTCCTCCATCCTGGCCAGAGTGGCCTCAGCTTTTTTTACCGAAGTCAGGCCTTCTTCTGAGTTTGTGGTGGCTCCTGCCGGATACAGTTTCACTGCAAAGACAAAATCGGATTCTCCGGCAGCTTGAATATCTGTCGGAGTTGTGTTGTCTGTAAGGTAGAGAGTCATCAGTGGCTGAAAATGATCAAACGTGCAGGCACTTAAGATTCGATCCCGGTAGCCGCGGGCCTCTTCCACTGTTCGCACAGGAGGCTTGAGGTTTGGCATAATGATCGCTCTGCGGCATCGAGACGCCGCATGGTTCACTGTCACCGGCAATACTTCTCCATCGCGCACATGCAGATGCCAATCGTCCGGAACTGGAATATTGATTTCTTCTGGGTTTTTACTCATAACAATTCCTTCCAAAAGGTAGGTATTCTCTTCTAAGGACGTCCGGGCAGCATGGCCGAATTCGCATGGACGGTCATAGGAAGCCCGAATCTATAGCCCCTTTGCGGTTCCTGCGATTTTCCGCTGGCCCAGGTGGAGCTTTCCCGCCAGTGTTTTGGTCGGCTACCGCTCATTGTTTCCAGTGCGCCGGCCGCTGGAGCTTCATTTCTGGGTCAGTAATTCGTAACCAGCCTATCTGTATTGATGCCCAGGTGATTCAGAGCTAGCTTCAGCGACTCGCCGAACTCATGGGATCCAATCCAGAGAAGTCGGCTATCTTTCATGTCCTCTTCGTACGCTTCCAGGGCTTGTTGTACCTGACCCGCGAAGAAAGGCTGATTTGTCTTGCCTTGCTCATCATCCAGGCAGAGATGCAGGGTGAGAATACCATCACTCTGGAACTGCTCCAGTTCCGCNATCAAGGGAACCGCGCTCAGGCGAAATGCGGCCTGCCATAAATGCAATTTGNATCTGCTTTCCTGAGCGGCAACCTTGCGAATCAAGGCGCGAAAGGGGGCCAGACCCGATCCCATGGAAAACATATGAATATCCGGGTCCGTACTCTGGCAACTGATGTTAAACCCAGGCCCCTGAATGGAACTACATTCAATGGACTGACCTGGATTGAGTTCCAGCATATCGCCTGCGGGGCCCGGCGATTCTTTGATTATGAATTCCAGGTAAGGATCCGCCGGGCTGGATGCCAGTGCGAAGAAGGCCGGTCTTTCCTGTTCAGGGGATGTCCGTATGATTGCGTACTGCCCGGGAATAGAGAACTGATCAAGCAGCGGTGCTTCGGCCTCGAAGCGAAGAAGATGCAGTCCGTCCGCCGCCTGCTCTTTTTGGAGGAGGCTTATATCGCTCATCTTCGGGAGCCCTTTTTCTTTCCGGTTTTCTTTTTNGCTGTTTTGCTTCTTTGCGAACTGGACAGTCCTGCNCCAGCTTTCTGCTTNTTCTTTGCCGGAGTCACAGGGCGCCTGCGTGCAGGGTTCTGTGGACTACCATAGAAGGGTGTTTCCAGTTCGGCCAGTTCTTCAGCCATGTATTCCAGATAAGGTTCTCTGTTTTGAGTTCGTTCGTAGCAGGTAAACAACCCCCAGGCCATACCCGGCATGACTTTCGCCAGGGGNTTACTCATAAATGGGGGGAACGGATAGAAATTTGAACCTGCTCTTTTCTCAAATCGAAAAAAGCCGCCTTTTTCTGCCAGGGTCTTTTGATCCGGTAGCGTGAAACTTCGCACATGAGCGCTAAAGCTTTGTTGAGCCGTGGGATGCTGGCCAAATAGGAGTAGCATACGATTATGGAAGCTGGCCAGGTTCGGTGTTCCCAGGATCAGCTTTCCTCCGGTCTTTAGAATCCGAGAAAACTCCGAGAACATCCAGAACACTTCTTTCACATGCTCTAGAACCTGGTTACAAATGATAACGTCCATACTGGCATCTGCAAAAGGCCATGGATCGCGTTCGATATCCACTGACTCCACATGGATGCCGGCCTTCTTGCAATCCTCTACATAAGGAGGATAATTCTCAACACCATGCAAATGTAGCCGCGGAGCGGCCAGGACATCCTTCTTTTCCAGAAGATCGCTATAGGCCTGTCTGCAATTCAGTAGATCTGTGCCATGACCGCAGCCCGGGTCCAGGAGGTGCAGATCCGTTGCATTGGGTGCTGCATCCAGCAGTGCACTGGCAGCCCAGCCCGCGATAATAGGCCGCCCATAGTTTAATTCCTCGGTTCCCTTCTTCAGGGAATAGGCAATCTTCCTTAGCATTTGCAAGGTAGGATTCGGTGCCCCCCGGCCCTGTCAAGCCAGTGCATTCTCGCATTCTCGACGCAAAGGNCANNGGGAACAAANCGGATTCTGCTTTTTACAGTAGCCATTGCCCAGTCGGACGATCAAAGCATGGAATTCATTGAAATGTTGGTTCAGGGATTGCTCGGGCATATGGGCCAGGAAATCGGATTCCACCATGTTTTTCAGAAGATCATAGGAACCAGCAGCTGCTCGAGCCGCGGCCGAATCATAACGGTGCAGCCATCTATGCGTATAGGTATCTACCACGAAAACTGGCAGTTCCAGGGCATAACATAGAATGGAATCGGCGGTTTCCGGGCCAATNCCNTTGATTGTAAGAAGCTGCTTCCGAATGGGTTGGGCCTCACCATGATTCTTTTTCAGGACATCGGTAGGGCTATATCCGTATTCTCCGTACCAATCCAGAAAATTGTGNAGGGTTCGAGCCTTTTGATTGAAGTATCCAGAACTCCGGATGTACTCTGCAAGCTCTGATTGGGCCAGGGAATGCATCTTTTTTGGGCGAAGTGCCTGTTCGCTCTTCAGTCTATGAATGGCCTTCTCTACATTTTTCCAGGATGTGTTCTGAGTCAGGATGGCCCCCACGATTACCTCGAAAGGGCTTTCTCCAGGCCACCAATGAGAGGGGCCCAGGGCCTTCAAAAGGGTCTGATACGGTTTCAGAAACATCGGGAAACCTGATGGAAAAAAGGATGCAAAATGCCGATACCTGCACTGTGGACTATGAGGACAAGTTACTGAGGCTTCAGAGTTACCGTGAAAAATTGGACGAACTCTGCGATTTTGTCGATCAAGAACTGCGTTTTAATCGTCAAAAGCGCGAGGAATGGAATCGCCGCACCGTTGAATGGAAGGAATCCTACAAAGCGGAGGAATCCACCGGAAACAATTGACTGAGGCAAATGGCAGGGATTGCTGGATATGATGAGTACAGACCAAATACTGGTAGAACAGACTGATGATGTACTCATTGTTTCGCTGGCCGGTCGCCTGGATATAACCAATTCCGAGGAATTCGAGAATTCCGTTCTGGAAGCCCTGAAGAATAAAAAGACCCCGGTCATTGTTCGACTGCAGGAAGTATCTTACATGTCTTCCTCCGGTGTTCGAGCGCTACTCTCCATCTATCACGCTCTTCGAAAACATGGAAAAGAGCTGATCATTGCTGAGCTGTCACCAGCAGTGAAGAAGATCATTTCTGTTACGGAGCTGGACCGAGTGTTTCCTGTTCTGGGAAGTCTTGAGAATGCGTTGCAGAAGGTAAGGGGCGAGTAAGATCCTGTCTCTGAATGCTTTCCAGTCTGACCAGGTTTTCCCGCACTGTAAGATTTACCCTTCCGGCCATCCTGGCTCTGGTTCTACAAATTCAGTTTTTCGGTGCTTCACATCCTCCTCCCTGGCCCGACGAAGCATTATTCTCCAATCCCGCTCATGAGCTGGCTGAAGGTCGTGGTTTTCGTACCATGGTACTTGATGGCCTGATTCCAGGTATGGAGCAGGCTACGCTCTGGAACTCTCCTCTCTATATGGTATCCCTCTCCGGGGTTTACTGGTTCACAGGCGAAAGCCTGGAAGTAGGAAGGGCTTTTTCGCTGGTCATTGCCATCGCAATCCTTCTGCTTCTCACTGGCTTTCTGCAGAATCTTCAGGCGGATGCGCCGGTTCTATTAATTGCTCCACTGCTTCTGGCTCTGGATCCTTCCTTTGTGCGAGGGGCGAACGTAATTCGCATGGATGGGCTTTGTCTCTTCTTCTGTATGCTTGCGCTGCAGTTCTCCTATCGAGCCTTTCAGTTTCAGAGAGATCATTTCTCTTTTCTGGGTGGAGTATTTCTGGGACTGGCTGCACTTTCGCATCCGGCAGCTCTGTACGGCGTTGCATTCATTCTTCTGTTTCATCTGTTTCGCTGGAGAGGTTTGTTTTTTGCTTTTTGTGGCGTGTTGCTTGCCATGAGTCCCTGGTTGGCCTACATTTTTTCGCACTGGGATATTTTTCAGATTCAATTCGTATCCCAGCTGGTGCGAAAATCCGGGTTATTGACGCTCTGGGGAGGTCCCACAGGAGGCATCTTTGTAGTATTCACATCTCAGTATGGAGGTGGAGCTATTTCGATGTTAACAGTAGCACTTCTGGTGGCTGTGGTGGCCGGACAGTGGCTATGGTTATGGAAAGACCTGGTTTTCGGCGAAAAAGCGATGGCTAGAATCGCTATCCTGGACCGCATCCTGACCGCTTTTCGAGAAAACCGGTTCTTTCTCTTAACCCTAACCTGGCCTGCGGTGACCCTGTTTTGCATGCTCAGCGTTGAAGGCTGGTATGCCATGCATAGCTTCCCCTATCTGCTTCTGGCTGTCTCGGCTTTATTCGCTCTTCCCCATCGAGAAACGCAGATTCGCAAAAGGGCTGGCTGGATCCTTCGCACGTTTGGCATCGGAATTCTGTTGCTTGCATCGATGAATACCTATCGCCATATCAGCAAATCCAGTGAGGATGTCGTGAACAGAGCGCTGGATCGCATGGTAGAGAATGCAGGCGATTGTGATTCTGTTTTTGTAAGGATGATCCCCGACCCATATTTTGCGCTGCGAAAAAACAATTCGAAGATCAAATACTGGGAATTTGTACCTGCCAGGCTCAGTTTTCCTGGAAATTCGGTTAACCAGATGAAGACACTGGAAGCCGTAGATTGTTTCATTCTGGAAGACACGGGACAGGAAAGCGGAAAAGCTGATAAATATGTTCAGACCAGGCTCCATGAATTCCATCGAGTTCCCCTGATCTTTTCCGGACCGGCCCTCAGCGGGCATCTCTATAAGCGAATTTCCAGGGAAAAATAGTGAAAAGCACAGCATTTCGACCGATCCATATAGCAAATGGAATCGGTGGAATCATGCCTGACCGTTTTGCATCTGGATTCTTTGCCGGATGAACGTACCCTGAAGCAAAGCTTTCGCAAAGCAATGCTGGCAGCGCATCCAGATCGGAATCCTGAAAACCGTCAATGGGCCGAAGAGAAGTCCAGGGAGATTATTCAGGCCTATGAATTGATTTCCGATGCACTGCGAAATCGAGAAGAAAATGCACATTCGCATTCATGGAAGACCTCCGGCTGGCATCCAGATTCCGAAGATATTCAGCATTTTCGCAGCAACACGGCAAAATCAGGTCCTGAAAAATATCAGGTCATCATTACATCCGAAGCCCGATATGCCATGCCACTGAAGTGGATGAAAACAGTGGTTCGATTCGATGAAGTAGATCAGAAGCGCGGCTTTCACGGAGCGATGGTCATGTACAATAATCGCATGTATCCAGTCTTTTCTGTGAGAGGTAGAAGCGCAACAGCCCGCCCCGGTCATGCACTGGTGCTCTTCGAATGGCCCGGCGGGCGAGCAGCTATGGTGATGGCGCATACCGTGGAACACTTCTATGCAGTAGAAATGGACTACCGGGAAATCTTCTGGAGCCGAAAATCGGATGGAACAGTTCGACTGCTTCGCGGAGGCCAGGCACTGCTCTTTCCTGCATTTCTGGTTCCTGCCATGCAGTCCGAGAATCAGATATTCGGCCAATCGGCTCAAGACAGCGGAATGCCCGTGTAGTCTATGCCAGCCTTCTGCCAGCATACTCGTAAACCGCTACGTCCGCTTTCCAGTATTTATCCATCCTTTGCCACAGCGCCAGGAAGCAATGACTTCGCCATCAGCGATGATGGAGTGATCTATTATCTCAAAGCGAATTCTCTGGACTACGGCCCGGAATACTTTCTGGAAGAATACGAAAACCAGTACGGCAAGTCCTATCTCGAGGATGAGTCCAATTTGCGCAACATGGCCCGCCGTCGACTGGAATGGATGGAAGAAACGATTCGCGCCGGCAATCATATTGTACCCTGGGATCATCCCCGGGGGCCGGCACTTCTTGAAATCGGAAGTGCGGCGGGATTCTTTCTGGACGAAGCCCGAGAACGAGGATTTCGCACAACCGGAATAGAGGTGTCTGGCTTCGCATCGGACTTTGCGGAAAAGCGGGGGCATCACATCATTCGGCAGTCTTTTCTGGCGAGCACTCTGTTTCAAGACCATGGTTTCGCAGAGCTCGCCGGGAAAGCGAATGCTCCAAAGGGCCTGGATCATACCCATTCCGAAGATGAGCAAATGATCCTGGAACAAGAATCGAAACTATCCTCGCAGAGTGAAGCGCGGGAAGCCTATACTACACCAGCGCAAGATTCAGACCGCTATCCCCACAGCAAAGCCCGCAAAGCATATTGGGCATCCGCTGAAGTACCTCCAAATCAAGGGTTCGTGGATGTAATTGCTGCCTTTTACACATTGGAGCATTTTTCGGACCAGGCACTGGCATTTCGCCGATTGAGCAAACTCCTGAAGCCCGGAGGCCTATTACTGCTGGCGATTCCATCCTACCATGGTCCGGTATTTCATTGCAGTCCTGCACAGTGGTTGCAGTCCCATCCTCAAGATCATTTCGCCGATTACAGTCCGGAAAGCCTGGCCCGAACACTGGATTTTTATGGAATGCAACAGATCGGAATTCGCCCTGCTAGTTTTCACAAGAAACGAATGTGCGGCTGGCGTCGTTTTTTGCCGGATGGACTCTACCGAAGATGGGCAAACAAGGAATCCTATGGCGATACCATGGAGGTAATCGCCAGAAAATTGGATGCGTAAGCGATACATGCCCTGCTTCAGGCCGTTCCACGTTTTTCTTCTGATCCGAAGCTTCGGTCGAAAAGCATTGCCTAGCCTTTACGAGACAGTTTCATAGATCCTTCCCAGTCGGCCGGAGGTGGATTCTCCATGAATCGCCTGCAACGCTTTAAATAGATACGCGAAAGCCGGTCTTCCGGCGCCTGTCGATACATGGCTGTAAACTCTTCCGANGCCTCCTGGAATTGCCCCAGCTTGTAGAGCAAAATTCCTTTATGNAANTTCACCCGGGTTGCCAGCNTTTCCTGACGCATCGCCTCCGGGTCCGCATCGAAGATTTCGTAGAGCAGACTTGGCTTTTTCATGCCCTTTGCGATCACCGTATCAACTTCTCGGTAGTGGTACTCCTCCGGATTGTTTAGATCGGAGAAGGTATCCTCGGTTATTAGAACGGAGATCCCGTAGGAAGGGGTGAGGCTTTCGAGCCGGCTGGCGAGGTTAACCGATCGTCCCAGAACTGTGGTATCCAGCCTGGTTTCGGTGCCCACGGTTCCTATGATAACATCTCCGGTGGCGATTCCCATTCCTGAAATTACTGGTTCGGTGCCCTGCTCGGTGCGAAACTCGTTGAACCCGGCCAGCTGGCGTTGCATTGCTATGGCTGCATTTACAGCACGGCTGGCAGAGGAAAGTTCATCGCGGTCGATAAAGAGTGCCATGATGCCATCCCCCANATACTTATCTACGAAGCCGCCATTGTCATGGATTACTGGCTCCATGACTTCCAGGTAGCTGTTCACAAAGTCCAGCACTTCAGCCGGGGTCATTTCTTCGCTCATCGAAGTAAAAGCGCGAATATCACAGAAGAGCACAGACATGCGCAGTACATTGGATTCCCCTGCATTGATTTCCACGGCATTATCTTTGCCCAGGATTTGCACAAACTCTGTGGGCACGAAGCGAAAGAAGGCCTGGTTCTGTTTTTGTAAGTTACCGGAATACTCTCTGATTTCGCGAATCATGGCGTTGAAAGTATCGCCCAGGACTTCCAGTTCATCGTTGGTCTTGATCTGTATTTCTGTGTCAAACTGGCGATTGCGAACTCGTTCAGCCCCGGTTCGCAATATGTGGACCGGTCTGGTCAGAAGTCCGCCCATCAGATAGGCTGCCGAAACGGTTAATAATACACTAATGAATACGATGCCAAGATAGAGCCAGAACAGGTCGTTTACAAGGTTGTATTCGTTGGTGGCCAGCATGTCCAGGCCAAGAACGCCTATGAGGTTTCCGCGAGAATCCAGCACCGGCGCATAGGCTGAAATCATGATGCCCCAGGTATCTTCTGTGTATTCCGGGTCTGCCGTGATGATCCCTTCCTGGATGGCCCGATGTAATTCCGTAAACTCTGAAGCGTTGTAGATTGTGCCCGGTGAGGCAGCGGGTTCCTCGTCTTCCAGGTCGCCATCCTCGTCGTAGTCAAAGGCCAGAAAATCCGCGTCGGCCGCAAACTGCATATAGCCCGGGTGCGAATCCACTGGAACCAGAAAATAGGCATAACGAATCAGTCGTTTGCCTTCTCGCGTGGAGCCATCTTTGATCCGGTTCAAGAGGTTTACCAGAATCAAAAAGTCTTCCCGGCTTTCCAGATTCAGCGTCTCTGCATCGGAAAGCGGCTCCGCCACATCCCCCGCTTCGATTGCCTGCAGGGCGTTCTGGGTCAGAGCAGGTTCGGGAGTGACACTCCGGATAGCTTCAGCGAGCTCTGCCAGGGATTGCTTTTCCTCCTGGGTCATCAGGCTCAAACCTGTGCCGGCCACGTCCATAAGTCGCTGAGTCATCTGCTCCCAGACGGTACGATAGATAGTTCGATAGAAGAAGAATAGGGCGCCACCGGTGATGAGCACCGATAGCAGACCGATGGAAAGGCTAAGCTTATAGCGATAGGGAATGCGCACCAGCCATCCCGATGCGGTGCCAGCCCCCGGAAAGTGGAATACCACTGGCCTAGCATTTTTTTTAAACCGGTGTTGACCTTTCGACCGGGGGTTCCGAACTTGTGATCAGTGATTCGCTCTGCAAACAGCATGCTAGCAACCCTCTACGTCACAGTAGTGCTGGTCGTGGTATGCACATTGGCAGGGTGACCTAAAAAATTCCCCTGCCGGTCTTGGCGGGGGAACATCGTAACATCTCCGTCCGGATTGTCAGGGTCAGGAAACGACCATGACTGAAGGAATCATACAGAAACCAATAACTGCCTCAGAAAAGAGCGTGCGTATCGGGACCAACGCCGCTTCCGGACTCGCGGTCAGGGCCGTGGACGCCGAAGAACGTCTGACCGGCGCTGAACTTGTAATCCAATTTCTAAAGAAAAAGGAAATTCCCTGGGTAGCCGGAATGCCTGGCGGGGCTATCCTGCCTATCTACGATGCCTTACACGGTTCCGGCCTCAGGCATATTCTCATCCGACATGAACAGTCCGCCGCGTTCATGGCACAGGGATTGTATCGCAGTACCGGTAAGGTAGCTGCCTGCTTTGTGACTTCTGGTCCCGGTGCCACTAATATAATCACCTCGGTTGCGGATGCGATGCGCGATAGTATTCCCTTGCTGGTAATCGCCGGTCAGGTGGATCGGTCTTTGAAAGGTACGGATGCTTTTCAAGAAGTGCCCATCACCGAAATGCTTTCGCCCATGGTGAAACAGGCCTATTACGTGGACCGAGCCTCCAGGTTGCCCTACATTCTGGAATCCGCTTACCAGAAGATGCTTGAAGGCCGCCCCGGTCCAGTGCTCATCGACATCCCAAAAGATATTCNGCTTGCATCAATTCCCCTGGCACCAGATCAATCCGAGGCCATTCGCATAGCTGCTAACTGGATTCGCAATAGTCAGAGACCAATTCTATACGTCGGAGGAGGAGCGAAACCATCCCAGGATATAATTCGTTCCTTTGCGCATACCTATCAAATCCCTGTGGTTCAAAGCTTGATGGGGCTGGGCTGTTTACCGGATGCGGAGCCCTTGAACCTTGGAATGATAGGGATGCACGGTAGCGCTGCTACAAATCGAATCGTTCAGGAAAGCGATTTGATGATTGCCCTGGGGGTTCGCTTCGATGATCGCGCCACTGGAAATGTAAAGAGCTTCGCCTCGGAAGCGCGGATTATACATGCAGACATACATTGGCCGGAGTTTGGCAAAAACGTTGCTGTAGATCTGCCACTGGCCATGGATGCCCGGGAATTCCTGGTTGAGTTATCAGAGGCATTGAAAAAAGAAGGATTACCGGAGTTCAAAAGAGGCAATACTCTGGGTTCCAGGTCAGTGGAGCGATATGCTGCCTGGAGTCTTCGCCGTCAGGAGATCCAAAGCAAGAGCAGGGATGAAAATGATGAGCCAGCAATCTTCGGCGTTCGAGGAGACATTCGTCATTTTTTTCGCAAAGTATCCAGCCTTTCTCGCTTTGGACCGGTTACCACGGATGTTGGTCAGCATCAGATGTGGGTGGCTCAGTATTATCCTTTTCAAAGAATGGGTCAACTGCTCACCAGCGGCGGACTTGGCACCATGGGCTTTGGTTTGCCTGCAGCCCTGGGTGCTTCTCTGGGGAACCCCGAATCGTGCATTACCTGCATCACTGGCGATGGTTCCATTTTGATGAATATTCAGGAATTGGCGACGCTGAAGGATCTGGAAGCGAACGTCAAGATTATTGTTCTGGATAACGGACACCTGGGGCTGGTGCATCAACAACAGAATCTATTCTTTCAAGAAAGNTACAGCGAAGAACGATTCGCCGNTAATCCAGATTTCGCCGCGATGGCTCGCTCCTTTGGGATTCAATCCATGAGTGTTTCTCCGGAAGTTGCAGAAGGTAATGGAAAGTGCTACAGCAGGAACCTGCCGGCCGAAGTTAGTAAGGGCCTGGACTGGCTGTACTCTTTTTCTGGACCGGCTCTATTACATCTGACAATCGATCATAAGGAACAGGTGATGCCCATGGTAGGTCCCGGAAAATCCAATACTGAACCGCTGCGAAAGCTTTGAGAAGGGTCAGTCCGGTGGAAAATGTCTCCGGCGCTTTTGGCAGAAGAGTCCTGCCGGAAAGATAGCCTCTTTTTGTCTGAAGGATTCATAAGCAGATTCTGTGGGCAAAGCCCTGGAGTCGGCTCTTTCTATTGATAAAGTATTCTTGCTGTCTTTGTCGGTCGGTAGACGATGGTTGCACCCTTAATCGCTGAAAATTCCGAAATGTTTCAGAACTCGGAGAGCACGAAGGGTATTCCATCTGCCGGGCTGGCCCGCCCTTTCCATTGTTACATGTTGTTTACCCGGATGAGCAGCCTGCATATTCCAGCTTCCATCGGAGTTGCGCTTCGCCAGAAGTGATTCCACGGCATCACTCATTCTTTCATCCCAGGGTTGCCCGGAGTACTGGAAGTAGTCCAGACAGCGCAGAATATCGTACTTCCAACGCGAAGGGTAAGCCAGCTTCAGAAAGTCTTTATGGATGATTTCGCCTGTCCTATCCGATTTGTAGAGGCGATGCATGAGCAGAAATTCCTGAGCCGTTACCATCGCATTGTTGATGTCATCTAGCCGGTAATCGTAGTTCGCTTTTTGATATTCATAAAATCCCTCGAGAACAGAGATAGTAGAGTGCATAGAACTATGTCTGGCTCCACTTCGTGTGCTCCTGCAATTAAAGCCGCCGTCTGGCATGATCTCCTGGAGTATGCTATCGACGATGGATTTCAGGTCTTTCTGACTGCACTGGAAATAAGAAGCATAGTTTAGAAACATCGCATTGACGCAGACATCGCTGTGCACTACAGTGGAGGGGCCCAGTGGAATACCGCCATCATTCGNCTTTCCTTCGGAGAGAATGAATTCGATGGTCCTTTTCGGGACTTCCTCTTCGCAACTGAGATTCAGATTACGTAGATCTAGCAATGTGTAATGGGTGGAAGTCCATTTAGGTTGGTAAAAANCTTCGCCCCATCCCAGGCGACCTCTTGAGTTCCATTTTCCGAGGATCGTCTTTCCCCAGCCTTCCTGCGAAATTCGATCCTGGAGTTCTGGCTTTTTCAGGTTCAGCAAATCGCGGTAGGTTTGATACTGGATGGAAACATCTCCTTCCAGAAGCCAGCGAATTATCGTTTCCTGTGGCATGCCTCTTGCCCCGGTCCTGCGCCAGTCAAAGCTGTGTCGAAATACATTCTGGCCCATCGAGCNTTTNCGCTTTTTCCGATGACCATAANTGCATACGACTACAGCGATTTGGTCGGAACCAGAACAAAGCATTTCTGGTCTGGCTCCGGATCCGCTTTGAGAGAAATGTCCTCTGACAGATCGAATTCAGAAAGTCCCTAGTTCTTCTTCTGGTCCTTTCCATCAATTCGCAAGGGCTGGACCACACAATCGCCACGTATATAGGTTCCGTCCGGAGTTCGCAGCCAGGAATTCTGGGGAAAAGCATCCAGGTCCAGAATATCGGCGCCGATGGGTCGATTAGTTTGAACCTGGCCATCGTAGATCTCTGTTCCTGCGCTGAAGCATATGGCACGGTATACATAGGTTCGGCAGGAAGAAAACAGGCCCAGCGCTAGAATGAATACTGGAATGGATATTCTGAATAGTCTCATACCATTCTCTAATTGAACCTCGATATTGAGGCAACAGGTATTCTAATGCGATGGCGAAAATATTGTCGCTCTTTGGAGTTCGATTCAGTTGTCCTTCCGGCGCCATGAGTGGCGATCCGTGAGCACGGGCCGTTGGCGAGGGTCTTTTGTGGAGACCTATCCTGGGTTCTGGTCAGCCTTATGCAGAGAGCACCGTGCATTTCCTCGCCTGTGTTGCTTCGGGCCATCGATGGTCTCGTCGCGCTTCTGAAATGGTCCGCCTTTATGGTTTCCTTATTTCAATCCCCACTGTACAGTNGGGTCTGCCTGATTCAGACTGGGAGTCCAGTACGTGCAATTCACCGCCTGATCTTCGCATCAGTTCACGATCGAACTCCATAAGCTGGTGGCATGCATGGCGATTATCCGAGCCTCGTAGCGGACAATGCAGATGGATTTGTCCCAGAGCAAATTCTGCCGTAGTTTTCNCCAGGAACTCANTTTGCGCCGTCGATGCAAAAGTCGCATCNCCCGGAATGGGAAACTCCNGGCTCGATGGCATGAGTCTCTGCCAGACCTGTGCCAGGCTTTCCGGAGAACTGGCAGTGGGGGAGCCGCTGGACCAATGAACCGTCCAGGCAAGAATACGCATAAAAATCCGAACCGGCCTGGAAAGAATCGGTCTTTTTGCCAGCGGAGCTAACATACGGAGCACCAAATTAAACACTGTTAGAGTGTAGGTCTTTCGAAGAAGCGCTTTCATTTTTCTCTTGAATCATGGAGCAATGCATGTCCCATTGAGCACTGCCACAGGAATCAGTTTCGGTGCCTACGCTGTCGTAGTTACCAGACTTGATTCCTGCAAACCGGATTTGATTCGTTCGAATACTGTTGCCTTCTTGCTTTCCTTTGTTTCGAAGGCTGCTACCAGCAGAGTTGAGGTATTTGAACGGGTTCGAATCTAAATGTTGGCAACAAGGTTAGGTTAATGGCGCTACTCAATCCTCACAAAGCTGATTTCTCCAATTTTGATAAACCAACGCAGGACATCTTTCAGAAAACCATCCAGTTCTTCGAAAAGAAAGGCCTGGGAGAAATGAAAAAGGAAGACCATGAAGTGGTATGGTACAATGACTTCCTGGACTTCCTGAAAAAGAACCAGGTATTCTATAACTTCCTCACCCCCTCCGAGTTTGGCGACGAGAACTGTCGCTGGGACACAGCCAGAAACACCGCTTTCAGTGAAATCCTGGGTTTCTATTCTCTTTCGCATTGGTACACCTGGCAGGTAAGCATCCTGGGTCTGGGACCTATCTGGATTGGCAGCAACGACGAAGTAAAGAAACGCACAGCGCAGAAGCTGAAAGAGGGCCATGTATTCGCTTTTGGACTTTCAGAGAAAGAACATGGAGCTGATCTGATATCCAGCGATATGGAGCTAATCCCTCAGGGGGAGGGGAAATACCTGGCCCGGGGTGACAAATACTATATTGGTAATGGAAATGTTGCGGGGTTCGTCTCGATCTTCGCAAAGCTAAAAGAGAAAAAGAAAGAATACGTTTTCTTCGTAGTAGAGACCGATCATCCTAAGTACGAATGCACCCAGAATGTAGTGCGATCCCAGAAATACGTGGCGGAGCTGGTACTCCATGACTATCCCATCACCGATGCAGATATTGTGTCTCGAGGTCGAGCTGCCTGGGATGCCTCGCTGGCTACAGTAGCTTTTGCGAAGTTTAATCTGGGTCTGGCCAGTGTGGGCATTGCCACCCACAGTTTCTATGAGGCCATCAATCATGCATCGGCCCGAAAATTGTACGGGAACTATGTCACAGACTTTCCTCATATTAGGCAATTGTTCAATGAAGCCTATGCCAGATTGGTGGCCATGCGAATGTTTAGTTTCCGAGCAAAGGATTATATGCGAATCGCATCCGATGAGGACCGAAGGTATCTGTTGTTCAATCCTCTGGAAAAGATGAAGGTTACTCTGGAAGGGGAAAAGGTGATCGAGAGGCTCTGGGATGTTATAGCGGCCAGAGGATTCGAAAAAGATGTGTATTTCGAATCGGCCACTCGTGATATTCGCATGCTTCCGAAGCTGGAAGGCACCGTGCACGTAAACATGATGCTAACTGTAAGATTTATGAATTCCTTTCTATTCGATGAGCGACCGGTGGCCGACGTTGAAGCATCTGAAAAGCCGCATGAAGAGAGCTTTCTGTTCAATCAGGGCGCGACTACAAAAGGTCTGGATGAAATTCCTTTTGGCCCATGGAAGCCAAAGTTCCAGACTGCATCGGCGAAGAAAGCTCCCAACGTCGCAGTAATGGTGGAGCAGATCGATACTTTTGTTAAATTCCTGAAAGTCGCTGCACCTTCTTCGGCCCAGAGTAAAGATATTGATTTCATGCTGGCCGTAGGCGAAATCTTTTCTATCATTTCCTATTCCACTCTTATTCTGGAGCAAATGGAGATCGGCGGACCTTATGCAAAGGATGTGGATTCAGATACGCTGGACCAGGTCTTCTCTGTATTCGTGCGCGACATTAGCGGTCATGCTGTGGAGCTATACGAAAAGGTCTCTGCCACAGAAGAGCAGCAGAAGCTATTTCTGGAGATGATTCGTAGGCCGGCCCATGACCAGCAACGAGAAGCGCGGGTCTTTGAAAAGGTGATGGCATTGAAAGAAGCCTATAGAATGAAGCCCTGACTGAATAAACAATGCATCGTGGTAGAATGCGAAGAACCTCAATTCCGTTTGCCGTGGGTAACGGTGCATCCTGGAAGAGTCCATCAGCGAGGGTATGCAGGGCAAGTCCATCAGCGGTGGCATCCGAAGAAAACCGGTGAGCGGTGCATACCGGGAAGGTCGATCCGCATTACCCTGAAATCGAACTCTTAATTGGCTGCGCTTTCAGAGGGATGGCGATGCGAAACCGTGTGCCTCCTTTTCGACTACTTCGCACATTTATCTGGCCCTGGAGAGCACTGTTTACCAGTTCCTGGGCGATGCTTAATCCAATCCCGGTATGGCCTTTACCTCTGCCTGTAGTATAGAAGGGATCGAATACTCGTGTAATGGTATCTGGATCAATTCCACTTCCATTGTCGCTCACTGAAATGTAACAGGTCCGGTCGGAACTGGCAGCCTTTATGCTCAGGCTGCCTCCAGGAAGGGGAAAGGCATGCTCTAAAGCGTTGCTCAGAAGAATTTGCAGCACCTGACTCAGAGGGCCCGGAGCTCCATAGATCTTAATTCCGGGTTTAACATCCACCTCCAGTCTATGATCTTTTTCTCGAACGGCGCGATCCATAATCCGGGCAACATCGCCCACGATCTCTGCCAGATCGAACCATCGCAGTTCCATGGATTCCCGGTCCACGCTCATTTTCTTGAACGTACGAACTAGCTCGGCTACTCGTTCCAGGCAATCACTGACCAGATTCAGGCCTTCCACAATTCTTTCCAGCGTTCTGTCCTCTAGCAATACGGGGTTGTCTTTGGAGGTAGCAGTATTTCCTTCGGGCGGCTGTAATTCGCTCATTAGCGAACTGGTCATTAACTGGGCCGCACCGATGGGAGTGTTGAGCTCA
Organism: Leptospiraceae bacterium; assembly: GCA_002717505.1. Taxonomy (GTDB): domain Bacteria; phylum Spirochaetota; class Leptospiria; order Leptospirales; family Leptonemataceae; genus UBA3465. Next base: position 45,679 of record PBEB01000025.1, read on the forward strand.
TGAGAGAGGCCGGCCATCAGAAGGCCAATAGAGGACAGTCTTTCTGCTCTAATCAGTCTGGAGCGAGTATTTCGTAGAGAAGCTTCCAGCTCCTTTTTCTCGTGCTGCTCAGCCACCTGCCTGACAATGATGAGAAAAACTGTTATCCATCCCAGAATAAGTAAAGCAAGCGCCTCCAGAAAAGACTGGCCATGAAGTCCAAGTATGGTAAGAGTTTGCAACCGGCTAATGAGCCACCAGCTCGGGGACTGTATTTTCCAATTGGTGGATAGACCTATGATGCGAAAGGAAAACCTGGAGAAAACCCAGTGTCCGCCTTCGCCGGTGAATTCTCCAGCTCCTTCGCTTGCTATCGCTTCCCATAGATCCGGATATCGCTCCGAAATTGGCTCTGCGCGATCCAGGTCGCCGCTCCAGCTATCCCGTTCTTTCTCTCCTTTGATCCATTCCCCTTCTTCGTCCACCAGGAAAAATCCCAGATCCCAGTCTCTGGCAAGAGCATCCAATCCGCGAATCAAGTTCCCGGCATCCAGATTGATGATCAATATGCCTGCCCGTATTCCGTCAGCACGAAATAGTGGCTGCCCAATGCGAATAACAGGGGAGTAGGGAACTTGAATCTTTCCATGTTCCTGGTTCAGATCCCATGGACTGATATAGGTTTCCCCTCGCACTAGTTCCATGCAGTTCTGGAAATAATAACGATCGCTTTTATCCTGTAGATTCGTAGCTGCGATGATGCGAGGTCCTGTCTGGCCCTGGTCGATCCGCAATCGCTCCTTTCCGTTTGCATCGATCCAGCGCAACTGGAGGTATTGATTATTCAGCTCCGCAGCGGAAAAGAACTGCTTTTGAAGCTGAGCTATTGCTATGGCAGTTGGAATGTTCGCGAGTCCCTTTTCGAATTCTGCGGACATCACAGACAACTCGCGAATCGATTCAAAAATACCCTGAGATAGTAAACTGCTGGCTGAAGAAATCAGGGCTAATTGATCTCTTTGGCTTTCCTGAAGGGCTCCCTCGGAACGGAAGAAGAATAATAGTACGCAAGCGAGTAGAATCAGAGGCATCCAGAGGATGAGCTTTTTTTCAATCTCCCTTCTGTGATTATGAAGAGTTAAAAGAAGGGCAGCGATCCGGCGCATACCCCTCAGGCTCCCTGATGTTCTTTAACCCATTGCAAGAAATCGCTGAGTGGCATGGGCCTGGCATAGAAAAAACCCTGTACCTCTTCGCATTGTCGTTGCTTGAGCCAGGAAGCCTGGGCTTCCGTTTCCACACCTTCCGCAATAGTAGATAGACTAAGCTTTTGCGCCAGCTCAATAATGTTTTCTGCGATGGATAGCCTGGAATCATCCAGTCCCACCTCGTTTACAAAGGCCCGGTCAATTTTGAGTCGGTCAGCGGGAAGCCTTTTCAGATAAGCGAGGGAGGAAAACCCGGTGCCAAAATCATCTATAGCAACCTGTAAGCCCAAATTCCGAATAGCGGCCAGTACTTCAATGACCTGATCGAAGTCTTTCATGGCCGCGGACTCTGTGATTTCCAGCTCAAGCCTGGAGGCATCTATTTTTGAATCAGTTATGTGGTGCTCCAGTCGTTCCAGAAAACCAGGCTGAAATAGCTGAATCGTGGATACATTGAAGCCCAGTCGAATAGGTTGAAGGCCCCCCTGCTCAATCTGTCGTGCCGCCTCTAACGTTCGTTTGATTATCTGGTCCCCCATCCGCATAATGAGCCCGGTGGTTTCTGCCAGGGGAATAAACTCTCCCGGGGAGATGAAGCGACCGTCAGCTGTGGTCCATCGAGCCAGGGCTTCTGCTCCCACAATTTTTCCCGTGGTAAGGGATAGCTGTGGCTGCAGGGCAATGGTGATTTCTTCATTTTCAAGGGCTCTCTGAAATGCCGTCAGCAGTTCAAAGCGGGCCTGAGCTGCTGCACCAATTTCTGGATCGGAGCGGATGTGCTGTCTGAGCCCCCGCGCTCGCCGTAGCTTCAAGGAAAGTCGGGCCCGGGTAATGACCTGGACTCCGTTGGCAGCGGGTTGCGCCAGATCCGATGTTACCGTGCTAATGCTCAGCGGGCCGATGCCTATCTTCTCGATGGCCTGCTCCAGAAGATACTCCAGGGCCGCTGCATCGATGTGCGAATCTGGTCCCAGCAATGCGAAGATATCGTCCTGTAGCCTTGCCTTTATTACCATGGGATCTACAAATTCATGTAAGCACCTCCCCACAGTTTGAAGAAGCTGATCCCCTGCATCGCTACCCAGGGATAGGTTCAGGTCTGAGAAGCCATCTATATTCAGCAAAAGAAGAGTCTGTCCTGGTCGGCCCAGCATAGATTCTATTCCCCGAATCAATGCATTGGCATTTGGCAAATCCACCAGGGCATCATGATAGGCCATTTCATCCAGTTTGCTGACAAGAGAAACGTTATGAAGGCCTCTACCAAGGTTCTCCACAAAGACCTTGAGCAATTGCACTTCGGTCTCTCGAAGCCGGCGACCGGTGGCCACATAAGCCGCGTACTCGGCACCGGCTAGCTGCTGTGGGAAAAACAGCACTGTATAATCCTTTTCGAAGGCGGATTGTTTCTTCTGGATAACGTTCAAAAGGGCCATCCGTATCTGGTGATTTTCAAGGTTGACCAGCGGTTTTCCATTGCTTCTTGCCTGGGATCCGGCGGAGGCGATTACTTTTGGAGCCGAGCCAGGAGGAATACCCACGCAGACAATTCCTTCCGGATGTACTCCCAGCAGTTTGGCTACGGCTACCAGCATTCTGCTGGAAAAATCCTCCAGCGTTCTGGCCTGAGACAATGCATTGCTGGACTCAGCGATAAGCTGTAGTCCCTTTCGGGCCCGGTGGACAGTGGCCAGGTGCTGATACGCCCGAACGTTCGCTGTGACTACTGCCCGTAATCGTTCCGCCGAGAGCTCCGTCTTGCTCCAGTAATCGTTTATATCGTAATCGGCCAGGCTTTCCTGCATATTGGAGAAGCCTGGTTGTCCCGTAATCATGACAATGCGAACCTGGGCATTTCCCAGGACCTCTCGGATGGCCCGTACTACCCGGAATCCTGCGTCATCTGTATCCATTACCACGTCCAGGAGGATGAGCGCAATGTCTGGATTCTGAGCCACAGCAGCACAGGCCTCCCCGTAGGAACCAGCCTGGATGAGCCGAATGGGTCGTCCCAGGGTCTGAAAGTTTTTCAGTGTAAATTCCGTGGTCTTTCTATAGAGGGAATCGTCATCCACAGCCAGGACCACCCATTCCTCTTCGTGGTCATCTCTGGTGGGCCAGTTTGCCTGCTCGGTTGTTTTTATATTCTCACCAATCATGGCAGCCTCCGTCGGATCAGTGCCACTGTAGTTAAATCAGGGGTCGGATTTTGACAATCAGTATTGTTTCTGCTTGCAATTGCGTGCAAGAGTGTTTTATTCATGGAGAGGGCTATTTCGTAAAATAATCGATTCATGGGATGCTTGGGAAGAACCGGGCTGTCTGAAAGAAGTTCTAATGCCGTGGTGCAGAGCGCCCCATCGATTGGCGTCTGCTGCAGTGCGGTTCAAAAATGTCCACTCTCTGGACTTTCAGGGATGAATGGTCTGACCGGGCCAGAGAGGAATCTTTTCCTCGATTCGATTCAATACGTAAACGGATCATACACTAAAGTACATAGGATTGTATAGGGGCCTATAAACATAGCATGCCATTGCATTAAAGATATGCAACAGAATTTCTATAAAGCCCTGGAAGAGCAGAGGATTTTATTCAGGAGTCCTCGCATCGGAACATCGATCCGAGTATTCCTCATAAACCATTATGCTTCAATTCTGGAATCGCACATCCACGCTATGGCCGTGTTCGTGCTCCAGGCCTTCCACTTTGCTCATGATCTGGATGGGCTTCCAGGCATCCCGGAGACTTTCTCGAGTGGGATGCTGAAAGGTAATGCGCTTCATATAGGTTTCTACGCCCAGGCCAGAGTACATGCGACCAGTGCCGCCGGTAGGAAGAACATGGTTGGTTCCACTGTAGTAGTCCCCCAGGGCCACCGGAGCAAAATGTCCAAGGAAGACACTGCCTGCGGCTGTAACGTTCTTTAGATCGCTTTGTGGATCTTTCGTGCAGATCTCCAGGTGTTCCGGAGCGTATTGGTTTGAGAATCGGAAGGCCTCCTGGAGATCATCAAAAACAATGGCATAGGAATGCTGGCGAATACTGGTTTCTTTCATTTCCCGGCGAGCCGGCCTTTCGTTCAGTCCCTTTTCGATTTCCAGGGAGGTGGCTTCGGCCAGAGACCGACTTGTAGTTAAAAGAATGGCAGGACTGTCCTCTCCATGCTCTGCCTGGCTTAGCAGGTCGGAGGCAACGAAAGCAGGGTTGGCCGTTTCATCAGCGATTACAATGACTTCGGATGGGCCCGCTGGCTGATCAATGCGAATCTTTCCGGAGGCAGAAAGCAAGGTCTTGGCTGCTGTAACAAAGCGATTTCCGGGACCAACAATCAATTCGGCGGGCGGGGCATACAGTCCAGTGGCCGCTGCTGCAACGCCGTGGGCACCCCCAATCTTCAAGATGGCGCTGGCGCCTGCCATCTTAGCACAATAAAGCACTACATCGCTGAGTTTTCCCTGATTGTCCGCAGGACTCAATAGAAGGATGTTTTTTACTCCTGCAGCCACAGCTGGAATGACTCCCATCAAAACAGAAGATGGGTATTGGGCCTTTCCTCCAGGAACATACACGGCGACGTTTTCTACCGGCGAATAATAGAATCCGAGTTCTGCGCCGGCAACCTTCGTTCTTGCTGGCTGAAGGCGCTCCTTCTGGAAATCATGGAACTGACGGATGTTTGTGGCCGCCTTTTGAAAGGATTCTTTGATTTCCGCATCCAGACGTTCCTCTGCTTCCTGGATTTCTTGCTCCGTGCAAAGGGCTGGCTCAGGGTAAAAACCATCAAACTTTTCGGAATAGTGTCTTACAGCATCAATCCCGCGCTTGCGAACATCGTCCACAATGGATTGCACTGCATTCAGGGCTTCGGTGTCCTCCGCGCTTTCGCGCATCTGCAGCTTTCGTCGGAGATCTGGATTAAGCTCTGACTCTGAATAAATGCGCAGAATGGACATATTCGTTTGTTTCTTCGAGCCCCTGTCGATCAACCTTTTTCATCGATATCCATTTTCCAGCCATCTGTTGCTGTTTCGCTCAGGAGATTCCCATCACCAGCTGCCGGATGCGCCCCCGCCGCCGAAAGAACCNCCGCCGCCGAAAGAACCTCCGCCGCCGGAAAAGCTCGAGCTGGAGCTCGAACTGCTATAGCTACTGGAGCTGCTGGAACTGGAAGAACGGGAGCTAGAGCTGGAGCTAGAAAAGCTGCTGAAGGATGGACTATAAGAACTGCTGGATCCACTGGATCTGCTTCGCCGTCCGCTCGATGGTGGCGGCCGGCCGCCCGCCAGCCAGAANGGTATATGAAAAGCAAACAAGCTGATGAAGAATCGCCAGAGGAATGGTTCAAAAAAGAAAAAGCCCTCCATGAAGACCCAGAAAGCTGGAGGATGTACTCCTATCAAGAGGGCCCATATCAGATAAAGAGTATATTTCTTCGTCTTGGCCGCAATCCAGCCCAGAATCGCAGCAATACCGTAAACGATCCAGAACCAGTAGTGGATGAAGTCATAGAAGAGGTACAGCCAGAAATCACCGGCCGAGCTGGAGCTTTCCTCGTAGTTATCGTCGGAACTGGAATCGCCCACCGGTTCTGCCGCAATTTTCTCTTCAATGGCCAGAACCCCGTTTTTCAGCCCGAGATAGAAATTTCCTTTCTTGAATTCCGGAATGATCTTTGTATCGATAATTCGGTTCGCCGTGGCATCCGGAATGTTTCCTTCCAGGCCGTAGCCAACTTCAATTCTTACTCGACGATCCGCTTTCGCAACTAGAAGCAGAACGCCGTCGTCCGAATCCTGCCTGCCAATTCCTGCAGATTCTGCCAGGCGGATGCTGTACTGTTCAATGGATTCCGGCTTTGTTGTTTCTACAATGACCAGAACAACCTGGCTGCCATTGGCGCTTTCGATTCGTTCCAGTATTCCGGTGATATCATCCTTTTGGGCTACGGTCAGGGTGTCGGTCTGATCTACAACATAGCTCTTGATTGTAGGCAGAGGTTGCTGCGGGTCCGCGCTTAGAGGCAAATTACTCTGGAATAGAAATACCACTGCAAGGGCAGCCCATATCCAATTTCTGCGAAAAATCATTATAGAGGCCTCCATCCGTTCAGGACAATTTCCTTCTATATAGTTGCATCTGTCCATTTGAGTTTCCTGACCCGGTTTGCACGCAAAGTGCGAAAACCGGGGTGGCCACGCAGGCCTAATCCCGCACCTGGATGAGCAAATGATACCCTGTTTGAGCGGGCCCTGGTTCAGGGCCATCAGCGGCTAACGTTGGAACCCGTGATTTTCTCCAGGGATGGGTCATCGAACTCGAAAAAAACCTTGCAACAACCCTGGACAATGTTGCAGGGTTGCTTCGTGCAAAGCGCGGTGAAACGATTACTGGTACTGGGCATTCCNGGAGTNCTTTTGGGAATGGGAGTATTCACATTTGGCTTTGCCCGGGGGCATTCCTACCTTACCGATAACAGCGAGGCCTGCACCAACTGCCACGTGATGGAGGAGCAGTTTAACGCCTGGACCAAAGGCTCTCATGGCTCTTTCACATCATGCAATAGCTGCCATACTCCACCCGACGCTCTAGGTAAGTACTTAACCAAGGCTCAGAATGGTGTGGCACATGCCTGGGCCTTCAGTACCGGGCGTTTTCCGGAAAATATCAGAATTACAGAAAGAAACAAAATAGTAACGGTGAAAGCCTGCATTGGCTGCCATGGAAACGTCTTTGCTCATCCCGCCGCCATGGAACGTGCGGTAGAGGAGCAGAGCTGTCTATCATGCCATTCCGATGTGGGTCATGCAACAGGAAGTATGTGATGAAAGCGATATTGAAATGGATTGAAAACCTTGGTTCTCGAGCTGTCTGGATCATTCTGGGCGGCGGCTTTTTGCTCGGACTGATCATCGCCTTTCTGGTCGCGGATGTGTCCTCCAGAATACAGGAAGCAAAACAGCCCTATTTTCAGGTTGTGGAATTGGATGATTCTATCACCGACCCGGAAATCTGGGGAAAGAATTTTCCTCTGCATCTGGAAATGTACAAAAAGACCACAGATATGGAACGGTCCCGCTACGGAGGTTCTGAAGCCCTGCCCCATATTCCCGATGAAGCAGATCCCAGGAGCGTAGTAACTCAGTCCAAGATTGATGAAGACCCACGCCTGAAGCGAATGTGGGCTGGCTACGCCTTTAGCATCGACTTTCGCGAAGAGCGAGGCCATGCTTATATGTTAACGGATCAGCTTCATACTCTGAGGCAGAAGGTAGGCCAGCCCGGAACCTGTCTGAATTGTCATGCCTCTACGTATAACATCTATAAGGAGCTTGGCGACGGAGATATCATGAAAGGTTTCCATGAAATGAATTCTCAGCCTTATATGGAAGTGGCGAAAAAAGCAGAGCATCCTGTGGCCTGCATCGATTGCCACAGTGCTTCAGATATGAGCCTTCGCGTTACTCGTCCAGCCTTCATGATTGGCATCCAGAAAGTGAAGAAACTGGAAGGAATTACGAACTATGATGTGAATCAGGATGCAACTCGAAAGGAAATGCGTACCTACGTTTGTGCTCAGTGCCATGTGGAGTACTACTTCGAAGGAAAAGAAAAGACTCTGACCTATCCCTGGGATAAAGGACTAAAAGCCGATCAGATCCTGGCCTATTATGAGCAGATAGCCTTTAAAGACTGGACTCATAAAGATACAGGTGCGGCCGCACTGAAGGCCCAGCATCCGGAATTCGAAATGTACAGCCAGGGTATCCATGCTCGTAGCGGAGTTAGCTGTGCTGACTGCCATATGCCCTATGTAAGTGAAGGAGCTCAAAAGGTTTCCGACCATCATGTTCGCAGTCCTTACCTGAATGTGGATGCGGCCTGCGGCACATGTCATAGTCTGAAGCCAGAAGAGCATCGCGCCCGAATTGATACGATCCAGGATACTCACTGGCAACTGCGCAATGTGGCCATGGATGCGCTCATGGCTTTGATCGATGATATCGAAAGAGCCCAGAAGTCAGGCGCGCCAGAAAGCAAGCTGAAAGAAGCAAGGTCCTATCAGAGAAAGTCTCAATTCCTGCTGGGCTTCGTGGAAGCAGAAAACAGCACGGGCTTCCATGCACCACAGGAGTCCGCTCGGATCCTGGGTAATGCTATAGATATGGCAAGAAAAGGGCAGGCCGCATTGAAGTAGAGAAGCCTGTTTTTCCATTCGGCAAGCTCACATCCCTCCCGGTTGTTTCCTGTTAGCCTGGATGATCGCGGAGGGTTTGCTCGGGGAGGTGGACTTGCAATTGACGCTTTCGCCTCTGGAGAGTCAGCGGTGGATTCAGCGAAGCACAACACCACTGGTGATTTTGCAGTTCTATACCTTTCAGAGATTCCCATAGTTATTCAGCGGTCGGTCAGTCGGTCAGTCGGTCAGTCGGTCAGTCGGTCAGTCGGTCAGTCGGTCAGTCGGTCAGCGAAACCAGCAACCCATATCATTAAAGTCCTTGAACGGACCGGGGCTGTACATAAATACAGGTATGCTTGAGAAATCCTATACTCTTCCCTGTGGACAAACACTGACCAATCGGCTGGTAAAGGCGGCCATGACCGAGCGCATAGCCGGAGCGAATCACAACCCCAATCGCTATCATTTTAAACTATACGAAACCTGGGCCAGAGGTGGTGCAGGCCTGCTCCTCTCGGGAAACATTATGGTGGACCGCAATTCCATGGAGTCCGCAGGCAATGTCGTGCTGGAAGACGATCGGGCTATGGACAAATTTCAGGAATGGACCAGAATCGCCACAGCCGGGGACTCTCAATTCTGGGCACAGATCAATCATTCAGGCAGACAGACCTCCAGACTTGTGAACATGCGACCCGTTTCCGCTTCCCCGGTGCAGCTACATGAAAAAGGCCTTTATGGCAAACCCAGGGCCCTGACAGAAAAGGGTATTCAGGACATGATTCAGAAATACAGGACCACCGCCAGGCTCTGTATGGAAGCGGGGTTTCAGGGCATCCAGGTCCATGCGGCGCATGGCTATTTGTTGAGTCAGTTCCTGTCGCCCATCACGAATCGTAGAGAGGATGACTGGGGCGGATCCCTGGAAAATCGAGCACGATTGCTCCTGGAAATTGTGCGAGCTGTGCGCAGCGAAATCGGTCCCCGGAAGGCCCTTTCTGTAAAACTCAATTCTGCGGATTTTCAGAAGGGTGGATTCGACCAGGATGAATCCGAGCAGGTAGCAGGCATGCTTGAAAAGGAAGGCATAGACCTTCTGGAGATTTCCGGCGGAAACTATGAAAGCCCATCGTTTTTGCTAAACGATCAGAATGGAGTACGTGAAAGCACAAAGAAGCGAGAAGCCTATTTTCTGGACTTTGCCGGTCGGCTTCGCACAAAGATCAAGACTCCGTTAATGATTACCGGCGGATTTCGCAGTCGTTCGTTTTGCGAAGAGGCTCTGGCAAGCGGAGATACAGACTTTATTGGTATTGCACGGCCTTTTCTGGTTTCCACCAACTTTGCCGCAGATTTTCTTTCCGGAAAGTTGGAGCAGGTGGAGCTACCACAATTAAAACCTTCGCCGGCATTCGGTTTGATGAGCGAAGGAGGATGGTACGCATACCAGATTTCCAAGAGACTATCCCGGGGCAAAGAGCCTAAAATGAATCTAGGTGCATTTCATGCGGTGAGCCATATTCTCTGGCATGAAACGAAAAAATCCATGGCCCATCGACTGCTGGGCTAGGACTGCAATCGCAGCCCCGTTACTCTGTAAATGGCGGGCCAGACACAAGCATCCGTCGAAAACGCCGACAGAATAGAACGGGACCTTTCCGGTCCCGGAACCTGAAATTCTGGTGGAAGGGAAAAAATGAGAGATTCACCAGCAAGCATTCGCGGGAACTTCCAGCCGGTCTCTTCAGCACATTCCCCGGGCTGGAAAACCTCTGCATTCTATCATCTACTCACCATTCAAGGTGATCGTCACAGTTCTGGCTCCGCCGTGGTTTCTGTGTTCGCACAGATAGATACCCTGCCATGTTCCCAGCACTAACTTGCCTTTACGAAGAGGGATGGTCAAATCCGAGCCGATGAGCACTGTTTTGATGTGAGCAGGCATGTCATCCGGTCCCTCTAGAGTGTGCTCATAATGGGGCGCATTTTCCGGAGCCAGGACGGAGAAATGGCGCTCCAGGTCTCCGCGAACATCCGGATCCGCGTTTTCATTTATGCTGAGCGATGCGCTGGTATGATGGATGAACAGATGACAGAGTCCTGCATTTAAGGGTCCATGGTCTTGAAGTTGATTCAGTACACGTTGGACCTCCGATGTTATAATATGAAAGCCCCGGTTTCTGGACTTGAGCTGGATATCGGTTTGCAACCACATACCCCTAAAAAGCGAAAATAGGCGTTCCCTGTAAAGCGCGGTCCGGCTCTGGCCCGGCGAAATCGGACATTTCAGAGAATCTCTGTTGCTCCCTAGAGGAGCCGCTCCGAGATATTGCCCGCCGGAAATGCGAAGCTGGTCAGGGTCAGTCCTGGTTCCCGGGCAAGGAGCCGCAGTGAACGGCACTTCAGCTGGCATTTGCGTTCTCCTCTGAAAAAAAAATCGAAGCCCCCAATACTTAGGCATTGACCTAAGTATTGGAGAATGCCAGTTTGGCCCATGGCTGAAGCGGCGCAGGTGGATCAGCTCTTTCGGGCTCTCGGGGATCGCACCAGACGGATGGTAATGGAAAGACTTGCTATGGGCCCTTCTTCCATGTCCGATCTGGCAGCGCCCTTTGATCTTGCACTGCCATCGTTTCTACAGCATATGAAAATGCTGGAGGATGCTGGCCTTGTAGAATCCACGAAGCAGGGCCGAGTTCGTGTATTTCGCTTGAATCGTGCAGGACTTAAGCCTGTGCAATCCTGGCTTTCTGCACAGGAGCGAATATGGGAGAAACGGCTGAATCAGTTGGATGATTATCTATTGGGGGAAAAGCAATGAGTGGAGCGAATTTCGATTCAGAAAGAGATCTGGTGCTGGAACGAGAGATTCCGGTGCCTGTGGAAAAGGTATGGGCTGCCTGGACTGAGCCCGAGCATCTGATGCAATGGTTTGTGCCAAAGCCCTGGTCCCTGGCAGCCTGCGAATTGGACCTCAGGCCCGGAGGAGTCTTTCGCACTGTCATGCGATCTCCGGAAGGGGAGGAGTTCCCGAATAGTGGATGCTACCTTGAGGTAATTCCCAATCAAAGCCTGGTGTTTACCGATGCGCTGGAGGCCGGATTTCGCCCGACACAGGAGCCCTTTATGACCGCTCGTCTGACGCTGAAGGCCACAAAAATTGGTACTCTTTATCGAGCCGTGGCCATGCATTCGGGCCCCGAAAATGCGAAGAAGCATGCAGACATGGGATTTGCGGATGGATGGGGTAAGGCTCTGGATCAACTTGTGGAATTGATGAGCTAAGCTCCATCGAGAGAGATGGTCTGAGCTACCTCTGAAGGGTAACTTCAAGGAAAAGAAGAGCAGTCGCGCAAATGACCAGTTTTCGCGAATATGAATTTCCTTCGCGCAAGTACACTGGTTGCAGACCCCCGGTCCTATAAAGGTAGGTACCAGCTCCCTGGTTCTACGAATCTGCCAGCGATAAGAAATACACAGGATGGCTTCCACTCAGGCCTTTTAGAGATGCCTGCTTTCGCACCAGTTTTCGCATACCTCGTTCAATCAGGGTTTTCTTGATGCCCGGATGATTTAAGATTTCTTCTGAGAAGGCAACCTGTTGGCTCTGTGCCAGGCTCTGAATTCGGGCGGCTTTATTGATTGTGCTTCCAAAATAATCCAGGCGATCGTTCAGGTTTACTAGAATTGCCGGGCCAGAATGAACTCCGATTTTCGGATTCACGCGGTGGTCCGCATCTTTGTTCTCATTGTAATTCTTGAATTTATCCAGTGCTTCAAAAACCGAGTGAAAGGCCACATCGGTCTCAATGAAGGAGGCCATTACTGCATCGCCAATGGTCTTTATAATGGTTCCACCTCTTTCTTGAATGGCATCGATTAAGATTTGAAAATGATCTCGGACTATGTTATAAGCCTGTGCATCGCCGAGCTTTTCGTACATTCGAGTACTTCCGGTAATATCTGTAAACAGAATGGTAACGGCGGAAATCGTCATTTTTTCGCGTTCCGAAAGGGAATCGTCCCCAAAGATTTCTCGAAACTCAGGATAATGAATAATCTCCAGTCCGCTGAGATGTAGGTCCAGGTCATCGTAGGGAATGGGATCGGTAAGTCGGTCTTCATGGATAATGAGTCCGCTTATGGGCACGGTTTCATTGCTGGCTTTGAGATGCACCTGGCCACGGGGAATGTGGATTTCGGGAGGATCAAAGGTACTGTTTTCCAGTTGTGCGATTTCCAATTCGCTTTCGCCGGCTCTGTCTTCTACATGCATTCGACCCATGGACATCGTGATAGGACAGTAATAGCGATATACGCCGGGAGAAACCTGAAACTCTGCTTCTTCAATTTCGCCTTGAGCCATGGATAACTGGACCACAGGCTTCAAGGATTTTGGCGGCAGGCAAAAAGGTGGAATCTCCAGCTTTTCAATGGAAGGGTGCAGGGAAAACGTTACTTCCACTCTTTCCCTGAAATCCACCGTGAATTCCTGATCACACATTTTGCAGTATGACTCGCCGGAGGATGCAGAAAGCGAGCCGTATTCGGCTGTAATCATATTGCAGTGCGGGCAATGCTGCTGCCAGTGAAGTTGAAACACAGATTTCTGCGTTCCACGGAGAAATATCTGAATTAGATGATTTACTGGTATTGCTGTGGACTGCGACACTCGATAGGCATTCATGCGATGCCTTTCTTGAGCCTGGGAATTCAAAAGCCATCCATGCAAATCCTGGATCTCCCCTTCCATTTCTGGATAAGTGGCGGCCAACAGTTCCATAGCGGGCTTCAGTCTTTCTCTGGATGCATCTTCCATCATTGTGCTCCTTTTATTCGAGTCACGAAGCTAATCAGTTACGGAGCCGCAACGGGTCAAGGAGCTAACGTAAGTCGCTGCCGCTTCCCGGGTACAGAGCATTCCCTAAAATTCTTGCCTTTTTTCCTGCGGAAGTCCAAAGATGAGGCATGCCAAGGTACCTTCTGGTTTCCCTTTCTATTTGCCTTTCCTTTCTGCATTGCAGTGAACAGGAAACCGGACACCTGCAAGAACTGGAGAAATGGCAATACTCCAGAGGACTGCATCTGCCAGATGTGTCTTCCGTTCAGGGGCTGAGTTCCGCGAAGAATCAGGAGGTCCCGGAGTGGAAACCCATCGAACTGCCTACCATTCTTTCTGCCAATGAGGCGGCCAGAGATTATACAGGATGGGTTACCCTGAAGCATGAACTCCCGGAAGATCTAAACGAAAAGCTGAACCAGAGGGAGATACTGGCCGTGAACGCAGGCCGTTTGCTGGACGTTTCAGTGATCTGTCTTAACACTCATTGTTTTGGTCAGCTTGGTCAGGAGGAGCCTTACGAAGCCGGGGCCATGAGGCCAATGCTACGGGGAATCCCGCTCAAGGGACTCAGTGAAAAGAACACGCTGTACATTGCTCTGTTTTCCAATGGAAAGTATCCGTTACAGTTTATGGATCCTGTGGAAGTGGGACCTGTGAATGAGGTGTTCGCAACTCACAGACAACGCGAAATCCTGGCGTTCATTTTTCTTACCATATATGTCGCCTGGGGCCTTTACCATTTAATGCTCTTCAGTCGTAGACCCGGGGATCGCTACAATCTTTACTTTGGTCTGGGAGCTGTATTGCTTTCAATGTACTGGTTCACGGCAAACACCTTCAGCCGGGAGGCCCTGTTCGCGGAGCACGTAGAAATTCACCGTAGAGTGGAACATATTCTGCTATTTTTGATTCCTCCCTTTTTCGTAGCATTCCTGTCCGAGTTTACTCAGAAGCGTATAACTCTAATTGCGAAATTCTATGGATTGTACTGCTTTGTTACGTCTGCTCTGATCGCATTTGTACCTCTTGAGATCATGCGAGTATTGAGGGATGTTTGGTACGCAATGCTGGGTGTGGCCTTTCTTTATATGATTTACTTTATAGGTCGTGAGGTGCTGCGAAAGAATCGAGAAGCGTTCTTCCTGGCTGCAGGCGTGATCATCGTGGTGCTGTCCCTCAGTCACGATATTCTACAGTCCAAGGATTTCTTTCATACGCCTAAAATCGCAAGCTTTACTTTTGTGGTACTGGTGAGTGGGCTTGCAGCATTGATGGCCAGTCGATTCATGCGGGTAACCAATGAAGTGGAGGAGTTGAACCGGGACCTGGACCAGAAGGTGCGGGAAAGGACCAGCGAATTGCAGAAGAGTATGGAAAGCGTCCGAGCTCTAAAGGATCAACAGGATGGGGATTACTACCTTACCTCGTTGATTCTAGGGCCCATAGGCGGCGATCTTGCACGTTCTCGGCGCGATGTTAGCATCCTGGTCGAGCAAAAGAAGAAGTTTGAATTCAGGAATCGGGAGTCTGAAATCGGTGGCGATATCTGTATTGCAGATCAATTAGAGCTCGGTGGTAAGCGTTATCGTGTACTTCTAAATGGTGATGCGATGGGTAAATCAGTGCAAGGAGCCGGTGGAGCGATGGTTCTGGGAACTGTTTTTCGCAGTGCCCTTGCGAGAACACAGCTATTCGAAAATACAAGCAACACAACTCCCGAACACTGGATGCACCAGGTTTATGTGGAACTGGAGACGGTATTTCGGCCATTCGATGGAAGCATGATGGCTTCATTTATTCTTGCCCTGGTTGAGGAAAAAACTGGATTCGCCTACATCCTGAATGTGGAGCATCCCTGGGCTGTATTGCTACGTGAAGGGGAAGCTCGTTTCATCGAAACAGAATGCAATCTGCGAAAAATCGGGGTGACCGCGGAATTCACTGATCTGGATTTCCGGCTGGATACCTTTCGTCTGCATTTTGGAGACCAGCTGATCCTGGGCTCGGACGGTAGAGAC
>PBEB01000026.1 GCA_002717505.1 Leptospiraceae bacterium
ATAACCACCTGGATGTTGCTGTGTCCTGCGAAGGTGGTGTGCCCGATCTAATCTACTTTGGAAACGGCGATGGCACCTTCCAGACTCCTGTTCTTAGCTCATTTGGAGAGAACTCCGCCGGACTGGCCATCGGCGATTTGAATGGCTGGTAGTGGCAGACTGAGAAATGAACCAGGCGCGGCTTTCTATCTCAAGTCCATAATTGCCTGCTTTTTTGTTCCACGCCTGAGCCCCCTGACAATGACCGAGAGGCTATTCCACCTTCCGGATTCGATTGTTAGCGTGGTCACTCACATACAGGTCTCGACCATCAGTTGTGATTCCCGTCGGATAATGGAATCGAGCATTGCTTCCATGCCCATCTGCAAAACCGGAGGAAGTGGATCCAACAATCGATGTCACCTTTCCGGTTGATAGGACTATTTTTCGAATCATATGGTTGTGCCGATCCGCAACAAATAGATTGGTGCCATCGGTAGTGACATCCTCGGGATACTGAAGCTGAGCCCCTGCACCAGTACCATCCGAATGACCTCCGGAGCCATTTCCAGCCACTGTACTGACTTCCCTACTAGCAATAACTATTTTTCTGATTGCATGATTGGATCGGTCCGCAACATACAAATTGGTTCCATCTGTCGTGATACCGTACGGAGTATCAAACGTCGCGCTGCTACCCGAGCCATTCGAGAAACCGGAAGCGCCTGACCCTGCGACAGTGGTAACCACTCCCGATTCAATGACTATTTTTCGTATCCTGTGATTCGCGGTGTCTGCCACATAGAGGTTTTTTCCGTCGCAGGTAATTCCGTGCGGTTGCGAAAAGGCTGCCCCGGTTCCGATGCCATCGGAATAAGATGAAGAGCCCGATCCAGCCACTGTAGTCACCTCCATTGTTGCCGGATCAATCTTCCGAATCCGATTATTGAGGGTGTCCGCCACATATAGATACTTACCGTCCGAGGTAATGCTGTGCGGGCCATTGAAAGATGCTGCGGTGCCATTACCATCGGCATAGGAGGCAGATCCAGAGCCAGCCAATGTAGTCACTTCACCTGAAGCAATCACAATCTTACGAATCAAGTGACTCTGGGTACCTACAACGTATAAACTTGTTCCGTCTGTAGTCATGCCTTGTGGCAGATTAAAATCCGCTGCGATCCCGGTTCCATCGGTAGCGCCCTGAGTTCCAGAACCTGCCAGAGTTGTTACATCACCGGACAAGGCCACCTCGCAGCCAGGCACTTCTACACCGGACCAGACTAGAAGACAGGCCGAATTCTCTATGCCACCGATAAGAGCAATGAGGGTAGCCAGATCTGGATCTTCCTCGTTGTCCGGAAAACCGAACAGACCACAATTTGCGATAAAAGAGACCAGCAAGAACATCACTGCATATTTTCTTTTCCCATTTATCTTTCTTGCCATATACAATTAATATATATTATCATTTCTTCTCCTGTCAAGGGCGAATTTCTGGAGTCATGACGCGGATAGCCCCTTTCTAGAGAATAACTAAAACTGAGGGTCTAGAGCTCTCTACAACCACAAGGATAATAAAATCTCTGCAGGAAAATCGCGTAATCCAGGAGCACGGCCTTAAGCGGGATAGGGCTGGGACTGTACCTTGTTTCCCGAGCGATGAAAACGGATCTATAGCTCCACCGACGGCACCGCACAGCCCAGACGTTTTAGATCTGCCACAGTCACGAAACGATCCTTCTCTTCCATATATTGATATACCCGGCATCGCCAGTCATCCCTCGCAAGGACCGGATCACTGGCAATATTCTCAAGAACCTTTCGCCCATCCAGTGGCTGAGTCTCCATCCGAACACCGCCGTCACCATCGGTATCGAAGACCATCAGTCTTCCATCGTTTCCGTATGGTTGCCAGACCGGATGCTTCTTTAAAAGACCCTGGCCCGGTTTTTTGTTATGAGCGAAGTTCGCCCAGTAAGACATCATCGCATTGGATACCTGCAATCGACCTTCCAGATTCTCGTCGGAAAACATATACCGGTCAGCTGGTCCCAGTCGAAAATGACCAAAGACGAAGGGAATCTCAAAAGCATGAGCGGCGCCCAAAAACTGACCCAGGTCATTTCCCAGAACTGTGGGCTCTTCGTCCCACTCGAAGCGATAGGCATAGACGTTCTTGTTCCTGGCCTGCATGGCACGAAGAGGCTCATGAACTCCAATCACCCTCCAGGCGGCACTGGAATGCCTGGCAGTGGCATCGTAAAGATCGGGCTCGAAAATATTGATACTCAGGTTAAAGAAGCTCCGACTGGTAAATCGGTCGTCCAGGGCCAGATAAAGCTTTTGCTCATCGCGATTCCCTCCTGCCATGACCGGAACAGATGAAGCAGGTCCCCCCGCTCTGACCATGGCTTTCCAATCTCCCCGGGGAAGCACCACTCCATCTTGAATAAGAGTAGGAAATGAATAACCGGAGCCCTCTGGACTCTCTCCGTTCAGGTTCTTTCGATAAGCATCCACTATTCGCTTCGCATCGAGTGATCGCAGGAAGGATGAGATTTGCTCATTGGACAGGGTTAGTGCAAGTTTGTCGGCTCCCTCTTCGGTGTTTGCACGGCCTTCTGCGATAAGAAGTCGTCTTAGCACTTCGCCGGTGCTGTTTTCATAGCCCCCTTCTTTGGTGGGAAGCGATGCCTCCTTTAACGATTTGGGCCTGGGATAGGCGCTCTGGATTATTGCGCCCTGAAATAGCCCCCTTGCCCGGGGCGAAAGCAGTAGGGACAGGACATTGTTTCCACCGGCAGATTCTCCAAAAATGGTAATGCGATCGGGATCTCCACCGAAGGCAGAAATGTTTGCTCGAACCCATTTCAAGGCTGCGAGTAGATCCAGAATTGCAAAGTTGCCGGATCCTTCCTCTGCATTTCTCGGTTCCTTCAGAGCAGGATGATAAAACCAGCCCATGGGGCCCAGACGATAGTTCAGGGTAACAACAATAACATTATGCGTACTGGCAAGATTGCCTCCATGGTAAGCAGCGCCACTACCCTGATAGTTCGAGCCACCATGGATCCATACCATCACCGGCAATCGGTTATTTCCGGTGGGAACAGAATCTGGAGCGAAACGCGGAGCATGAATATTCAGGTAGAGGCAATCCTCGCTCCCGTAGAACTGTCCGGCACTGAGATCGGAAGTGGAATAGGAACCGGCCAGCTGCAAACACTCAGACGGCTTATTAATTGCCTGCCTTTCCCCGGCCCAAGATTCCGGCGAAGCAGGAGCTTTCCAACGAAGGGATCCGACTGGCGGCGCTGCGTAGGGAATCCCATACCAGACATGACTATGGTATAAATGATCACCGCCTACCAGAGTGCCCTGCTCCACGGTTCGCAGAGCTTCGCGACTTAGCTCTGCCGGCGGATCGTATTTGCCGCAGGAGGCAACGAAGATAGACAGCAGAATAACGGAGCAAAGAGATAATCTGGAGGCGTAGGATGAGTGCGACATTGTCCGGACCGTGAATCGGATCCTCTGGTTTGACAAGTGTTTTCCTCTTTAGGACGCCCCCGGACATACTGCCAGGTCAGACTGGCAGCGGTATTCCGGATAACGTTGTAACTGGCCAACCGGCGGGCTTCAGATCCAGTTTTGCGATAATGCGAAGTCCAGACTAACCCACCGGCTCGGCATGCTTGCCTTCTTTGTAGCCAATCTCATGCACATCCAGCTGATGCACCACCCATTGAAAAAGTTCCTGACCTGTAATCTGTCCAGGGATCAGCACATGCGCCGCGCCCAGACCTTTGAGGTTCTGAAAATCATCGGGCTCATCAGCCACCAGAACATGGTTGGCACCCGGGTTAATTTCGCGCAGTCGCGAAAGTAATCGTCGAGTTGTAGTCCCCTTTAAGAAAACGTCAGATACTGTGACCAGCACCAATCGGGCATCATGAATACCCAGGTGTGTAAGACTGTCCGGATTCGCAAGATCTCCGTACACCCACTGAAATCCGCGGTTCTCCAGATCCTTGCGAAATGCAGGGTTGAAGTCCACTACCATGACGCGAGATACAAGCTCAGGACAATAGCTCTCCAGACGTTCAAGAAAAGCCCGTCCGATGCGATAGTATCCGAGAACTACAATGTCACGACCGGAGCCATGCCCATGACCTCCGGATTCGCTTCCGGCCTGGGACTTCTCTTTCATTCCCAGAACTCCAAACGTCTTACTAAGAGCCCGGGCCATGGTATCGTTGTAGCGAATCGCATAAGTGGAGATCAAGGATGCCAGGAGCATTGCAGTCAGCACAAAGGCCTGCACATCATCGCTAATGTGCGCAAAACCCATCCCCAGTGCAAAGATCACCAGGGAGAATTCGCTGACCTGGGAAAGGTTGATAGCTGTAACCAGACCGTTTCGCAGACCCAGACCAGCGAAAAATGCAGTGGGAGCGATGGTCAAAATACGGCTGAAGAATACAATTCCGATGAAGGCCAGAGCCATTCCCACGGTAGAAAGCTCCGGAATTGGGACCTTCATCCCCAGCGCTACGAAGAACAGCGTAACGAAGAAGTCTCGGATACCTGCAAGTTTGGTAATGACATCGTTGGCATAGGGATAGGCTGCAATCGTTACTCCTGCAATCAAGGAACCCATTTCAATGGAAAGTCCTGCGAAACTGGCCAGAGCACAAACCGAGAAGCACCATGCCATGGCAGTGATGAGCACCAATTCCGGGTTGCGGCTGGCCAGGTGGAATACATGCTTCAATACAAAGCGCGACAGCAGTGCGGCCACGACAACCAGCATAACCGCTCCGCCAAGGCTTTTCAGGATTACAGTAGCCTCCGGGTTATTCAGCGATGGTTGCAGCCCCATAAAAAGAATGGCCCACAAATCCTGAAGTATCAAAACACCGATGGTCAGTTTTCCAGCGGCGGTTTCAATTTCCAGTTTATCGTATAAGAGCTTAACAACGATCAGAGTGGATGAGAGAGAACCGGCGATAGCCAGATACAGTAAATCGAAAGAACCGTCCCCGGCAAGTCCCAGGTAATGAAAGGCAGCCATGCCAATGCCAATACAACCACCGAATTGAATGATTCCCAGGATGAACAATCTGGGACCCAGACCGGCCAGTTCCGGAAGTCGAATCTCAAGACCGATGATGAACAGAAGCATTACCAGCCCCATTTCGGAGATGATCTCAATGCTCTCTTCGCTATGAACCAGTCCAAACCCAATGTTCGGTCCTAACAGGATTCCGCCGGCAATGTAACCTAAAAGTAGAGGCTGTCGCACTACTCGGGCCACGTGAGCCAGCACTGCTGCAAAGATAATGGCAAGTCCTATTTCAGGGATTAAATGATGCACGATTCCTTCCTTTCATTCATTGAATTCTCAGTTTCACCAGTTCATTAATGAATCACAATTTCAGTGGTCATCCGACCATTTCGATTTTCCGTTCTCCAGCGCCACATCGGCCTGGTCGAAAACCAAAATTGAGTGTGGCCGGATTAACAATCTCAGTAATCATCCGACCCTTTTGACTTTCCTGCCTCCGGCGCCAGGACACCTTCGCCGAAAACCAGTATTCAGTGCGGCTCCCCTGCGGTCATCTATGCATGATTGCCGCCGGCACCGCCTCTGTTTGGCTCCTTGAACATCGCCACAGTCCAAATCTCTCCACCCAACCCTTGCTTCGTAGCAGCAGCGTCCTGCATGGCTGTGGGACGCTTCTCATTATATCACGGCAATCTATTCAGCATTTGATGCGAGATGGGAATCAGGATCGAGTACCGAAGCGTTACTTTAGAAAGGTCTCCTTGTACAGCTCGATGGATTCAAATATGATGCGCTCCGCATCCTGCCTTCCCGAGAACTTTTCAACAGTAACCTTTCGATTTTCCTTTTCCAGCTTTTTGTAATCCAGAAAAAATCGCTCCAGCTCCTTCAGTCTATGAGGGGGCAGTTCTTCCACATCACTATAATGATTGTACTCTGGATCGTTCAAATGGACTGCGATGATTTTATCGTCCCTTTCCTGATTGTCTACCATGGTCATTACACCGATGGCTCGACACTTCATAATGGTACGTGGAAACACGCTCTCCTGTCCAAGGATCAGTACATCCAGCGGGTCATTATCATCACAATATGTACGAGGAATAAAGCCGTAGTTGGCCGGATAATGCACGGCTGAATGAAGCACGCGGTCCACCATGATGAATCCGCTTTCTTTGTGCATTTCATATTTGTATTTAGAACCCTTGGGAATCTCAACAAAGCTCCAGAAGCCTTCCAGCGGTCCAATATCAATTAGATGCCATGCTGTTCTTTCCAGATGTTCCTGGAAGGGCCATTTCGTAATGCTTTCGGATTGAGACATGTGCGGATCTTATTCGCCCCCATCCGGGGGTCATTCGATTTTTTCCAATCAAAGCTTGTAGATAACGTTTATCCCTGTTGCAATCTTAAGAATCGGCTACTACGCGCTATTGCTCTTTTGCTTCGAGCTAGTTAACCGGCAATCGATTTGCGATTCCTGTTTTATACAGGCTCAGCGTTTCGAATTGCCTCTTCAATTTCTTTGAGCTGCGTAGAAATTCTTGCATCTATGGATCCCACATCGGTTTCGATAATACATCCACCGCGATCGACACGCGAGTCTTCGTAGATGTTTACTTTTCTCAAGGATTCCATCATTTTGATAAGTTCGTCTTTATGGGCTGTTGTAAGCTCCAGGTCCGAGAAATTGACTCGAATGTTGACACGGTCTCGATCCTTGATTCGTCGCAGTGCTTCCCGGATGTTGTTTAGCACAACCTCCTTACGTTCAACCACCTCATCTTTGATCACCTTGCGGGCGATCATCAGAATCATATCTACCATTTGTTTTTCGGATGCAGCGATAATATCTTCCCGAACATCGATGGCCTGGCCAACAATGGTTCCCAATCGGTCGATCAATCGTCGAACCTCGCTCTGCCCCTTTTTGAATCCTACTTCACGACCGGCATCGTAACCCTTCTGATAGGCTTCGTGCTCGATCTCGGCCACACGCATCTCGGCCTCTTTGATCATTCGCTCAACTTCGATCTTGGCCCGTTCAACAATCTGCTCAGCATTTACGCGAGCTGCCTCTTCTTCGCGCTTGGCCTTCTCTTTTGACTCCTGAATCAGGTTAAAGGCAACAGCCTTTCCCTCTTCTTCAATATTCTTGGCCTTATCATGAGCATCTTCCAGGCTCTGGCGAATCTCTTCTTCGGTTTCTTTTCGATACCGCTCCAGCTCTGCCTCGATCTCCTCGATCGTGGGGCCATGGTATTGCTCGATGACATTCCCCTCTGCATCAACTTCATACTCATCTACATCCTCAATGCCCTGGTATTTCTTATACCGATCCGGGAGTTCGATGGATACAGAGTCCTGTAAAAGAGCGATTTGCTCGGGTTTGAATACTAGCTTGTTTGAGGCCATAGTCGTCTGCTTTCTATATCGGCAAGTTCTGAAGTACAGAAAAAAACGGAATTTTTTCCTTTGTAACCCGGATTTTCCATTCTGGCGCATGATCCAGTGGGAAAAGCCCGGCAACCGTTCAGGGTAGTGAAACTGGCTCTGTCTAAGCTATTCCGGGCCCCCTCGCCCTCTGCAATCAAGGATGGCTTTCCCCTGGCTTTCCCCTGGATGAGTTTGTGAATGGCCCATGAGCTGGCCAAAACTCCCGTAACTTCCCGGTCTGCCGCCTGAACTCTGCTCTGAGGCCTGCTCTGGAGTGGGAAATCTGGCCGCCAGTCAGGCCCCTGAATCATGTACGGTGAGCCTTCAGGCAGGCACGCTGAGTCTGATAATTGTATCTGGGAAAAGCACGATGGGCCATAGCCCTGCAGGGAAGCAAGTCCGGAGCATTGCAGGGATCAGTGAAATAGGCTTCCGCATCCAATGTTGATTGGCACTGAAAGGCCTCTTACCGAAATGTCACTATGCCATCGGAGCTCCTTCAGGAAGATCAACCGTTGCCTCAGGGCGGCACCATTCGTACCTGGACGTTGAATCGTCCGGAGCAGAGAAATGCAATCAGCCAGAATCTCCTGGCCGAAATGGAAGGGGCCCTCAGCGGCTTGAACCCTGAACAGGGAATCCGCGGACTGATCATCCAGGGGTCCGGGCCCGCCTTCTGCGCAGGAGCCGATCTGAAAGAGCGAGCCTCCATGAGCCGAGAGGATGTGGATTCCTTCCTGAATCGAATGGGGCGATTATTTCGCCAGATCGAGACTTTGAGCGTTCCCACTCTGGCGGCCATCAACGGCTTTTGCTTCGGGGGAGGACTGGAAATGGCCCTTTGCGCCGACTTTCGAATGGCTTCTAAGGAAGCGCAGATGGGACTTACAGAAGCCTCCCTGGGCATCATACCCGGGGCCGGTGGTACCCAGAGATTGCCCCGTATCGTGGGGCGAGCTATTGCCACAGAAATGATCCTTTCTGCTGAGCGCATCACGGCTGAAACCGCATTGAGTAGAGGCCTGATTCGAGAGATTGCTGATGATGCAGAGTCCTTGAAACTGTCGGCTTCTCGATGGATGCAAAAGGTCTGTGAAAATGCTCCGTTGAGCATCGTTCTGGCCCGTCAGGCCATAGAAAAAGGGATGGAAATGTCTCTGGAGGATGGGCTGAAACTGGAGCGCGAATTGTATGAAAAGACTCTGGAAACGGAAGATAGACTGGAGGCCTTGAAAGCCTTCAAAGAGAAAAGAAAGCCTGTATTCAAAGGTAGATGAAATGATCTTAACTGGACCTGAAATCAAAAAGCGACTGGGAAGCGACATCAAGATCGATCCCTATGAAGAGAGCAGACTGAATCCAAACTCCTATAACCTGCGGCTACACGATGAGCTGATGGTTTATACAGATATGCCGCTGGATATGAAAAAGGCCAATCCAACGGAGAAGATTGTGATGCCGGAGGAAGGATATCTTCTGGAGCCCGGCCGACTGTATCTGGGCCGCACTCTGGAGTTCACAGAGACCCATAACCTGGTTCCGATGCTGGAGGGACGATCCAGCATTGGTCGACTGGGAATGTTTGTGCATGTTACCGCCGGATTCGGCGATGTAGGCTTTTGTGGTTTCTGGACCCTGGAGATCAGCACCATCCATCCCATTCGCATCTATCCTGGAATTGGTATTTGCCAGATCTTCTATCATACCATTGAAGGAGATATAAAGGAGTACGATTCCGGAAAATATCAAAAGAACAAAGGAATTCAGCCGAGCTTGCTTTATCGTGAGTTCGAAAAATAGGTCTCTTGACACCCATAAGGCTGATACACGAATATTACCATGCCCCGCAGGATCTTTCGCCGATCGTTTAACATCTACATCTTCTGGATTGCACTGCCCTTTCTGCTCGCAGGGGGATTACTGGCAGCCTATCCCAATCCGGTGATGCCTTACGTCCTGGATGTACCGGTGGAGGAGTTGACCCCTGTTTTTTATCTGGCTGTAAGGGTTTTAGGAGCAACGCTGCTCTATTGCGGTATCACACTCTTTGTTATGCGCAGAGAGCCCACAAGACTAATGGATCTGGCCTTCTGGCAGGGAATATTATGTCTGGCTCTGGCTGGCTTTTCCGGGGTTTCTCCGTTCTGGTTCCGCACAAGCTACTGGGTCTGGGTGGGCACAGGATATCTTCTGGTAGCCGGTTTTTTTCTACTTACCTTTTCTACGAGAAACCTTCTGGTTAGAGAATAGGAATCTATTTCATGAAGTTACGGATCATCGAAGACGTTCGGGCCATTATTCGCAATGATCCGGCCTGCAGAGGTCTACAGTTCTTGCTGTATCCCTGCTTCCATTCCATGCTTTTTCACCGATTCCTCTGTCATCCTTTGTACAGGATGCACCTGTTTTTCATGGCCCGGTTCTTCTCCCAGGTTTCCAGAATTATGACCGGGATGGAGGTGCATCCAGGAGCTCAGATTCAGGGCGGATTCTTCTGTGATCATGGAATGGCCGTAGTAATCGGTGAGACCTCGGTAATTGGCAAAAACTGCGTAATGTATCATGGAGTGACACTGGGCGGAACCGGCAAGCATCAGAGAAAGCGGCATCCCACTGTGGGAGACGATGTATTCATCGGAACGCATAGCACTTTGCTGGGACCAATTTACATTGGGGACCGGGCCAAAATCGGGGCCGAAAGTGTGATCATCAACCGGGATGTGCCTGCAGATTGTACAGTTGTGGGAACCCCGGGAAAGATTGTAAAACGTGGCAATCGCAGGGTGGATCCTGCGGAGCCTCTACCTCTATCTGAGTACAGGGTTAGAGAAGTGGAAGAGGAAAATCGACAAATCGAGCAGGAAGATCGAACCGAGCAGGTAAGCCGTCCGTCTAGAGATGTACCCTCCTCGGGCGTGCTGAAGAAAACTTGACCCTTCCCGGGTAGGCCTTATCCTGTAACTATGCTGGACTTCGTAAAAGGAGATTCCCAGGCCCCTACGGGCAATCTGATTGCATTCTGCCAGGTCATTGGCAAGAATCCCTTTGAAACCGACGGAGCCATTATCGCCATTCATGTGGTGGTGAGCAATATTTCAGCCCGGGAAAACAGCTTTCCGGTGGTGGTTTTTCCCCCGGTTTCCCTGAAAAATGAGCAGGAACTATCTCGCGTCATTTCGTTTCAGGGAAAGTGCGATGTTGTGCGTCTGGAAGACTTCAAAATTCCTTCCGAGCAACAGGAACAAGAATACATGAATGATCGCCTGGAACAGTTCAATGATCTGGTGAGGGACTATGTGGACCTTTACCAGAGATACCATGAAAAGATCGCTCCTAAACTGAGCGAAGAGATCAAACTGCTCACAGGCCCCACGTCTACCAGATCCGAAGAAGCACAACCCACCGAAGGCGAACAGGCCACCCTGGAAAAGCTACAGGAGCTCTTAAAAACCGGGGCCGGACCGGTGGATTTCACTCCGGTAATTCGCCATATAGAGAAGAACTTCCCTCAATACGATATTCAGAATTTCGAAAAGAACATCCACCAGGATCAAACAGAAATCGCCTCTCTCTACATTAAGAAGTTCTTTGCCATCCATGAAGAAAGGTATGAAGCTGCGGCGCTCTTTCAGGCTCGCATCATGCAAATGGAATCCGCCCGCTCATGAGCGATCCGGATCATATTCGCACCGGAAAACGAATCTTTGGCAGTCTAATTCAGCCGGATCAATTGCCAGGAAAGTATGAGTCCGGTCCCTATTTCAAAAATCTGAAGGCCACCTATCCAGACTACGATGAGAAAGCCTGGCAAATAGAGGCAGGCAAGACGGGATGGACCGTGTCTCGGCTGGGAATGGGAACCTACCGCATGCAGCGAGACAGCCGCGAGCATTACGATGCTTTGCGTGAAGCCTTAATCTCGGGCACAAATGTCATCGATACATCGGCCAACTACATGGATGGTTCTGCCGAAGCACTGATTGGGGATGTGATTCGAGACCTGAAGGCTGCTGGTCGAATTCAACGCGAAAATATCGCTATCGTCACCAAGGCAGGTTACATCCAGGGCAAAAACTCCCTGCTCTGTGCAGAAATTGACTTTCCCGAACAAACCAGGTTCGATCGATCCCTGTCTCATTGCATTCATCCAGAATTTCTGGAGAACCAGATTGAACTCAGTCGCCTTCGCATGGGGCTGGAAACCCTGGATGTTATACTGCTGCACAATCCCGAGTATTTTTTAAAAAAGGCCCGGCAGGACAATATAGACATCCAGGAAGCTCAAAAGGAGTATTACCGCAGGATCCACCAGGCATTTGACTTTCTGGAAGAGATGCGAAAGGAAGGGCGAATTCAGTACTACGGTATTTCATCCAATACCTTTCCTGTTTACGGGCAGTACGAATCCACCGACCTGCAGAGAATCGATGTAGACCGCTATCCGGGTTTCAAGGTAATTCAGTTTCCTGCCAATCTCATAGAACGAGGATTTAGAGAAGGAAGCCTTTGCCGCAATGCTCGAGAGCTCGGTCTGTGGACTCTTGCCAATCGCCCCTTAAATGCATTCCAGAGCAAGATAGGTCTGCTTCGCCTGGCGGGAACAGCAGGACCGGACGATTCAGATGAAGCCATTCAGAGTCTGCTGAACCTGGAAGAAGAGATGCAAGATCTGGAATTTCGCATTCAAGGCGAATTATCCGAAGAAAAATTTCACTTCGATACCAGGTTTCCTGCGGCCGGCAGTGTCATTCGGTACTATCTGGACCGGTTGCGAAATCCAGAGCAGGCCCATGCCGCTACCTCGGCCCTGTCTCCAGTTCTTCAAAAGACAGTAAACCATCTCTATGGCCGGGCTGAAGTACTGCCAGATGCTCAGAAGGAAAGCCTGCACCGGTTGCTGGAAAGCTACGTTCGAAGAATCAATACAGCCCTGGCCTCTCTGGAAAAAAACGTTCGAGCCAGGCACCATCGCTTTGCACGCACTCTGGCCGGTGCCATCGCGGAGAAAATTCCAGATCTGGGCAGCACAGATTTATCCCCCATAGCGATGAAGTATCTTCTGGCCAGCTCCTGTCCATCCACGGTGCTCTGTGGCATGCGTAGAGTGCCGTACGTAAGGCAATTACACACTCTGTACAATGAACCGGCCCCCTCCCGGCTCAAAGACGGTTTTCCGGGGTTGGAGCAGAGGGCTGTGGAGCTCTGGAGCAAGGAGTTCGGTTTTTAGTTGCCTCCTTTCGGCTTCCAGGATTCCCTGATGGTATGACAGAGCAGCAAATGGAACTATTGAAGCGCTACAACGAGGCTCTGCAGCTGTACAAGAATCGGCAGTGGCAGGATGCCATCAATGGCTTCAAGAAGGCCCTGGAGATAGATCCAG
Organism: Leptospiraceae bacterium; assembly: GCA_002717505.1. GTDB lineage: Bacteria > Spirochaetota > Leptospiria > Leptospirales > Leptonemataceae > UBA3465. The sequence goes on from PBEB01000026.1 coordinate 12,867, forward strand.
AGGACGGCCCTTCCAAACTCTACATTCAACGCTCTGAAGAATATATGGCCAACCCTCCCGGAGATGACTGGGATGGCGTCTTTGTAATGAAAACCAAATAGGCCAGGGTAGTTCAGGTAATATTTATCCCACTCGGGCCGGGATGCTCTCCACTGACTGGAATCAGTCCCGGACAATAACAGAATTATGGCAAGAAAACCTCAGACTCAAACCATCAGTCCAGACATTGGAAATATAGCCACCGTATTCGGTCGCACCACCAGCTTTCATGGTATCCTGGAATTCGAAAAACCCTTACAGATCAATGGCCGCTTCGAGGGAGAAATCATCACAGACGGTATCCTGGTTGTGGGTGAAGGCGCTGTGGTTCGTGCGAATATCAAGGCAGGCACAGTCATCGTAGGCGGCGAAATCACAGGCAACATTGAAGCGCGCACAAGGCTTGAGATGCTCACCACTGGCAAAGTGTACGGAAATATCCGCACGGCCAAACTTCAAATCGCAGACGGCGTTGTTTTCGACGGCAACTGTGAAATGATCGAAGAAAGCTAATAGCTCAGCCGTCAGGAATTAAAGGAAGCCGCCACGAAGCAGGCTATTTCGCTGGTGCGCGGCGCCGGGATGCCGAACGCTCAAAGGCCTCCGCATGCATGGCCGCTGTGTTTTCCCAGCTCCAGTTTCTCTCAGGTTTAAAGGCGGCCAATCGCTGCTTGCTTCGGCGTACCTGCATTTCCAGCATTCCGTAAGCCCATCCATTCACATCGTTGGGATCCAGATACTCTGCACGGTTATCTGCGATTTCGTGGAAGCAAGAGAGGTTAGATACCAGAGCGTGCTTTCCATGCCCCATAGCTTCCAGCAGCGGAATACCGAATCCCTCGTACAGGGAAGGCATTACAAAGAAAGCACAGTTCCGATACAGCCAGTCCAGTTCTTCATCGCTTACTCCCTCTCCCTGGTGTGGCCAGTGCAGGCCAGGAAGTCTTCGCTCCATTTCAGTCAGTCGCTGAAAAAGGTCCGGAGACTCCCAGCCTCTACGTCCGGCAATGACAAGACCCAGTGGTATGCGACCTTCCTGGGCTCCCAGTTCGCAGTACTTTTCATACGCAGATAGAAGCGTTCCATAATTCTTTCGCGGCTCGATAGTAGAACAGGCCAGCATAAAAGGAGGAACTACCTGGGATTTTGCATTCTTTCGACGCCTATGCGATGCCACCATTCGAACATCCGGTTCCGATATCTGGGCCAGAAACTCTTCGCTTACTTCGGGGGACTTGCGTCCAGGCTTGTCCAGTCCAGGGTAAGCCACCAGGATTTGATCCGCAGGATATTTATATCTTTCCAGGATTTCTCTGCGGGTCTGCTGCGAATTTGCAAGAATGATGTCTGCGCGATGAACACTGTATTTCTGCACTGATTTCTGCTGCCATCGTGCCAGCCGTCGCATGGAGTCCGGAAATCGATAGGCAACAAAATCATGAAACGTAATTACCGCTCCGGTGGATGAGGGCAATGCTGGTGGCAGTACCTGCTGCGTTCCCCAGAAAACATCAGGCGGGCTCTTGCGTAACTCGCCGGGCAGTCGGACGTTAAAATCTGTGGCTCCGGTGCGACTGAGCGTGCCCTGCCCCTGAACCCATTCAACGTCGGAACGCATGAGCAGGTCATCATAATCCGGATGCGGGGGATTCTGAGCATGTAGTTCGAACCAGAATCGACTCTGGTCTATATTCTCAATGACTTTCTGGATGATTCTGGCAACGCCGGAAACCGGCAAGCAAAGGGGTCGGGCATCAACTCCGATTCTAAATCGATTGGCCTGCTGCACTCCGGCTATCCGAATGAAAAGCTCCCCGGGCCTAGGGCTTTCCGGGCACAGGATGTCTTACAGGGAAGACAGAAGAGATAGAATGTTTGAAGACCAGAGTAGGACTCTTATCGGTAATCACATAAACGGTATGGCTGTCATGAGCCATTACTTTGCCACGCACAGGAACGCCATTCTTCAGGTACAGAGTCAGTCTGGAGGCCTTTTTTTTAGCCTTTTCGATGATCTGATCCTGGTCGGATCGATGTTGCCTGGTGGACATGACACGTAGGATGTAGAGCGCAGTCCTGACTGCAATCAGTTTTTCCGGGTCAGGGCCCCTGCTGGCAATCGACCCTGGAAGCTTTCCGTGCTCCGGTTGCCGCGGCTACGATTTCTCAGGCACCTCTCGCAGCCTCGGTGGGTCGGATTAGATAAAAAAGAGTGACTCGAAAGAAATGGTCCAGAGGTCCTGCGCCGGAGAAAATCCAGGACAGCGAAGTGATCCAGAGGTTACGCGCCGGAGGATGTTCCGGATAAAGAAAGGATCCAGAGATCCCGGATCAGAGGAAGTTCCGGATAATGAAGTGATCCAGAGGTCACGCGCCAGAGGAAATTCCAGCCAGCGAAGTGATCTATAGGTCACGCGCCAGAGGAAGTTCCGGGCAGCGAAGTGATCCAGAGGTCACGCGCCGGAGAAAGTCCAGGACCTGGTGGTCCCATCGAATTTCAACTGGATCCGTATCGGTCTCGAAGCTTCATGCCCCTGTGCTGAAAGAATTGATGGTATTGCATTACTGGATCGGGCCTTCCGCAGCACAGTCCCGGTCGCCGAGCCCCTGGAGGGGATAGATCGATGCCTGTGCCAGTGTCCGGCCGAATGATCAATCCGCCGGCTGCCTGGACCAGAGCAAGGCCTCCGGCTATGTCCCAGTCGTTTTTGGGATATAGACTTACAGTCAAATCATAGTCAGCCACAGATACCAGCGCCAGCTTTCGTGCGACAGACCCTTCCGGATGTATTTGCAGCTCCTGGGCCTGATCGGAATAGAGACCTTTATTCCATTCTGTTCGGCTAACACAGATTCGGGATTTCCGCAGATCCACGGCTGATTTATCCAGAAGCTTTCGCTCAGGCTGAAGCTCAGAATCCAGATCGTAGACGGCTACTCCATCCCTGCCGCTCATCATGATCCTTGGCTCCGCCGGAAGCGAAACCGCTCCCCACACCGGTTCACCGTTCTGAACCAGGCCCACCGAAATGGAAAACTCACCGTTCTTATCTATGAACTCGCGTGTACCATCAATGGGATCCACGACCCAGATCAGTTCCTTTCGGGCCAGAGCTTGCAGGTCTCTTTCCGATTCTTCAGAAAGCCAACCGGCATCCGGACGCAAGTCGCTCAGTCGTTTCTCCAGAACTTGATTGGCCTGGATATCGGCCCGGGTTACGGGCTCCTTTTCATCTTTGTATTCAATTCCAGGATTTTCGGATGCGTAGACTTCCAGTACCGCCCGGGTGGCTTCCCGCATGGCATCCAGAGCGGCGGCCTGGAAATCAGAGGATGGTGAAAACTTCAAAGCAGGGAAAGCTCTGCATCAAGGAGTGACGGGCTGATCCTCATGGTCTGCGTCGAAGTTCTCATCCATAATCAAGAATTTCTCGTAGGCCGGAGCCAGCACAAAGCGCTCAGGATCTCGAACAAAGTCGTAACGTACAATGAAAGATTTGTATTTCACATAGTAAGTATTGGTCGCTTCGAACTTCTCATAGGATAGATTTTCGATTTTCAGATCGTTTAGATACTTGTCCCGGGTATGAAAGAATCTCCGAGTAATGGTAACTCGCATGGCCCGCAGCAGATTGTCCTGCAACTGCGCTTCCAGCACTTTCGGATCAGCCTGTCGAGTGCGAATGGCTTCTTCCACTGCACGAAATTCGTTTACAATACCCTGCTGCTCTTCGGCTATCAAGGGGCCTCCAACAAATGAGGCAGCAAGAAATAGAATAATTAGGCGACGCATTTTTCTCTCCGTTAACCAGCTACTGTCCGAGGTCCCTCCGCTCACTGCATTTGGCGCAAACAGAAGAAGCTAAACTGGGCTGATAGGTACATCGGGATTCAACACCCCCATATTAATGGACTGCCTGACTTTTTTCCAGTGAAATATGACTCAAAAAAGAGTGACCACTCTGTCTTCCGAGCCACCAGGCCGGGCGGGAAATCTGCAATTCCAGCACCGGGGGCGCCTCGGCTCCGGAATTCAAAGTACAGTCTTTGGCTGGCACTGATTTCTAGAAAGAGACCTTCGTTCAGGCTTCTCCGAGCGCAGATGTGCAGAGAATGGTATTTCGCTAAGGCCTTTCCAGGCCCCGATCTGCAGAGGTCCGGCTTCTCTGGCATTGATTCCAGACTCAGGCTTTGGTTCAGGTCTCCCGAGCACTGACCTACATAGATTGGTCTTTCGTTCGGGCTGCCCGGACAGCGATTTCCCGAGAGCAGACCTGGGTTCAGGTCTCCCCGAGCAGCGACATGGAGACATCCGACTTTGGCTTAGGTCTACCAGAGCGCCGATTTGCAAAATTCACCTTTCGTTCAAAGCTCACCGCCAAAGATGCAGCCTGTGGCCCCTCCTTGCTGGTGCCAGAGGTCGGGCTTCCGGGAATGCTGAAACCTACAGAATTTCAAGCGGTGTATAGTTAGATAGAAAGAGCTTGGTGCTTCCGTCAGAGAATCGGATCTGAATCTTCTGACCGGCCACAGTACTTTCCGTAGCTACGATCTCCCCTTCTCCATATTTGCTGTGCTTCACCCGCTGACCCTGCTCGTAGCTGGCATTTCTCAGTCCTCGTTCCGGAGGTCTGGTTCTGGCCCCTCCTGCCCTGGCAGATCCGGGACCTACGGCGGCAGAGACCCTTCCGGAGCTTTCCAGGCCAATCTCTTCAATGAAACGGGAAGGCATTCTAGGCTGCATGGATCCACCCATTCTTCGAAACCGGCTCTGACTTACGTACAGTTCTTCCCGGGCTCGAGTAATCCCGACGTACACCAGACGCCTTTCCTCTTCGATGTTCCCTTCGTCCAGAGATAGCTGATGCGGAAGCAGACCTTCTTCCATACCAGTAAGAAAAACCACGGGAAACTCCAGACCTTTGGCATTATGAAGTGTCATCAAATGAATACACTGGCTTCGATCTTCTGGAGTATCCGGATTGGTTTCTGAAGTTAGCAGAGTTACATTCTGAAGAAAGCCAGACAGATCCGCATTCTCTTCACGACTCTCATAATCCTGCACAGAGGAAATCAGTTCAGAGACGTTCTCCAGTCGGGACACTGCTTCCGGATCCGAATCCTGGGAAAAGAATTCCTTCAGGCCGGAACCTTCATAGACGGACTGCGCAACCAGCGATGGGGACTGACTTTGCGCCATAGCTCGCCATTGCTCGAACTGCTGAAACAATTCCTGCAGGATGCTGGCCGGCCGAAACCTGGGAAGCTCGCTGGCTCGTCCCATGGCCTCGTACAGACTGAGACCATTTTGATAGGCAAAAGCCTGCAGTTTTTCTACGCTTCGATCCCCTACGGATCGGGCCGGAACATTGATTATTCGCTCCAGAGATATAGCATCCTCGGGATTAACGATTACATTAAGATAAGCCAGAATATCCTTAACTTCCTTACGATCGAAGAAGCGAAAACCTCCGTATAGGACGTAGGGCAGACTTTGTTGATTGAGAACCTGTTCAAAGACTCGCGATTGGGCATTGGTTCGATAGAAAATGGAAAAATCGGAGAGCTTTCTGCCCTGGCTGCGAAGGGTCTGGATTCGGCTGATCACCGATTCCGCTTCTTCAAACTCGGAATCGTAGATATGATAACGCAAATCCTCGCCCGAGTCTCTGGATGTAAACAGGGTCTTTTCTCTTCTTTGCTTGTTGTTAGCGATGACGCGGGAAGCAGCTTTCAGGATGATAGGAGTACTTCTATAGTTCTCTTCCAGTTTTAGTATCTTTGCTTCAGGATAGTCGGACTCAAAACTCAGAATATTCGTAATATCTGCTCCTCGCCAGGAATAGATGGACTGATCATCGTCTCCCACTACCGCAATGTTTCTGTGCTTCTCTGCGATGATCTTTCCCAGAACGTACTGCCCATGATTGGTATCTTGATACTCATCGATCAAGAAGTGTTGCCAGAAATCCTGATAATGACTTCGAATCTCTTCGTTGTTCTGTAGCAATCGCACGGATTCGAAGAGCAAGTCGGAAAAATCCACCGCATGGTTTTGTCGCATACGAAGCTTGTATTCCCGGTACACTTGCTGGGCCGCTTCTTCATAAGGGTCCGTGGCTCTGGGTAGCTCATCTGGCGCAAGCAATCTGTCCCGGTATCCTTCCATGCGCGAAAGCACGGCCTCAGGGCGCATAAAATCTTTGGCAATCTTCTTCTCTTTGAGGATTGTTTTGACCAGGCTTTTCTGGGCAGCGGAATCGTAGATGGAGAACCCGCTCTTAAGGTCTAAAAGGCTGTAATGGTTTCGAATGATGTACAATCCCAGTGAGTGGAAAGTGCGAATGTGCACCCGGTCCGCCATAGGTCCGATCAAGGCCTCCAGTCTGGTTCGCATTTCCTGAGCGGCCTTGTTGGTAAAGGTCACTGCAGCAATTCTATTAGGATGCACTCCTTTTACGCGACATAGATAGGCGATTCTGTGTGTAATGACCCTGGTCTTCCCCGAGCCGGCACCAGCGAGGATCAGTAGAGGCCCATCTCCATGACGCACCGCCTCCCTCTGGACTTCGTTCAGTCCATCGAGAAATTCTCGTTCCAGTGTGGCTTGAAATTCAGACAATTATGACTCCTGGTTCCGGTTGGCCGGGCCCCATGGCCTCAAATGCAAGATGTCATGCACGGCCTGCGAAGGCAATCAACTCATCCGGCCCCAGATCCATTAGCTGCAGTTCCGGCAATTTCGTCAGATACTGAGGAAGCTCAACCGGTTTCTGGAACTCTTGAGACTGTAATGAGGACTTGCTCCTGAGCCAGTAAAATCGATCGTCCGGCTGCAGGATGGCCTGCAGAGCTCCATGCAAACCGGCTCCTCCTTCTACCAGCACCGTATTCAACCCCAGTTCCGCCAGAGCCTGCATCAAAGAGGAGCCAAAGGAGGGATCCTTCAAGGATGGCAAATCCCCTGGTTTGTTTTTTTTACTCAATGTCCAGAATACAGGTTCCGGACCTCCGGTCTGAAAGCGTTCCCATTGCCTCTCTTGAAAGGCCTTCAGTCGTGCAGGATCCATTTTACCTTCCGGAATCAGAAAGACTCTTCGCGGCTGATGATCAAACTCCGTGGTAAGCATTTCCTTTTCGTCGCCATAACGAAGCAAAGCTTCCAGGAAGGGGTCTGCAGATCGCAAATAATGAGGCAAAGAAATGGGAAGCTTTTCCGATTGGCGATCCTGTGCGGTAGCCGAATTCACTGGAGCAGAAGCAGGAGGTTTCTCCGATTGGCTCGTTCTTCTGGTGTCGGAATTGGACAGGGAATGCGGAGAGGCATTTCCAGAACCCTCTTTGCTCAGAAGTAAGTTACGCGTAACTCCGATGGGCAATACTTGAGCCGCAGGTCTCCAATCCAGACCGGGCTCGTCGGTAAGAACAGTTCCTGGGCCCACAAGCACAGCATCGGCTACGCGGCGCAGTAGCTGCCCTGTATGTAAGGCCCCCGCCCCGGAAATCGTAACCCTTTGCTCCTTATCTCCCATAATCCCGGATGCATCGCTGGCCGCTTTGAGAATAAGCCGGGGCCTTCCGTACTGAATGCGATGGGCAAAGCTAGCCGGGAATAAACCGTACAACCTGCGAAGTCCGCTTAGAAACGAGGATAGGCCCGGCAATCTCCGTTCAGCTGCCCGGCGATGGCTGTGCTGGGATTGCAAATCATCCGAGTCAGAACTTTCGTTGCCTGAAAACGTTCCCAGAGTTGCAGGCAAATAGACCTTTCGCCCGCCATGCTCTAAAAGATGCACACCTTCACCGGATAGACCAGGGTCCAGCCCTCCGATGTAGATTGTCTGCAATTCTGGAATAGAACGAATTCGATCTACACAGGGAGGCGTTCGACCGGTCTTACTGCAGGGCTCCAGGGTTACAACCAGGCTGTCCGGGGCCGAGGAATAGCGATCTTGAAAACGATCCAGGGCAACAATTTCCGCATGGCGGCCACCAGGTGGTTCGGTGGCCCCGGAAGCCCAGAGATCAGGATTGGTTGAATCAAAGGCCAGGGCGGCCACCGTTGGATTCGGGGCCGTCCTGCCACAGGCAAGGATGGATTCTTTAAGTAGCTGCTCTAAATAGAGCGATGCAAAATTCGTTTCCAGCCAGTTATCATGCATTCGCCTTCCTGAGTCTCTTGCGAAAGGCTGTGTAGACCTGCACAAGGTGCGAAGCAATAAAGATCGATGAATACGTTCCAATCAAAATGCCAAACAGGATAATGTAGGCGAAATCCACGAGGCTGGTGGCCCCTCCAAAAATCAAAGCAACAACGGCAATCAGGGTTAGAACCGAAGTCAGGATGGTTCTGGAAAGAGTCTGAGTAATCGCCTCATCCATAATGGCCGGTTGGGCCGCCTGGTTGATATCGTCGATATTGGCACGAATTCGGTCAAAGATCACGATAGTGTCGTTAATGGAATAACCGAGAACGGTGAGTACGGCGGCTACCACCGGAACGGATGGCTCAATTCGCATAACCCCAATAAAGCCAAGAGTGAAGATCAAATCATGGACCAGCGCCGCAGAAGCGCCCAGGGCAAATGGGAAATCAAAGCGAAAGGTAAGATAGACACCGATCAAACCAATGGCCCATCCCAGACTCCAGAGAGCCGTTTCAAATAGCTCCTGGCCATAGCTGGGAGAAATGGCTGCCTTCGAAATCACATCCTCTTCTGAAATGCCGAGCTCCGGTAGAATCAGCTTTTCGATCTCACCTGGAACCGTACGACTCTCCATAGGCGCTATTTCCTGATCTTCCAGCGCAGCCTTCTCGGCCTCCTGTCTGTATTTGGTTTCGTAGTCCTTGATTTCAGCTTTGATTCGATCCTGAACATCGGGACCAAACTCCAGGTCATACTGATTGCGCTTAAAATCTACGATTCTGGCAGATGCATCTGGTAGGCCGGCTTTATCGGCCGCCCGGAGCAGATCTTCCCGGTCCATGTTTTCCGGCAGCTGAATTGTTAATCGCACACCACCATCAAACGAAATGGATCTTTCGAAACCGCCAAAATGTCCATAGGTAATGGCAAATAGGGCCACAATACCCAGAATAGACAGGACAAAGAATTGATTCTTAAAACGGGAGAATTTCATGCTGTTTTCTTCCTCCAGTAACCAATGGACAGGTTCTGGACCTTGAAGTATTTAAGGGCCACATCAAAGAGCAGTCGGGAAACATAGAGACTTGTAAACATTGAGCTCACGATTCCAAAGAACAGAACGATGGCAAAGCCCTTGATGGCTCCATCCCCTTCGTAGTAGAGAATGATGGATGCAATCAGTGTAGTTACGTTGGCATCCAGAATGGTCCAGAAAGAAGCATCGAATCCGGAATCAATGGCTACCGAAGCCGACTTGCCGGCCCTCAAATCCTCTTTGATTCTTTCGAATATCAGAACGTTGGCATCTACGGCCATACCCACAGTGAGAATGGCTCCCGCAAAACCGGGCAGAGTTAATGTAAACTCCATCAAGCTGAGAATTCCAGCCATGAGCACCAGGTTAAGAAATAGAGCTACCAGGGCAATAAGACCGGTAAGACGATAATAGAGCAACATAAACAAGATGATCAATGCGAAGCCCAGAACAACGGAGAAAACCCCTTTCTCAATGGACTCCTGCCCAAGGGTTGGTCCTACAAAGGAAACGCTGATCACATCCAGAGGAAGGGGTAGAGCGCCCTCTCGGATTACATTCGCCACTTCTTTCGCTTCGCGCTCGCCGAACTGACCGTTGATAACCCCGTTCCCTGTGGGAATGACTTGCTGAATCACTGGAGCCGAGACCACTCGATCTCCCCAGAGCACAGCCATCCTGTTCCCTACGTTGTTTCTTGTGATCTCGGTAAACTTCTCAGCTCCCGTGGCGGTGAGCTGAAAATTGATCTGGAAGAATGCAGTCTGTCCCAGCGAAGCCCGGGCATCCGCCATATCGCCACCGTCCATAACCACCGGGCCAAGAACGTAGAAAGACCGGGGTAGCATTTCGCCGGTGCCATTGCCGCCGCGACTCCAGAAGGTAAACAAACGACCTTCCTGGGGAGTGAGGTTTGCTTTCTTTGCCACTTCATCCATAATCTCATCTACCAGAACCTGGTCTGGACGAGGACTTTGATAGATCTGAATGATTCGCTTCTTTTCTTCGGTGAGATCCATTTGCTGGATTCGATCGGTAGCCTTGTCGTTTACAATGCGATATTCTACAGTCACGGTGTCTCGCACTCTTTCCAGAACTTCCGAACTGTTCGCAGCTCCAGGCATATCCACCGCAATACTGTAAGAACCCGGTTGAATGCGAATCTCAGATTCTGTAAGTCCCTGAGCCACAAGACGCTTATCGATAATATCTCTGGCCTGCCGCAGCAATTCCAGTTTTCGCTCTTCGCTGGGGGATAAAATCTCTTCGATTTGCTCCAGTCTCGCTTCAGCGTTAGCCTTTTCTTCGCCCTGAAGTTGACCGGTGCGAAGCTTCGTGTTTAGATCTGCCACTACTGGATTGTACTTTTCATTGAGCTTGGCTATGTAGGTTTCATAGTCTGCCACAAAGATAGCTCGCATACCACCCTGAAGGTCCAGGCCCAACTTGATGGTAAGGGGCTTCAGTGCTTTATCTGTTAAGAAAGAGAAGAAGCCTTCCAGCGCATGGGGCTGAATCTCACTTCTGCGATCATCCAGCAGCCCGGGATAAGCCTGCATCAACTCGTTGAATTCAGCGCTGGTAATGAACCTTGTATGGAAAACGCAGTGTCTGCCTTCCGCCACTCCTTTGCGAGGTTCCAAATCGCACTGTGCTCTGGGAAAGTACTGGTGCAGGCCTGTGTCGGAGCCATTAAGAAATTCATCAATCTTGCTTTTTTCTACCTCAACTCTGCTTCCGTCCTCAGTGCGATAATACTCAAGGAAGACCAGAGAAACATCGCGGGTGGCCAGGTTGGGATAGAAGGCCAGAAATAGAAATCCGGCCGTGAGAAGTGTTACAATAGTTCTTTTAGGGATTCGATTCATAACTGGGCTTATCCTCGCCGCTTACCACCGGACCTTATCTGATAGATCACGAATAAGAGCACGATGCCGGCAAGAAGTAGGATATTTATGACATTGCGATCTGCAAACATTTCCGTCCAGGAGGAGTCCGAATCGGAATCTACCTGATTTTGCTCTGGTTCAGTATCTGGTGTAGTGTCAACGGGGCCGGATTCCACTTCCAGGGATTCACTGGGCCCGGATTCAAATCCAGGAATATACTGATCGTACTGAATGGGAAATTCCTGAGTAATACCCTCTTTCCAGGTATCGGCAGGTTCCGCTGGCGGCTCAGCCGCAGGCTCTTCGGCCATGGCAGGCTGTAGGGCCATTCCCAGTACCAGAGCAAATAGAAACGATTTTGTTCTACGCATGACTTTCCGGGTTCTATTTTTTCGCAGATTTCTTGCTGACCTTCGGAAAGCGTTCAGTTTTCTCCGATTTGTCGGTGCCGTCTTCAGAGGCGGCTGTGGCGCTCTGATCTCGAACAGAACCGATGGCGCTGCGAAGTACTTCAATACGAGTGTTATCGCCCACCTTCAGGATGATTGAGTCCGAATCCTGTTTGATACTGTGTACGCTTCCGATGATGCCACCTGTGGTAATCACAGTGTCTCCCTTCTTGAGAGCTGCGAGCATTTCCTTTTTTTTCTTCTCTTCTTTTCTCTGGGGCCGAATGGCGAAGAAGTACATAAAAGCAAAAACAGCCACAATCATGATGAGAGTGGAAGGCATGCCACCGAAGAGCCCGGTAGACTGCTCTCCCTGGGGGCCGGAGGCTTCGGGAGCCGGAGACGGATTGGCTGTTTGCTGTGCGATATAAGCCTGAGGGTTCATGGGGCTAAAGTCCGTCTATCGGGTCTGGTGGCAAGTAGATTCAGCCACCAACCGAAGTGACGCTGGCAGAGTTATTATGGAAAGCTCTCCATTTCTCCAGAACTTCCATGGGCTTGCCCTGTTTCAAAGAGTCCATGCACTTCTCAAATGAGGATTTCAAATCTGTATCAGAATGCACCAGGTGATAGGCCAGCGCTGCGTTGGCTGCCATCATGGCATTCTCAACGTCCGAACCCTTGCCTTCGAGAATGGCCTGGACTCTCCGGGCAGATTCCCTTCGATCCGCTACTTTCAGGCTATCAATATCCATGGGTTTTATGCCAAAATCCTCAGGTTTATACTGACCTTTCTTTTCGATGCGCCCTTCTCGAATCAGGATATAATCGGTGGGCGCTGCAATGGACAGCTCATCCAGACCGTCTCGAGAGTGAATCACGCAGGCTCCCTTTCGACCCAGGCCGGCCAGAGCATCCCCCAGAGGCTCCAGGAAACGGCCATCAAACACTCCAATGATTTGATGAGACACCGGAGCCGGATTGGTTATGGGCCCCAGAAGATTGAATACGGTGCGCACTCCCAGTGCCTTGCGCACCGGTGCAGCAAACTTCATGGCCGGATGCCAGGTGGGAGCAAAAAGAAAGCACATCCCCACCTTTTCCAGACAATCCGCCACTTCCTCGGGACGAAGGGACATAGAGATTCCCAGCTCTTCCAGAACATCCGCAGACCCGGTGGGGCTGGACACAGCGCGGTTTCCATGCTTGGCCACCGGCACCCCCAGAGAAGCCATAACCATGGCAGCCACGGTACTGACATTGATAATTCCGGAGCTGTCTCCGCCGGTGCCGCAGGTATCGAGTATTACAGAACTGGAACGACTGGGCCAGCTCACAGCAGCTTTACGCATGGAGCGAGAGAATGCTTCAATTTCAGTGCCGGTTTCGCCCTTCAGAGCAAGAGCCGTTAGAAATCCCGCAGTTTGAATTTCTCCGGCTTGCCCGCTCATAATGGCGGTCATAGCCCGGGTCGCTTCCTCCGCAGTGAGGTCTTCCCCTGCGATAATCTTCTTAAGTAGCTCCTTCATTTCCTGGCTCTCCCTTGCTGCTATGGTTCACTTTCGCCGGCTGGCTCAGACATGGCTCGGCGTTTCTTCCGGTCCGGTATGAACAAACGAAAATTCGTAACAAAGTACCGGATTCCAGAAATGATGGTCAGAATTGTAGTAAAAAGCATTAAATAATAGGGCACGAAGCTGGCCAGTCCATAGAGCACCGAGTCCACGTTGCCGGCCAGAAATTCTTGCAGATTCGCCTGGGCAACATGCACCGGTCCAATCCCTTCTTCCCGGGCCTGACTGTACATGGAATTAATAGCTCCTCTTTCCTTGTAGGATACCATAAGAAAACTCAGGAGTATTACAGCGATGGAAAACATCTGAAAGGTCGTTTTGATCTTTCCAAACATACTGGTTCGCAGACTTTTTCCGCGATGAATGGCCAGGTATCGCAAGGCAGTGATCAGCATATCGCGACTGATGATACAGAGAACCATCCAGATCTGCACCTGGTCGGAAAGAAACAGAAACGTAATGAAGGCTCCGAGTACCAGCGCTTTATCGGCCATGGGATCCATGAATTTACCAAATTCGGTTTCCTGATTCCATTTACGCGCCAGATAGCCATCAATCAAGTCTGTAATGGAGGCAAGAGCGAAAAGAGCAAAGGCGATGATGCGATAGGTTATGTTCGGCGATAGAATAAAGTAAATAAAGAAGGGAACAGATACGACGCGCAATGCAGTCAGTATGTTGGGAATATTCCACTGGCTTTTCATACCGGTTTCTCCCTGCCCGCCGGAGAAAGGCCAGAGGCTACCAGTTCGCCGGACATATCATATTCGAAGAAACCGGTGATCTTAACCTGCGCAAGATCGCCTACCTCTGTAGCCGGAGATCCAGCACTGGAATCCAGGTCTATGTGTATTACTTCGTCCACTTCCGGCGCATCCTGCTTTCTGCGCACCACCATACCATCATCTGAAATCTCGTCTACCATACATTCATAGATCTGCCCCTGACGAGACAGGTGGATGTCCTTGAGCAAGGCCAGATGATGATCTCTTACTTCATTTATGATATCAGTCGTCTTACCGGGCTCGGGCATTCCCGGCAGATCAAATCCGGTGGTTCCCTCCTCCGGACTGTAAGCGAACAAAGCCAGTTTCTCGGGTCGGCACTCATCCAGAAATGCATGCACCTCTTCTATATCACTGGCACTCTCTCCGGGAAATCCCAGCAACAAGGATGTGCGAATCTCCAGACCAGGAATCCGGTCTCTGGCCAGGGCAAACAACTCTGCAAACTGCTGACGGCTACCTGCCCGATTCATGGCCTTTAGCATTCGAGCAGATGCATGCTGCACGGGGCTTTCCAGGTAAGGGACAAGCCGCGGTAGATCCGCTGGATTCCAGCCTTCAAGAAACCGGCGAGTGCGCGCATCGGGATACATATAGAGCAGGCGAATCCAGGAGAGGTCCTGGATTTCATGCATTCTGGAAATCAAATCCAGAATCTTTTGAGGATTTCCGCCAAAGGCATTGGTATCCTGACTGACCAGACAGACTTCCCGGACGCCCTCGGCGGTGAGGTCTTGAATTTCTTCCAGGATCTCGGACTCCTGGCGGCTACGAAAGCTTCCTCGAAACGAAGGGATGGCACAAAAAGCGCATTTCCGGTCGCAGCCTTCACTGAGTTTCACCGGAGCATAGGCCTGCCCGTCAAACTCCATGCCAGAGAATACAGAAGGTTGAAGGGGATCATGCAAGGCCGGAGGGCCATACTGCTCGCTAATCAGTTCCCCTGTGCGATGATATAGCCCGGTTCCAAAAGAGAAGTCTACTTCAGGAAGCTCGTCTTTGACGGCCGCCTGATACCTTTCCGTAAAGCAGCCCACCAGCACCAGTTTCTGGTCTGGATGCTCCTGCTTGATCTCCGCCCCTTCCAGGATAGTCTGAATGGTTTCCTCTCGGGCGGACTCAATGAAGGAGCAGGAATTGATGAGATGATAGTCAGCTGTGTATGGACTATCCGCCGGCTCATACCCTTCGCGGAGCAGCGATCGGTGCATTTGCCGGCTATCGGCGGCATTTTTGGGACAGCCCAGCGTCGTTATGAAAAACGAACGTCCCATTTATGGAGCTACCTGGATCTGCTCCTCGATAACCTTTTTCGCTGGATCCAGTGGATTGGGCTTTTTGCTATATCGGATTTTTACGATTTTGCCAGGAGGACCTGCCAGCTTGGGTGGAGCTCCCGGACGAATGATGCGGACACCGGCCCCATTTCCGACTTTTACTTCCAGGCTACCAGTCGCTTCCAGGGTTCTGCGCTGACCGGCCTTCAGATACACACCATTGTGCACAACCCCATCGTTTACCCATTCAATGTAAGAATCCTGAACAAATTCCAGGGTTACTCGAATCACATCTTCGCCCTGACCGGCTTCGGCGCCAGATCCAGTTTCTATCTGAACACGGGCCGTGCTCTCGCCCAGGGTTCGCGCAGTAACAATGAGAGGTTTATTTAAGCCGGAAAGAGCTTCGGTGGCAGGGTCCAGAACTACACTTTCGCCCTGGGCGGCCTGAAAGGTATGAGGCTCTCCACCATCTACAATAATCTGCACAACGGCTACGGTTCGCTCGGGTCTGGTGCTATCGATGCTTTCCAGACACATCTTGATGTTTGCACCCTCCTGTCGGAACGTTAATGCGTTTTCGTTGGTCATGGTTTCCATGCCCGGGGTAACCCCTTCTGCAGCCAGAAGGATCTCCTGCATGGCTCGATCCGAACAGGCTACTTCATCCGCACCACCGCCAAACTCCGGAAGCGAAACAGTACCGGAGGCGAACAATGCGATGACTCCTACAATGACAGCAGCGGCCACACCACCCAGGATGTATTGCTTATCCGGCATGCGAAAGGACACGGAACTTGTTGCACGAGTCAGTTCCTCAACAGGAGACTGGCTTTGATCGATCTGAATACCACGATACAGATTCAAAATATGATCGCTATCCAGGTTCAGGTATTCGGCGTAACTTCGCAGGAATCCTGTAGTGTAGGTTTCGCCAGGAAACTGAGAATAATCCTCTGCTTCCAGCGCTTCAATATACTTGGGGGTCATATTGGTTTCCCGCGCTACATCGCGCACAGAAAGCTTACGGCTTTCCCGGGATTCCTTTAGAATGGCTCCCACTCTTTTCGCTAATACCATGGTTTGTTTACTCCCGAAAGGGCAAATTATCTATTTATAAGTCGGACTTCACTCTACCAGCGGGTTGGCCACGATCTGGTCGTTATCGTCCGGTTGAAATTGAAACACTTTCCCTTCCAGCTGTATGTCGGTACGGATGTTTTTCAGAGTGATTGTAGTGGTTTCACAGGTGCCGTCGGTGGCATCAGCTTTGTAGACCAGAAACTTCTCGGAATCTACATAGAGCAGTATGTGTTCGAATCCGCCCACTTTTTCCTTCTGCTCCATTTCCAGAACATAGCAGGGCTTCCCATCGATTTCTCGTGGCTGTTCTTTTTTATCAAATTTATAATGATATCGATTAAATAGTCGTTTCAGACCCGGTCCCGGTGCCACGGAGAAAATATCCCTCTCTCCTTCTTTGGGCTTCAGGGTAAGATCCTGTTTTCCCACTGCATTCAGCCTAGCAATCTTGATCCAGAGAGTCTTTCCGTCGGAGACGATGCGATTTCCTGCAGGGTTGCTGAAATCAAAGCTCAGATTGGCCGGGGCCCGGTAATAGGCGGTACCGGTCATAGTCTTTCCGCCACGACCATTGATGGTAAAGCTGGCCTGGTAATTCTCGATCTTTTCGTACCGATCCTGAACCTTACGGGCCACTTCGGCATGGGAAAGCCGATCGTAGGGCTCGGCCAGCAAAGAGAGGCTCAGAATGAGATACAATCCGGCCAGTTTAGTAAATCGTCTCACACTATCCCGTTCCTCCAGTTACATTGGAGGGTCAAGGTCTTTTCAGTCCCGTTTCAGGATCTCTCTGGGACGATTGCCGATGGCCGGCCCCAGATAGCCCATTTGCTCCAGATTTTCGATTAGATTGGCCGCCCGGTTGTATCCGATGCGCAACCGCCGCTGAACGTAGGATGTGGACGTCTTTCCGCTTTCCAGAATGATTTTCCAGGCCTCCGAAAGCAGCTCGGAATCCACATCTTCCGCCGCGCCTTCAGACTCCATGTCCTCCCCTGGAAGCTCCACGAAGTTAGGAGCGCCATGTTTTCGGGCTTCCCGAACAATGTCTTCGATTTCCTCTTCCGAAACCATGGGGGATTGAATCCGCACCGGAGCAGCCGCTGTTGGACTCTTATAGAGCATATCGCCACGGCCCAGCAGGCTTTCGGCTCCATTGGAGTCCAGGATCACACGACTGTCGGTTTTTTGAGCTACCTGAAAGGCGATGCGAGCCGGACAGTTTGCTTTGATCAGAGCTGTAATAACATCCACCGATGGCCTTTGCGTGGCCATTATGAGATGGATGCCCACGGCCCGGGCTTTTTGAGTCAGTCGAATAATGGAATCCTCCACATCTTTGGCGCTTACCATCATAAGATCAGAAAGCTCATCGATAAGTACCACAACATATGGCATGGGATCATGATCAATACGACCTTCTTTCACCTTTTCGTTGAAGCTGCGAATGTCGCGAACCTTGCGCTTCGAAAGGATTTGATACCGTCTTTCCATTTCCTGGACAGCCCATTGCAGCGCTCTGCTTGCCTTTCGCACATCGGTGATCACAGGGTATAGAAGATGCGGAATCCCTTCGTAGAGTTTCAGCTCCACCATTTTGGGATCCACCATCAAAAATCGCACTTCTTCTGGAGAACGGTTATAGAGGATGGATGCGATCACAGAATTCATGTACACAGATTTTCCGGAACCGGTGGCCCCGGCAATGAGCAGGTGCGGCAATCGCGCAAGATCTACATACAGATTGGATCCAGCAATGTCCTTTCCCAGGGCAATGCCCAGTTCTCGATGCCGTGCAAAGAAATTCTCATCCTTTCGAGCCAGATCGCCCAGGGTTACTGTTTCACGCACGCTATTGGGAAGCTCAATACCTATGGTGCTCTTTCCAGGAATGGGAGCCACAATACGCACGCTGTGAGCCGCCAGATGCATACGGATTTCGTCCTGAATGCGAAGAAGCCGATTCACACGAACCCCGGGTTCCGGTCGCACTTCGTATTGCGTAATCATTGGTCCACGAGTGGCATGTACCACAGAAGCCTGGAAAGAATAATCTCGCATCACCGCTTCCAGTTGCTCCTTTACTCCTTCGATTTCGCGGGCCACATCGTTTCTTTCTGGTCTTCGGGAAAACTGTAGAATACTTAGAGGCAGCTTATAGCCCTTCAGCCCTGTAATGGGTGGCACCAGGGTTTCTGTATCTGGCTCATAGATGCTGGTCGTAATACCCTCACCTCCGGGCTTCTTTGCCGCTGCCGGTGGCCTCGGGATCTGAAGCGCAGATTCTTCCGCGGAATCATCCTCAAGGGACAATGCATTCGAAGACGCTTCATCGGCCTTCGTTGCATTCCCGCTCATGGAGTTCGCTGCGTCCAGGGAATGGGTTGCAGATCCCATGGCCATCTCTTCTGGCTCTTCCAGGCCAGCATCGTCTACTGTACTCTCTTCAGAATCTGTATAGGTAGAAATAGTACCCGTGAAATCTTGAGCATCTTCGGAATAGCCTTGCTCATCCGAATACTCAAGCTCATCTCCTTCTACAGAGGCCTCCCGATCCAGGTCCAGTACGCGGGACGGAGAAACAAAGCGAGCCTGGTCCGCAAGTTGTCTGGAATCTGCTCTTACACTCGATTCTTGACCGCCGGTTTGCATCCCTTTTCCTTCGTCCGGACGACGGCGCAGTCCGGGCTCCAGTTCCAAAACCCCCAGGAATCCATCCTCCTGCTTACGATAAGGAGCTACGCGTTTACGTTGAAAATGAAAGGATCGCCCGGAACGATCGAAATATCCAGGGATGGGATTTCCAGGATCTCTTCCTCCGAAGTCATCGTTCAGTTCTTCCAGATCATCGCTGTCATCGTCCAGGCTTCTGGCCTGGGGCAAACCTTCAGAATCGGGCCACTCGGAGTGATGAGATCCGTCCTCGCCATAGCGACCAAACACTTCTCTCTGATTCTCCATCTCAAGCAGGGACTGCTTCATGGGATCCATTCCGGAATGATATCTGCCACTGGCGGCGGGTTTCCAGGACGAAGGCCGATGGGGAGCTTCGCTTTCTACGACCCTCTTTTCAATCCATGGCTTTCTGCCATTCTGCTCTTTCTTTTCCCATAAGGGTTCTTTCATTGTGTCATCCTGATTCGAATAATCCTGGTAAGTCATTCCGGACCTGGGTTCCTTACGTACATGACCGGCCATTTCGCTCCAATCCTTGAGAGCCGCTTCGCCTGTGGTGCTGGTCTCTTGAACCAGAGGTTCTTCGTGCATCTCCTCTTTTTGCGCAGGTGGAGGGAACAGAACATAGAGAAGCCGATGAAAACCAGTCTGGCCTCCTTTCTTCATCTGGCCCAGGCGACTGCGAGTTAGATTCAGAAATTCCGGAAACGGTAGACGAAAGGTGTAAAGAAACCCTGGCACCAGAATACCCAGCGCCACCAGAAACGCTCCATAGGTTCCAAAGAGAAAACGAAGTAACTCGCCTACTCGATAACCAAGGGCGCCACCACCGCTAATGGGATCCGTTCCCTGCACATCGGAGTAGGTCATGGGGGTGTAGAAATGAAAGAATAAGGCAAGCGCTGTCACCATGGTAAGTGAGCCCAGCAATCCAGGCACATAGTCTTCGCTTCTGGATTGAACCAGTCCGCGAATTCCCATGTAGGCCATAAGGGGCCCGAGAATGTAGGAGGCTTTGCCAAACAGAATAAACAGTAGCATGGCTCCGTAATGACCTACGGTGCCAGTCCAGTTCTCCACCGTTCCGGGCTTAAGCCCCATGGCCGCCTGGTTATCGTAGGAAACTACAGCAAGGCTCAAAAGCAGCCCGAATAAAATAAGCAAGGAGCCCAGGATTTCGTTGAAACCTGGATTTCCTGCCTTTGGAGTAGGATTTATGTCTGTTTCGGCCATTCAGGGAATGTATCGGCCGATTCCTCTGGATTATGTTTCTAAAAATACGGGGTTCTTGCGGGAAAGAATAGGACCAAGTGATGAGATTGCCTGTGCTGTGAAGTCAGACAGATTTCCACAGACAGGGGCTGCCATAGCTGTAGTGGGAGGCCCTGCTCCGGCCCATCCGGAAGGGCAAGAGTTGCCGCAACCTGCTCCGGTGCCCCGGACAGGAAACGCTCTTTTAGCAGACGAAATTCTCTCCGAATTCAAGCCAGGCCAGTGCTTCCAAATCCACCAGCCCCTCGGTCTGTAATTCCCAGTTCTTCGGCAGTCTTCGCAGGTTCCCATTCCAGGGACACCTCAACTTCCAGCAGAATCTGAGCGATCCGATCACCGTTTTCGATGGTAAAGTCCTGATCCGAATGGTTAATCAGAATAATTTTCAGTTCGCCGCGGTAATCCGAATCAATGGTTCCCGGCGTGTTCAAGCAGGTGATTCCATGATTCAAAGCAAGGCCGCTACGAGGACGCACAGATAAATAGAATCCTTCCGGAATGGCAAAATACAGCCCCGTGGGCACAGCAAACCTCTGACCGGGGCCAATCTTCAGGTTTGTATCTGGTGGCAAATGAGCACAAACATCGAAGGCTGCGGCATGACTGGACTTCTTCTCCGGTGGTCTGGCTCCTGGAGCTTTATAGAATTTCACCTTTTCTGGCATACTGCAAAGTCCTCCAGGCGCTTCAGAGAGCAAGAGATTCCGGTACAATAAAAAAGCCCCGAAATTCGGGGCTTTTTGCTACGGTTCCAATGCGAAAGCATTTGGCTAAGTAGTTGCGATTTAGCGCCGCGGTCCTCCGCGACCTCCACCACCGCCAGGTCGGCCACCGGGGCGTCTTCCGCCGCCGCCACCGCCACGTCGGTCTCCGCCTCCGCGAGGTCCGCCACCGCTATTGGAGCCAGCTCCCGATGCGGCGAACTCGTCCGCCAGTTCTTCGCGGATCAAGTCCACGCGGCCGAACTGGTCCACGCCCAGAACTCGAACCTTGATGGAATCACCGATATCTACCACATCCTTTACGGAATTCACTCGCTCTTTAGCAAGCTTGGAGATATGCAGCAAACCTTCTTTTCCGGGAAAAAGCTCGATGAAAGCGCCGAAATCTACGATTCGCTTCACCGTTCCATCGTAGGACTCTCCTACTTCTACTTCGCGAAAAATGTCTTCGATCAACTTCTGAGCCAGCTCTGCTGACTGAGTATTGGTGGCCGCTATGGTCACGGTTCCATCGTCCTCCACGCTCAGATCAGCGCCGGACTTCTCAATAATGCTTCGAATCACTTTGCCGCCCGGGCCAATCAGCTCGCCAATGCGATCTTGATCGATTCGAATGGTGGTAATACGGGGTGCATTGGGGGAAACATCGGACCTTGCTTCTTTGATGGCATCGTCCATCTTATCCAGGATGTGCAGCCTGCCCTTTTCAGCCTGGGCAAGGGCAGCTCGCAGAATCTCCACAGAAAGGCCCTTTACCTTGATATCCAGCTGAAACGCTGTAATTCCTTTTCTGGTTCCGGCTACCTTGAAGTCCATGTCGCCGAAGTGGTCTTCGATTCCAGCAATGTCGCTAAGGATGCAATAATCATTGTTATCGCCCATGATCAGGCCCATGGCAATACCAGAAACGCTTCTAGGTACCGGAACACCGGCAGCCATCATGGCCAGAGATCCAGAACATACAGATGCCATGGAAGAGGATCCATTGGATTCCAGTATCTCAGATACAATGCGAATAACATAAGGAAATTCGGATTTTTCGGGCACCATACGCTTCAGGGCACGCTCGGCCAGGTTTCCATGTCCTACTTCCCGTCGACCGGGGCCCATCATTCGCTTCACTTCTCCTGTGGAATATGGAGGGAAGTTATAGTGCAGCATGAAATGCTTGTGTCTTTCGCCGGACAGAGTTTCGATTTTTTGGAAATCGTCGCCGGTGCCCAGAGTAACAACACCCAGGGACTGCGTCTGACCTCGAGTGAACACGGATGATCCGTGAACCCCGGGGAGAACATCCAGTTCAATGGAGATGTCCCGGATTTCATCCAGCTTTCGACCGTCGGCGCGAATGCCTTGCTCGAAGCATGACTTGCGAACCACCAGATACTCCAGCTCATGCATATAGCCTTTGATATCTCGAAGAACAGTTTCCTGCTCTTTTTCATCTCGGTCCGCAACCAGTTCAGATTGGACATATTCCAGCGCTTCGTTGTAGACGGCTTTTACAGCTTCGGAGCGGCCTTCTTTGCCTTTTGCAGAGTTGGCTTCTTCCAGCTTCTCGAAATATTTCGATTTTACTTTCTCACGAATGCTCTCATCGGGCTTTCGCAGAGCCACTTCGCGCTTTTCAGGGGCAACCTTTTTGATCAGGTCTTCTTGAATTTCGATCTTTTCTTTGATCTTCTTATGGGCGAAGTCCAGAGCTTCGATCATTTCTTCGGAAGAGATCTCTTGAGCTCCTCCTTCAATCATCATTACAGCATCTTTTGACCCAGCTACCAGAAGTTCCAGATCCCCTTCTTGAATTTCTTCTTTTGTGGGATCAGCCAGCAGCTTGCCATCTTTTCGGCCCACAAGCACTCCTGCCACGGGACCATGAAATGGGATATCCGAGACACCCAGTGCAGCGGATGCAGCCGCAATTGCATGTCCTTCTATGGACACGGTGGGATCGGCAGAAAGAACCGTTACCAGAAGCTGCACTTCGCAGAAGTATCCTTCAGGGAACAGAGGCCGAATGGGTCGGTCAATTAAGCGTGATGTAAGGGTTTCATGTTCCAGGGGGCGCGCTTCTCGCTTGAAGTATCCGCCTGGCACTCGACCTACAGAGTAGATCTTTTCACGATAGTCCACCGTCAGGGGAAAAAAGTCCTGCCCTTCCCGCGCCTCTTTTTCAGCGCATACAGTGGCCAGCATTACAAGATTTCCGTAGCGATACACTACAGAGCCATGAGCCTGTTTGGCCCAATTACCAGTTTCTATGGACAGACCGGTTCCATTCCAGTCTGCTTCTGACTTTTGATAGTCCATTAATTCCTTCCGAACCGAGAGAGGAAAACTTTACTTACGGATTCCGAGTTCGCCAATGAGCTTCTTGTAGGATTCTACGTTCTTCTTTTTCAGATAGTCCAGGAGCTTGCGACGACGACCAACCAGTTTCAGCAGTCCGCGACGGGAATGGTGGTCAGTTTTGTGGGTTTTGAAGTGCTCGGTCAGTTCCCGAATGCGTTCTGTGAGCAGGGCGATCTGGATCTCGGAGGATCCGGTATCTTTGTCTCCCTTCCCGTATTGCTTCAGGATTTCTCGTTTGCGTTCGGCTGTGATCATCTCTCTTCTTTTTTTACCTTTTTTAACTTAATCTTCCATACTTCGATGAGCCTCTGTGCAGAAAAGCAAATTTCCCGGCTCATCCAGAAAAAGCAGGCTCAGGATCGAACAAAGACCTTCTTCAGGGAGTATTCCTGGCCCTGTCGTTGCGCTATGGCCAGGGTTTCGCCGTCTGGTCTCAAGATGAGAAAAATCTCACCATCCTGGTCTGGAAGTGGAACCGGTATCTTTCGGCCCTGCTCCAGCTGGGCCCCCCGGTTCACATCCACTCGAGTTTGATGCCACTGCGGAAATGCATCGGGCAAACTGAGGATTTCCGGCGAATGCAAAGGCTCACCGTCCTGGAATTCGGGCACCCAGGCATGCTCCAGGGAAAACGGTCCAACAGATGTGCGACGCAGACCTTCCAGAAAGAATGGAAACTCCAGTGCCCGGGAGAAATCTCGGATAATAGAACGAATGTAGGTACCGGAGCTCACTGTGAAGCGGCATCGGAGATAAAACCCATCGGCATCCTCCAGAATATCTGTTACCGAAGACTCATAGATACGAACAGGCCTGGGCTTCAGTTCTACAGTCTCTCCCCGACGCACGCGATCGGATACTCGCTTCCCCTGCTGCTTTAAGGCTGAATAATCCGGAGGAACCTGCATTTGCGGTCCTTCCATTCCCTGGATCCAGTTTTCCATAGCCTGGCGATTCCTCTGGAGAAATGCATGGCTCTGTTCCGCGCTGACTTCTCGAACCACGGTGCCTGCCGGATCATGGGTATCCGTGAACCGTCCGGCTCGAATGGTTGCCTCGTATGACTTGTTATAGCGAAGGATGGAATCGGCAAGAACGGTGGCTCGGCCTACAACCAGCACAAGAAGTCCGCTGGCAAAACGATCCAGAGTGCCAGTATGACCAATTCGACGAATCCCCGTAGCTCTCCGGGCTCGGCCTACCATTTCCGAAGATCCCGGTCCTGCCGGTTTATCCACCAGCAGAAGTCCGTCCGTGATCGGACTGGCTGTGTAGGTGTCTGAGCTAGAGTCCTTTTTCGATCTTGTCCAGGATGGCATCGCCCTCTCGAATGCTGGTATCCAGCTCGAAATGGATACGGGGAGTCTGTCGCAAGCGCAGGGAGCGGCCCATTTCGCTTTGAAAGAATTTCACCGCAGCCGTAAGGCCGCGCCAGGTGTCCCGGTGCTCTTCTTCGGGGCCAAACAGGGAAATAAAGACTGTGGCCTCGGAAAGATCCGGCGCCAGGCTTATGCGAGTAACAGAAACGAATCCAATGCGCTCGTCCTTGATCCTTCGCTTGATAATAAGCTCAGAAAGCTCGCGAACCATAGTCGATTCCAGACGCTTTTGACGAACCGGATTCATTTTCTGTCAGCGCTCAGAGAAGAATTTCTCAGAGAGTCCGCGCCACCTCGTTGATTACATATGCTTCAACAATATCGCCGTCTTTGATGTCGTTGAAGTTTTTCAGCGATAGACCGCATTCGAAACCTTCGGCGACTTCGGTACTGTCATCTTTATGGCGCTTCAGGCTATCCAGCTCGCCATCCTCGAAGATCACAACGTTGTCTCGAAGAATTCGGATTTTGTTGTTTCGATGGATCTTTCCGGAAGTAACCATACAACCGGCGACGTTGCCCACTCGAGAAATTCGGAAAACCTTGCGAACTTCGGCCCGACCTTTCACTTCTTCTACGTAATCCGGTTCCAGCAGACCTTCCATGGCCTTGGTCATGTCTTCGATTACGTTGTAGATAATGCTGTAATAGCGGATATCCACCCCTTCTCTTTCAGCTAACTCTGTGGCCTGCGGAGTGGCCCGAACATGAAAACCTACTACCATGGCGGCTGAAGCAGAGGCCAGACTTACGTCGGATTCGGAAATGGCACCAGTAGCTCCCATAATGACCCGAACCTTCACATCGTCGTGGGACAGTTTCATCAAGCCGTCGCGAATCGCTTCCACAGAACCCTGAACGTCTGCCTTGACAATGATCTTGAGTTCCTTGTGCTCCTGCATCCATTCGGCCAGAGCATCCATACTGGGCTGAGCTCTTTCTGCGGCCCTGGATATTTGCTCATAATGCTGACGTGTGGAGGCCATTTCACGGGCATATTTCTCAGATTCTACAACCTGGAAGGGATCCCCGGCCTGAGGAACACCATCCAGACCAATAATTTCCACTGGAGTGGCCGGTGGCGCTTCTGTGCGTCGGCGACCCAGGTCATCGAACATAGCTCGAATCTTACCGGAATAAACTCCAACTACGAAAGGATCACCCTCGCGCAATGTTCCTTTTTCAATAAGCAGCGTAGCTACAGGACCTTTTCCTGCATCCACCCGGGCTTCGATTACGTGTCCTACGGAGCGAACTTCCGGGTTGGCCTTCAGGTTCAGGATTTCCGCCTGGAGAAGCACCATCTCCAGAAGATGCTCAATACCGATGTGATTCTTGGCTGAGATCTCACATACTACGGTATCACCGCCCCAGGATTCAGGCTGCAGTCCGGCTGTGGCCAGCTCCTGCAGAACCTTGTCCATGTTGGCGGATGGCAGATCGATCTTGTTCACAGCCACAATAATGGGTACTTCCGCTTCTTTGGCATGAGTAATGGCTTCTTTGGTTTGCTCTTTTACACCGTCGTCGGCAGCCACTACGAGAATTACGATGTCGGTAACTGCAGCACCGCGAGATCGCATGGCAGTAAATGCTTCGTGACCCGGAGTATCCAGGAATGTAATCTTTCCAGTGGGCGTCTCCACCTGATATGCACCGATGTGCTGCGTAATGGCACCGGCTTCCGAATCCACTACATTGGATTTACGGATGGTATCCAGAAGCTTTGTCTTACCATGGTCAACGTGACCCATGATCGTAACCACAGGCGGTCGATTCTGGCGATCCTCAATTTTGTCCTCTTCCTCTGCGATAACCGTTTCATCGAATAGGCTGACAACATTTACTTTGCATCCAAACTCCTGAGCCACCAGGGCTGCAGTTTCGGAATCGATGATCTTATTGATGGTAACCATCTCACCCATCTTCATCAAGCGACCGATGACATCGCCGGGCTTCAGGTTGAGCTTTTTGGCCAGCTCTCCCACCTGAACACTTTCCATAATGTCTATGGAAGTGGGAACCGTAGTTCCACTGGGCTGTGGCTTGCGTTTTACAGCTCGCTGAAATTTATTGATATTTTCGTTATCGTGGCCCCCTCGACGACCACCGCCTCGGCCACCACGACCACCACCGGTTTCCGGACCTCGATCCGGTTCCCCTGGTTTGCCGGTACCGCGTGGTCCGGGTCCCTTGCCGCCCCGTCCCTGAGCCTGGTTGGCACTGGCAGCCTTTCTGGTACTTTCTAATAATGCATCAAAGGGCGTTCCGGCTCCTGCGAAACTGACGCGGCTAACGCCTCCGCCCTGACCTTTCTGCCCGCCTTGAGGAGGCCTTCGATCGCCTCCTGGACGACCTTGTCCCTGTCCCTGCCCCTGTCTGGGTCCACCGGGACCACCCGGACCGCCTCTGCGATTGTCAGGGCCTCCGCGATTCTGTTGCTGTGGTCCTCTTTGTTCCCCTCGGGGAGGCGGACCACCGGTGGCCGGTTTTTGCTGCGCAGGACCTGTGGGGCCAGGTGCACCTTTAGGCGGAGTGGTCTTCTGGGCGGGTGCACCGGTTTTAGGGGGTCCTGCTTTGGGCTTCTTGGAAGCGTCGAAGTGTTCGGATATATCCTTCTTCTGGTCCACCTTCTTCTTGATGACCAGCTTCTTCTTCCCTTTGGACGCGCCAGAGCCCGATAGCTGCTTCTTGATGCTGCCCTGATTTTCGTTATTATCCGCCATAAATTTTCCTGCCAGCGTGGCCGGTGCACTCAAATCCGCAAATTGCGGTTATACTTCCTCGAAGGAGACCACATCCTCCAGAATCTTCAATATCTGGGTTGCCGTTGTTTTCCCGATTCCTTCCAGAGCTTCCAGCTCCTCGGGTTCCAGCTCCACCAGATCCTCAACGCTTTTTACTCCACTCTGCTCAAGCAATGAAATCAATCGACCGGACAGACCAGGCAGTTCGGTAAGCGGAGTGTAATCTCCGTCTTCGCCTGCCCCCTCTTCTGTCTTGGGACTGAACAATTGCTCTAGCTGTGCACGGGCTTCGGGAGAGGACATTTCCTCCCCGAATTGCGTCAAAGATTTTACGATGAGCCGGAATCCTGTGAGACGAGCTGCCAGCTTCACATTCTTGTTATCCGGTCCCTGGGCCAGACGCAATTGATCGTCCGGAACCAGAACCAGAGCTTCTTTGGTGCCTGAATCAGCACGAACTTCGGCAACCCGGGCCGGAGAGATCGCATTTGCGATGAGCTCCGCTGGCTCCGGAGAATAGTTAACAATATCGATACGCTCATTGCCCAGTTCCCGAACAATGGATTGAATTCGCACACCTTTGATACCAACGCAGGCTCCCACCGGGTCTACATCGGAACGATTGGATCGCACCAGCAGCTTGCTACGGAAACCGGCATCTCGTACAATATCCATGATTTCTACTACACCGTCGTAGATTTCCGGGATTTCTTGTTCGAACAGTCTTCGGACAAATTCCGGGGCTGCGCGGGAAAGCAGAATATAGGGTCCCGGGTCTCGGGACTTCTCTCTACGAAGCTCCACCGATTTGATCACTGCTTTGATTCTGTCGCCAGGGTGAAACCGCTCTCGAGGAATCTGCTCTCTTCTGGGAAGTACGCCTTCGGCTCGGCCCAGATCTACATAGACTACTTCCCGGTCTCTCCAGCGCAGAAACTGACCTGTAATCAGTTCCCCTTCTTTGTGGCTGAATTCATTATAGATGATTTCTCTTTCCTGCTCTTTCAAGCGCTGAAAGAATATATGCCTTACGTTGGTGGCTCCGATGCGAGAGAAAGCAAATGGCTCCTCTTCGATGACCAGCTCTTCACCAGCCGCCGCATCTTCCCGATGCTTTTTCGCTTCTGCAACGGTGATTTCCAGGGATGGATCCTCCACCTCTTCGACGATCTGCTTGTGCACACTGACCCCAATCGCTGGAGTTTCAGAATCCAGGGTTACCTCAATGCGTGCATCCGGACCATACTTTCGCTGATAGGAAGTAATAAGACTCCCGCGAAAGATTTCCATGATTTCATCTTTACCCAGACCTTTTTCCGAAGCCAGGGCATCCATAGAGTCGAAGAAGGCTCGAATATCTGGCCCGGTCTGTTGCTTTTTCTTTGATTTTGCCATCGCTACATATCCAGATACAGATTCGCTTTTCGAATCTGCTCGAGACTGAGAGCATAGTTCTTTGTCTTGCCCTTGCCTCCCTTCTTTCTGGACCCTCCTGTTTTATAGGATCGAAACAATAATAACTCCTGGCCTTCCCGTTCTTCTTTGCCAGTGTATTCCACAATTTCTGTGAGTACGGTTCCCTCCTCCTCAAACTGAAGCTTCATGGGACTGGCCATGAATCGCTCCAGATCGCCGGGTAGCCTGAGCTGGCGTTCCGCCCCGGCCGAAGAAACCTCCAGGGAATAATTTTCGGCATTCAAATCGGCGGGGAGTGACCTACGGTCCGATTCCAGCGCTGCATCCAGCCTCTCAATGAGAGCGCGACTGAAGGTCTCGCACTGCTCTAGATCCACTGAACCGGTGGGGTGGTTCAGATCGTCCAGCTGGACCTCGATGTGGTAGCCACCCCCTGCATTTCGGAGACGAATCGAGTAAATCTCTGTCCCCGGCAGAAGCGCCTCCGCCGCAATTTCATCCAGAACATCCATTTTGCGGCCATCCGGCAAAAAAAAAGCGGGTGCAACCCACTTCTACTACAAGGAATCGTTTTGTCGCTTTACTGTCAATCTAATTCAATCCAGATGGTTCCCGGTGAACCATCGCAACGTTTTTTTTAATCCATTCCTTCGCAATTCAGCCCGATTCAGCGGCCAGAAGCTACGGATGGTAGGGACCATCGTTCTAATCTCACTATTCCTCAGCCAGTGTGCCCGATTTAGAATCGATGAGCTGGCTCCCTCCACAATCTATTCCATTCCACTTCAAATGAATGTTACCGCCGAGGAGTTTCCGGACGGGCTGCCCATTCTGCGGACCGAGCGGATCTACGGAAATTTTCCCTATATGCCCTCCGTGAACGATGATGGCATCTTCTTGAGTGATGTTTCTTACAGGGTGGTTCGCTTCTTTCCGGGAAACCAGGCCAATCCTTCCTGGATTCTAAATGCACGGGGGACTCCGCTGGAGTTAGAGATTGAATCAACGCCCATTCCGGCCGGCATTCCCGGCGCTGTGGCCAGCAATGACGATGCACTGTATATAGAGATTCATGTAATCCAGGAAGAGCAAAAGAAAACCTACAGCCCCATAGACAGCAACCCGGATCTTCCTCCAGAAAACCGACTCCCGGCCATTCTAAGACCGGAGTACTCTACGGCGGCCCCGGCCAGGATCGTTCGCGTTGACCTTGATGATCGAACAGTAATCACTCTTAAGGATGCCGATGCGGCCAACGCCACTTTTGCCCGAATTGATCGAATGGTAATGGGTGAAGACGACACTCTCTATGTTTTTCATCGCAAGGACGGTGGCCCGGCCATTACGGCCTACCGGGACGGTGTGCTGGTGGGCACCGAAACGCCTCGCGGAATCACTGCGCCAGAAGAACTAAAAAACCACAGACTGGAAGTGGAAAGTATGATCCCGTATCCGGGCGGTGAACGATACCTCATTAGCGCAGTCTTTCGCAATCCCTCCACCTTTGCTCCAGAGATACGCAAGATCTATCATCAGGACCGAAACGGTGAGGCCCGAGAGATTTACTCCACCGATGAAACCAGAGATGCATTGAGCTGGGCTGGTCCGGAAGGTGGATTCATAATGGAAACTCTGGATGATAGTGGCGGTATTCTTTTCAAGATTTTCAGTGCTCAGGGTGAATACTTGAACAACCAGCTACTCCGATTTCCCGGGGTCCGCGAATCCTGGAGAGAGACCTATCGTAATCTAAACAATCGTATCTTCAGCGTGCGAATCAATGAAGGTAACTATCAACTCAATGAATGGCAGTGAGCCACTGCTAACCTATGAACAATCCAGGCACCTGGATCAACGAACCATGGAACTGGGCTGGACATCCACTCAGCTCATGGGCCAGGCGGCTCTAAGTAGCCTGTATCGATTGCAAAAACTTCCTGCATTTTCTCACATCATCATTCTTTGCGGCCCCGGGAACAATGGAGGCGATGGCCTGGCTCTGGCCTGGCAGATTCTTTCCAGCGCCGGGCAGAAAAACTGGGGAGCCGATTCGAGCTTGACCGTTGTGCAAACGGCCCGGGCCACGTCCGAAGCTTCGAGTTTCTACGAACGCTTACTGGCAAAGCCATCGGAGGCGAACCTTATAGAATTGGTGACCGTGGAGGAATTTCTGCATTCCATTCGGGATGCGAAAGGCCTGCCCTGGATCGAGAAATTCACAAATGGTGACCGGCAGACGAGCAAGCCGCCAGAACCCATAGAATCCAGGCAAAGGGATCCGGATTTGCAGAGAAATCAAAGTCGCGATGGAATGATAGAGGACCAGACCATCAGAGACTCCGGACTGCTCATTGTGGAAGCGCTGCTGGGAAGCGGGCAGAATCGTCCTCTGGAAGGAAGCTTCGCAGAGCTGGGCCGATGGATTTCAGAGGAACAAAGCAAAGGAGCCTACCTTCTGAGTCTGGATGTGCCAGCCGGACTTCTGGAAAGCGAACGATTTACAGAAACTGCTTTGTTTGATCCGGATGAAGTTCATACCTACGGACCACATCGCCTGGCCTGCGCCCTGGATGACAGACTCTTAGAACATACTTCCATTTATACCCATCCCATCGGTTTTTCGCCGGACATGGACTCCCCTTTTCGCCTGGTGAGACGTGATGCGAATCGACTGACTTGCTTTCAGCGCGAAGGTAACTCCCATAAATACAGCAACGGATCGGGCTGGCTCATGGGCGGATCCACCGGTATGGAAGGTGCCATGCTACTCTCTGCCAGGAGCTTCTTTTCCAGCGGAGGCGGTATCCTCCAGGGCATCACAGGTTCGCAAATGGGAATTGTTCGAGAAGAGCCTTCCATCATGATCAAGGAACGTCTGAGTCTGGATTCCAGAGTGGGTGCCATTACAATGGGCCCGGGCTGTTCGAAAGAAGATTGTATAGAATTTTTGGAAGCCTTGAGCGAACAATACAGTCCATCCAAAAAAGCCCCTTCCCTCATTCTGGATGCTGCTGCCGCAGTGGAAGCAGTTCAGAATCCGAAATGGAAAAAGCTACTTGGTAGAAAAACCATTCTGACGCCACATCCCGGGGAATGGGCCGCGATGGGTGGAGCTGCGATTACGGATGTAGACTCTCTTCGCCTCGCCATGGAATTTGCAAGGGATTCTGCAGGAAGCTTTGTACTCTACAAGGCCAGCACCAGTATTCTGATGGACCCCTTTGAAGACCGAGCCTATCTTTTCCCCTGGATCAATCGCTCATTGGCGGTGGCTGGCACCGGAGACTGCCTCACCGGGATTTTGATGAGTGCACTCTGTAGATCGGACGATATGATAACTTCTGTGATGGCCGCTATGGAACTACTACATGCCAGCACAGAAACATCCATACATCCGCGAAGCTCTCGGTTTCCGTCTTTGATTCAGAGAGCACTGGGAAAAAGGCAGCGCCGATTTCAGAGTAAAGATCCGCTGGAACGCAGAAACGATGGAAAACGCTTCGGAGGCCTGCATTGAAATTCTACTATAAGAATCCCCAGGAAGTGCGGGAAGATTACCCGGGAACTCCGACAAAAACTCCCAATCCATTCAGTAACCGAACCTTCTGGATGATTCTTGCGGATTGTGCCCTGTTGCTTCTGATTTTCGGGATCATGTACAAAACCGGTAGCCTGGATTCCTTTTTTCCATCCCCCACCGATCTTACCATCCGTGCCGATGTAATAGAGGCCGATCGCGAAATTCCGGCCATTCATTTGATGCTGCGTAACGATGCTGACCGCACGATCAATCCGAGAGAAGAAGAGAGTCCCTTTCAATTACTTTCCGCTGCATTGCGTCCCGGGCCCATTCATAGTGCGGACTATTCCATGAATGAGCAGATTGAGCTGGAAATCCCTCAATCGCTGCCCTCACCCTGGGAAGTGGGCCGCATTACCGAAATTCGGCTGGAAGCGCCCGCACAAAAGCGTTCTCTATGGAAGAAACTACTCACATCAGACCGGGGAGCTGTATTGATGCTGCGGTTTCGCAATATCAATCGAGAAGTGGAAATCGTGCGCTAGATACCGTTCTCAATATGATTGAAGGGACTCCCATTCTGACTCCATTGCAGCAGTTCATTCCCTACCACTATTCCATGACTCAACGGCAGCCTCCTCGAAATGCGAAAGCATGGCCCGGACCCTGGATTTTGGGAGCGGCGCGAATTCCCTGCCCTCTTCCACGACTCAAATGCAGCCTCCTCGAAATAGGCTGTGATACCCCGGCCCCCGGATTTGATGGGAGCAGCCTCCGGAACTTTGTGGCAAAACCGGCGTCCAATTTAGATGACCTTCCGCCGCGCTTTGATTCTGGCACTGTGCATGACATTGCCCCCGATGGGAGCTTCGCTTCGGGCAAATCCAGAGAGGGAAGCTCTGGCGAATCCGACATACGATGCTTCGAAAGTCCGGCCGAAGATTCTGGAGTTATTCAATGATTTTGCAGAGAATCCTCTAGTGTGCGACTTCGCGGTGGGCGCAGGGGGCACTACTCCGCCATGCTATTCCATTGTGCACACCATCGCAGATCAAGCCAGCCCGGAAGAATTGGTCATGCTTACGAGGCACAAAGCGCCGGGAGTCCGGGCCAATGCTTTGATCGCACTGCTCTATGCAAAACAGGATGAACTTTTCCTGGAGATCATACCGCAGCATTTTCACGACTCTACAAGGCTTACCTGGTTTTCTGGCTGTAGCCCCGGATCCGTAGGTCTGGCAGAAATCGTATTGTCCAGGGCTCAATGGAACCTCAGCGACGAAGCTTACCGGAGGCTTCAGGAGAAACTAATCTATTTTGAAGGTTCCACCGAGGTTCGCTACATGGCTTTCCAGGTTCTTCCCCTGGCAGTGAAACATGAGAAGCGAGTAAGGGAACTGGCAACGCAGAAGTCGCCGGGAGCCGCCCTTGCACTGGCCCACTATAGGAAGGATTCGGATGTTTCAATAATCCAGAGTATTCAAGCGGACAGAGCTGCAGAGTTCTTTGAGTCCGTGCAGGCCTTTCCCCATGAAGCATTCAAGGATGATCTTGAAGAAAGCTATGATTCCATCATGGCCCCAAAAGATCTTTACTATGGCACCGAGTATTTTATGGCCATCGCGGCCTACAGAGATGACTGGGCCCGCTCCATGCTCCGTCGTCCGTACGGAATTCATTTCTTCACTGATCCTGCATCTGCACGCTCTTCGGTGATGTATGCCATAACTATGGAAAAGCAGATGCCGTTTTACAAAGACCTCATCTGGGAGTTCTCAGATTCCCAGCCCATGGGCCACCGGGCCTTCAAAACTCTATGCGAAGAAGCTTCCAGACAATGCACGGAGTATGTTCGCAGAGCTCTGACTCATATCGAGGAATTTAAACTGGTTTATGCCTGGGATCAGGTGCGTACATATACAGACTATCTCAGGCAAAATGATCCGGCACTCTTGAAGGAGCTTATCATCGAACAACTGGAATTGGAACAGAAGCGGATACCTTCACCTTTTCTGGGAGTCATTCAGGAAAGCAGGGATCCAGATTACGTAGAACCAGCGCTGGATTTCATCGAGGAGAGCCCGGAACAATGGAGTCAGAGGGACCTGGGCATTGTTCTTCTGAAGTTTGGTGATGCAGCTATCAAGAAACGATTGTTGGAGCTAAGAAATCGAAAGGCGATGTTGCGCACCAAAAAGTTTCAGGAGGCCCTGGATCGCTGGGAACCGCGAAAGCCTTAGAGTACGAATGCTCCGCCTGGCGCTGGCGGTATGGAAACGCCGGGATGGTCCCGAATCCTTGGGGCACGTTTCATCGCGAACGCACCGTCGAAATGGAAGACAGACGTTCCCGGACAACCAGGGTATAACAACTCTTTCGTAAGAAAGCCCGACCTATATCAATTCAAAGATCCATTCAAGAATCGCTTTCTGAATATGGAGTCGATTCTCTGCCTGTTTAAAAATCGTTGGGCCATGCTTATCCATCACTGAGTCTGTAATCTCTTCTCCGCGATGAGCCGGCAGGCAATGCATAACCAGTACATCGTTTCTAGCATGGGTCATTAAGTCATCGTCCAGACGATAAGGCTTGAAAACAGCTTTGCGCTCTTCAGCTTCCTCTTCCTGACCCATGGAAACCCATGTGTCTGTATAGATCACATCTGCTTCTTTCACAGCCTTAGCAGGGTCATGGAATACTTCCAGATGTACATTTTTCTTCTTAAGATGATCTCGAATTCCCGGGCGAATGGGATATCCTTCTGGAGCTGCGAGATGGATTCTACTTCCGGTCTGCAACGCTCCAAGAGCCAGGGAATTAAATACGTTGTTGGGCTCTCCGACAAAAGCCAGAGTGGTTTTCTTCAGATCCAGTCCTGCTTCCAGAAGGGTCATGTAGTCCGCCAGGCCCTGGCAGGGATGGTGTCGATCGGAAAGTCCATTGATAATGGGTAATCGGTTCAGGCCGCTCATCACTTCCAGTTTTCGATGGCTATGGGTTCGCACCATGACACAATCCACGTAGCGGGCCAAAACCTCGGTGGTATCTTCTACACTCTCTCCGCGCCCTACCTGAAGCATCTGGGATTCAAGAGCGATGAGATGTCCTCCCATTTCCATGACAGCAACACTGAACGACAGCCTGGTTCTTGTGCTGGTCTTTTCGAAGAGTAGAGTAACGGTCTTATCTTGAAGTGCAGCAGGGGCCAGCTTCCGATTTTTGGCATGTTCGATGCCTCGATGAAGAATGCGAAAAAAGTCCTCCTGAGAGAGGTCCAGTAGATTTAGAAGATGTCTCACTTTGATCCCCTTTTGCCCCGGGCATAGTCCATGAACAGCCTTGCTGCTTCGGTGGCTGGCCTGCCTTTTCCCAGGCTATGTTTTACAAATTCCAGTTCCTGTCTGATCTCGGATTGCACGGATGGATTGTCCAGAATCCGACTGGAATGCATAAAGATAGTATCGGGCCGAACCTCTGTCTGCAACAGTTCAACTGCGGCCTGCCTGCGGGCCAGGAGATTCACCATTCCAATGACTCGGGTCCGAATTACCAGGGATATTATCAAGAAATTGATCCAGCCCACTTTATAGAGCACAACCATAGGTGTTCCAAAAAATGCGGCCTCCATTGTAGCAGTGCCAGAGGAAAGGATGAGCAGATCGCTGGCTTCCATAACGCGCAGAGAGCGGCCTGGCATGGACTCGATGTCCAGGTCTGCATAAGCATCGATCTGCTCCTGGACATATCCCTGAGCTTCTTCGTTTACACCGGGCAGGAGAAATCGGATCTTTCCATATTTGTCTTTGAGCTGCCTGGCTGCCTCCAGCATAGGTGGCAATAATCGCCGAATCTCCGAATGCCTGCTACCAGGAAGTAGACCGATGGTTTTTCCGGAAAAACCGGGGATGGGA
Source organism: Leptospiraceae bacterium (assembly GCA_002717505.1). Taxonomy (GTDB): domain Bacteria; phylum Spirochaetota; class Leptospiria; order Leptospirales; family Leptonemataceae; genus UBA3465. The sequence goes on from PBEB01000026.1 coordinate 49,081, forward strand.
TCTTGCTTCTTGAGCTGCTGCCCAATTCTATACACCAGGGGATGGCCCACGCAATGGGCTTCCACTCCTTCCTCTTTGTACATCTTTTCTTCGAACGGAAATAGCGGAAGCATCAAATCGATGTACTTCTTAATGACTTTGATTCTGCTATAGTGCCATGCCCAGAGCTGCGGACTCACAAGATAGGTAATAAAGAAACTGGAATCCTGCTTCAACATCTCCGCCAGGCGAAGATTGAATCCAGGGTAATCCACCAGAATGGCATGTCGAATTCCGTTCTTTCGAGCAAAGGCTACAATACTGCGGGCAAGGGCTTTTAGCCGGCGATACGCTTTCAGAGCTTCGACGAAACCCACAACGTTCATGGTTTCGATGTTTTCCAGAAGCTCAACACCGGCAGATTCCATCTCTTTGCCACCGGTTCCATAGAGCTTGCGAATCCCCTGCTTTTGGAGCTCCCGGGCTACATCGGCTCCCAGCAGATCGCCGGAATGTTCACCGGTGATGATCAATACGCCGCCAGACAGATCAGAGCCTGTGGATTTCAGATTGGTTCTGGGCTTTAGATCCTTTGATTGTTCCGACGGATGGGATGCTTTAGAAGATTTTGATGTCTTCGGAGTTCTGGCTGTAGTTGATTTCTCTGGATGCTTGGATGTATTGGATAACCTGGTAGTCGGAGATTTTCTGGATGCAGAAGCCTCGGTCGACGGTTTCGCCGATGCGTCAGTGGTTGTAGATCGTTGTACGGATTTCTTTCTAGACCGGGAGCCGGCCGAAGCTTCCCGCTTTGCCGATGCGCCGGTGGTTGCAGATCTTTGTACGGGCTTCTTTCCGGACCCGGCNCCAGCTGGCTTATTTCGATGCGCAGGTTCACTTCCAACTATTGCCTTCAAGGGCAGTTCGGGCTGATTGGAGTTGCTTTTTCTGGACTTGCTCATTTTCCGCTCCGATTCAGTTTACGAAGCTCCTTTCCATCGGCGAATCCTTTGCCGGACTCAGCGATGGAAATCACAGAAATTCCTTTCTTTTTGGCGCTCTTCAAGAACTCCGNTTTGTTTACGACTATGGTTGCCCCGGCTTCAATGGCCAGCACCTTGCAACCAGAATCGTACATGCTTTGAAGAGTGCTTTCTCCGGTTACCGGAATATCGAAGCGGCGATCATGGTTTTTCTTGGCTACTTTGCAGACAACAGCTCCACCTTTCGCGTACAGACTTCCACCTCGGCGAATACATTGATCGGTTCCTTCCACGCATTCCACGGCAATCACAGAACGCTGACCTACAACTACGGTCTGACCAATATCCAGACGATTCATCTCCCGGGCATACATCATTCCGTAAGAAACATCTTCCAGTTCTTTGTCTTTCAGTTTGCGGCCATACCGACCCTGATCCAGAAAGCAATCGTCGAGATAGGTGGTCTGATCGATTACTGTAATGTTAATTTTTTCCAGCTCCAGAGCGATGTTTTTGAAGATGGTATAGTCGTTCAGGTTTTCCATTCGAGCAAGAAGCAAGAGAGTTCTGGCATCGAAACGTGGATTCTTATAGAGTATGTCTTTACTGGCCTTTCCAATAGAAATTAGACGTTTCACACCCTTCTTNTTAAGCGATGCGAACACGGAAGCATACATTCGTGTAAGCACTACAGGAGTGCAGTATGGCCTGAGTCTGTCTGGAATTGCTTCGTCAGTGTACGGGAAGATATGCACATCTTCCCCTGCTTGAATTGCATTCGCCGCTACAATCCAGGGTAATTCGCCTCGGCCGGCCAGTATGCCCAGAGTTCCATTGCTCAACAGTCAGTCCTTAAGGGGGCAAACTAGCTTGCCTGGCTGCCTCCGGAACTGCTTCCGCCGGACCCACCGGAGCCTCCCGAAGAACTGGAGCCGCCGCTTCCTGAATTTCCACTACCGGAGTTGCCGCTGCCTGATGATCCGGAGGATTTCTTATAATCTGTAACGTAAAAACCGCTGCCTTTAAATACAATACCGGCGCCNCCACCAATCAATCGCTCAACCTTACCGCCGCATTCCGGGCAGTCCGTATGAGGATCATCCTTCATGGATTGAAACGCATCGTATTCATGTCCGCATTGGGTGCATCTGTAGGAATAAGTCGGCATGGGCCAAAACTGAGCGTAGGCCCCCCTGGTTCAATTCAAAATCCCGGAGTCAAATCCTGGAATTAGCCGGGAGCAGATGCTGGCAGCAGAGGTTCATTGTGCAGAATCAAAAAGGCGCANAATNCAAGCCAGAGGACAATTGTGATGATCAAAAATACGTCTGCCAGAAGAATATCAGATGGATTTCCATCTTTCACGGATTCTGGACTCTGGAGCAATGTATAGTAGCGAAAGATTCCCAGCACTACAAATGGAATGGTCCAGAACAGGTTGGCGCCGGCATGTGTACCCTGGAGCGTATAGATCGAGTAGTTGATAATGGATATAGATGCCGTGATGTTGATGAAGCTTTTTAGAGATTCCGAATGGTAACTTCCGCCAATCATGGCTTCAGCCGGAGACATTCGCACTTCATAATACCGCTTGAAGAATCCAAGAAATAGAGACAGAAAAAAAGCAGAGCTAAGTAACCAGGGACTTGCCTCCACATCCACGGCAAATGCGCCTGCCAGGACTCGAAGGACAAAGCCGGCCGAAATAATGAATACATCAAGTAGTACAATTCGCTTGGCGCCGGCGCTGTAGATCAGGTTCATCAGGAAGTAAGCCAGAAAGGTCATTCCCGTGGCTTCGTTGAGGTAAAAACCCATGGAGAGCGCTGCCGTTAGAAGNACAGCGGCCACCAGAAANGCAAGCCCGGAAGGGATGGTACCGCTGGCCAGAGGGCGATGCTGCTTTCTAGGATCTTCACGATCCAGTTTTCTATCTTTGAAATCGTTGATTACATAGATGGAACTTGCCAGAAAGGAAAAACCCATGAAGGCAAGAATAAGCTGAATCAGTATTTCGCGGGATTCATCGGAAAAAGGATGCCCCACCACCTGGTGTAGGTGCGTAGAAAAAACAAAGGGAAGCAGAACGAATCCGGACTTGGTCCACTGATAGACTCGAATCAGCTTGATCAGGGCTTTCACTTTATTCACGAATGCAAAATGCATCCTGGAATCCTGGGGTCAACCAAGATGGCGCAAGCCTGCTAAAAAGAAGGTCAGTAAAATCTAAATCGATTCNACTTATGAATAGCAGCCCTGGACATCTTGAGGAGCTGGCGCCTGTTAGCGTCATTCTTCCGGTAAGGAATCGGCCGGAATTGCTGAAGGAAGCTCTGAGCTCAGTGCTCCAGGGCACGGTCTGGCCCGGAGAGATTTTGATTATCGGAAATGGCACAGGTTCGGAGATTGAATCCGACCGGCTTGCTGTGCAGCGCTGGAAGCAGGAATTTCTGAATTTCGAGACATCGAACCAGGCTGATCCCGTCTCTGCGAAACCACCCGGTATCCAGTTTCAAATTTGTAGCGGTCGGCCTGGTCCGGCTTCTGCCCGGAACCTGGGGGCTCGGCTCGCTTCGAAAAAGTATCTGGCCTTCCTGGATTCAGACGATCTCTGGAAGCCTGAAAAACTGGAAAAGCAACTGGTCTTTCTCAGCAAGCGCCCTCATTTAAAAGCATGCCATAGCCATGAGCAGTGGGTCAAAAACGGAGCAGAATTACATGTCCCTCTTCGCTTGAAGCCCGCCACCGGCCGACCTTTACAGGAGAGTCTGGAAACCTGTTTGATCTCTGCCAGTTCACTCATTATAGAGAGGGAACACTTTCTGCAATCTGGCAGCTTCGATGAAAGGTTTCCTGCCTGCGAAGACTATGAGTTCTGGATCCGGAATTTTCTGCAAACGTCTATGGGATGCATCCAGGAACCCCTGGTCATCAAGCGCTCCGGACCATGGTCCCAGGTCTCCACCGCCGGNGGCCTGGATTTGCATCGACTTCGAGCTCTACTTCTTCAAAAGAAAGGGCTGTTAGCTCGTGGCCTGGGCTATGAACTTCAGAAAGTAGCGAGGAATAAGGCCCGGGTGCTCATGNAAAAAGATGATGCAATGGCCAGACGTGCGGATCGGCTACTAAGGGCCATAGTCCGGGATCTGGATTCGGTTTAGTCAAGAATGAGCGGGTTTAAGGTTTGTCCAAAAAGCACGGTTCGCCGAGGTTCAACGCTCTAAGGCTTTTAGACTGAATCATGTACTCCACCGAGTATACCCGGTGCAGGCTACGTCCCTCTAGCCATGACCCAGGGTATGGTTTTCGAATCAAAATCTCCTGAACACGAATCAGCGAGTTGATGAGGTCCAGGTTCCGGTGAATCGAATAGTGAGCCAGAAAGCAGGGAACAATCTAAAGTCTTTCGTCAGTAGATTCTATAGACTCGGGCCCGACACCGNAAANNGGCACTGGCTGGCAGTAGCCAGTGCCGAATTCGATGCACCTAACTTAAAGAATCAAGACTCCCGCAGTCGATCGATTACCTCATCGATGTTGATTTCATACTTGGTAAAAACTGCATTTCGCGCCAGATCATAACGGATCAGCGAAATATTGTAATTAATCAATGCACGAGTCAACGCCTGTCTGGACTGAACCAGGGCATCCAGAGCATTCTTCACAGCATCCGCTGAAAATCGTCCCTGTCGATAGCGACGTACCAGTCCGTTGTAGAAAGCCTGAGTATTGGCCAGAGCAATCCGCGCTTCCTGCACCGAGCGATAGGCAACTTTGATCTGTTCCCGACTCTGACGAATATCATCCGCCACCTGGCGGCTAATTTGCTCTTCCTGCAATCGAAGCTGTCTACGATTAATGCGAGCATTTCGAGCCTCTACGCGAGCCCCTTCATCCCATAGAGGATACTCGATCTTGAATTGCACAGAATACTCCGGGTATTTTCCCTGAGGAACGGCATCGAATGCACTACCAGAATAGCGAGCTATGTCTTTACTGGCATAGCTACCGCCCAGGGTGATAGAAGGTAGCAGGTTGTTCTCTGCGATATCCTCCGAAAGTCGAGCAATCTCAAGCTGTCTGCGAATGATACGAATGTCGGGACGGGTTGCCAGAGCATTTTGAATATCCTGCTGCAGATCCACTTCAGGAGGAGCGGTTTCAATCAATTCGGTGGCACCGGTGAGCTGTAGATTGGGATCTAGATTCAGAACTCGAAGAAGATCTCTTCGCTTGGTATCGCGATCCAGTTCTGCCTGCTGCAATCTGGCTCGGGCCTGAGCCACAACAGCATTCCACTGATTTACTTCAAAAGGCTCCGCCAATCCCAGACCTGTTTTCTGAGCTGTAATTCCGCGAATATAGGCCGCATTTTGAAGCAGATCCCTTGATGTATCTACTTCCTTTTCGGCGATGGCAAGGGTCCAGTAGTCCACCATCGCGCTCACCGTGAGCTGGGCCAGTTCGAATTCCAGACGCTCCCGTTCGATCAATGCCTGTTTTCGCCGGATATCGGTGAGGCGACTTTGATTGTACCCAAAGGCATTTTTTAAGAGTTCCTGTTGTAGCAGGATTCGCACGGCACCAGTATGCAAAGGTGGCTGAGCCAGTTGAGAAAGCAGGGAATTGGACTGAGCCGCCGATCCCTCACCGGCATTGGTATCCAGCCTGGTGTCCGATCCTTCCAGACGAAAGTAGGTGCCGCTTCGGAACAGCTTCTCAATTCCCGCTGTATAGGTATCCTGGTTGGTCTGTGTTCCCTGAAATATGGTAGATGGAGTTTGCTTTTGCTTGTTCACATAGCTTTCGAAACTGAAATCTACTTTTGGGGTGTACTGGGACTCATCTTTAAGCAACTCGGTATCTGACTTCAGGATTTCCAGTTGCTGAATTCTAACGGAGGTATTGTTATTCAGCACCAACTGAATGGTTTGCTTCATACTCAGCGGCCGGGGCTTTCCATTGGGAGCCAGAGGGATCTCTGCATAGTTAGGAGTGGTTTCGGCCTGCTCAACCGGTTCCGTGGCATCTGGCTCTGTGGTCGCTTCCGGGGCCGGCTCGGACTCCTGGGTGACGTTTTCTGGATTTTCACTGGATGAATCCGCTGTGATATCTGGATCTGTACCTTCCGGAGCATTTTCCTTCTGATCCGCGCTACGACAGCCAGAAAAAAAAGTCAGGAAAACAAATAGGAGAAAAATGAAAGATCGGTTCATAATATATTACCCGTTACACCTACTGGGCTGCCGGTTTCGCCTGCAGTGTCCATCCAAAAAACCCGGACCCTGCGCGAAGAATCCCGTCCGCTCAGCAGCTCTGTTCTTTGCTCTGATTCTGGCCGCCTACGTCCATCCTTTATCTGCTGAGAAAGGCCCGGAGCATACCCTGTTGTGGGCCACGTTTCCATACCCCCCAGGGGTATCAACCGAATTCCAGAAAAACCGAGATCTCTTTCTGGCCCCGGTGATGGATCCCCAGGAAGTGGCCCGGGCCGCCATTCGAGATGAGTCGAAATTGACCGATTTCACAGCCAGCCAGTTCAATCGACTGGATGGACAGATTTGTTCCAGCATTCCGGAGCTTCGAAGTTCTGTAGAGGACGGCTTCGACACCATTGGCCGAAGCAACGAGCAACTAGAACGGAGCATTGAACAAGAAGTTACTCATGAGAGTAACGAGCGACGACTCTATTTCAAACTCCGCCAGGAAAGGGATGATGCTTTGCAAATGGCATGGGTGCATTTCCTGGACTGGCAGGAGGCCAGCTGTACCGGTCAGGAAGGCTGGTTCTCGGATCCGGTCAGTGAAAAAAGAAAGCAGGTAGATGTTTCCCTGAAGGACCTGAAGCAAAAGACCCTTGCCCTGCGGTTGGCCTGGTTTCGTTTTCTGAGCCGTCTGGACCTGGATACCCGGCGCAAAATCCTTCTGAATTAGCGCTTACCTGGCTCTCCGGCTGGCCTGGTTGCGTTTTCTGAGCCGTCTGGACCTGGATACCCGGCGCAAAATCCTTCTGAATTAGCGCTTGCCTGGCTCTCCGGCTGGCCTGGTTCCGTTCTCTAAGTCGTCTTGATCTGGATACCCGCCGAAAAATCTTGCTGAAGCAACTGCAACCGGTCTCGCCCTCGGGCCGGGGCCATCCAAAAAGGACATGCGCTCACTTACCCGGCTGCGTTTCTGCCCCGGCCGAGTCTCGAAGGAATGAATCGTTCCCCTGGGCTTTTCCTGGTCATTTTTCCCCGTACTTCATTTCGATTACCCGGCCGATAAATCAGTATGGGGTTCCCACGAAGTCTGAAAGGCGCAAGTATTCTCTGGATCGCATTGATTTGCCTTCTGGCAGCCCCTACCCGGGGTCTGGAAAGGAGCAGTTTTCAGGACTGGCAATTGCGTGGCCTGGAATTGATGGAAGAAAAGGGCCAGACCATTCTCAAGATCTCCGGAAGCAGGTCCGGAGCAGCCCAGGATTACCTATTCCTTGGCTTTGATCAGGAGACTCCCAACTTCTTGAGAGATCTGAGCGGAAATTTCCGAGTGCAGGAGTCCGAATATGTTCGCGTGCCAGATTCTCGAGGAGGCACAGGTTCTGCTCTCTTTAATCGCCGCAAAAGCGGAGTCATACTGGAATCACCACCGGAACTCTGGCCAGGATCCGGCCCCATGGAATCCTTTCAGATCTCCTTTCATTTCAAGGTGGCCTATCTATATCGTAGAAATGAACTCTTATCCAGGACCGGATTCCTGGACGGATATAAACGAGGCCTGGAGATACTGATTGAAGATGGTTATCTTCGCATTGGTCTTCAAAATCTATTTCAGGACCTGGACCGCAATACGCATTCCTACGAATTGCGGTCTTCGCAGAGAATTGTACTGGATCGATGGTATCTGTTGCAGTTCAACTACAATGCAAGCAGCGGCAAGCTTACGCTCCTACTGAATGGACAGGAACAGGAAGTGGCTTTCGCACGTACCGATGGTCAGGTCCTTCGCGCAGTCAATCCAGCTATGGATCGCTCTCCCATCAAGATCGCTGGCCAGTATTCCGGATGGATGGATGAATTGCGTATTTCGCCGCTGGGCTCTGACCGAACTACCATGTCCGCCTACGATGCTGCGGAATATGATCCATTAAGTGGACGAATCTACCAGCAAAGGTCGGTGGCTCTTTCCCCGGTCATGAGCTACCATAAGCCCCTGCAATCAATGGATCTGGGCTTCACCGGCCAGGAACCGCCAGGAAGTATGTTATCCGTAGAGTATCGAATCAGTGAGGAGCGATTCTCTCCCACACTGGGTGAGCATGTTCTGCCCTTTAAACGCCTGAAGTCCCCCTCTCGCATTCCCTGGGATGGACCGGCCTATGTACAGTGGAGAGTTCTGATGCAGGCCTCTCCTTCAGGCGATAAGAGTCCCTTCCTTTCTTCATTGAAACTTAATGCGAACCCTGTGCCCACTCCTTCCCGACCCACTGGATTGCGTATTGTGCGGGAACTATCCAACGACCGACAGATCTGTCTGGAATGGAATCAAAACCCCGAATCCTCTGTGGAAAAGCACGGTGGCTATCGAATTCATATAGGCCCCCGTTCTGGTGAGTTTGTGGCCATTCTGGAATACAATCGAGAAAAGAAAAGGATTCGAAATTCCACTCTGGAATTTCCGCTCACCGAACGGGAACGACTGGAGCAAAAAGCTCGTCCACAGGCCATTCGTCGATTGAAACAGCAAAAGGTCCGGTTCATGTTAGATCGGGCATTAATTGAGCGAAATCGCATATGGCTGAATCGACGAGAGGCCTATCCATTGCTGGAGCCTGGCCGAGCTTATTATCTGGTAATTTCGGCTTACATTCATCCGGATGCGCCTTCTGCAGTCTCTTCCCAGATTGTTCATTTGCTTCGCAACTAGGATAAAAAAGGTTTTGCGCGGAAAATTGGCCTGTCCAGAATCGAGCCATGTCTTCGCAACAAGCTGCTCGAGAAACCTCACCTGCCACAGAATTAAGGCATCCGGTACGATTCGTAACCGCCGCTTCCCTTTTCGATGGTCATGATGCTTCCATAAACATGTTCCGACGAATGCTACAGTCCGCCGGGGCTGAGGTGATTCATTTAGGACATAATCGCAGTGTAGAGGATGTAGCTCTGGCCGCCATTCAGGAAGATGCGCAGGGAGTGGCCCTCAGTTCTTACCAGGGCGGGCACATGGAATACTTTCAATACCTCCGCCAGAGACTGAATGAAATGGGCGGAGACCACATCCGGATTTTTGGCGGAGGTGGTGGGGTCATCGTTCAGGAGGAAATTCAGAAGCTTCATTCCAGCGGCATTACCAGAATCTTTTCTCCGGAAGACGGGCGTCGCATGGGCCTTGAAGGAATCATCGATTTCATGATCGATGAGGCGGCCAGCGCCCGAGAGACCAGCCATCCCAATGCATTTCCCTTGCTGGCTCTGGCTCGCAGAATCTCCCTTCTGGAATCAGAAGAAGAGAAAGCCTCCGCCGGGAAAATCACCGTTCCCATACTGGGTATCACTGGCCCTGGAGGAAGCGGCAAATCTTCTCTCACCGATGAACTGGCCTTACGGATCCTGAACCAGAATCCGGATTTAAAACTGGCTGTGCTGGCCGTAGACCCAACCAGGAAGAAAACCGGCGGCGCCTTGCTGGGAGACCGTATTCGAATGAATAGTCTCAGCGCCTTTCCAGAAAGATTGTACTTCCGGTCGGTGGCTACGCGCGGGCAATCCCCCGAAGATCTGAAAGAACTTCTGGTCGGGATTCAAGGTTTAACCCAGGAAGCGGGTTATGACTTCATCATTCTAGAAACACCAGGCACCGGCCAGGAAGACAGCTTCATTACAGAGCTTTGCGAAAAGTCTCTATATGTAATGACTTCGGAATATGGGGCGCCTTCGCAGCTGGAAAAGATTGCGATGCTGGATTTCGCGGACCTGGTAGCGTTGAACAAAGCCGAGAAAACCGGTGCCGAGGATGCTTTGAGATACATTCAAAAGCAATTCGCACGTAACAGAAACCTCTTTGATGTGCAACCTTCGGATTTGCCTGTTTATGCCACAGTTGCTGGCCGGTTCAATGATGCAGGTGTGCACAGGCTATACAACGCTATTGCGCGGCTTTACTCTGGTATCTCAATGAAATCCATGGAGCTGGAAGCGGCCAGCGACATCTCTGTAAACATCATTCCCCGGGATCGAGCGAACTATCTTTCTGAAATTGCTCATACCGTAGAGAATTACAGAAAGAAAGCGGAAAAACAGACGGAGCTAGCTGACCAGGTTCAGTCTCTGCAAAAAGCCCAGGAAGCGCTGGATGCGCGTTCCGGTGATATAGCCGATGGACTGGCACAGCGCTCTCAGGAGCTAAGAGAACAGATCGATCATCATCTTCTGGAATTTCTGGAAAAATTTCCGGAACTTCAGAAGGCCTACGAAGCAGAAACCTTCACATACAATGTTCGCAATAAGGAAATCACGCAGAGAATTCAATACGAATCCTTGAGCGGCCTGCAAATCCCCCGGGTAGCTTTGCCCTCAACAGAAAGCTGGTCGGAACTCACAAGGTTCTACTACCTGGAAAACCTTCCCGGCAACTTTCCATTTACAGCAGGTGTTTTTCCCTGTCGCAAGCAAGATGAGGACCCCACCCGAATGTTTGCAGGCGAAGGCGGACCGGAAAGAACCAACCAGAGATTTCATTACCTTTGCAATAGAGACCAGAGCGAAGAAACCAGCCATCCCGTAGCCCGATTAAGTACTGCCTTTGACTCCGTTACTCTGTATGGAGAAGATCCCGATCGCAGACCAGATATCTATGGAAAGATTGGTAACTCCGGAGTTAGCGTCCCTACCCTTGATGATTGCAAACGCCTGTATTCAGGCTTTGATCTTTCCAGCCCGCTCACCAGCGTTAGTATGACCATCAATGGACCGGCGCCGGCCATTCTTGCGATGTTTTTCAACACAGCCATCGATCAAAACGTTGAAAAGCATTTGCGAAGCGAAGGCAGATTGAACGATGCCCTGGAAACCATTCGCAGACAATGGGAGGATCGAGGCCTTCCAGCGCCGGCTTACGAAGCCAGCCTTCCTGCCGGTCATGATGGTACAGGACTGCTACTGGGCATTACCGGCGACAAGCTCGTAGAACCAGAAGTCTATGAAAGAATCAAGCAGGAAACACTGCAAAGCGTTCGCGGAACAGTTCAGGCAGACATCCTTAAAGAAGACCAGGCACAAAATACCTGCATCTTTTCCACAGGCTTCGCCTTGAAGATGATGGGCGATGTACAGGAGTATTTCACCAACAAGGGCGTACGTAACTTCTACTCGGTTTCCATATCCGGGTATCATATGGCAGAAGCCGGAGCCAATCCCATCACTCAGCTTGCGTTTACTCTGGCCAATGGCTTCACCTATCTGGAGTACTATCTGGCTCGAGGACTGGACATCGATGCTTTCGCAGCGAATTTCAGTTTTTTCTTTTCCAATGGGCTGGATCCCGAGTATTCGGTGATCGGTCGGGTGGCCCGGAGGATCTGGTCCATCGCCTTAAAGGAGAAGTATGGTGCCTCGGAAAGAGCGCAAAAGCTAAAGTACCATATCCAGACCTCCGGACGTTCGCTGCATGCCCGGGAGATTCACTTTAATGACATTCGCACTACATTGCAGGCCATGTATGCACTGTTCGACAACACCAACAGCTTGCACACAAATGCCTATGATGAAGCTATTACAACGCCTACCGAGGCCTCTGTTCGCCGAGCTGTAGCCATTCAGCTCGTTATCCAGAAGGAACTGGGACTGAATCAGAATCAGAATCCGTGGCAGGGATCCTACATTATTGAAAAGCTTACCGATATGGTAGAAGCAGCTGTACTGGAAGAATTCCACCGACTTTCCGAACGTGGAGGTGTGGTAGGAGCCATGGAAACCATGTACCAGCGCTCCAGAATCCAGGATGAGTCCATGAACTATGAAAGGAAGAAGCATTCCGGTGAGATCCCGGTAATCGGGGTGAACACCTTTACCTCGGATTCGGACCAGGAAAACGTAACAGATCTAATTCGCTCCAGTGATGAGGAAAAGGATGCCTGCATCGAAAGTCTGGACCGGTTTCACAGACATCACCAGCAGGATGCCAGAATTGCCCTGGCAAGACTAAAGGAAAAAGCCACCACCGGTAGCAATCTGTTCGAAGAACTTCTGGAAAGTGTCAAAGTCTGCTCCCTGGGTCAAATTAGCCAGGCCCTGTACGAGGCAGGGGGCAGCTACCGCAGAAACATGTAACCGGCAATTCGGAGCAGGAAACACACCATGGAGCAACCGGGATCTCATAAGAGGGTCTTTCTCACTGCTGAATGGAAGCATCTAATCAATCTCACCTATCCGGTGGATCCTGCGCTGCTGAAACCGTATCTGCCCGATGGTCTGGAGCTGGATATATGGGAAGGCCAGGCTCATGTAAGCCTGGTGGCCTTTGACTTTCTTTCTACCCGTATCCTGGGCATGGCACTGCCCGGCTATAGGAACTTCCCTGAAGTGAATTTACGATTCTATGTGCGATGGAATCAGAAACCCGCTGTTGTATTCATCCGTGAGTTTGTTCCGAAGCGCGCCATTTCTATTGCGGCCAATCTGCTCTATAATGAACCTTATAAAAGAATCCCGATGCAATCCAGGGTATCTTCGAATGCTAGCTTAACAGTAGAGCATACATTTGCAAACCAATCGCTCAAAGTTGAAGCCAGAAATGAACCTTTCATACCCGAAGTGCATACAGCGGAACATCACTTTAAGGAACATGACCTGGGTTTTGGAGTGAGTCATCGAAAACGTACATTATGCTATAGAGTAGAGCATCCAGTGTGGAGGATCTTCCCAATTCATCGACAGACAATCTCTGTGGACTTTGAAAAGCTTTATGGACCAACCTGGGCCTTCCTGTCCAATGCTACACCGCGCTATTCATTGCTGGCCGAAGGTTCCGACATTAGCGTACGCTTTCCGTTTAATATTTAAACGAAAGAGTATCTCTGGGCACCCGGTATAAGAGTACATTACTCCATCAACATTAACGGACATTGTACCTTACTGCAAGCGGCCACCTCAAGAAAACATCAGACCTGTATACTTTACCATCTTCAGTCTGATCAAAAAAAAAATTTCCGACGTCTAAACTGTACAGTAACTTCCCCTACCAGGGTATGGTGATGCCAGGCCCGGCAGGAATAAAAAAGACTTCCAATGCAGTGAGGAAACAGATCTTTAGTGCATTAGTTTTTTGAATATATATAGAACTAGATGGTTCGCTTGCGTTAGCACGCGATACGATCACGACTGCATCAAAATGGAAAAAATTGCAAGCAGTCGAAAGAGGGATGATGCCAAAGGAAACCACTAACGTCAGGATACCGCGCGAACTTTTTGAAGAGGCCAGAGAGGCCACCGCAGTAATGGAGCAACGCCTGGGGTTCCGACCTTCCGTAAGTCAGTTTGTGGAAAAAGCAATCCGAGATTCCATTCGGCGATTGAACGCCGGTGAAACTGGATTCCTGGATGCAATGGAGGCTGAGAAAAAGGATTCCCGGTCCCATCGAAAGTAGTTGATGTAATATGCCCTTTAGCCTGGACTCGCCTACATGCAGCGATCCAGGATTGCCCGCCTGAGATATTCCTTCGATAATTTTATGAGTAAAGGGGGGATGGCCGTCTTTTTGGCCCTCCTCACCATGTTTGCTCTGTCCTTTGTGGTTCTGTCCGGTTTGAGGATTCTTTTTGGGCTGTTGATGCCCGATGAGTCCGCTTCCCACGTATTCTCTCAAATGTGGCGAGTTTTCCTCCAGATTCTCGATGGCGGGGCCATCGCAGAAGATACAGATGCAAATTGGCTTAGCCGAGTGTCCGGAATTATCACCGTTTTCGTCGGTCTGATTCTATTCTCCAGCCTCGTGGCCTTCATCACCAGTCAATTCGAAGCTAAATTGGCCGAGCTCCGAAAGGGAAGGTCCGCGGTTCTGGAACAGAACCATGCGGTAATACTGGGCTTTGAAGATCGAGTGCTGGATATCCTGGACGAACTCATTATTGCCAACGAAAGCGAACCTTATGCTGCGGTGGCCATTCTGGCTGAAAAAGACAAAGAGGAGATGGATGACTTTCTGAACGATCGCCTTACCGAGCGAAAGAGCACCAGAGTTGTTACCCGTAGCGGATCCACCAGCAGCATTGGCTCATTGCGTAAAATGGGAATTGAACACTGTAATTCGGTGCTCATATTGAACGATGCAGGCTCAGCAGATTCTCCGGCGGACCGAGACGATGCAGATGCTAGGGTGCTCAAATCCATCATCGCAGTAATCGCTGCCACCGATAAAAAGAGCCATCCTCCCATTGTTGCAGAGATTCATTCTCAACGGTTACGCCAGGTAGCTGCCAATCTTTCAGAAGGGAGTATTATTGCCGTGGATCGGGAGGCTTTGCTGGCAAGGATGCTCGTACAGACCTCCCGTGTGCCCGGCTTGTTTTCTGTGTACTCGGCTATGGTGGGCTTTGACGGTCAGGAAATCTATTTCTACAGACCGGATTCCGGATGGCAAAACGAAAGCTTCGCCGACATCCTTTTTCGTTTCTCCGGCAGCGGAGTTATGGGATTTCGCCACGAAGATGGAGAAATACTTCTAAATCCGCCAGCTGACTTTCGTCCTGCGGCGAACGATCAGGCAATTATACTGGCCGAAGACGATTCTACGATTGAGTATCTTTCCGAAAAGCTGGACCGGCCGCCTGTGGAAGAACTACCGGACTTCCAGGTGGAGCAAAAAAGTGAATCCTACCTGATCATCGGCTGGAACCAGAAAGGACCGGTGATCCTGAGAGAATACGCAGATTACATTCCTGCAGGGTCTCGCATGAGTATTGTTACCAGACCCGAAGAAGGGCAACGTGATACCATAGCAGAAGCCATCGAATCCATTCGCAGCAACTCTCCTCAGCTTCATATGGATTGGCAGGAAACGGATTGGAGCGAACCGGATGCGCTACTGCGACTGGCGCCCGAAAGTTACGGGAATGTAATTCTTCTGGCCCGGGATGGCACAAACCCCGAAGCCGTGGATGCAGCCAGTATTGCAGGATTACTTCAGGTCAGGCAACATCTAAAAACCATGGAGCGAAAGCTGGGTCATCCACCGGCCACGAGAGTGATTTCAGAAATCATGGATTCAGAAAACGTAGATCTGGTGCTGGAAACCGGCGTTAAGGACTTCCTGATTTCCAATCAATTCATTTCCCGCATTCTGGCGCAGGTGGCCATGGAGCCAGATGTGCATTACGTTTATGACGATCTTTTTTCTCCAGACGGTAGCGAGATCTATCTGAAGCCGATCTCTGCTTACTTTAGAGATCCACTGAAACCACATAGCTTCGGCGAATGTGTTTCGGCGGCTCTGGCCAGAAATGAAGTGTGCATCGGCATTCGAATTGCTCGCTTTGAGGGTGATCCAGAAAGGAATCATGGAGTCCTCTTAATACCTGAGATGCACGAAGTATTCGAATTTGGCGGTAAAGATAATCTAATTGTCCTGGCTGAAGACGATGGCTGACAGAAATTCAAAACCGGAATGCATCGCGTCTGCATTGAGACAGAATTCAGGTTCGTCATTCCAGGAAACGACATGAGATGCAAATCAGATATGTCATGGCATATAGTGGAATAATCTAGCGCGGGGCCCATGGAGCGCCCAGATTGGAACCGCCAGCAAGATACAGAGTCGCGCCTTGCGAGCCCGGAGACGCAGTTAGCTTCGAAGATCCTTTCTGTTTTCTCCGGATGGGACTAAGACTTTTTCCCTGTGCGAACGAAATGTCCTAATTGAGCCGGATCAGAGGCTGTGCTGCGATTCCGATAAAAGGATTCCAGGCAGAACTTCACAGAGCTAAAGGCGATTTCCTCCCATGGAATCTCGTTTTCCGAAAACAGACGAGTTTCCAGAGACTCCACCCCCGGAGAGAAATCCAGGTTTTTGAGCCTGGCCAGAAAGAACATATAGACCTGGTTTATATGAGGGATGCTGTACACCGTATGCACTGATTCGATTTCAACCTCTGCGTTGGCCTCTTCCCGGGTTTCCCGCATGGCCCCCTCTTCCACAAGCTCTCCATTTTCCATGAAGCCCGCGGGAATTGTCCAGAAACCATGCCTGGGCTCAATGGCACGACGACAGAGAAGTACCTGGTCTTCCCAGAACGGAAGACATCCAACAATCAGTCTTGGATTTTCATAGTGGATGGTACCGCAATGATTGCACATGAACCGAGGAAGGTTGTCTCCATCAGGAACACGAAAGTCCAGCTCACAGGCGCAATGGGAGCAATATTTCATCGTTGAGCCTCCTTCCCGAGCATTTCCCGGAGAGTGTAGCCCCTATTACTTCGGCCAGCAAATCTGAAGACTGGCCGCGCCCCGGTTGGTCTGGCGACTGGGCCCCTGAATTGGAACAGAGGGGCCGGACACTGGAACGTCACATCTCGATGGAGGGAAGGATCTGGATGCAATGCAGGCAATAATGATCCGCGTTTACCCGAGCTGTAATTTTTCCTGAACATAATAAAATAGGAGGATTTCTGCGCGGACATTCTGTAGTATGGGGATGCCATGTGGGAATACTTAGTGAAGAAGATCCGCCCCTCCCGACCTAGAAAGGAAGGCACTGATTTTCACGCCTCAGCACCAGTGAGATCATCTCATTCAGAAAATCCAGTGGAAATGCATTCGGAATCTGAAATTCCAGGAACCACTCTCTCATCGGACAGTACAGCACAACCAGCGCATAAGCGACACCTGCACTGCCCGGCCTGTGAAGAGCTGATGGATATTCAACAGATGGGACCTGTGGAAATTGACGTATGCCCTGCATGCAAAGGTGTCTTTCTGGATCGAGGGGAATTGCAGACCTTAACCGGATATGATCTAAAAACCGGCCAGCGATTGGACGATGACTCGCATTACATTCTATATACACCCAAAGGATTGAAGGATTTCTAAGCCGGGGCGATGGCTACTGCCCGGAGCTGTGTCCAGGACTCCGGCGGACTGGCGATGGCTCAGAGGACCTGCCGGACCTTATGTAACACACTTGTTCGCATCGCTGGGGAGGGCCCAGTAGCTCGTGCTCTGTTAATGATGGCCCGCTTATTCCGTTCTGGAACCAATACGAATCCCCCGGGACAAGTTTTTTGACTTTGACCTGATTTGACCTGAAAGGAAATAGCTTAAAGCTCTCGAATCTTTACGTTGTAGCCGGCTTGCTTCAGCATAGCCAATTCTTGCGGACTGGCCATTTTTACAGAAAGCCCTTGCTTGATGAATTCCAGAGGGCTCACCATACCAATCTCATCCACCATCAACACAGCCTGACCACTATGCTTCTCCAGTCGGCCCTGTAACTCTTTGTAGCCGTATCGAATGGAATGAGATTTGATAATCATGCAATGCTCCTGTTTTTCAGCTTCAGGGATTTCCTTCCTGCTCTGCGAAGAAATTCTCTACCAGCTGTACCCAGTATCGGATGCCGGTCTCCAGGATTTCATCGTTGAAATCATAGGCAGGATTGTGTAAGAGGCATCCCCCTTCTCCGGGTCCATTCCCAATCCAGGCATAGCATCCAGGAACACTTTGCAGCATATAACCGAAATCTTCCGATCCGGTGCTGGGCTGCACGGGATCTACCAGCCCCTGGGGGCCCACCAGTTGCAGAGCCGTCCTTCTGGCAAGGGCAGTAGCTTCCTTTTCATTGATGGTAGCTGGATATCCTTCCTTCCATTCTATGCTGGCCTGAACACCGTTGGCCCCGGCAAGTCCATGCACCGTACGTTCAATTTCTCGTATCAGCCTCTCTCTATGGGATGGATCGAAGGTACGCAGAGTACCGGCCAGTTCTGCGGTGGCAGGTAGTACATTATATGCATCCCCTGCATGGAACCTGGTAATGGAAAGGACAGAGGGCTCAAAGGGATGATTTCGACTGGTGAGCTTCTGCAGGGACTGGATCATCTCAGAGGCCACCAGAATAACATCGTCTCCGAACTGAGGCATGGCTGCATGACAGCCTTCCCCGAGAACGGTAAGATCAAACCGATCATAAGCCGCCATGATCGGACCATCGCATAGTCCAATGCTACCTGCAGGCATACCAGGCCAATTGTGTAGAGCAAATATCTGCTTCACCGGAAACTTCTGAAACAGGCCCTGCTGTACCATTTCCTTTCCGCCGCCTTCATTCTCTTCGGCGGGCTGAAAAATCAAAACAACATCTCCTGAAAACGGGTTCTCTTTCCAGCGTCGGGCCAGAATTTCCGCGGCACCCAGTAGCATGGAAGTGTGACCGTCATGACCGCAAGCATGCATGGTTCCCCGATGGGTTGAGATATAGGGCTTTTCTTTTCCAGGGGTAGGACGCTCTTCGATGGGCAGCGCATCCATATCGGCCCGCAAACCGATGGAAGGGCCCCGGTTCTTACCCGGTAGCAGCCCCACCACACCGGTGCGAGCCAGGCCAGTGTGCACTTGAAAATCCAATTCCTGTAATCTTCGGGAAACGATTTCCGAAGTGCGACGTTCCTGGAAGGCCAGCTCTGGATGAGCATGAATATCATGCCGAATATCTCTGGCCCGGCCCACAGCTTCCTGAATGGATGCAACCATAGAGTCAGAATGGTCAGGCAGGCCTGAATTCGGCCAGTCTCTTTTTCATGAAGTATGATTCTCTTTCAAGCCAGGGGAGTGCACTTCGCGATGGATTGCTCCAGTTCTTTCGCACACATTTCAGGCAACCTTTTGCATTTCAGAGGACGCCGGGCGATTGCAGAGTGATGCTTCTATGCTCCCACCACGCGTATCGCCAATGCCAGCAACGAGATTTCGACTAAGCAGGATTGGCTCGCTTTGCTTTTCCAGGACCCACGCCCGAGGAAGTTAGAACTGCGAATTTCACCGGATTATCTGGCAGATAGAGCAAGTCGATGGTGCTTCCTTTTTCCGGCATTTCATCAGAAAGTGCGCCGAAGATAGCGCTCTTACCAAGCCATGATGTGCCGCCCTGATCCTGAAACTCCACTTTCATAGCCAGGACGTTTGCACTGACACTGGACTCCACCACCGCTCCTTGAGCATGGATTCCCTGGGTCAGTAACTTCTCCATTTTGCTTGCGATAAATCCGTTTGCCCAGGCGAAATAAAGCGGAATGGCCGCCAGAGCCAGAGCGATCAGTATTCCGTAGGGAAACAGATCCACTCCACCCCCGCGAGAATAGAAGCGAAGCATGGCCAGACCGAACAGGACGACGGCAACGCCGATTAACACTTTAGAGAAAAGTCGATTGCGGCCAAGGAAGGGTTTAACTTCTGCTAGCTCACGGGGCGCTGGCTTCTTAAGAACGTCGATATCCATAGCGATTCCCTCCGCTACTTTTGCTTTTCAAACGCATTCGAATACCGGAGGCTTTTTCCGAGCTCTGGTATTTATGGATCTGGATAACTGGTACGAAGCCATCCGGCTCAATGCCCGGCACTGAACCGGAGAGCCGACCCGGAGCCATCGCCCCTCATTTGCTCTCATCCAGCGCCCGAGATAACCAGCTTCTAGATGCGGGCCTGAATGAAATTGGCAATGTCTTCGTAGACACGTTCCTTTTTCACTTCATTCAGTACTTCATGGTAATAGCCTTCGTACTCTTCGTATTTCTTATCCTGCGAACCAATGTTCTGGAAGAAATCTCGGGTGGCTTGCACATCAACAATCTGGTCGGCTCCGCCCTGACCCACGAAAATTGGCAGTTTGATTTTCACTGCATCCGCAACAACATCTGCCTGTTCCTTGACAACTTCCATAAACCATCTTGCTGTGGCTTTGGAAAATACCAGCGGATCGTTCTTATAGGCGTCCACTATGTCTTCATCGTGCGATAGAAGACCTGGATCCAGACCGGCAGGAACTGCAGCCCCGGGTATTAGGCCGGAGATCGTTTTTGCCAGCCCCTTTTTCCATCCGGGTACCGGAACTCCCAGACCCAGAAATGGACTGGTCATCACTGCACCATGGATGGGCCGGTTTAATTGTCCTCGTTCCAGATACCTGGAGGTGACCAGACCGCCCATGGAGTGGCTTCCCAGAAAAAAAGGCAGATCACCGGATACATCACGAGTCCACTGCAACAGCGCATCCACATCCTGGAAATAGTCGTCAAAGCGCTTCACAAATCCCCGCTTTCCACCGGATTGCCCATGCCCCCGAAGATCCAGGGCAACGAAGGAGACCTTCTTCTCGGCTATCCATCCTCCGAAATGTGTATAGCGATCCTTGTGTTCGGCGAAGCCGGGAACCCAGACAAGAAAGGCCTCGGGCTTTTCCGCTGGAACATACATAGCTTTTAAGTTCGTCTGGTCTGCAGCTTTAAGTTCTATATACTGGGGCATGGTCCTCTTTTGTCATAGCCGTTGAAGATGAAAACCTAAAATTCGAATGGTTGACCCCAGATGGTTGGGCCAGACCATGAAGCATCTTGCATGAAAGCGGCAGAAAAAAAGGCAATCCAGAACTATAAACGGGTGGCAGTGATCCATGACTGGCTCACAGGGATGCGGGGCGGCGAAGTGGTTCTCGAGGCCATCCTGGAGCTCTTTCCCGGGGCCGAATTATTCACCCTGCTGCACATTCCCGGTAGCTGCTCTGATTTCATAGAAAACCGGCCCATCCATACATCCTTCATTCAGAAATTCCCGTGGAAGGCCAGACTATATAGACATTACCTTCCCTTTTTCCCTACTGCAATTGAAGAGTTCGATTTTCATGGATTCGATCTGGTAATCTCAAGTTCCCATTGCGTAGCCAAGAGCGTCATCGTGCCTCCGGATGTTCCCCATATCTCCTTTGTGCACAGTCCCATGCGCTACGTCTGGGACATGTACAGACAATACTTTCCAGGCAAAGGTCTGCTTCAGAAGCTTGTAATTCCCTTCTTTGCCAACTACTTACGAACCTGGGATGCAGCCAGCGCTCATCGGGTGGATGACTATGTTTCCAATAGCGCCTTTGTAGGGAGCAGAATTCGCAGATTCTACGGCCGATCCGCCACTGTGGTCCATCCTCCCTGTCTGGACAGAGCTCCGACTTCCAGGGAGATCCCGGATCCAGAAGGTGATCAAAGAGAAGATTTCTACCTGGTGCTCAGCGCTCTGGTGCCCTACAAACGAATCGATCTTGTAGTTCAAGCATTCAGTGAATCCGGCAAGAAGCTGGTGATCGCTGGCAAAGGGCCGGAGGAAAAAAGGCTTCGCTCTATTGCTTCCGGAAACATAGAATTTCTGGGACATGTGGAACGGTCCGGAATTCAAGAACTCTATACGAAGGCGCTGGGCTTGATCTTTCCTGGAGTGGAAGACTTTGGCATTGTACCGGTGGAGGCGCAGGCCGCTGGTTGTCCGATTCTTGCACTGGGCCGAGGGGGCGCTCTGGAGACTGTTGTGGACGGAAAGACCGGACTTTTCTTTTCTCAAGAAAGCGCAGCTTCGTTGAACGATGCAGTGAAAAGAAGAGAGGGCATCCGTTTCAAAAAATCGGACTTCGCCCGCAATACGGCCAGATTTACGAGAGATGCGTTTCAAAGTGGTATTATTTCCAGTATTCAAAGAGCTCAGAAAACCATTGCAGGTTCTCGAAGTTCCTCAAAGTCAGGGAGACTCAGGTGAAGATATTATTTGTAACAGACATTCATGATGCACTAAAAGAGTTGCGAGTGTTGCTATCTTCCACCGATGCCGACCTCTACCTGCTTTGCGGTGACATTCTATATCATGCATTTTACGATGAGGATAAAATCTATCAATTTGTATGCCTCCAGGAGGAATTCTACTCAGAAGCGAAACAGCAAGATAAGAAGATTCTACCCTACGATCTGGCCACAGAGATGCTTCGCTATCCTACAAAAAAAGGAGCCGAAGCGGAAGAGTGGAATCTAAAAGCTGCGGAGTATCGCATGCTTTTTCACAAAGCTGGAAAGACAATGAAAGAAAAGTATGAATTGATCGAGGAGCTTGTGGAAAAATACAGCAATGCCTCCTGTCTCATGCTTCCAGGAAATTACGATATTGATCTAAGATACACACGATTGGCACACAGGGATTTGCATCATAAAGAAGTGAATCTAAACGGATTAAAATTTGCGGGCTATGGCGGGGCTCCCATCGCTACTTCAGGCATTCCGGAGAAACTGGCCATTACCTACCATGAATCCCGGGAAAACGGAGATCTGTATTCGGAGCCCGAAGAATTCTTTGAGCAATGCCAGCCGGACATTATGGTGCTTCACAATCCGGCCTATGGTTTTTTTGACCGAGTTCCCACGATAGGTCACGTAGGTTCGGTCGGTATTCGTAACTATCTGGACCGAAACTCTGCTTCGCTAGTTGTCTCTGGACATGTCCACGAAGATTACGGTATTGCGCGAAAGAAAGACGGCACAGTTCTCCTGAACCCATCCAATTTTGGAGGTGTGGATTCCCCCTATGGATGGCAGCCAGGCGGTGTCTTCGCAGAGATTACCATGGACGGCAGAAATTTTCAGGAGTTGAAGCTTCGCAGGCTTGCTGACAATGAAGTGCAGGATCTTCTACTGGTGACTCTTGAAGGCGAAGAATTGAAGGCCAGGGCTCTGGAACATCTGGACCAATCGCACCTGGATCTAAGTGGTTTTGTTCGGGATCATGCCGGGCAACCTGTTGAGCTATTTGCTTAGACCTGGCCTGAACCGGCCCTGGAGCAGTTTTGAACCCATTTGCCCAACATCCAGTGATCGAGGACTATAACCTGATCAAGCGGTACTTCCGCGAATACGAGACTTCGCACAGTAAGAACCGGATGCAGGATTTCCGCAAGTTTGCTCGCATGATTCAGGATGCGGGCTACCAGGTGGCTTTCGATTTTGTAGGTTCCGTAAACTTTGGCCAGGCAGACACAAATTCCGACGTAGACTTTGTGCTATATCTGGCCTGCGAAAAAAGTTATCGCGGCGAATGTGACGAGACACACTGCAGAACCAGACACCAGATTGAAAACCTATTGATTCGCACCTTAATTCGAGAGTATGTTGTGCGGCCGTATGAAATTCAGGTTGTAGATTGCCTGAACCTGAACCTGCTGGATGCAGAACTGGAACGAGGCGATGCCATGTCTCCCGCTCTGTTTCGCTTTGCATTCTATCGTTCAATCTGTCGCTGCGTGAATGCCAGGGTCCTGAAGCCTTATTTAAATCGATTGATGGCCAATCCACCACTTGTAGAGGGGCTACGCTCCGAACTGGCCGCTGTTTTTGATGGATTGAACCGATGGTCTCCTCACAGTATTTCCTTCAGCAAATACAAAAGTCGACTGGAAGATCTGGGAGTGCGTATTCCCGATTCCATGCTGGAAAAGATTCGCTCCCACCTGGCCTTTGGAAAGGATCATATGGGTGAAGGAATCTAGAAAGAATATTTTAACTCCTGTCAGTAGATGCGAAAGTGTGCCTATGCGTATTGACTGCAGCAGCGGCCAGCCAGGCCTGAGGATGAACCATGGAGGATTCTACAAACAAATCAATCCGGAGGCATTCGGACGATTCCGAAGGAAGCTTTACCTCATTTAGAATCAACAATCGCTCCGCGCTATTTTTCACCGGAGTCTTTGTCTCGGTCTTGATTCTGTGGAACGGAGTGTGTGACTACATTTATGGCTACTCCGCTTCTCTTTCCGGTATGGACTATTTTTCGCCGGCTGTAATGGAGGTTATTCAGAGCGCCAATGGCCGACCACACTGGCTGGTGCTATTGGGACAAACGGCGGGATGGCTTTACCCCTTCTATACGCTTACCTATTTCAACTGGTTCGCAGGGATGCGACGGGCCGGGATCTGGCTCGCACATATTCCCATCGCGCTGCTGGCTTACGCTGTATTGATGATTGGTGGAATTCAACATGCGGGCTGGGCCTTTTTGAGTGTACTGGAGCAAGCGCGAGCGACATCAGGAAGTCAGGACCCGGCTTTCTTCGCACAGGCTCAAAGATTCATTCTCGAGCATTTCCTTATGGGAGATCTGTCCGCATTGATTGCGCTTTATACAGGTACTGTCTGGCAAGCAGTGGGAGTATTGAGCGGTAGAACCTGGTTTCCACGCTGGTTTGTTGTATTCTCTCCTCTTGGCGTATTGATCCTCACCATGCTTCTGGGAGTAGCATCACCTGCCCCGCTGGCTGGATTCATCCTGGCTCCTTTTGGCACCTGGTTTCTGCTAATTCCGAACATTGCCAGCGCGCTGTGGCTGCGAAAACACCTTCTTTCTGCGAAGGTTCCGGAAGCCAGAAGAACCTGACCCTGCTCCGGCTCGCAGATTGAGCGCAAGGGATTCACCAGGGTATTGGAAGATCTCGCTTCGGTGAGTCCCTGAAGAGTCCCCGAAGCCAATGCAAATTCTTCTGTCCGAGCCAGCGGGGCCTCCCTACACTGTAGTCAATGAGCGAGATTGCAACGGTAGGCGGTGGCTGCTTCTGGTGCCTGGAAGCGGTCTATCAAAGAATCAAAGGCGTAGAGTCTGTTGTGTCCGGATATTCCGCGGGTAACGTTCCCAATCCGGATTATAGATCTGTATGTTCCGGAAAAACCGGACATGCAGAAGTAGTCCAGGTTACCTTTGATCCTGACGCCGTAAGCTATGAACAGATTCTTGAGGTTTTCTGGGCATCCCATGATCCCACCACTCTCAACCGCCAGGGAAACGATAGCGGAACTCAATACCGCTCTATAATCCTAACTCAGGACGAACGTCAGGCCGAACTGGCTCGTAAGTCCGTAGAGACATGGCAACCGCAGTTTAAAGATCCGATCGTTACTCAGATCGAGCCCCTGGAAAAGTTCTACCCCGCCGAGGACTATCACCAGGACTATTTCAATCAGAATAAGGGTAATCCGTACTGCATCTTCGTAATTCAGCCGAAGCTACAGAAGCTAGGTATGTCGGGATGATGCGAGAATCGTGAAATCTCAAGAGAACGGTAGCCCAATCCGTCGGCAAAACGAGAATATTGTTCTGCGAAAGGATTCTATCTGATCAGGAGCCGCTTACAGATTGGAAGCTCCATTAGTAGCGGCTGATAGCCAAAACTAAAATACGATTCCAGGTAACATTGCGAATGGCTCAGACTTAAGATCGCTCTGACACATTGGAAGACATGTTCCAGTACTTTGTTTCTCATTCCACTAACTTTGCGAAAGAAGACGTTGCAGTGCCAATTGTCCTATATCGCTAGCTTCCTTGAAAAAATCCTAGCGCTTCGGTGTTTAGGTCGTCTAAACGAGAGTGAACCCGGCCAAACATTTTTCGGCGCTCTGTCTCGGCATTGTAATTTTCTGCCCAGGTTTTGTAGCGGCCGATACAGTCATTTTGCGCAACGGCGAAACCCTTGAAGGACAAGTGGTTAACCAGAGCCAGGCTTCCCTGATACTGGAAACCGAGGAAGGCACCCGGGTTATTCAAAAAACAAGAATAATGCGAATCATTTACAAGGATCGTAAGGTCGAATCGGAAGATGATAATCGCACGGCGCGAGAAGACGAAGATGGTGCGAAGAGAGAAATCGAGCGACAGAGAATAGAAAGGGAAAGAGCGCAAGATGAGCGATTCAAGCGGCTCTCAGAGGAGTTGGAATCCAATCAGGCGGAGAACCAATCCGAGGAGTCTGCGAAATCACCGGAAGACAAAGATGATAAGCCCAAACCAGACGAGGAATCTCAGCCCAGCTTAATTCCCGACCCCGATCCTCCTCGGCGAAGCTCAATCAATGGTTGGTCCGCCCTCTGGCGCTCTGCCCTAATTCCTGGATGGGGACAGTATGAAAAGGGGGAACACTGGAAAGCAGGCTCTTTTTCTCTGGCCATGGTTGGAGGGGCCTTCATTGCCTACGAAGGCAACAGACATTACCGTCAGGCCCGAAAAGACCTGGCAACCAATAACAATCCCTTTAGCTCAACTTCTATTCTGGCCAGCAATTTTGGCGCCTCCACTTATCCCTCGAATTCAGAATTATTGGACCCGGTTTATATGTATTTCTACACGGAGCCGTTTCTTTCCAGGCAGAAATCTGCTGACAGACACTATTCACAAATTCAAGCAGCGGGAGTCTTTCTGGGACTGGTCTATGTCTGGAACCTGGTAGATGCTTTTTACTCCGGCAATGGCTCAAAATCAGCATCAAGAGAACCGGGTATACGTACCGGGATTCAGATTTCCTATTCGCCCATAGATACAGAGCGAAAGTTCAAACGGGTGTATCCTGTTCTATATCTGCAATGGAGCTTTTGACAATGCAACATGAACCACTGGATAATCACTGTTTTCGCTGCGAAAGACAGTTGGACCACAACCGAGCAGCGAAACCGCATCCCTGGAGGATTGCTGGTTTTTTGATACTGATGGCCCTTCCATTCTTGCGGTGCCCGGCATCCGACATTGAAAACGTGGGCAATCCGCTAGAAGAAGAGTTTCTAACCTATAACTTGCTGCGATGTACGGACTCCCACTGCGATTCAGAGAACTCGAGCACTACATCCAGCGGCCCACCTGTGTTTTACATCTATACGGTTAACAGCGTGGTAACCGGCAACCTTGGTCCTCGTGCCACCAGTACCGGTGCATGCCAGACCATGCAAACCACCAACTTCGCCTCTCTGACCTGTACAAATCATCTTGCTGTATTGAGCTACTCGGGAGATGCATTAGATACCGCTCCGGGGAATCATGGTGTGCCCACAGGCCGGGTATTGACTTCGGTATCTGGGGTCACCGTTGCTCCCGACTGGAATACCTACCTGAACGGTCCGCTGACCAACTCCCTGCAGGCCGCCTCCGTCATTGGAACAACACCTACGCCTTTCTACTGGACGGGTACACTGACCGGTGGAGGTTTTGACGGCACTTACAATTGTAGTGCTCATTCCGTTGGCACAGGCGCGGCCTTTGGTTCGCAAGGTGCCATTACCACAACTGCGGCCACACACATTCGATTCGCAGTCAACCAACCGTGCGACGGTTCCACCAATAGCGCCTATCTAATGTGTGTTTGCTGGAATTAAACTCTTCGTCGAACCCGAAAAAAATCAGGAACTATTTGAGTTTCGATATGCGAAATGCTGAATCCGGAATGGTAGTAGCATCGACTGACCCGGATTACTGTTTCCTGGTTTTCTTCCAATCCTTGATCTTTTTCAGCCCCCAGCGATAGTGACTGATGATGGCCGCCGCCAGATAGGTGGTAATGGCATTCTTTCCGCACCAGGAGAATTGACCGGGCTGTAGCAATTCCTTTTTGCTTAACCCTTCGGCCAGCTTGAAGAGCTTCCCATGGGTGGATTTCATCTTCTTTTCGGCTTCCTTGAGATCCATGTTTCGGTATCTCTCAAAAATGTCATGGTTCAGCTTTGGTGTTTCGCTCCATTTATAACCCGGGGCCGGCATTTCCACGGTTCCCTTAGCACCCTCTTTATGCCAGCGAAGCACCATGTTATGCCATTCGTGGATGTGGGCCATCATGTCTCGAATGTTCCAGCCTTCTCCCCATACGGAGTTGTCCAGCTTTTGCTTTTCATCCAGATCTTTTAGCAAATCCAGAAAACGATTCCATTCCAGCTCGGACGTAGTAAGAAAATCCTTCTTATCTTTGAATTTCATGGTTGCCCTCCGGAAATAAAGGTCCGCAGATATCAGCGCTGTCAATTAGTTTGCACAGCCGTAATCGGGGAGAGATTTCTCATGCACGCCAGGCACTGCGCGGGATGCTTTCACGGTACTCAGTTCAGGACCGTCGGTGAGCCCACATCAAGGATCCGGCTTCAGAAGTCCCTGCTTTCGTAGATAGTTTTTGGCCACAAGAAAAGCCGGACGGGATTCACCATCCACGCGAAAATTTAGCTCCTGCATGGATTCGTTGTCCAGAAGGCGGGCCACGGGTGCCAGAATCCCGGGTATATCAGGATGCTTGCTCAATGTCTTCAGATGGACGTTGAAACATGCGTTGTACACAGGAAAGAAATTTCGATCATCCTTCAGAACGGCCAGGTCATATTTTCGCAGCTTTCCGTCCGTGGAATAGATCATCGCCACATCGATCTGGTTTCTGGAAATGGATTCGAAACTCAGTCCGATTTCCATAGTGCGGACTTGATCAGGATTTAGCTTTAAACCGTAGGCCTCGGCCATGGTCTTGAATCCGTCGGGACGCTCGTAGAATTCATGGTCGATGCCAAAGACAAGCTCGCCGGGATGGTTTCGATTGTAGCGCGCCAGATCCGATAGAGTAGTTCCGATTTTCTTTTGATCTTCCTTTCGCACGGCCATCGCATAGGTATTGTTAACTCTAGATCGATCCAGCCAGGCTACCTGATTTTCCTGGTCCAGATCCCTAACTCTGTTGTACAGTTCTTCCCCGGACAGGATCCCTTCCGAAGATCGATCCAGATACAGGGTATAGGCGGTGCCGGTGTATTCCGGATACAGGTCAATTTGATGCGCAAGCAGAGCCTGTCTGGCAATCATGCTGCCTACGCCAAAGCGCTCCAGTACACTATATCCTTCCTGTTGCAGAAGCAGGCTGGCCATACTGCTCATAATATAAGATTCCGTAAAAGGCTTGGAACCAATGACAATCGTGTTGGGACTTCGCATACAGCTGATAGATATCAGAAGAACAAAGACGATGAAGATGCGAAGAATGTGAAATACAGATTTGGACTGCCGGTAGAACTTCCATTTCCCCGGATAAGGGCACATCACTGACTCAAGATCAGGCGAAGAGTATGGCATCGCCTGGTTTCGCCATTCCGGCAGCGGTTCTCTGGCTGAGTAGCCTGGAACCCTGAATCCTATTTTTCCAGACCTGCAAGTTAGTTCTGGCCGGAGCATTTTAATTGAGAGTTTCAAGCCCCGGCCTCCTCCCAGCGATGTAAAGAACGCTGAAAGAGTGCCAGGATCAAATCCACCGCCAGAGCCAGAACTGCACAGAGGATCGCGCCTACAAAGATCATATCGATGCGATAGAGTTTTAATCCCATGAAAATTAGATCACCCAGACCGCCACCTCCAATAATGGATGCAATGGTGGCCGCCCCAATATTGATGGTGGCGGCGCTCCGGATTCCAGCCATGATAATCGAACCGGCCAATGGAAAGCGAATACGAAAGAGCACCTGACTCTCGGTAAAGCCCATTCCCTGACCTGCGCGAATCACCGCCTCGGGAACAGAAGTGAGACCGGAAACAGTGTTGAATAAGACAGGTACAATGCTGTAAAGATAGAGAGCGAGAATTACCGGCAGTGCTCCAATGCCAGCGAACAGGAAAGCAAGGGCAATGACGGCCACCGGCGGAATTGCCTGGGTGGCGGCGGAAACAGACAGCACCGCTCCGCTATAGCGCTGCAAGACAGGTGATGCAACCAGAGCTCCCAGTATCAAACCGGTAACCACGGCCAGAACCATTGAAACAGCGAACAGTCCCAAATGCTGTAGCAACAGAAAGATTACACGATCTGAATTTTCCAGAGCGTAATCCCAGATCACAGGCTGGCTACCTCCTCTACCAGATGTTCCAGCCGGATCACTCCCAGAAACGATCTTTGCTTTCCGGTAACCGGTAACATTCTTTCGCCGGTCTCCAGCATTATAGACAGAGTTTCCCGCAGATCCATCTTGCGATCCAGATGAAGTGGCTTCTGATCCAGCCGTGCCCGAGTCCCATCCAGAAAGTATCTGGAAACCAGCTGTCCTGAATCGGAGATCAAGAAGGCAATGTTTTCGCCTTTTTTTTTCCAGTTGTAGGCGCACATCTTCCGCCGTAGAACCCGCAGGCATTGTGACTACGTTTTCCATACTGGCATATTCGATGTTCTTCTTCAGAGACAGAATCTGAATTCGCCGGTCTTTGCCTAACAGCTCCGCCACAAAGTCCGATTCAGGATTGGAAAGTATTTGTTCCGGGGTATCAAATTGAACGACGCGACCTTGATTTAGAATCGCTACTCGATCCCCCAGTTTCACTGCCTCTTGCATATCATGGGTAACAAAGACAATGGTCTTTTTCAGTTCTTCCTGTATGCCAAGAAATGTGTTATGGATGGTACCCCGGTTGATAGGATCGATGGCTCCAAACGGTTCATCCATAAGCAGGATATCCGGGTCGGCAGCCAGCGCTCGTGCAAGACCTACGCGTTGTCTTTCTCCTCCCGACAGTTGTGCAGGATACCGGTCCGCATAGCTTTCGTCCAGAGTCACAAGATCCAGTAATTCCATCACTCTTTCCCTGGTCCTCGCAGCCGGCCATTTCAACAATCCAGGAACCAGAGCCACATTATCGTAGATCGTATAGTGAGGAAAAAGGCCCACCTCCTGAATCGCATAACCAATACTTCGTCTCAGTTCCACCGGATCCCTTTCAGACACCGGACTTCCATTGATGGACACGGTGCCGGAGTCCGGATCCTCCAGCCGGTTGATCATTTTCATAAGAGTGGTCTTTCCGCATCCAGAAGGTCCAATAAGCACTGAAATTTCCCCATCCGGAAATACGATATCGATGCCATCTGCGGCAACTGTTTCATCGAAGCGCTTATGCACATTATTGAATTCGATCATGTTCCGGTTGAATCCTTTTTTCGAGATAAAGAAAGAGATAGTTGAGCCCTACTCCCAGGACAGAAATCAAAATTGCACCTGTTAACACCATTTGCAAATTACTTCGAGCAATGCCGGAGAATATGAAGTAGCCGAGTCCGCCGGCTGCCACCATGAACCCGAAAGCAGCCACCCCCACTCCCATCACTATGGCATTTCGCACACCGGCCATAATTGTTGCAATACTGAGCGGAGCCTTGATGCGAAATAGAATTTGTCCGGAAGTCATACCCATGGATCGCGCAGCCATAATCACAGATGGATCCACTGAATTAAGTGCCGTGGTTGTATTTCGTACCACAGGCAATAGAGAATAGAGAGTTATGGCCACCACTGCAGGAGCTACACCTATGCCCATCTGCAATGGAGCCAGAACGACTACCATAATGCCGAAAAGAGCCAGTC
>PBEB01000027.1 GCA_002717505.1 Leptospiraceae bacterium
GAAAGGGTAAAAGGGCAACATAGATAGCTTCAGTCCATTGAACGGCGCGAGTCACGCTCCCGGGATAACCTGCACTATCAGTTCACGGCAATCGAAAAAGAAAAGGCGGTGGCTGGGGGTGGGCCGCAGAGGAGGAAAGTCCGGTATCAGCTTCGTATGTGGCCAGCCGCGAATATTGGTTAGAAAGGAAGGTCTGATACTAGCTTCCGTCACCTTATTTTAGGGTTGCGCATTCCTGAAAAGCAAACTACATCTGGGATGTGGCGGCCGAGGATAACCAACCCAAGTCCCGAACTCCAGAATTTGGCGAAAGCCTACGCGGGCTGATCTTGCCATTCCTGGAAGATTTTCCGAATACGATGGCGGAGGAAGCGATCGATGCTCTCAGTCGCCGATTCTATCCAGAAGAATTCCAGAAGAACAGTCACTTTGTGCTACCCGGTGAAAAGGGTACTCGCCTGGGTCTGATTGAGGATGGAATTGTTCGAGCTTACCATTCCACACCTGATGGAGGAGAGTATACGAAAACCATCTTCCAGGAAGGTCACTTTCTTGCACCTCTGGCATCTCTAACTACAAAAGAGCCGAGTCCAGTTGGAATTCAAGCCCTAACTGTAGTCCGGCTGAGGGTAATAACCTATTCGGATTTCGAAAGGTTGAATCGGGAGCACCATTGTCTTGAGCATTTCACGCGCATGGTTATTCAATGGGAGTGGGTTCGCAAGGAAATACGGGAGATTCGCCTGGTAACTCTTTCTGCAGAGGAACGCTATGAACTCTTTTTGAATGAGTATCCAGGTCTCGAACATCGCATTCCTTGGTACTACATAGCGTCTTTCCTTGGTATTACTCCAGTGGCATTGAGCAGAATTCGTCGGAAAAAGCGGGAAGAAGCATGATTTTTCTTCAATTCTAAACCCAGGTTAAGGAAATACCTCCGTCTCTGTGCCATTCTTTCCTCATGTGCTTTCCAGCAAGGCGAGCACAAAGGAGATAAACATGAGATTAAACGGAAACACGGTCCTTATTACCGGCGGGACCTCAGGTATTGGATATGCCCTTGCCAGGGCATTCTATGAAGCAGGAAATCGAATTTTCGTAACCGGGAGGAGTTCAGAGAAGCTGGACCGGCTGATGAAGGAACATTCGGAGTGGATGGGCCTTCAGGCCGATCTGGCCAGGCCCGATCAGATTGTGCGTCTTGTGCGCGAGGTGAGGAAAATTGGGGAACCCAATGTCCTGGTGAATAATGCAGGAATTCAGAGCCAATTAGACTTTCTGCAGGAGCCCAGGGAACCGGAGGCCATTCTGCAGGAGATAAGAGTAAACCTTGAAGCTCCGATTCGACTGATTCAAGAAATGCTACCTGGCTTGCTTTCGCAGGAATCGTCTGTTATCCTGAATGTCACATCTGCCCTGGGTGAGGTGCCCCGGTCCACTTTTCCGATCTATTGCGCCTCCAAGGCCGCCTTATCGGCCTACACAATGTCTCTTCGTCATCAACTGGCTGATACAGGCGTTCATGTAGCGGAACTGGTGCCGCCTTTCACCGATACTCCTATGAACCATGGAAGGGACGGACAGAGAGTCTCTGCGGAAGTGGTGGCAGAGGCAGCATTGGAGGGTCTAAAACACGGGGCCCGAGTAATACGCCCTGGAAAGGCCGCCCTTCTGCACCGAATCCATAGAATCTCTCCAGCCTTTGCCAGCAAAATTGTGGAGGCCGGACCATGAAATCTGCCAATCAGAAAAACCGAAAAAGCCAGAGTAACGAGGTATCGAAAGTGAAAGGAAAAGAAGAATTGTTGAAGAGAACAATAGAGCGCAAGCAAGGTATTAAAGGGACATTAGGAACACTGGGAAGGGCTCAGCTCTTGCTTCTAGTTCCTCTACTTTCCATGTTGTTCACCGTTAACTGCAAATCTGTTTACACCGAGCTTCAAATCAACGCCTCTCCTGAGGAGGTCTGGGCTGTTTTAATCGACAATGGTAAATACGGCGAGTGGAATCCGTATCACCGAAGAGTAGAGGGCGAATTGAAACCTGGCGAGCAAATCGTGGTGGAGATCCACAAGCCAAACGGGAATCAGATTACGCTTGAACCGAAAGTCTTACGAATGATTGAAAACCGGGAACTCACCTGGGGCGGAGGGATTCCCGGGCTATTCACGGGAGAACATGTCATCGAGATCCGTCCTTCGGGGACAGGGATCCTATTGGTACATAGAGAACAGTTTAATGGGATTTTCGTCCTTTTCGCAGAACTTGATACCATAGAAGAAGGATATCAGCTAATGAATCAGGCACTTAAGGACCGAGTGGAAGCCAGTTCACCGGGCCTCTGATTAATCTTCAACGGATTGAATCCCAGCGGATTCATCCGACACATAGAAGAAGTAGGGACGCGAATAGAGATTCCATTGTCGATACTGTATGAAGTTCCCATCTGATGTATGGTTCTGCACTTTGCCCTTCATGATTCGATGGGATTCTTTGTTCATCTTTTCGATGGCATCCTTCACGGACTGTCGGTATGCATCGGCACGACTGTGAGCCAGTTGACTGATTCTCGCTGGCTCTTTCTCTGCGGAGTCATCCTGAAGCAATTCAGGATTGGCTTCCAGATTTCGCAGCTTTGCAAGGGCTTCCTGATAGTCCTTTCGAGCTTCTCGATAAAGCGGGTCATCCAGGCACTCTTTGCACAGCGGGGCCACATAAGGATCAATTAGAGTCATTCGAACCTGTAGTGTGACCGGAAACTCGGGATCTGGTCTTTCTTTCAATTCGATGGATTGCGGAATGGCATCCCGGTCCGTGTAATTCTTTACGTGGGCCACAATCCTGGTTTTGGGCTCGTTATCGCCTTCGAGCTCTACGGTCACGGACGTTGCATTGGGCAGGATTAAGAAACGACGAGCCTTTCGCTGTTCAGTGATCCTCTCGAAGCGAAAACTACTAAAATTGAGGGGCGCTCTTCCCAGGATTTCTCCTTTATGGTTTCGAAGCAGTACCTCATGTTCCAGGATTCGGCCGTCTCGTATGGCCTGAGGAACGTTTAAGCCCGCCCTGGAATAATCCACCTCTACCAGTGCTACTGGTTTGCCCTGATCATCGGAATGGATTCTGAGCTTGCCCTGCTTGTCCGGGTCCACCGGGCCTACTACAATCCGGTTCAGGTCGATGACCGGGGAGTGGGGCTGATCTCTAAGTATCAATTCCTGACTTTCTTCGCCCTCGCCGTAAATCAGGGAATGGGCTTTGGATAGCTCTTCGCGGCTAACTCCAGGGGGGAGACGTTCCAGATTGGCAATGTAGCGCGAGGAAAGCGGATCGGCCAGAGGACCGGACAGTGGTTTTCTAATTATTTCGGGCTCATCAGGTTTGAGATTCTCTTCCTGAGTTTCCGGCTCTTTTTCTTCAGAGAAGTCCTTTTCCTTCTCAATTAGAATCGGGTCTTTCTTTTCCTGAGTGGGAACCGGCTTTTTTCGCTGATCTGGTTTTTTCTCAACAGGCCTTCTTGTTTCCGGAGACTTTTCAGGCTGCAGCTCTTCAACTCGGTCTCCGTAGATGACACGAATCACCTGGCTTTTTCGAATCGTAAGCGCTGCTCCTCCTTCTTTCTGCACCCGAAGGATATGAGGGTTCTGGTCGTAGACTACCCCTTCCAGGATTACCCCATTCTTCAAAATGACCATATCGGCCAAGAGAGCAGATGTGCTCCAGAGAAAGGCGGCGGACAGGATGAACCGCCGGATATTTCGGTTGGTGACTCTCATTCCAGAGAAGTTTAGTTAGCTTGAAGCGAATCAGAGCTGCCATCGGCAGATTCTGAATTTTGATTTGAGTCGCGAGCCGAGTCCACGTAGCTCTCATCGTTTCCTTCGGAACGGGACGGTTGCACCGGTCGGCCTGTTTCATTTTTGATCTGAAAGTAGCGTGGTACAGTGAGAAGTTTCCATTCGCGGTAGTGCAGAAAATCGCCGCTTCTGGCAGTGTGATTTACGTAGGGATCATTTTCCTGATTTGTGGA
The DNA here is from genome assembly GCA_002717505.1 of Leptospiraceae bacterium. Lineage (GTDB taxonomy): Bacteria > Spirochaetota > Leptospiria > Leptospirales > Leptonemataceae > UBA3465. The sequence goes on from PBEB01000027.1 coordinate 4,031, forward strand.
CGGGCGCTTATTCAGCTTCTTGATCTCTTTTTTGATTCCTTCTTTATACTCCTCTACGGGTTTCTTCAGACGAAATACCAGCGCGTCAGACTCAAGAGCAACTACTTCGGCTTCGTTGCCTTCGCCGGTTCTTTGCAAGGTCTTATTTACCTTATCCTCGATCTCGGACATGGTCTCTTCATTGTCTTTGCGAACTTCTTTGAACGCCACTCGTTCCACGGCAGGGCAATCGTTCTGGCTGGAGTTACACAGTTCTGAGTAGAAAGGCTGAATGTACACCAATTCCAGATAAATGGAGATAGTGCTTCCGCTTTCTGGAGTTCTACTCAGCTCCACGTACTGCGGTACACGAGCCCCGTCCTCATATACCTTCAGGCGCGCTCTTCGCTCCAGAGGCTGAGGCTCCGGACGGTCGGATTTATCGTATTCCACCTCGGAACCGGAATCGGTAAAAAGCAGCTTTTGAGACTGAACGGAAGAGGTGATCTCCTCAACTTCGAATGCAATAAAGTTGATTGGAGCGCGACCAATTTCCCGGCCTTGCGAATCCATAATTACGATGTTATGCTCCAGGATCTTTCCGTTCTTGATTTCCTGAATTACGTTAATTCCTGAATTCTTGTAATCCAGCTCCAGAAGGGCTACTGGATTGCCTTCGCTATTCTTTCGAATCTCGATGATTTGATTATTGCTGCTGGATGCCCCCAGAGGCTGCATTCCAATATTGTTCAGGTTAATCTCCGAGCTGTAATCTGGGTAGTCCTTGATTACTTCTGGACCTTTGGTCTGGCAATGGATTAGCGGAGCTCCAATACCAAGGAGCACTAAAAGTGCGAAAATCTGCGTATTTCTCATGGGGGTACCTGCTTTCACTCAAAAGGCGAGATGGGATTAAGACGAGAGGAAAGAAGGATTGCTCAGGCGGTCAAGGAAAATCGCGGGAATTTTGGCTGACCGCTTTTGTTGTTCGCGATTCGTATTTCGCCCATTCGAAGAAACCCCTGATCGATTCTGGTGTCCCGTCAGGAATGGCAAGGTCCACTCTCAGGATCATTTTCGCCAGGTACCACGAGATTGTTATTGGGGACCATCCTGTTTTTCGATTTCGGTACAGAAAGGCGGAACTCTATTGGTTTAGCCGTTATGAATCGCGCCCGGGTCAAAGCCAAGGCCTGAATCGAGGCCCAGGCAAACCACTCTAACGATCCTGGAAAAAGGCGATTAGATGATTCGCCAGAACTTCTCCCTGATCCTCCTGTAAAAAGTGGCCCCCGTTTTCAATGGTTACATGCTTCTGGCCACGGCATCCCGGAATTTTCCTGCGAAAGATTGCATCCGCTCCTTTCGTTATGGGGTCGGAATCGCTAAAGGTGCAGAGAAATGGTTTTTCCCATTTCAGCAATGTCTCCCAGGCCTTGCGATTGGCCGGTGCAGCCGGATCTTCTGGCTCCACTGGCACCAGGGAAGGGAATATGCGGGCCCCGGCTTTATAGCTCTCATCGGGGTAGGGAGCATCGTACGCTTTGAGGACGTCTGGCTCGGGCCTCGTAAAGCAGCCATTCCCGATGATGCGACCTACAGGTAGTCGCTTAACTTTCTGGGAGAAATCCCTCCATTGAAAAAACGCTTCTCCGGGCTTCTGGTCACCTGTTGGTAGGAAGGTATTGCCGGCCGCAATTCGACTGAATCGATCTTCCATTTCAGCGGCGATGCGTAGCCCCAGCAATCCGCCCCAGTCCTGGCAGAAAAGGTTGATTCCCTTAAGATCCAGGGACTGAATCAAGGCTTTTAACCAATCTATATGACTCTGATAACTGTAGTCTTTCTGGTTCAGCGGTTTGTCCGATTTTCCAAAGCCGATTAGATCCGGGGCGATAACTCTGAAACCAGCTGCGGTCAGCGGAGGGATCATTTTGCGATACAGATAGGACCAACTTGGTTCGCCATGTAATAGCAAGACTACTGGATCGTCTTTAGATCCTTCATCTACGTAATGCATCCGCATGCCGGAGGAATCAACCTCCACAAAGTTAGCATCAAAGTTGTAGCCCGGCAGGTCATTGAATGCTTCATCCGGAGTGCGTAGATAATCCATGGTGCGATACTGAATACAAATCTATTTGTTGCAAGTAAAAGAACCTCCCTCCCGGGCAAACTCTTTCGGTGTTATCCGGTATTTTACGGTCATGGATCATCGGCGTTGACAGAGAATGCGGCTAACATGGTTTGAGCGCATGAACATTCTTTCGGCTCAGAATCTGGCGAAGAAACACGGAGATCAGAGCCTTTTCGATGGGTTAACCCTTGGCCTGAATGCAGGGGATAAGCTGGGAATCATTGGGCGAAACGGTCAGGGTAAATCGACGCTGGTTCGCGTACTGGCAGGATTGGAGGAACCGGATGCAGGAGACGTAGTGCATAAGCGTGGTCTTCGTATATCCTACATGGAGCAGAATCCTGCTGCTCTGGACATTAGCATTGCCGATTATATTCGTCCGGATGGGCAGAGTTTACCGGTGGGACGAATTCGCGAAGTGCTATCTCTCGTGGGTATAGAATCCGAGGATAAGCTACTTTCTCAACTATCTGGAGGCGGACTGCGAAGGGCCTCGTTGGCCCGCGCTCTTTTGAGCGAAGCGGACCTACTAATACTGGATGAGCCCACGAACCACCTTGATCTGGATGCCATCCTTTCTCTGGAAGAGAGGTTAAAGAGATTCTCCGGTGCCTTGATTCTTATTACCCATGATCGCTATTTTCTGGATAGAATTGTAGGCTCCATTCTTGAAGTAGATCAGGGTCGCGTTCATCGCTTCGAAGGCGGTTATTCCAGCTTTCTGGAAAAAAAGGAAGCGATGGAGGAGCAGGCCCGTCTGGCAGAGCACAAGGCGAAGCGATATCTTTCCACGGAACTGGAATGGCTTCGTAGACAGCCGAAAGCCCGGGGGACCAAACAACAGGCACGGATTGATCGAATTCAGGAAGTGCAGCAGCGAGATAAGTATAGAGAAAAGAAAGACCTTAAGCTGGCGGGCAATAGCTCAAGGCTGGGCAACAAGATCCTGGAGATTCATGACCTGGCCGGAGCCGTAGGTGAAGAAACTCTGTTTTCCGAATTCTCTTATAGATTTCAAGATGGGGATCGCGTAGGAATTCTGGGGCCCAATGGTTGCGGAAAATCGACCATGCTGGATATCGTGGCCAATCGCCGTTCGCCGGATCATGGTCGAGTTGTGTATGGTGAAACCCTTCGCATCGGTTACTTCGACCAGATGGGAAGGGATATGCCTCCTGAGATGCGAGTGGAAGACTTTTTCAAGCGAGAGGTTGGTCATCATACAATCGGTACGGGACTTTCGCCCAAGGAATTGCTTGAAGCGTTTTTGTTTCATCCCTCTGTTCTTTATCGTCCGCTGGGTAAGCTCTCTGGCGGAGAAAAGCGAAGAGTTCTACTGGTCTCCATTCTTTTGAATTCTCCGAATTTCCTGATCCTGGATGAGCCAACGAATGACTTTGATATTGCTACTTTGACTGCACTGGAGAGTTACCTGGATTCCTTTCCTGGACCGGTGATTACTGTTTCGCATGATCGCTGGTTTCTGGATCGTGTTGCCCGGCACCTGTTTTTGTTTCGTCCGGATCGCAGAATCCAGGACTATGTAGGTAGCGCATCGGACTTCCTGGAAGACCGAAAGGATGCTGAGTGGTTAAGTAGCAATGACTGGTCCGATTTAAGTCAGACTGCCGCCTCCAGCGCTCCACCTGTTACATCGCCACCCACTTCGGCCTCGACGGTTGCTACGAAAGGAGCGAAAATGGGTAACAAGGAGCGGAAGGAACTGGCGGAGCTTCCCTCAAGGATTGAACGGCTGGAAGCAGAAATCGCTGAGCTGGAGAGTAAACTATCTTCTGGAGAATCAGACGCTGAAAAAACCGCGGGTTGGGGCAAGCGCCACGTGGATGCGAATCAGGAATTGGAAAACGCGATGGAGCGCTGGGTGGAACTGGAAGAAATTCAGAAATCACATAAAGGCTGAGGATGCGAAATACAGTTTGCCGTTGAGCTTCTAGAATTAGGTCTCTGGATTTGCGTTTCTATCAGAGCATTGCTTTGAACACGGTAGAATGCTTTCTTCCGGCGCTCTCGAGTCGGAAAGCGCATGGGTGGGATGAATAACTTTAGGAGTTGAAAGGAAGACCGTTCGATTCTGTTTATTTCAGACTCGCATTCTTAATTCGCCTATGGTAAATAGTTTGCAAGGCTGGCCTGCAGATCTTCCAGGTCTATGGGTTTGGTTAAATAATCATCAAATCCTGCATTGATTGCTTCGGTGATTTCGGATTGCATCGCATCAGCAGAAACGCATATAGCCGGAGTCTTTTTGTATGCGGGCCACTTTCGCAACTCCTGAATGATTTCATAGCCGCTCAAGTCAGGAAGCCGCAGATCCAGCAGGAACAGGTCGATCTTTTTGTCTCTGGCCACTTCAAGGCCCATCTGACCGGACGTGGCGGTGAACAATTGGATGCCGGGAAAGCTCTGGATCACATGCTCCATCAACCGCATATTTACTGGATTGTCTTCGATATAGAGCACCTTGCCTTCAATTGCCTCCGGATTCTTATTGGTCCGTAGCTGTCGCTCCTGGCTTCTCTCCTGGGCCGCAAGCTGATTCCGTGCCAGAGGAAATTCCAGGTAAAACGTTGTGCCTTTACCCGGCACGGAATTGAAGAACAATTCTCCACCCATTAAGCGAAGCAGATTGCGGGCCAGAACCAGGCCAATGCCTGTGCCTTCTACACCGGATGACTCCATACCCAATCTTTGAAATGGCTGAAAGAGTTTGTGTTGCTTTTCTTCGGGTATTCCTGGGCCGGTATCTGTTACGGATATCAGTACTCGTTCATCGTTGGTCTCTTTGGCCGAGATTGTGACCGATCCGCCATCCCGATTGTATTTGATTGCATTGCTGAGTATATTCAGAAGCGATTGTTGACTTCGCAATGCATCTCCAAGGAGCCAGATGTCCTCTTCCGGTTCGTGAAAAATGAGCTCAATTCCTTTCTCGGATTTCAAAGAACTGGAAAGACGAATACACTTGCGGATTAGCTCCGTGGCCGGGATGCGGCTGATGGTGAACTCCAGATCTCGGGATTCTACTCTGGACAGGTCCAGTACGTCCTCCAGCAATCCCTGCATATAATCGCCGGCTTTGAGGATTTCCTCCAGGCCATGATTGCTCCGGGCATCTGGTTCGTTTCTTCGCAGGAGCTGCGCGAATCCCAGGACTGCGTTCAGAGGTGTTCGTAGTTCATGGCTGAGATTGGAAAGAAACTCGGTCTTTGCTTTGTTCTGGTCCAGGGCCTGACGGTGCTCCCTTAATTTCTGTTCTTCGCGCTCCTTTCGCGCAGTGATGTCCTGAAACGTGCCGAATACTCTTCGGCATTTTCCATCGCTCCAGTCGCCTTCTCCTCTGGTTTCAACCCAGATAAATCTGCCTGTCCAGGTCCTTAGAGGCAACTCGTGCTGAAAATCCTGGTTTTTCTCGATCACAGCTTCCACGGAGCTTCGTATCAGCTCTCGACTTTCCTCGTTCGCATAAAACTTTATGGCGGTTTCAATTCTGGGTTCATAGTCGGCGGGTACTTCATGGATCTTATGGGTTACTTCGGACCAGAACAGATCACCGCTTTCTACATCTACTTCCCACCCGCCAATCCCGGCTACATGACTGGTTCTTTCCAGAAAGGTCTCCATTTTCCTTAGCTGCAGCTCATTGTTCATCTGCTCTGTGATATCCTGGACGATGCCAGTGGAGCGCAAAGGTCGGCCATTGCGATCAAAGGTGGTTCTGCATTTCTCTTTAACCCATTTAATTCGCCCATCTGAGAACAAAAGTCTATGTTTGATTTCGTAAGGTTCTTGATTCTTTAGAGAATCCGTATATGCTTTATCTACTTTATCTCGGTCCTCTGGATGAATGGTTTCCAGAAAGGCTTCATAGGATGCGGCGAACCTGGCCGGATCCATCTCAAACATTTCATAGATGCCGGTGGACCAGTGAAGCTGGTTATAGACCAGATCCAGTTCCCATCTTCCAATTTGAGCTATTGACTGGGCCTCTGCAAGTTCCTGATTTTCGCGCATGAGCTTGTGGATTTGATTCTCTCGAAGAGTGATATCCTGAATAATGCCCTGGATGGTACCGTCAGTAGCAGCACCGATTTGCTGAATAATGCGCTGGGAACCATCGGGTAGTAGCGCTCTATAATGAACGTCCTCGGAAGCTGTCTTTAAGGCATGGGACAGAGCCCCCTGCAGCCGAGCTCTATCTTCCGGATGAACGAAATCCAGAAAATCATTCAAATGGATTTCTGTCTCCTCAGGTCGGCCGATGATTCTGGCAGCAGCCTCAGACAATTGAAGTCTTTCTTCGCTGGCGTAGAAGGTCCAGGTGCCCACTCGCTCCCCGGCCGTTATGTGCATAGGTGAATTCATTCCTGTGGACCAGAATACTGCCCCCTGGTATGCCACTGTCAGCAACAATAAAGATATTTTTCTGACCCACTGTTAGAGCGTTACAGTCCCGGGAAAGATTCGACGCTAACACTCGATCCGGCCTCAACATGGTTCTTTCAGAGATTCTGGGAATGAAGGAGAATTATGTTCTGGTACTGTTTCTCGGAGCGCCGGTTACGGGGCCGTACCCGGGAACGATCTTTAAAAAATAATCAGGGAGCGAAGGAAAGATGCACAGAAGGTTTAGGCCGCGAACAGCAGATTCCAATATCGGTAGAGTAGTGCAGATTTGGCTACTGGATCAAACTTAGCTGAAGCAGCGGGGTCATCGCTGCTCTCGAGGTAGGAAATTCTCTGAGTATTGTCCTGGGCTTACTTCTGGCTTTCCAGGATCTTTCGCGCCTCTTTTAAGAGTTCGCTGGCCACGGGAACTCGAATCATTCCATCTTTGTCCGGCTCCATTTCGTCCGGGGCATAGACTTCTTCCAGGGAATCTTCTTTGAGTTTGTCCGGCCCAATCCATTGCGCGAAAGCGCCCACCATTCGGCGATGTAAATCATCGATCTTGATCTGAGCGCCGGCCTTCTTATAGTAGCCGTATGCCATCAGAGGAAGGCGTTTCTCGTACATATAGTAATCACCAATGCGAATCAGTCCTTCTTTATGGTCCGCTTTGGTATAGAATTCCCTGGCTCGGTGAAAGTCCTCATCTTCAAAGGCACTGTCTCCTCGGCGAATGAGCTCTTCTTTGATCCGGGCATCCATTGTTACTTATTACGGCACTTTCTGCAGGAAGGGCAAGAGGAAAAATGAAGGGGGATCAGAGGTATTTATGCCAGAAATTGAAGTAAATTCTTTCGGCAAAGTCCTCGTCTGTCATTCCGCTGCGATCGTCTGCCAGGAAAGCTACAAAGGCTGCGCAAGCTGCAAGCTGCTCTGGACTGAATAGAGAGAACTGCTCTTTTTTGTGTCCCTCCAGGCGGGGCTCCCCGGAATATGTGTCCAGTGCATAGAGTGCGTTGTCCAGCTTTACCTTACGGGAGTTCTTGTAGTTTTTGAGATACCAGACCATAAATGCCGGAAGATAGAATCGAAATCCCTCGGGGTCGAGGTAGCTCAACGCGCACTGGCAATTTTCGATGTGCTCATCCGGAATCTCCTGCCAGGGGCCCCGGTAATCCTTCTTTCTGTGATCTGCGTCATGACCGTAGTCGTAGTTGTCATGGGCTTCGGCTACGTGCAGAGTGATTTTGGCTGGCTGCGGAACTCCATGGAAAGCGGCCTGAATGGATTGGATTACTTCGTCGCTCACAATCTATCTCTGGTCTCCTGCGAAACCGATCCGGTTTTTTGGGAAGGATCGGGGCGCGCGGAATGCCCGGCATTGTATCAGGTATTCTGTCACTGGAAAGTGCAGAGGTTTGTAGGTATTAAGCGGTGGCCGGAGTGTTGATGGTGCAGCGGCCCTGGAAGACGGTGCCGTCCTCTACGATGAGGCTGGGAGTTACAATATCTCCGAATAGTCTGCCTGTGGAAAGTAGCACCACTCTGGTTTTCGCCTGGATGGAACCTCTAATTTCTCCGCCCACCACTACAATTCCTGCGCGAATATCGGTATCTACGAGACCGCTCTGGCCTACCAGAACCTTGCCATCTGTAACGATAAGGCCTTTAAAGTAACCGTCGATACGGATGAGATCCTTAACTTTGAACTCTCCGCGAAACTCAGAGCCTTCGCCAATGAGCGAGTTAACGATTAACGATTCGGTGGATTCAGCCATTGTTCCTGCAAATGATTCATGAAGGCATGAGGATTGTAGGCCACAGTACCGATGTGAAGCTCATAGTAAAGCATGTTCGTCGGGGCCTGACCTGTGCGGCCGGAAATACCAATGGGTTGACCTTTGTCTACTTGATCCCCTACACCTACATCTACCTGATCCAGGTGTGCGTAGAAGGTCTTCATACCAAAGCGATGCTCAACCCATACATGCAAGCCAAACACATCGTCGTAATCGATGCTAATGACTTCGCCCGGCGCGGTGCTTACAATCTCGGTGCCAGGAACGGTTCCGATTTCTATGCCCTGACGAAATACTTTCTTGCCTCGCAGAGTATCCGTTTGCCATCCATAGGGGCTCAGAATATAACCCTGCGCTGGCCAAATGCTGGGCGTATTGGTGAGCAGGTTTTGCATTTCTCGGGATTTGAGTTCCGTAAGAATGCGATCCGACAGTTCCACAGCTCGCTTTAGATTCTCATTGTCCTGGCGCGAAAGAAATAGAACTCTTTGTAGTAGCTCTTCTGTCCTGGATTGATCACAGTCGGAGCCCTGAGCTTTACACTCCTCCACAGCAGTGCGAAGCTTCTCCAGCTCGTCCTCCATGATCGCNTGGCCGGCGCCACCTTGAGCGTAAGGCTCGGTTCGCTTGCCACCCAGTTTTAAGTAGAGCTCGGCGATGGTGTTGGAGTAGCGCGTTATAGTACCGTGCAGGGGCAGAATCTCCTCTGCCATGCGAACGCTCTGCAGGTTGAACTGAGAATTCGACAATCCCATATCGTAGAACTGGATGTCTTCGCCGGATTTTCCAACAAGGCTAAATACTGAGATGGTCATGACCACCAGAAGTGTGATGAGGCCCGCGCTCAAAGAATATAGAGTGATATGTGCATTAAAAATCTTCCGCTCGTTGTGCGGGATTACCATGATGGTGAGCTTTTCCCGGCCTTTGAGATGAACCCATTCCAGGAATTCTCTGATGTCCTGCTTCCATTTATCCCAACGAGTGGGTGGCTTTTCTGGTTGCCCCGGCTCCCGTAGATAATCCTGGAGCTGGGAATAGGACATGGGATCCGAATTCTTCTTCCGACNTTTGCCTGTGGCTTTTCGCTGTTTATTTGTCTTTTTTTCAGCCATGGTTCATGCCCGATGGGCTTCTCCCGTGCCAGAACGCTACGCCTGCACATTCTGTAGACATCCGATTCCTGTCATTTTCATTTTCGGCCCAAAAATCCGCTAACTCCACGGTTCCGCGAGCATCCTTGATACCGTTTTAACGGGCTCGGAATCCAGAGGGCCGATTCGGCGGTGTTGCTCGCGCCAGCCGGCCCGAATAGGGGCCTGACCATATAAATATACCTCAGTACTGNGTTTTCCTGTGATTCTTGCCAGCTTTTTTTTAACACCCTCGGATGCCAATGGCTCAGCGCGGCGGGGCCAGTTCGGGTCAATTCTGGCGGATTCTAAAAAAGGTTTGCCTGCATAGAGAATAGTCTGAAGAATCCGTGGCCTATGGCAGAAAAAGATAGCAACATGAGTCAAGATGCGGAAGGCGGGGGACACACTCATGCGCCGTGGCAGCGCGAATTCTTCAAGAACGTAGAGGGCTTTACCAGATACGGTGTGCCTGAAGAGCGGGCAAAAGAGATTCTCACCAAGTTTTTGAAGCTATCGGTGAGCACGCCACTGCCCGACGTAACCAAGACCTTTCAGAATCCGGATCTTCTGGATGAAGTAGGGGTGCATACCAGGCAGGATCCACCGCTGCGGGATTTCATGGTGGAATTCCTGACCCCTCTGATGAGGAACTTCACTTTCGAGGGGCGCGAAAACGTTCAATACATCATGCCTCTGCTGGGNAAATTCCCGGTCACCTTGATCTCCAACCACATGAGCCATCTGGATGCGCCGGCCATCTACAATATGCTCTATAACGAAGGTGGGGATGCTCGCAAGATCGCCGACAAGCTGGTATTCATTGCTGGCCGACTGGCTTTCGAACCGGACTTCGCTCGGTTAGCGCTGTACATGTTCGATACCCTTCTGGTCTGTTCCAAGCTGGATATGTCAGATAATCCCGGCCTTGCGGACTTGATGACACGTATCAACATGCGAGCTTTTCGCCAGTCTCAGCAATTACAGAAGGAAGGTCGCATCATGTCTATCTTTCCGGAAGGCACTCGAAGTCGAACCGGAAGACTGATCTCATTTGTAGATACCGTATATCATTATGTTGCCAATAAGATCATTATTCCGGTAACACTGGAAGGTACAGACAACATTCTACCCACATCATCCTTCTTGTTTAACGCTGCAAAAGGTAAGATGGTTCTGGGCAGACCCATCCTGGTAGGGAAGNTACCTTCGAAGCAGATGGCTGAACTTCCAGACTTCGTAGATCGACTGGATGTTCCAGAGACCGCCGATAAAAAACAGTACATTATCGACAACCTGGCAACGATTGTAGGACAAAATCTCCATAAGCACAGACATGGAACGTATCGCAACCTCTACGTTGCCGATGATCCGCGAAACAAAGAAAATAGGCTTATTACCAGACCCACTACACCGGCCCAGCGCGTGGTGGTTATTGGCCATTCGCCGTACGGAACAGCTATCGCCTCTGTGCTCGCCAACAAGAATACGGACATACTGGTTTATACCGACGATGCAGAAAAAGCCGAGGAATACAATGCTCGGAGGGTTGACGGGGGTAATTTTCCTTTATTCAAGCTTCCACCTAACATCAGTTTTACTTCAAACCCGGTGGATGTAGAGCAGGGCACCCTTTTTGTTCAGGCGGCTCGTCCCTGGGAATTGGATAAATACTACAGTCGCCTCAAACTATATCTACAAAAAAGCGATGCGCCGGTGGTTAGCGTAGTGAAAGGTTTCACTGGTTCCGAGAAAGGACTGATCCTTGATGATCTTGCCAGCGAGTACGGCATTGATCCTTCGAGGCATGTGGTCATGTCTGGCGCGAACTATCCAGAGCAGATCATGGAGCGAAAGATCTCTGGTTATGAAATGGCAGCGAATCGTCCGGAGTTAGTCACCGATCTGGCTCAGCTCTTCAGTTCCGGTTATGTCTTTGTTCGACCGGCTGCGAATCCGTCGGATGTTCGTGGCGTGCAANTGGGAGGAGCATTAAAAAACATCTATGCTCTGGCCACAGGGCTGCTGGATGGCTACTACGAAAGCAGCCTGGGAGGAAACTGCGATAACTCTCTATTTCATGTTTCCAATCGCTTCTTTCGCGAAATGACAGCCATTGGTACTGCCATGGGAGGCCAGCCAGAGACCTTCGGAGGGCTCTCTGGACTGACGGATTTAATGNTGGCCTGCTTTGGAGCCGATGCCCGGGACCGCCAGTANGCCCACGATTTTGTGAACGGGAAAGCGGACCCAAATCACAAGTCCAACGGTGTCTTTGGAGTGCGCTCGCTTCCGAATCTGATCAATCTGAACCCGGATGATTATCCTGTGGCTTTCGCAGTCCATGCGGTTATGGTGAAAGGCATGGAAGGAGAGAAGGTGCTGGAAAGCATCATGTATAGTCTTCGAAAGTTCTGATAACCCCGGCTACCGAAGAGGCGATTCGGTAGCCGGGACTGCTATAACCAGATAAGAAAAGCTGCGGTACCCGCCTATCGTATTGTGGCCGTATCTCCTCTGCCTGATACTAAATCTTGATCTTGCCAAATTTTCGTTTGAGAAATTCTGAAGCAGAGTTAATTAGGACGTGAGGTATCCTTATACCTTCTCGGATACTATGGCAGCCAATCGAGAAATACTGGAGCAATTGACTGCAGGGGTTCAGATCATCGACCCAGAAATGCGATACGTTTATCTGAATCCGGCTCTGCTACGGGAAATAGGCAAGACGCTGGAAGAGATGCAATCCAGGCCAATGCAAGAGGTGTTTCCCGGTATCGAGAGCACGGAAACCTATGATGTTATCCGAGATGTAATTCGTTCTCAAAAAAATCGTACGGTGGTTAATGAATTCACGTCCCCGGATGGGGGGATTCAGCGATATAGGCTGGATGTACAGGCTATATCGGAAGGGGTCATCGTATTCTCCTGGGATGTCACCGATGAGAAGGAGACCGAAATATTATTGCGGGAGGCATCTCAGCGCTGGAAAGAAGAGGCATTTCATCACGAGGAAACCATTCGCAAGGTCCTGGACTCATCTCTGGATGGTGTACAATACTTCAAGTCGGTAAGGGACGACAACGGCAATATTATTGATTTTGAATATGTTTTTTCTAACCGCGTTGCCTGCCAGATCATAGGAAAAGAGGAGAGCGAAGTAATCGGAGAGAGTCTACTGAGCCTCATACCCGGACACCTGGATATAGTGGAAGAATACGGTCGGTCTCTCTTTGATCTGTATCGAGAAGTAGTGGAGAGCGGCGAAAGTAGGGAGCTGCTTTTTCACTTCGAAGCGGACGGGATTGTAGGCTGGTTTTCCAACAAATCCGTAAAGCTGGGGGATGGCTTCGTTGTTACGTTCTCTCTGGTCACTGAACTCGTGAACAAGAGTCAGGAGCTTGAGAGGCTTAATGCTCATCTTCAAGAGGAGGTGCAGCGCGAGATTGAAAAGAATCGGGAGAAAGATGAAGCTCTCATTCAGCAATCCAAGCTAGCGGCCATGGGGGACATGCTTTCAGCCATCGCACATCAGTGGAGGCAGCCACTGCATGCGGTGCTTCTGGGCATTGAATTGTCCAGAGAAATCGTGGATAAGAGCTGGAGCAGCATTCCGAGCTCCGATCAGCAGGAGCTGAACGAGCTTTACAGGGTCATCGAAGAAAGAATCAAATATCTCTCCGAAACCATTGAAGACTTCCGGGATTTCTATGGTCCATCGCAGAAAATGGAAGACTTTTCTCTGGAGGAAGCGATCCAGGCTTCGATTCGCTTTTTTGAGGGTCAATTACAGAACAAGAAAATTGTAATGACGATGGATGGTGAGGTGAGCAGTGTCACTCTTCACGGAAACGCCAATCAATTTCGTCAAATAGTTCTGAGCCTGCTGAATAACGGAATAGATGCAGTGTCTCAAAACGGAAAAACAGACAAATGGATCAACGTTCGCGTAATGCCGGTAGCTAATGGCGAGGTTGTCATGGCTTTGGAGGACAATGGTGGAGGAATTCGCTCCGACATTCTTCTCAGGATATTCGAACCCTACTATACCACAAAGGGACCATCCGGAGGCACCGGAATGGGACTTTATATAGCCAAGCTGATCATTGAGAAAAGCTTTCACGGTAGCATTTCTGTAGAGAACGGAGAATTCGGGGCGAGGNTCTTGCTGAGGATACCTGTTGGAAAGTAATCCGGAAAAAGTAATATTGATTGTGGACGATGAGCGCGATGTGCTGCTGCTTTTCCAGATGCTGATGAAGCGAAAGGTCAAGGTATGCCATGTGGCAGCCAACGGAACGGAGGCCCTGGATATTATCCGCAAGGTGGACCATCTGGACTGTGTTATCACAGATATCTCTATGCCCGATATGGATGGATTCGAACTCAAAGATAAACTGGATGAACTGATTCCCGATGTTCCGGTTGTGGGAGTGACAGGGCATTCGGACGAAGACATTGTAGAGAAAATGCGAAAGGCGGGGTTCCAGCATATCATAGGCAAGCCTGTGGACCGGGAAAAGCTTAATGAAATTCTGGATGTAATAGCCGGGTAAAATGGGCGAATCGGCTGAAGGCAAGCCAGAGTCTATTCGGTGTGTAATGCTATCTGGTCCTCGGTGAAAGTCATCATCGCACATTGTGNCCTTGNTATAATCTCTGGATGTATATATTTACCGCGCCATGCCGACCGAGCTTCAATTATGCAAGAGCCCGGTTGTACACATCGGGTCNGTAAAGCCGAGCTGTTCCTGTGTCGGGGNTGTAACCAGGTAGAAGCCATCCNATCGTGGACGTAGGCTTTCGAATAGGCGTCCTGGNTCCATTTTCCGGTAAAAAGGGCGGTTCCTCAGGTGCAGTCCCGCGGGTTACTCAATCATGAGAGCTTACTAACTGTCTCTCTTTCGCATCCTCTGGTTGAACTCTTCAGTTCCTCCTGGCGGAATTGTAAGCCAGGTCCATTCTCCTTTCTTGATCAATCGACAGAGATAAACGATCTGACCGACGTGGTAGGAAGTATGCGAAAGCGAACGCTGAATAGCCAGAGGAACGGAGTGCGCCTCTGAGCGAATGTAGACCGTTCGTTGCAGGTCCTCGGATGTCAGGTTCTGAATTTCCTCCCGGAATCTAGTCCATCCCTGGGACCAACTTTGCATTATGGAAAGCCTGCTATCCTCGGGAAGAATCAAGAATTCACCGTCTCGGTCTCTGTTCTCTTTTTCTCCATCAGATGTTAGAAAGTCGGTCCAGCGCGAAAGCAGATTTCCACCAACATGCTTAACTGTTGCAGCAATAGATTGAGATCGTGGACCAGGAACAAAGAAGAAATCTTGATCATCCGTAAGTTGCTCCAGGGCTTTTTCGCTCAGGGCTCTACCTTGAGAGATTGTGGCCAGCGTGGCCTCTAGAAATGGATCTTTCATAATATGACTNCCTGATCAAAACCGTGTGTACTGTGCTACAGTGTCTGTGCTTCTCCTGTGGTAAACAGGATAGAGAATTCACATCTCTAAGGAAAACAGAACGGATGTAAACGATTCTAATGTTCGCAGGCTGAAATTGTCTCGAAAAGGTTTTGCTGCTCCTGCCAGCCGTGAAATGGAAATCGCTATATCCCTTGAAAGATTTGAGAACCATGCCTGCGCCATTCTTCTGGTCTATCTCATGAATGGACCCCGAATCATGTGTCGGGTACTTGGCCTCATCTTGTGTAAAAACAATCCGGAATAAAAAATTATGTGAATAGTTACCGGGTTCGCTCTATGCGAATTTTTAGATATGGTAGATTCTGCTTTTTTCCCTTTCGCCCTTTACACCCAGCGGATCGCGAATATGATGCTCGCCATCAAAATCAGGAGTATAGAAATGAAAGCGAAAAAGACTCTGGCTCTAATAGTTGTCGTGATGATGGCCCTCTGGGTACCGCATTGCGATTTAATAAATGGCGAGGAAGATGATGATCAGGAATTGCTCATCCTTGCATTTCTGGGATTAAATCAGGCAACAATAAACCTTACGAATAACAGTACGGCGGGTAGCTTTACTCTCTAGACTGCATCCAATGATGGAACCACTTGTGTAAGTCAGGTGGCCGACTTTGGCACAATTGCGAACGGTGCAACGGGAACGGTAACGATCACGCCGATTTCCGGGGGATATCTCTTCAAGGATCCAAGTAACAATTGTCAGGCAGTGAATCCCGTAGGTACATCGGCAAGCGTGGCCACATGTAGCTGGAATGGAACTGTGATCAGCTGTAGCTGAATCCGGGTCTGCGGGGAGGATTCTCCCGCACCATCCTACCCTGCGATATTCCTGGTATGGGATTTCGCAGGGCTGCTTGACGAAAAAGGACTTTTTCGCCCTTGAGTCTGCCAATCAATTCTCTACTAACTCGCTCTACCCCGATTGATCTCGGTCTGGCCCTCTCGATGTCCCGGTTGCCCATCGGCCTGCGAACCATTGCCATCCCGGACTTCCAGCACACCCGGTAAGTAGAAGACTCAAAAAAAAATTCCTTCCGGGAACCTTTTTGCCCTGCTCCGGGTTCTCTTAGTATAGCTGGCCGCAAAGAGCGGCGTCAGATAAGGAGAATTTCGATGAACACATCTCTAAGCAAACTGGGAATATATTCCGCCCTGCTGGTTTTTCTAACTGCGGGTGCTCTTTCTGCCAAACCTGAGCGAGGCCCACGGATGGATCCGGAAAAGCGGCTGGAGCACATGCAGAAGAATCTTGGCCTGAGCGTGGAGCAGACCGAAAAGGTCCGTGCCATTATGGCCAAATATGATCCAAAGCGAGAAGCACTGCGCAAGAAAATTGCTCCCCTGTACAAAGAGTTGTTCGAGCTTATGGGGCAGGACATGCCTGATCGCAACGCGGTGAAAGCGAAAATGCAGCAGATCAGTGATATCAAGATCGAGCTTCGCCTTTTGATGCTGGATGGACGGACGGAAATGTTTCAGATTTTGAACGCCGAGCAGAAAGCTAAATNGAAAGAGCAAATGAAAAAATTTGCGAAGAAACGAGGTAACTGGGATAAAGATCGTGACTGAGTCCGAGTTTCTAAAAGTAGTAACCGGTACCAAAAGAGCGGTACTGGGCGCCATCCGGGCTCATCTGAGTCCGGATCTGGTGCATGCGATAGACGATGTTTCCCAGGAGACCTACATGCGAATCTATCGAGCTCTTTCCAGCGGTAAAGGCCCCTCGGTACCGGACGAAGACTCTCTGTCCAGCTGGGCCTATGTAATAGCAAGAAATGAATGTTTGAGGCTGCGAAGCAGAGAGCAAAAAAGCAAACGCAACCAGGATGTGGCCAGCGATCTGGTGCTACTACAGCAATGGACGCAGAATGACAGCCAGGAGAAAAATCTGGAACTGAGCCATCTTGAAGAAATGATCGCCAGACTGGAGAGCCCTTTTTCGGAAACACTGGGAATGCTTCTGGAGGGGTACAGCCTGAAGGAAATTGCGGAACGACATCGCGTTGCGCTGGGTACTGTGAAGTCCAGAATCTACCGGGGGCGGGAAAAATTGCGGGAGTTTTCCACGGAAAACTCGCAAAGGAAGAAGGATGCCGACATTCGCAACGTCGATGATCCATTGGATAAGGACGAAGTGGTAAGCATATGAATGAACTGGAAAAAGCTATTGAGCAACGATTGGCAGATGAGACCTGGGAAAGGCGAATCGCCTCCAGGGTGATAAAGAAGACCAGCTCAAGAAGATCAGCCTTGCTGGGAGCCGCAGCGGCTCTGGTTATAGGCCTTTCCCTGGGATTTTTCGCATGGCAACAGCCAGGGGAAAGCAGTTACGAAGAGACAGTTCCTTTTGTCTTTTCCGATGAAATCGTACAGGATGAAAGCAATCTTGACCTGATGGCCAGTGGGCTGGTATTCGAATAGGTATTGACTTTCAGTGAGCGGAGCTATCCCACTGATCTATGGCCGATCCTACAATTAAGCAGCCCGAAAATGTTCCCGGAAAGTGGTACGTTGACCAGACCTGCGTGCCCTGCCACCTTTGCATGGATGAAGCTCCGGAGCTCATGAGTTATGCAGACGGGGAGACTCATACTTTTTTCTCGAAGCAACCTTCTTCAGAGGAAGAAGAGAATCAGGCTAGAGAAGCAATGGATGCCTGTCCCACCGAAGCCATTGGCAACGATGGCTAATTCAGACCTTCTTATTCTATAAGAATTGATTTCGAAGATTCCCGAAGCAAGGCGGGAGGAATTCCGGAGCCTCGCGTGCGGATTCCCTTCAATTGATAAAACTCACAATCCCCTGCAGATTCCAGAAACAATGGATTAGAACAAAAAAGGCCGGCAATGCCGGCCTTTTGCAGGTACAAATCCTGGAGACTAACTTCTAGTAGTCGTCGTTGTAGTTACGACGACCACCGCCTCGCTGGCCTCCACGACCTCCTCCTCCCGATCTTCCTCCACCGGAGCGTTCAAATCTTGGCTTGTCCTCTTTTGGCTTCGCTTCGTTTATGCGTAGCGCTCGGCCATCAATTTCATGCCCATTAAGTGCTTCGATGGCAGACAGCGCCTGACCGTCATCTGGCATCACAACAAATCCGAACCCTCTGGATCGGCCCGTTTCACGATCGATTAGGATCGTGGCTTTTTCCACATCTCCGTGCTCTGCAAACAGAGCTTGAAGATCCTGGTCTTTCAAACTGTACGGGAGGTTACCCGCATAGATATTCATCATACTTAACCCAAACGATATTTCCAGGACATGGTTGGTGGGACAAAGGCGAAGAGCGATCGACCCAGGCCAGCCCGGGATGCAAGCTTTCTAGGCGAAGCACTAAAAAGGTCAACACTTAAATTTGATTTAGGAAAAAATTGAGGGGCCCATCCGGGCCGCCATTCTACTTCTTCTGCGAACGTTGCTTCATTATGTCGGAAAACTGAACCATATCTCTCTGGCTCTTTCCCGCAGCAATCATCGGAAAAACCTTTTCGTCGGCCGGTATCACGGCTTCCAGTAGGGCCGGACCATCGTCATGCAACAGAAAATCCAGGCCTTTCTCCACCTCGGATGGGTGAGTGATCTGCATNGCCGGAATATGGTAGGCCTCTGCCAGCTTTACGAAATCCGGATTGTATTGCCATTCGGACTCGGCGAACCGCTCTTCGTAGAAGAGCTCCTGCCACTGTCTTACCATGCCCAGGAAGTTATTGTTAAGCAGTAGAATCTTAACTCCCAGGTTGTACTGGCGGATGGTGGCCAATTCCTGGATGCACATCTGATAGGATCCATCCCCGGTGACGCAGATTACCAGATCATCCGGGTTGGCAAATTTGGCACCAATTGCAGCAGGAAGACCGTAGCCCATGGTTCCCAGCCCGCCAGAAGTTAACCAGCGATTGGGCTTATCGAATAAATAATACTGAGCGGCCCACATCTGGTGCTGCCCTACATCCGTGGAAACGATAGCTTTTCCTTCCGATTTCTTGTACAGAAGGCTTAGAACCCGCTGTGGCTTGATATGCTCCTGGCTTTCTTCGTACTCCAGAGGGAACTTCTGTTTGTAGCCATCCAGATGATTTACCCACTCGGCCCGGTCTTTTCCTTCGACGAAGGGCAGGAGAGCGCGGAGTACTTCTTTTAGATCTCCATGCAGCATGTGGTCTACGGAAACNCGCTTATTGAACTCTGCAGAATCGATATCAACGTGAGCCCGCACCGCATCAGCCGCGAAATCGTTGGGTAAACCGGCCACGCGATCGTNAAAGCGAGCNCCCAGTGACAGAATATAATCGCATTCTAAAATCGCTTTGTTTGCCGCCGCGGTTCCATGCATTCCGGGCATGCCTACGGAAAGGATGTGACTGCCCGGAAAGGCTCCCAGTCCCATAAGAGTGCAGGTAACAGGGCTCATGGCCTTCTCTGCCAGATCCAGGATNTCTTCCGCCGCTCCTGCATTGATGGCTCCACCGCCTACATACAGAAGAGGCCTTTCCGCCTTGTTCAACGCTTCTGCGAAGGCTTTAAAATCTCCGGACAGTTCCGGTTGACTGGAGAATCGAGGGCTCAGTCCACTTTCGCCCTGGAATCGATCTGTTTCGCCGGTCTGTACATCCTTGGGAAAATCCAGAAGAACGGGGCCCGGGCGTCCCTTTGTGACCATGGTCCAGGCTTCCTCAAAGACGTCTGCGATTTCGTCTGAAGACTTGATCAGTGCATTGTATTTGGTTATGGGGATGGAAATGCCGAACATATCGGCTTCCTGGAAAGCATCGGAGCCGATAGCCGTGGTAGGTACCTGACCGGAGATTACGAAGAGTGGAATAGAGTCTAACTTGGCATCTGTCAGTCCGGTGACAACGTTGGTAGCTCCGGGGCCTGATGTTACGATAACGACCCCGGGTCTTCCGGTGGATCGAGCATAGCCTTCCGCCATATGGATGGCGCCCTGCTCATGTCGCACCAGAATGTGTCGAATTTTGGAATGATAGAGTTCGTCGTAGAAAGGTAGAATTGCTCCTCCAGGATAGCCAAAGACCAGATCTACACCTCTGGACTCCAGAAGTTCCACTAGTAACCTGGCGCCTGTTTTGCTCATCTTCTTCCTCCGAAGGCCCGGAACAATTCCAGTGCCTTTCTGGACAAAGAAATGAAAGTCAGGATAGACTGCAAAAAAAAACTCTGTCAGAGGGGCGGTTTTTCAAGGAATCTGAATGGAAATCAAGGATCTGAAGCAATTCTATCAGCAGCTTTCGAAGCTGGATCCACAGTCGCCTCNGGTGGTAATTGTGTCCGGTTCGGATGAATCAATTTTCGATTCTGTTCTCGAAAAGCTGGAAGCCAAAATGGCTCCTTTGCAAGCAGTTCTTACTACGTTTAGCGGAGAACCTGGCGATGGGGAACGGTTCCTGGAAGAAGTTTTCAATATTCCATTGTTCAGTCCGTACCGAATGATTGTTTTTCGGCATTCCGATCAAGTNTTGCCNGCCTTGCTTACCAGGGAATCCAAACGCGATGCCTATCAAACCGACCTTTCCGCCCGGCCNGATGCTACCCTTCTGGTGTTGCAGTATGAAGGAGTTCCTAACAAGGGATTTCTGAAGGCCCTGGGTTCCAACGCACTGCATTATGTCTCGCGCGATATCTTTGCCGAGAAACTGGAGCAGACCATCGAGCAATTGGCGCATTCCGCGGGGCTCATCCTTTCGGAAGAAGCCCTGCATGAGATCAAAGAAAGAACTCCTCCTCGCACAGGCGCCATTCAGAGCGCTCTGCAACGATTGAAAGATATTCTTCCACCGGACAAACGAAAGTCCATTTCGCTGGACGATGTACGGGATGTTCTATTCCCTCGAGTGGGATGGAATCTGTTTCGCCTGGTAGACAGTCTTTTCTCAGGGGACGTTTCTGCCTACAGGGCCGAACTTCAGAGTTACAACGCTTCCACCGATTCCTTTTTATCTTTGCTATCCCAGATTCTTCGCCGGGTGAATGAACTTCGGCACTATCGCCTGGGGGCTTCCATGAGCATGAAGCCATCTGAAATGGCGGGCTTTCTGGGGATTCAGGGAAGGCATGAGTTCGTGCAAAAAAAAATTCTGCAGCAACGAGACATGGAAAAGAACCGTTTCAGTTCTGAACGACTGGAACGAATCTACGACTTTCTTGTAGAAGCGGGGGAAGCTTTTCGCAGCAATGTAAGACCGGAACATCACAAATCCTATTTTGACTTTCAGGCCATGGAGATTTTCTTCGGCCAGGAGTCCAGACGTCGATAAACTATGCCTATTCATATTCTTTCAACCGGTACGGAACTCGCCTCGGGAAGATCNCGGGATGGTAACGGTCCATTCCTGTGCGAATACTTTTCGGATGCCGGTCANGCTGTTCGTAGCATGACCATTTTNCCGGATGATCCACAGGCCTTGCTGGAATACTTTCAGAGGCTGGAACAGCAAACAGCATCCGGTGAGGTTACTCTGGTAGCCATGACCGGTGGCCTTGGCCCCACAGAAGACGATCATACTGTAGACATGCTGGCTCGCTTCAGTGGTCATTCTGTTGTTGAGGATCCGGGGGCCCTTCGCCGGCTACAATGGGTGGCACGAAAAAGCAGTCGGGTGAAACTGGAAAGTGCACGAAGACAGGTCAGGGTACTGGAAGGTCAGAATGTAGTGGAAAACCGCCGTGGATTGGCCCCTGGAATCCTACTGGAAAAGACCACTCCGTCCGGTGGAACTCTGCTGGTTCTGGCACTGCCTGGCGTGCCTTCGGAGATGCATCCGATGTTTGAATCCGTGAGCCAGAGTTTGTTGAGTCGATTGCCCGCTGAGTCCACTGAACGCCGAGTCCTGTATGTCTACGGAGAAGGGGAATCCTCCTTCCAGGCCAAGGTAATTGAGCCAATTCGCGATGATCTGTCTCCTGAATTTAGCTGGGGAATCACGTCCGGCCGTGGGCATATACGGATCTTTCTTGAATCTCCTCAGAAAAGGGAAATAGCGCTAATAGAGGATTCCGTTGCGCGATATTATGCCGGACGTTTCTTTGAGAAGCCTGTGGAAGAGCTCTTGCACCATCATTTTCTGGAAAATCAATACTGGCTGGCCACTGCAGAATCCTGCACTGGTGGACTGGTTGGAAAAATGCTTACGGACCGGGCAGGAAGTTCTGGTTTCTATTATGGCGGAGCAGTGGTATACTCCAACGATGCCAAAGTAAAGGTTCTGGGGGTTTCTCGTGAGATCCTGGATAAGTCCGGGGCTGTCAGCGAGCCCTGTGCTCGAGCCATGGCTTCCGAACTCAGGCTAAGAACGGCAGTAGATTATGCGCTTTCCATAACGGGCATAGCCGGGCCCGGGGGAGGATCCGAAGAAAAGCCAGTGGGAACCGTTTATGTAGGTCTTGCCGGCCCCTCCGGATCAGAAGTACATCCGCTATTCTTTCCCCTGGATAGAGAGCGTGTGCGCGACTACACCGCCATTATGTCACTGTATTTGCTGTACGACTTCGTTCTTCGCAACGAGAAATCAGCCAATCCCGGTGGTGAAGATTTCTGAGTCCTTAGACCTATACATTGTCGAACGTCTAATTCCGGTGATCCTTGAGTTACAGATATATTTCTAAAATTTCTCTATGATTATACGCAGCCCATTATTGGTGCACCGCCATAATGCCTTTGATGTAAATGCTTTCATCCGGGAAAGCTGATTTACAAATAACCTGCCTCTGGTTAGAATGAGCGTATGGCATTGAAGTGGATCGATCTGTTTGATGGCTTGATGAAGGAAGCAATTCCTTTTGAGGAAAACGGTTACATCATTAAGGCAACATTTGATCAGGAAGCGAGCAACTATGCAGTGATTGAGCTCATCGCATTCAAGAACGTAAANAATGTGGCGATCAGTGATTCAGGTGTAACGTTCTACTCCGATGGTTACAAAGTATATGTTGCCTATGAGCCNGTTACCTATCGCTTCCGATATCAGGAACCGTATCTCAGAGATGGAATTTATCACTTCCCCGCTCGTTTCAATGAAATTGAAACCATTGAAATGCCGAAGCACGACAAGATATTCATCTCTAAACAACCGTACATGAGTCAGGGTTCATTTAACGTGGACCGTCCAGGGGCGGGAGATCTGACCTACTATATTTACAACAATCAGCGAGTGGAAGAGCATATCTTTCAGTTCATTAATTCAATACTTACGGATGATCTTCGCATTACTAAATCGGTGATGCCAGAGGTTAATAAGTACATCAAGCAGAACCTCGAATTCTTTTACCAGGCAGAGAAACCGCACGAAGATTGATGGGTAAGTCCTGATTGCCGATGGATTTCCACGGTAAATCGTTCGGATGGCCCTGAAGGATGGAGGCCTGTAAGCAACCGCGAATGGCTACAAGCTGTTCAGCACCTGCTTTCCATTGTACCGCTGGCGGGGCCATCCAGGCAATCGTTCTGAGCCGAATCAAAGCCTGAAGCCAAACCTGTCCTGTATGACTACTGTGCGATACTGGTCGTTCCATTCGTCGGAGGCCGGGTTTTCCAGCGTCTGTGCACCCAGAAATACTGCTCCGGACAGTTGCGAATCTGGTTTTCCAGAGCTTTCACCCATCGCTCTGTGTAGTGACGAATGGCTGTTTCCCGGTCGGAAAAGCCCTTGAAGTCTACGGCACCCAGGTCTTCAATCGTGACGTGCACCTTTCCATCGTCCCCGTGGACAGCGCTGTACATTAGAATATTGGAGCCGGTGAGGCCAGCCATTAACGCTGGTCCGCGAAATGTGGAGGCTGGACGACCAAAGAAATCCACGAAAATTCCGGATTGGCCTGCATTTTGATCGGATACAAATCCCACTCGGCCACCCTTGCGAAGATAGCGAATGGCCTTCTGGCTTTCTTCTACTTCAAAAAGTTCAATACCGCTGGATTCCCGGACTTTCTTGTACCATCGATCAACGAACGGATTGCTTAGCTTTTTGTAGATGCCTCCTCCTTTGAGGATGCGACCGGTGTATTGGACCAATAGTTCCCATGTACCTAGATGTCCGCAGTTGCAGATAATCCCATTTCCTCGATCCAGGGCTTTTTGTTCCTGCTCCCTGGAATCGCCTTCGTAAACCAGGTATTTATCATAGAAGGCTCGCGTCATTCGAGGTCCATAAAAGGAATCGGCAATCAAATGGCCCAGGTGAAACCAGTTCTTCTTTGTGGTTCTTGCTACCCACTGCTCATCCTTTTCCGGAAAGGACTGACGAATGTTGTCCGCTGCGATCCTTCGATACTTTCCAGAAATCGGATATAGAAACCCGGCCAGGAATTTACCATAACTCAGGCACCAGCGATAGGGCAGAATCTTGAAAGGAATGGAAAAGCCCAGAATGAGTAGATAAACTAGAAAATAACCGACCATGACAGCTAAGGTTGGTCGGCTTGCCGCTATTGAAAGCGAAAAACTGGCGGAGCCTTAGACTGCTAACAGGGACTTGAAAGCGAAAAATGCAGGGGCGAAGTTGAGTGCTTCAATGAGCCCGCCACTCTCCTGCGCCAGGANGCGAAAAAGACCGGGCGATGGTATTTGGCCCAGGTGCCAATCCTGGATTCTCCTGGTCCCATTCTACCGCTTCTATGATCGAAATCGCGCACAAAGAGATTTCCTGTCTCTCGTGCAAAAAGACATTACAGGGTTACTAGATGAAGTCGGTTCAGGGCGCTGCACTTAGCCGCTGCACAACATAGTCCAGAGCCTGAATCTCGGCATCTCGTGCCCATTGATTTCTGGATGCATTGAAATTATGATCTCCCCGGGGTACCAGAATAAGTCGCGTGGCCGGGATGCCATATTGCCTGGCTTTCCAGTAAAAACTAATACTCTGCGTGGCCGGAACCAGGCGATCCTGTTGACCGTGAATCAAAAGCATTGGCGGAGCATGACGATGAAGCTGGGCGCCAGGGGAGATCTCCTGAAACTTCTGATTCATGAAAGCTCGCTTCTTGACTATATTTGACTGATCTTCCCGGGGAGCCTCCGGTAAGTAACGCTCAAGAATCGTTTTGATTCCGGGAGAACCCACCTGGTACAATTCTCCTGGCTCCATGGGCGCATAAAATGAAACCACCGCCACTGGAGGGTAGGCGTCAGCGCGATTTCGAGAGCGTTCAATTTCCGGAGATTCTGGGTTCCCGGCATCTGTGGAGGTGCTTTTTCTGGTGAGTTCCAGGCCGGTCATTACCGCGATGTGTCCGCCGGAGGAGAATCCCATTATGGCAATCTTCTCAGGCGGAATATTGAAGTCGGAGGCATGGGTCTGTATGTAGCGAAAGGCCTGGATGCTGTCTTCGATGGGAGCCATCCCTCTGTAGGCCGGAGAAACCCGATGCTCTATGGAAAAGGCTTTGATGCCACGATCATTCAATGCATCGATCCAATCCTGAAAAAGAGGCATGTCCGGCCCTTTGATGGACCAGCCACCTCCATGAATGAATATGATGGCGCCTACTGGATTCTCGCCGCCGGTAGGATACGAAAGCATGGTAAGCTCTTCCGGATCTTCGGCGTAGACTATTTCTTTCGTGCCGTCCGGCCGGAAATACAGGCTCCGGTGCACCAGGTCCTGTCTGAGATTGGCGTTGAGAGAGCAGCTAAAAAGGAGGAGCATCAGACCTGGTATTGCTACAGTAGCCAGTCTTCTCTGTCTGGCGAGTTCCCCTGAAGTCCGATGCATTCCTTTCTCCCCTTTCATCCCGTCCTTTATTGNGGATGATAGATTTTGCAGCCAGGGAACTCAGAAGATGAAGATCAATATATCCCCAGCATCATCTGAGCTTCCTCAGAAGCCATTTCTCTTGGATTCCACGGAGGTGAAAAGACAATCTCCACTTCTGCATCTTCGATACCCTCTACCCGGAGACAGGCTCCATGTACCGCCGTCTGGATCTGCGGGCCTACCGGGCAACCCATGGATGTCAGAGTCATTGTCACCATGGCCCTGTCCCCATCCAGCTGCACATCGTACACCAGTCCCAGCTCGGTGATTGCAATCCCGATTTCAGGGTCNGCCACGGTGCCAATTTCTTTCCAGATCTGATCGATGGTCTCGGTCTGGCTTCCGGCATCCGGTGCCTGCTCTGTGGAATTCCCGGCTGTCCCCTCGGGCTGCTCGGAAGCTGATGGCTCCGCCGAGGCATCGATTTGTGGATTCTGCATTTCTTCTGACATTGTATGGTTAGTATAGCGGCTGCTTCTTGCGCGGTCAACACCGAGCCATGCCAGAAAAGGGCTGACTCAGCTTTCAGAAAACAATAAGGGCCGTCCCGGTAAGAGATGATCCCCGGACCTCGCAATGGTATTCCAGTCTCAGACCGAAGTAACGCCTTGCATCCGTTAACCGGCGCTCAGAATAGCTACGTGAAATTTTCGATCCACTAAGCCATTCATGTTACTTTCTACGGTTTCATTGTGATTTTGAAAGTTNACCAGNTTCAGGCCGGTATTCTGCAGGACCTCTCGGAGATCCTTCTCATTGTAAGTGCGAAAGCCATGCTTGACCACAGGCAGGTTGGCCATGAATTCTTTTTCACCCAGGCCGATGGCAACCTTTCCCTCTGATTTTAGAATCCTGCGAAACTCTCGAAAGAGTGCGGCTGGATCTTTCCAGAANTAGATGCTGTTGACGCTAAGAATTGCATCGGCGCTTGCCTCGGGCAGTGGTATTTTCTGTCCATCGTATAGCATGAATCGGGCCTGGCCTTTCTCCGTGAGGGATGCCGTTTGCTGGATGGCCTGCTCATGCATCGTGCTAGAGACTTCCAGACCGGTGTAATCGGCCACGGAGTAGATCTCGAAGAGTTCGGGAATATGCCCGCCGTTTCCATGACCTACTTCTACAAGCTTGCTACTGGAATTTAGAGGCAGGCCTGCTGCCGCCGTGCGAATCATATTGATGTTGGTACTCAGCATCCGTTCGCCAACGGCGATACCATCCTCACCCCGGGGATGTCCCAGTTGCGATGCCAGTTCCCTGGCTTCTTCTTCGGTCATTTCCATAGGATGCCATCTTTGTTAGTTAGTGGTTTTTTCGGAAACAAAAGAACGGAAAGGGGAGGAAGGGGAATTCTCCAGCACGGACTGTTCATTACTGCTGCTGGAAAGAGTGATATGGAAACGTTGCATCATTCCATATTTCTGAAAAAGGGGTTCCAGGCTTCAGATTTCTCCAGTGCGGCAGAGCATTTGAATAAACNAAAAANCCCGCCGAATGGGCGGGCTTTCTCAGCAGGACCTGGATTTGGTCCTGCATTCGAAGTTTAACAGAGTATGGCTTACATCTTAATCAGTGAGCCAAAAACCTTCAGCAGAGGTGCAATCACCAGCGCAACTACACTCATAAGCTTGATCAGAATATTGATGGAAGGTCCAGATGTGTCTTTCAGCGGATCACCTACGGTGTCCCCAACCACAGCAGCTTTGTGCGGATCGGTTCCTTTTTTGTAAGTGGTTCCATCGATATCCACGCCACCTTCGAACATCTTCTTGGCATTGTCCCATGCACCACCAGCGTTAGACTGGAAGATAGCCATAAGAACTCCAGATACCGTAACACCGGCCAGAAGACCACCCAGGGTTTCTGCACCGAATACGAAGCCAATTACAACGGGTGTGATCACTGCGAGTAGGCCAGGTAGCATCATTTCGCGAATGGCTGCTTTGGTGGAGATTTCCACGCACTTCGCGTATTCAGCTTTTCCATCGGCCGCATCGAACACAGCTCGGTCTTTTTCTGTAATCTTTTCGAANTCATTGTCGTANTTCTTCATGATTCCCAGNGCTTCTTTCAGCTCCGGAATGCTATGAAACTGACGACGAACTTCAGCAATCATATCCATGGCTGCGCGCCCCACAGCTCCCATAGCTAGAGCCGAGAACAGGAAGGGCAACATGCCTCCAATGAATAGACCGGCCATGACATAAGGATTGGCCACGTTAATAGCGGTTACTCCAGCCTGGCTCATAAATGCAGAGAATAGGGCCAGAGCAGTGAGGGCTGCAGAAGCGATGGCAAAACCCTTGCCGATGGCTGCCGTGGTATTACCTACTGCATCCAGCTTGTCCGTGCGCTCGCGAACTTCACCGGGCAGTTCAGACATCTCGGCGATTCCGCCTGCGTTGTCTGCAATCGGACCGTAAGCGTCTACAGCCAGCTGAATACCGGTGTTGGCCAGCATTCCCAGAGCTGCGATGGCAATGCCATACAGACCGGCGAAGAAATAAGCCAGAAAAATACCTGCTGCGATAATAATAATCGGGATAGCAGTGGATTGCATACCCACTCCCAGACCGGCGATGATGTTGGTTGCTGAACCGGTGGTGGATTGCTTAACAATNGATTTAACAGGGCCCTTGCCGGTACCTGTGTAATGCTCGGTAATGAATCCCACCAGAAGGCCTGCAATCAAACCAACGATGGTAGCTATAAATACTCCCAGGCTGGTAAATGTCTGAGCTTCGCCAGTGAGAATTCCCTCAGCGCTCCAGGACTTGGGAAGCATGGAGTCGATGGCAAACCAGGCTCCAATGAGCATAATGGCTGCTGCCACAAGTTCTCCGATGTTCAGAGCCGTCTGCGGATTACCGCCTTCTTTAACTCGTACGAAAAAGGTTCCGATGATGGAAGCCACAATTCCAATGGCTGCCAGTGTTAGAGGAAGCAAGACAGCTCCCAGTTCTCCGGCTATTCCTGGATTGTCTGCGGCTGCCAGGGCACCCATGAAGGTAGCTCCCAGAACCATAGATCCAAGTATGGATCCAACATAGGATTCAAAAAGGTCCGCACCCATACCGGCNACGTCCCCTACGTTATCGCCTACGTTGTCAGCAATGGTGGCCGGGTTTAGAGGATGGTCTTCAGGGATTCCTGCTTCTACTTTACCTACCAGGTCCGCGCCTACATCCGCAGCTTTAGTGTAGATACCTCCGCCCACACGAGCGAACAGTGCAATAGAAGATGCACCCAGGGAAAAACCAGATAAAATGTTTAGTACTTTGCTCGTGGCAGCGCCATCAAAGCCAAAGATTGTTTCATAGACTGCGAACAATCCGCCCAGGCCCAGGATTCCCAGACCAACAACCGATAGCCCCATTACGGAACCGCCAGAAAAGGCAATAGAAAGAGCTTTTTCCAGTGAAGTTCTGGCCCCGTTGGTGGTGCGAACGTTGGCCTTGGTGGCCACGCGCATTCCCAGAAAACCAGCCAGACCGGAGCAAAGAGCTCCAACAAAGAAGCTCACGGCTACCAGTGGTGAGGAGCTCTCCTGATCTGCTGAAATTCCCAGTAGGATGGCTACAGCAATTACAAAGATAATGAGTACTTTATACTCAGCCTTGAGAAAGGCCATGGCACCATCAGCAATGTGCTTTCCGATGCTCTTCATTTTTTCGGTTCCTTCGTCCTGCTTACCAATCCACAGGGTTCGCCAGAAGCCGAAAAGCAGGGCTAAAATGCCCGATCCAATCGCAAGATACACGAATTCCATGTATTCTTCTCCTTATATTAATGATTGCGCATCTGCATTGCTGCTTTGCGCCCAAAGCGGATACCAGATCTAAGNCTTCTGGTGTCCAGCATGCCGGAGAACCGGCCTTTCCCGGCCCGGAACGGTGTCGAATGAATCAAGTTCTGGTGAGATTCATCGAAGATGGAATATAGGACCATTCCCATCTCGCCAGGAAGGCCATCAGCACAATGACCGCCCCACATTTGTCAAGCCGAAAACCCTGCACCCGTCCCTTGCAACGGGGATCATTCTCAGCGGCTAAAAGTCCAGCCCGAGTATCATTTATAAGTGGGGAGGGGGCAGCCTGTTTCCAGCGCCTGGTCCATGGCTATCCTTTGATAAGAGGGATACTGGCATACTTCCTGGCAATTGCAATTGTGGGATTTGGCCTGGGGCCTACATCAGCGGAAACCCTGGAAAAAGAGGAGATAACCCGGGCGGATCTTCAGCGAGATGTTCGGAATCTGGATTCAGCGGAGCAGGCCTTTCAATCCGGTTTTGCTACAGAGGCAGAGCACTATCTAAGCCGGATTCCCTCTGACTCCCGGGTGCAATCCTTTCCCCAAAAGCTCGAGCTGGAAGTGCTACTGGGCTTCCACCGCGGAGACCTACCCGCAGCCAGGAAAGGGCTTAGAACGATATTTAAAGAGGGCAGGCTCAACGATAAATCTCCAGGCATCTTCCAGATATATCTGGCCGAGGAATTGATTCTGCTTCGGCAGTTTCCTGCGATCTATCCCTTTAGCTCTCAATCCCCCGAGCTGAAATGGTCCGAGTTTCAGAACACTCTGGCTGCAAGTCAATACCCACTTTTTATCTGCGAGGTTGCGTTCCAGGAGGGAAAGGCTCAGACCATTAGCGATAGTCCTTTAGACAAGCATCTGCAGTTCTCCAACGCTCTGGATTTCTCCAGCATTCGTGGCCGCAAACTAAATAAGGGGGATGCCCTTCAGTTACAGGTTCTGGGAGCGTTGTATGCGAAATACTCGGTGGTGCGTTCCCGGCTGGACATTCAACCCGAAAAGGCAGATAGCCCACTTCGAGAGAACCTGAGACTTTGTAGGGAGAAGCTTGCTGGATTTCGCTCCCAGCTGAATTCGACAGAGGATCAACGCTGGCTTCAGGAATACCTTTACCGGCTGTTTTTTGCTGGTTGGGCTCTGGACGGTTCCGCCACAAGTAGCTTTCAATTCGGGGATTTCCTGTTAAGACAGGAACTGGAAAATCGAAAGGATCTGGAAGCCCTGCATCTCTTTCGCCGAACTCTGGATCAATTGCTCCTGGGTGAAGACTTTCGCTTCTTATCCCATGACGAGGACAAAGAGGAGCAGAGGCGCCGACTGCATCAGCTGGCTTCGGTGCTGCGAAAGCTGCAAATCCTGTATTCCAGATTGGAAATAGAATCGGATCGCTCCACTCTGGCCACGCTGGCAGAGTCTTTGGAAGCCTACTTGTTTTCCGATCAGACGAATCAGGATTTTGCACTAATGCGGCGACGACTGCTGGATGCTTGCGGAGAGAACCGACGAAACCGGGAATCTCTGGTTTTTCTCTATCATCTTTCTGCGAAAGACAAACAGCCTGCTCTGCGGGATGCTATCATTCAAAGAGATCTGAGAGAGGACTCCAGAGAATTGCTTTCCGTTAACGCCTATCGCTACGGTTCCCTGGCCCAGGCGATGCCATGACCAAATGCTTGCGTCCTTCGGGTTGCAGTGATGCGAAAAATTGAGTATCTGCCCATCACCGCAGAATGGCTGTCCATTGCGCCGAAGAAGACTGGCATGTCTGCCCACAAAGACAGTAGTATGGATTTTCCCGGGATGGCAAGGACTGGTATGCCTGCCCAGAAAGGCAGTAGGATGGATTTCCCCGGGAAGACAAGGAATTGATGTCGGCCCACAAGGACAGTAGGATGGATTTCCCCCGGGTTGAATAGGAATTGAATATCGGCCCGTCATCAGACCTGAACGTGCAACCTATATGCCCGGTCGTACATCGCAATCGAGCCAAACTTGCCCTGAACGGATCGAATTTCGCACACTTGAAAGAGGGGTTTTCTCCGAGAATGAAATTACAAATGATAGGGGAAGCAAAACTAGGCATGCAGACGGACAACGCGAGTAGGCTTTCCAACTCCCTTTAATGTGGCCTCCCTTTCCTCCTTCTCGAGGCTGTGTTTCGCCACCAGGTCTTCCACTCTTGGATGATTCCATACGGAATCTGTAATCCATACCTCTCCGGAGCCAGCCAGACCCTGAACCCGGGCGGCCACGTTCACGGATTGACCAAAGTAATCCAGACGATCATCGGTCATCACTGCCAGCGCCGGCCCTTCGTTAATGCCCACTTTCAATCCCAGTTCATAACCCTGCTCATGCCAGCGCTGATTCAGCTGATTCAATCGTTCCAGCATTTCCAATGCGGCCATCAGTCCATCAATGGGCCGCGAAAAAGTAGCCATAATTGCATCGCCCATGGTTTTTACGATCGCCCCATTGTTGTGTCGCACAGTGTCGGTTAGCTCCTTAAAGTGATCCTGCACCAGGCGATACGCAATCAAGTCTCCTGCCTGGTCATACATTTCGGTGCTTCCACGCAGATCGGTAAAGAGGATGGTTAGACTCTTGATGTTAAGGTTCAAATTCGGCGAAAGATGTTGAATTCGAAAAAGATCTCTAAAGCTTTGATTGTTGAGTAACTCACGCGCCGTCAGAAAAGGCAGAACATTGGTTGGATGCTCCTGGGCTATCTGGACAATCTTTTCTGGATTGGGTTGTAAATAAATTGTTCCGGTTCTTCTCCCTGTGCGATTGTGCACGTGAACAATGTATTTGCCCGGAGGCACTTTTTTTTCGAAGGGGACAAAGCCCGAGGGAAGCAGCTCAATGTGCAGTTCATCCCCCGGATCCTCTGCAGCAGGATCCACTATAAAGAATGAACCTGAATTCGCATCTACTGTAGCTACCTGCAGGATGTGCCCCTGACCATTTTCTTGCTCCTGAGTTAGCTGAATTCCGAACGAGTAGCTACTTTCCGGCTCAAGAACTTCGAATCCGCGAAGAGTAGAGCCAATCCAGTCCAGCAGCTCCGGAGATTTCTGGAAGTTCGGAGAGAAATGATATCGAAAGTAGCTGTCCAGGTCTGATAAAGGATCGATGGAATGTGTATGTACAGACTGATGAATGCGAAAGGCCACCTCAACATGATCATCTAGCTGTGTGGGCACATAAAGATTGCAGACATAGCAATGGAAGGATTCGCCTTGAATCTGATCCAGTTCTTGATGCGCATGGACGATGCCGCCGCACTTCGGGCAGGTCAGGTTGTAGAGAAAATCAAACATCCCCACTTTAGCAGCATGGATAAATGCATGGATGGATTCCTGTGCATCCAGGTCACAATCCCGGGCGAACGTGTAAGGATTGATTCGATTTAATTCCCAGTCATCCATCTCAGGTAATCGCCGCTGCATAGCTTCCACAACAGGTTCTGACAACCTGGTATAGGATTTCAGGGATTCGAATTTCTGCCTCAATACCGCTGGATTCATGGCTGCAAACTAAGCCGCGCTGCGGCGAAATGGCAAGCGTTATTTGTATGTGCAAATAAGGCGGGGCATTTTGAGGAAAGGGCCGGTGGTGTCGGCTCCGGGTCTGGCGAGCAGGTCCCCGGGGCTACGCTAATGCGTGCAGGGCTCTGGCAACTGATGGATGTGCATTGCCTTGCGCACAAACCGGAAGCCAGAGGAGAGTGGGAGTCTATCGGAAAGCACAGAAGGATGGTATAGGAGGCAAAGCTCAGCCTCCCATCCAGAATTAAACAAGGTCTGAAATGCCAGATCTTGCACTACTTGCCCGGTGACGGCCAGCCGGAGGGAACCGAGTCATCGACTTTGCCCACTCCTACCTCGCTCATATTCATGGATTGCAGGAAGAGCTTGTTGAATGCTCCGCTGTCTGTGGGATCCTGAAAGCGAATCGTCACCAGTGTGGATTTCCCGTTTTCATCGTGGAATCCCATATCCACCACACGGCCCCCCGGCTTCATCATGATGAGCAACCCCAGTTTTCCATCGCTCTTCTCGTCATAAGCCTTCTCTACGGAGAATCTCATACCGCTTTCAGTCATTGCGTCGATTAAAGCGGGGATGAACTTACCTACCGGCTGGGAGGATCTATAGATTCGTTTCTGGGCCATCAAGTTGCTGCTGAAGAGCAGAACGATGCCCAGGATCAAAATCCTGGTCTTATTCGGACCAAGGGCAAAACGGAGGAATGCACTGAGTGAGGTGTTGGGACGTTTCATAGTTTTCATTTCCTGATGGGCAGCAATCTTGCAATTTCCCGGGCCCGGAGGCCTTTCTGAATTCATCGGCCCTGGGCGCTTTTCCTTGACACCAATCCGCAGCAAAAACATGCGAAAGGTCCGTGTTAGAAAAAGTAAATCAGCTTCTTTTTTTCGACAACCTGGCTTTGTTTTATGTCTTGAGGGAGATTCCTCCTGTGGTGCTGGCCAGGGCCTTTCTCACCATCGATTCGCGTCTCAGCGGTAGTTTGCTGGGCCTCATGGACCCGGAGCAGAGAACCATGATTCATGCTCTCATGATCAAGGAAAATGACGAAGACACAGAGAAAAACGAACAGGCTGCGCATTCCTTGATCGATATGGCTAATGAACTCATCAAAAAGGGCATCATCCGCCAGGAAGGTCCTCATTTTCGCGGAGTTCAGGCCGCTGAGGATGCCGCCGAGTAGGTTCGCACGGCACATTTCAGTGATTGGCCCCAGAGCCCGGCTAATTCTCTCACGATCAGCCTTTTAATAGTCGCCGCGACCCAAAACTGGCCTGAGGGCCCGGCCCACATTTCGCACGGTCACCCTTGCAGAAGTCTTCGGTGCTGAATGAGGAGCCATGAGCCAGGGACGGGCTCATTTTGCTCTAGATCTATTCATCCTTGCCCACCAAACTTTTCATAGCGTTCCAGATGGTTCTCCATTTCCAGATTAACACTCCGAGGATAAGCAGCCACAGAATGTTTTCCAGTAACCAGTAGGTCAGAGCCAGCAAGGAATTGGTAATGTTAATGAATGCATTCTTGTATTCAGGCACCTCGATTACGTTTGTAGCCTCCGGTCCCTGTACGGAGATGTTCACTGTGGCCCATTTCACTCGATCGCGGATCTTCCATTTCTCAAACTTTGCCTGATCCTGTTGGTCTTCGGAACTGGATATCAGGTTCTCAGCCTGGATTTGATTTTGAGCATTGGTTCGATTTTGCAGATTCTGTCTTCGCAAAGTTCTTAACTGCTCTCGATCCAGCTTAATGCTTTGCCAGACTAGATCAGCGGTGTGATCGGTGACATCGACAGTGGATTCATTAAGCGTGCCGGCGGCTTCCAGTTCCTTCAGGGCTTCATAAAGACGATCCGAGGAAACTCGGAGGGTTGCCCGGAAATGCTGAGTTCCATAAGCGTAAGTTCGAGAGGAAGATAAGAATCCATACTTCCTGGCCACTTCAAAAGCCACTTCTCTGGATTTCAAAATAGAGTCCGATCGAAAGTTAAGCTGAATGCTGTATTCAAGCATTCGATCGCTGGCAGCTTCAGCTACTTCCATGGGGAGGATGCTAAGGGTGGCATCATCCGGCCGTTCCTCCAATTTCTTTTGCTCGGCACCTGGAGATTCATTGCCCTGCGCTCGATCTCTGGCAGGAGCCTGCGTTACCTCCTCGGATTCCATAACCCCATAGTCTTCCGACAGCTGGGTATCGGAAGGGGAGGAATTCTTTTCCGAAGCTTGATCGCAACCGGAAATGGATAGAGTAAAGAAGAGTAATACCAACCAGGAACGTTTCATAAACCATAGACGGAATTTCATCGGCATCGGTTCAATTGAGCTTGCAGTTCGACCCATGAATGTTTATATTCGACTTCTTATGGAACCTTTTCGGCTGGCGGATTGGGTGCTTCAGGGCACCGGAAAACTGAGTACAGATACGTTGAACGGACTCAAGACCTTTCTGCATCAGTCCATGGACTGGTCCGGGGATCAACTGGAGAAGCTTTCGGATCAACCGTTAATTCGGGAGTCCGATGTGGGTCGTGCTCTTTATCAGGCGTCCAGGGGTATGAAAGAAGGCGCCGCCTCCACATCCGATGCTCTGTCCGTAGCTTCCCGAGCTACCAGATACGCATTTGATGTAGCTCGCAAAAGCGTGGCCGATTCCGATCGTACAGTAGAAGAGATTCTATTTGAAAACGTAGCCGTAGCCAGTGTGGCCGGAGCTTCCTTTGCTGGTGTTTCTATCAGCAAGATCCAGCCTTCCTTTCGCCTGAATGGTGAGGATGTTACCTTGGAACAAATTGCTGAAGATTACAGAAAGCAGGATCCAGCATCTGTAAAGCGTGGCCCTTTATTGCTCATTCCGGGGCTTTTCTGCGATGAAGGTCTATGGGTGGACTCGGGAAGTCCGGACTCCTATGCGGACATGACGCGAGAGCTCGGGTATTATCCGGTGAATTTTCGCTTCAATCCGGGAAATCCTATTCCTGAGAACGGTCGTGCGCTGTTCAACATGTTAAATAGCTTCTTTGCTCACGGGGATTTCTACGAGTCCAGACCGAAGGTTATTTGCTACAGCCAGGGAGGTCTGATACTTCGAAGCGCCATCTATCTTTCTATGCAACCAGGTGCGG
Source organism: Leptospiraceae bacterium (assembly GCA_002717505.1). Lineage (GTDB taxonomy): Bacteria > Spirochaetota > Leptospiria > Leptospirales > Leptonemataceae > UBA3465. The sequence continues at coordinate 40,226 of PBEB01000027.1, forward strand.
CCGCCGGGGATTACAGTAAATGGCTGGATCATGTCATCTTCATCGCTTCTCCGGATGGTGGCTCCTATATCGAGAAACTTGGATTCTGGATTGGTCTGGGGCTTTCCCGAGTTCCTCTTCCTGTGGTATCCATCCTGGGCGCCATCGGAAATGAGCGAAGCGATGCTATGAAAGATCTCTCCCATGGAGTTATTCGCGAGGAGGACCGGGCCGTTAACCATCCGGATCGTTACGGTTTAAATACCTATCATGGCGAGCTGGATAATATAATGGGGACGCAAATCTATAGCTCGATTTCCAACAAGGAAGAGATCTGGGGCGCCTGGTTCGGCGATGGCGTTGTAGAGGATACCAGTTTGCGTTTGCTGAGCGACAGGGTATTTCGCCAGAAATCGGATCCAGAAAATCGGGTGCATCATCTGGAAGGCCTGAGTCATTTTCAGGTTATGAACGCTCCACAGACGGCCAGCATCGTTCGAATGATCCTTTCCAGCTGAATCAAATCTGGGCACCGGTGAGTCGGAAGGTTCGTTTCTGTAGCGTCAGAAACATCAGAGGATGACTGTTTTTGCTTTCCAGAATTTGAATCGAGCTGGCTTATGATCCATGGCCAGTGCACGGGACTCTCTTTATCTCATCGATGCCAGCGTTTACCTGTTTCGAGCGTTTTTTTCACTACCTGATTCCATAAAGGATTCCAGCGGAAGAAGCGCTAACGTCATCTACGGTTTTGCAGATTTTTTAATGCGCTTTCGCAAGGCAAGCGATGCGAATCGTGCCGCGCTCTGTTTTGATGAAAGCCTTACAACAAGTTTTCGCAATGAAATAGATCCCAATTATAAAGCGAATCGGCCAGAAGCGCCGGAGGATCTGAAGCGTCAGATCCATGCCTGCAAGGATCTGGGAAAGTTAATGGGCTTTCCCGTATACGCAAGCCCCCGCTACGAAGCGGACGATTTGATAGGAAGCCTGGCTCATCAGAATCGAATGACTGGAGGGGGAGGTACTGTCTGCGTTGTGTCAACAGATAAGGATCTACTTCAGGTGTTGAAGCCCACCGATGAGTTCTGGAACTTCAGTAAAGATGAGAGGTTTCCGGGCAGAAATGTGCCTGAGAAGATGGGAGTGCAGGCCCACCAGGTTGCGGATCTTCTGGCTATTACCGGCGATGCCGTGGACAATATTCCAGGGCTACCAGGTATTGGGAAAACCACAGCTGCCGCTCTACTCAAGGAGTTTAAGAGTCTGGATGGTCTTCTAAGGAATCTAGAAAAACTAAAGACTCATTCAATGCGCGGGGCTGCGCGATTTTACGAAATTATTTCGCAGAACCGCGAAGTCCTGGATCGATCTAGAAGGCTAACGTTGATCGAAAGCGGCCTTACAGTGGAAAAGGATCTCAATCGACTTCACCTGGCAGAGCCCGATGTGGCGGGCCTTGAGCGGTTTTTCGAAGACCTGGGCGTTGGGCAGAGGCTAATAGCCCGACTGAAGGAAGAGACGAGCAAGAAGACGAGCAAGAAGACGAGCAAGAAGACGAGCAAGAAGACGAGCAAGAAGGCAAGTAAGAAGGCAAGTAAGAAGGCAAGTAAGA
>PBEB01000028.1 GCA_002717505.1 Leptospiraceae bacterium
AGAAGACGAGCAAGAAGACGAGCAAGAAGACGAGCAAGAAGACGAGCAAGAAGACGAGCAAGAAGACGAGCAAGAAGACGAGCAAGAAGGCAAGTCGTCCATGACCCGAACACCCGACCCATTTGTTACTTTTATTGAAGATCTGTTTCGTGATCTGGGAACGATACAGTGCAAATCTATGTTCGGCGGTTATGGAGTCTACTTTCGCGGTCGGATGTTTGCTTTGATTGCAGACGATCGCCTTTACATGAAAACCGACGCTTCTCTAGCTCAGGAGTATGAAGAGCAGGGAAGTGAGCCATTCATAATTCGCGGGGACCGTAAACCTATTCAGATGTCCTACTGGTCGCTCCCCGAGGATGCACTGGAGCAGCCGGAGCTCGCCATTCAATGGGCCAACAAATCTCTGGCGGCGGCAGTCCGGGCAGCGAAGAAGTCGGGCGGAGTAGCAGGAAAGCGTGGCAAAAAGAAGAATTCAAAGGGCTCTGGAGTTCGGACGGGAAAGGCTACGGCAAAAAAGGCAGTCAAGAGTCCCGGAAAAAATACAGCCAGCAGCAGTGCTATCGCGAAGGCGAAGCGAGGAGCAGGGAAGCAAGCCGGCCGCGGAGCAAAGAAGAAAGGGAGCGCAACCCCTCCGGGTAAAAGGAAAGCAGAAGGGAAAAAAAGCACCGCCCTTAGTAAGACTGGAGGAAAAAAGCGTATCGCAGAAAAGAAGAAACGCTCACCTACTAAGCCGCAGGGAAAGAGGTAAGGAGGCAAAAGTCTGCCGAAGTAGAACTCCTACTGTCTATTGAATGTTCATGACCTTAATTTCCAGGTCCTTTCCGGACTACTGTTCAAAAACTGCTACGTGGTCCAGGTTGCGATACAGACCCGCCGCATCCAGACCGTAGCCCACTACGAATTCCTCGCCAATTGTAAATCCATGATATTTTACAGGTCTTTTTTGCAGATCCACTGTGCTGCGAACCAACAACGCTGCGATTTCCAGGGAAGCGGGCTTTTTTAATTGTATGTGCTCAAAAAGGAAGTCAAACGTAAGGCCGGTGTCTACAATGTCTTCCACTATCAATACATGACTGTCTTGCACCGGATGCTTGAAATCTTTAACAATCCTTACGTTGCCACTGGATGAAAGATCATTCCCATAAGAAGACACTTCAATAAAGTCAATGTGCAATGATCTTGGTATAGCTCGCACCAGGTCTGCCATGAAAATGAATGATCCCTTGAGGCATCCGATTATAGTAAGCGGTTCCTCGCCATAGTCCGCTGCGATGCGCTGGCCCATCACTTGAACCGATTCGCGAATCTGCTTTTCGCTTATGAGTACCCGTTGTTTGTATTCGTTTCGATCCTGCATGTATTTTCGGGAGCGCTTAGTTCAGCCTGTATACTTGAAGGGGACGGATCTGCAACTTCATATTGGACTGTCGTCGAATCTCTTCCATCTGGATTTCCATCTCCTGCCGGGCCTTTAAAATCAGATTTTCCGCTCTGGTAAGTCGGGCCTTTCGCTCGGGCGCGGGGTTTTGACTGTATTTCATCTTTTCGATGTCTTTCTTCTCTTCCAGAAGGCGAAGCTTCTTGCCAAAGCTGATTTCCAGCTTGTATTCCTCTTTTTTAAAGACTGGATGAAGTTGTTCTTTGAGCTCTTCCGCTATTTTCCCTACTTCCTGTCTGAGCAACGCATCGGACTTTCTTAGCAGGCTGGCCAATTCAGGATACATCTGCAGCGCATTTTGATCTTCTTCCAGGTATTCGCCCATAGATTCGGGAATATCGGTAGGCTCCCGTTTTCGGTTCCCATTTCGAACGCCGCCCTTTCTTCGCTTTCCGTTCAATTGAAATCCTGGCGGAATGGCGATCTCTCGATGAAATGACAGGCCTCCATTGTTACTGGCATGAACCCCCATTAATTCCGTGCGCTGAAACCCGTTCTCGAACTGCACCAGATAGATCAGATAATGACCGGCTTGTAGATCAGGTGTTGCATTCATTTCCAGGTAGGTTTCGCGAGATGGATGACTCAAGAAATGATCCAGACATTCGTCTACCAGGGGATGTCCTACCGCAAGAAAGTCCAGGGAATCATTGCTCAGTGCTAGCTCGCTATCGAAAGTCCCCTTTCGCGTCTGACCGGTCTGGTAATTGAGTAGCTGATAGATACCATCGCCTACTGCTTCAATGCCAAAACTGGAAAGGTCCGTTTGCTGGCAGTAATAAAGGCAAAGGTTCTCAATTTCCGAGTTCTTGATCGCCCGTTCCTTTTCGGTAATTCGATAGTAATCATTTAAATTGAAGTCTACCATCTGCGGGGCTACAAGCTCATTCAGTCGCTCATAGCTGTTTCGCGCCATGGCCACTCGCTCTTCAACCGTGGACTCGAAGCTATCTTTATCCATCTTGCCGGAAACGAAGTCCATGAGAGTCTTGTTGAATTTTAGATCGTCCTCGATGCTGCCCAGGAGCATGTCGGATGGGCCAATGGATTCCTCGAACAGGCGAATTTTGTTCTCCAGAACCTCCAGGATTCGCTCGGCCACTGTGTCCCGCGTGGCGAAGTTAAAAATAAAAACATCTCTGGTTTGACCGAATCGATGAATTCGGCCAATTCGCTGCTCAATCTTCAAAGGAGACCAGGGCAGATCATAGTTGACCAGGATGCTGGCGAACTGCAGATTACGACCCTCTCCGCCAGCTTCGGTACAGATCAGAATTTCCTGCTCGCCCTTGAAGTTTTCAATGGCCTGCTCCTTCTCTTTAAGATTCAGGGAGCCATGGAAGAGCTCTACTTTGTGCTCTGACAGATTCTCAAGCAAATAGTCCTGAGTTGTGCGAAACTGAGTGAAGATTATAAATTTGGAATGACCCTCTTTCTTCAGTCGTTGGAGGGTTTCCTTGAGCTTGATTAGCTTTTTGTCCTGCTTGATGGCCTTGCCCAGGTGAATTAGCTTGCCCAGGGTGAGTACTTCTTTGCGAAGATCTTTGTAGCTTTTTTGAAAGCTTCCTTCCTCTGAGGACAGATCATCCTCTTCCCAGTCATCTTCCAGTTCCGGATCCAGGTCTTCCAGCTTCCAGGAATTACAACTCTCAGCCAGAAACGAAGTTTGATGCATTCGCATTTCCAGCATTGCCTTTCTTTTCTCCAGAGCGCGTAGCAATGCTCTCGTGGATGAATCCAGCAATTTCTGAAAAGCAATCATAACAAAGCCCACGGCCCGGTTTTTCTCCTGCATGGCAAGATTATACTCTCGGCGCACATAATCCGTGGTTTCGTCGTAGAAGGCCCTTTCAGGGACACTGAGTTCGAAGCGAATGGTAGTGGCAAATCTTCGAGTGAATCCGCCAACCTCTACCTTTCTTCTTCGCAAGAGGATGCGATCCAGCCTGGTTTTCAGATCCTTTACGCTTCCGCCAGACCTGGAAGGAAGCACATACTCCATAAAAAAGGCATTGCGCGGCCCCAGGATATGAGGATCCACCAGCCGAACCAGGTAAAACAATTCCTCCAGTTTGCCCCGGAATGGTGTTGCGGTAAGCAACAGGAGTCCATCTACGCGGGCAGCCAGTTTTTCGGCAAAACTGTAAGCATGGGTGATCTTGGAATCATCTCTGCGCAGCCGGTGGGCTTCATCGAAAACTGCAATGTCCCAGTTCGCTTTGAGTACCTGCTCTCCGTACTTTTCATTCTTGATGAAGTCGATGGAAACCAGTATGCGAGGATATTTAGACCAGCGAGCAGCGATGCGCGAAAAATTACTGCGATCCATAATCACAAATTCTTCATTGAATTTGGATTTCATTTCCTGTTGCCATTGCACTGTTAATGTTGCGGGCGCGGCGACGATCACACGCTTGTAGCCCTTGCGAAGCATTAACTCTTTGATCACCAGCCCGGCTTCAATGGTCTTTCCCAGTCCAACTTCATCGGCCAGGATGAAACGCGGTCTTAGAGCCTGAACCACACGATGGGTGGCTTCAATTTGATGCGGCAGCAGTCTGGTTCTGGAATTAGATAAGCTGGATAGCTTGTCGTAAATATGATTCAGTTTAACGCGATGAGCGTCCAGCAGGCGAAAAGCAAAATCCGATTCATGGTTGTCCAGCATCCGAAATCGAGAGGGCACAACAGAGCGGTCCTGTTGGGCGGCCACTGATTGATCATAGTCCAGGTGCAAAAGCTGCTGGTGCATGGACAGCCAGTCTGCCGGATTATGTCTCGCCGAGTCAAGCAAAAGGGATGAGCAAGAGGAAAAGTCCTTTTCATTGGCTTAGCACCGGCCATTGCATACCTGATGAATCTTTTCCCAGAGGTTTTTGGCAGTAAGGGTCGGGTTGGCTGGTCCTGGTTTCCTGCCCTGCGCCGGTCAGGAAGCGCCCTGCATTCTTCGAAGAAGGCCTTTCCGTGGCATACCCGTCGGAAAGGGCAGGCCACCGTTAAAATTTGCATCCCGGGAAAAGCCCTGCTACTGCTACTGGTTGCAGGAATGCAGGGTTGCGCTACTGTGAATTCATTCTTCTTCGAAGAGCTGGATCGCCAGGAAATGCGAATTTCGGCTGACCCTGCTTTTTTCCATGGCTCGACACCTACAATCGAGGACCAGAAGGATTTGTTGGATCTCTGCCTGGGGAAGAGACGTCCCGGAAATTCGGATGGTTTTCGAATAAGCGAAGCTGCCATCATCTGCGGAGCCCGAGGTTCTCTGGAAAGGAGCGATGAGCTTTTTATCCTGGCCATAGAGCGGTCCTCCGGTCTGGATCGCCGACGCATTATGTTGAACCGAATTATATTCTGGCATCGCATCGGTGCAGGGGTTCGAGATAAGGATCTATCGCCTGTGCTAACGGATCTTTCACATACTCGCGCCCTGGAGCTGGTAAGCGAATTACAGGACCGAAAACAGGACTATCTGGTGGATCGAATCTACAGCTTCATGATTCCAAGAAGTAGCGGCACAGCTCTGGCCGATGTCCTGCTTCAGAAAGGGCTCTACGAATACTCCATGGGTCGATCCTCGGTGGCAGTGGCGGCCTTGCAGAAGTCTCTGGAGCTACGCGAGAATTACAGAGCGCATCTAACTCTTGGCCGAATCTATGCGAAGGCTGAAGATTTTAACCGGGCAGCAATGCATCTGGAAAAAGCGTATTCCAGGAAGCCTGAACCGGACACTGCTTATCTCATGGCTCACCTGGAATACTCGCGTAAACGCAGTGAGGAAGCATTGAACTGGATCAGGAAGGCAGATGAAAGAGAGGCAAAAGTAGTGGAATTACATGGCCTGATCATGCTTTCGCTGGATATCTCTGCGGATCCCAGGCCGCTTCTATCAAATCTACGCTTTTCGGGCTCCAACGAAGTTTGCCTGGAGGAGAACCGGCCATTTCTCGAGAATCTGCAGTTATGCGCTCTCAGTCATTCTTATGATGTGCTGCGTCCAGTGCGCGGGCGTGCCAGAATTCTGCAATCCTGGTTTGGAACAGAGAAGCCGTGGAACAGGAAAGCTACCGTGCCCTACGTTAAACGTCATTATTGAACCTTTCATTTTCCCGTGTCCAGGAGGAGCTTATGTGCGGTCGATTTGCGCTTATCAACAATCCATTGCTCTTAATGAGTTTGTTCGATCTTCCGCCAGAGGATGGGTTTCGCCCGGTGTACAATATTGCACCTTCGTTTCGTATTCTGGCGGCCTATCGTGAAGATCAGGAAATCGTTCTCGGCCGGAAAGCCTGGAATTTCAAGCCTCACTGGGCCAAAAAGGAAATGAAGGCAGTGATCAATGCAAGGACAGAAACGATATTCGAAAAGCCCTATTTTCGCAGCGCTATTAAGAAGCATAGATGTTTGATTCCGGCCACAGGATTCTATGAATGGAAATCTCCGGACCCGGGAGAGAAGGGGAAGACTCCCGTTTTTATCCATCCGGAAAATCGGGAACAGGGCTTTCTGCTGGGGGGCGTTTTCGAAGGGGATTCCACTGCTATCTGTACAAAAGAGGCTACGGATCGCATGAAACCCATTCATGATCGCATGCCTGTGATTGTTGCTGCCGACGCTGCAGAAGCCTGGCTACGAAGTGAAGACAAATCGGAGATCTCTTCAATAATCGAAGCATCCCTGGATGTGGATCATGCTTTCCCGGTCTCCACCGATGTTAACTCTCCTGCTCTGGATAGACCGGAGCTACTGGAACCTACCGGTGATCCCTTCTTTTGATCTCCGACGAGATTACGAATCAAGGCACCGGTTTATTTCGAATAGCGAAATCAATGGAAGTCTGTATCTACAGGCCCGGCGCTCTGGGGGATTTGCTTGTAACGTTACCTATTTTGCAATGGCTGTTGGAGGCGAAGGGCGCACGAATCACTTTAATCGCATCTCCTGATTGGGAACCTGTGGCGAAGGGCATGGCCCACAGATTTGTCTCTTGCGAAGATCGGACCCTTCTTCCGCTGTTTTCCGGACATCCTCTGGATCTGGCGTCGTCCCCTCAGTGGATTTGCGAAGGGGGCTTTCAGTTTGCTTTTTTACTCCTGCGTAATCAGGATCAAGCTCTGGAAGATGCTTTCCGCTGGATTTCTTCGGAGGTGTTCTGGATCCAGAGTCGACCGGATGCCCTGGGGCGTGGCTGGACCTACGGAAGTGACCTGACATCGCCAGGCGAAGCCACAGAAACCGTGCAGCCCGGTATTGCAGGTCGCGTCAATATACGGGACTATCTTTTTCGCCAACTCCGGACCCTGGGAGCTATTGCCGATCGGCCCGCTGCCTCCTGGCCTGTAATCTCTCAATCGCCAGAAGACTCAAGTTTTGTCAGGAAATCGGCGCTACCGGCATTGTTAATCCATGCTGGTTCGGGAAGCGAAGAGAAGAACTGGCCCATTGAATCCTATTGGAGATTAGCTTCATCCTGTGTCAGCGCGGGGATCTCGGTCTTCTGGACTATTGGACCGGCAGATCAAAGCAGGGATTATCTTCATAAAAATGGGGCTGTTTCGCTTGGCGAAGCAACTCAGGCGGGAAATGGCCCATCGAAAGAGGATTCTCTGTCAGCGAAGATCCAGCGGCTGGAATCTGATATGGTACCGCAACACTATACGGTGGAGCTGCCTCTCGGTGAGCTTATTACCTTTTTAGGTCTCTTTGAGATCATGATAGGGAATGATTCCGGGATATTGCATCTGGCATCTGCAATGGGACTTCGGGTGATCGCATTGTTCGGTAAGAGCGATCCAATACTCTGGGCTCCAGAAGGGCCCGGCGGTCAGGCGATAGCTCTCGGATCTGAGCTGGGTTTTCCCGGGGAGGATGAGGTGCAAGAAGCACTGAGCTTCATCATGCGAAAGGGGTTCCGTTAAAATAGTTTTGCGCGCCTGTCGCTGGAAGAAGAAAGGTTCGCCATAATGCTGTGCTAGAAATCAGAAAAGCCAGCGATGCGATTTCGCAAGCAATGAGGGAAAAACACAGGAATTCTTCCTATGATAGGTCCCCGCATAAGGCAGTCCATTGTATGCAAGAAAAAAGGGGACGCTTAGCGTCCCCTCTTGATGAAAGGGCCGTTCCGGGCCATGGGCCGGGAGCGAATTCATTCTGCTTTTACTTGAATCTTTTTGGTAGATGGCTGGCTCACCGGAATTACCAGTTCCAGCACTCCATTTTTCACTTTTGCCTGAATGTTTTCTACATCGATGTCTTCGCTGAGGCGAAAGCTGCGCTCATAGTCGCCTACTCCGTATTCGCTGTAGATGAGTTTCCCTTCAATATTTTTCTCTTCTACGGCCGCTTTGATGGTTAGAACGTTTTTCTCCACGCTTACATCGACGGAGTTTTCACTGGCACCCGGTATGTCGGCATAGAGATAGAAGTTGTCCTCCTTTCTGTAGAGGTCTACAGCGGGGGAATAGATTCTATGTCGTACCGGTCGTTGCTCTTTCGTTTGCGTTGATTCGCTTCGTTTTTCTACTGCTGATTCCATAATTTCCTCCTATGTAATTCTAGTTCATTCTTATTCTGAATCGATCCAGCTCAGGATGCCGCCACGGTAATCTTTCTGGGGCGATCCTCGGCTGCCCTTTCCAGTCGCACTGTAAGCACACCGGCTTTCAGCTCAGCGCTTACAGAATCCTGATTGGCGCGAAAGGGGAGTCGAACGGTCTTTTCGAATTCGCCACGAGGTCGTTCCCGTCTCAGGGCTTCCCCTTCGATTTCCTGGCGCTTGATCTTAATATTCATTTCATCATCTTGAACCTGGAGTTCAAGGTCCGCCGCTTCCACACCGGGAACCTCTGCGCGAATCGTTGCCTCGTTTTCACCGGCATAGATTTTGATACCAGGATAGCTGCGATGATTTCGGGCATTGGTCTGGAACCTTGTTTCCAGGTTTGCCAGATCGTCCCATAGATTTCTTTGCCATCCGTACAGGTCATTCCAGAACATGTCTTGCCTCCTATTGCTTGTTGCTTGTTCTCGACAATACTATAGCAAGAGACGTGCCAGCCCTGGCTATAACGGAATCGGAGAATGAATCAATCCAGCCTGCATCTAACTGACAAACTGACATCGGCTGCCGTCGTTTTGTCAGTTCTCCTCCTGGTTCAATGCCAGGACAGCAGGTCCATTCCCTATCCGGCCACCATTCGCCCGGTTTCTTTTCTGATTGAACGGGTCGCGGGCAGCCGGATGAGCGAAGCCATGGTTCATCCGGGTAGAAATCCAGAGACCTACGATCCATCTGTGGCAGATCTGATGCTTTACAGGGACTGCAGGGCCCTTTTTTTTGTGGCTCCGGCTCTTGATGGATGGGCCGCCAATTTTCAGGAATGTCCTTCGTATGCCATTGTGCCCGAGGCCATAGGAGTGCACCATCATGGAGCCCACGGAGCCCATGGCAACAGTCCCGGAAAAGTTAAGGGTGGGGAAAATGGTATATCTGGCTCCAGGAATTATGTGGATCCTCATTTCTGGACAGATCCGCATCGCATTGAGCAGGCATTGCCTCGACTGCAAGATTTGTTGATTTCTATGGAACCCGGCTCCGCAATTCGCATTCGATCGGAAATCCGGATCCTGGCCGAACAGATGCGAAGCCTGGAAGAGGAAGCAGCCCGGCGACTGGTGCATTTGCGGGGAAAGCGAGCTGTATTGATGCATCCTACCTACGAGAGCTTTCTGGCGGAGCACGGGATAGAGGTTGTGGCCATTGTTGAGCCTGTTCCTGGTAAAGAACTGAGCGTAAAGGACTGGAGAAATCTTCTGACTCTAAAGCCGGTGGATTTCATTGTACATGAAAAGCAGCTTCCCATCCGTCAGTCTCGGATACTGGCCCGAGAGCTGGATGCTACCATCGTTGAGCTGGATCCAATGGGTTCCAGTGCCCGAAATCTAACCGAGCTATTGAGAAATCAACTGGATGCCTTTGCTGACTTACGAGTTGATTGAGTGTGGAAGACCCCGTAAATCGAGGTTGCTCAGGATGCGGTGCTGAACAAATACGGAAGAACCATCGTAGTTCAGATTCCGATCAGAGCGCTGTTGGCCCAACAATCGCTGGCCTGGCTGACCAGTGGAGGGCGCTGCATAAATGGAGTACTGCTGGTACATTTAGCTGGCTCATTGCAGTAATCATTGGAAATTCGCATACAGGAATTCGAAGTTGCGAAGTATCGATTCGGTAAGTATTAAATGCAGAATGAAATGAAGCAAAGCCCCGACGAGTCCAAACAAATGCCTTCCTATTGTGTCAGAGTGGAAGGTCTTACCGTTCGCTTTGGTCGTAATGTGGCCATCGAAGATCTGAACCTTGAGTGTACACCAGGCAGCTGGACTGCGGTGCTGGGACCCAACGGCAGTGGTAAATCTACGTTGCTCAAGGCTATCCTGGGTCTGGTGGATATCGATCATGGTAGCGTTCAGATTGGCTGTGGTAGCTCAGGTATTGGTTACGTGCCTCAGGCAAAGACTCTGGATCGAAGATTTCCTGCTACCGTCGTGGAGATGGTCAGCACAGGGTTGAAATCAAGATGGCCGTTTTTAATTCCAGGGGGGCTGCGAAAAAAAGTGGAAATCTGTCTGGAGCGAGTAGGGCTGCGCGGCTATAACGGGCATTTACTGAGCGATTTAAGCGGCGGCGAATTGCAGAGGGTGTATCTGGCTCGAAGTTTGATTCGTAATCCCGCACTCATTATCCTTGATGAGCCGGCCACCGGGCTGGACCGATCCGGGGAAACCGATATGTATGAATTGCTGGATCAGCTGCGACAGGAGGCCGGTACCACGATTCTAATGGTTACTCATGATCTGGATGCGGCCTATCATCATGCAACCCATGTTCTGGTCATGAACCGAACCAATATCGCTTCCGGTACCCCTGCATGTCTTACGCAAGAGAATCTAAAAGCAGCCTTTGGTCATGGTGGTCATGAACATCCATCCGGCCCCTGGAAATGAGGCCGGATGTAATTGCTAATGTCATCCATCCGAATCTAAGATCAGACGCTTTTGCTTTAGGTCACTTTGCCGGGAAGTCCTATCTATCAATATGGACGACTGATTCCTTACCAAAGAATTGAAACATGCTCCGGACCGTTTGAATTTGCACGGCTTGTTCATCCCAGGAAAAGGCCACTCCCAGAGATTTATCCTGGTCTACAATGGCCATGCGCTGGTCCCCGGAGTAAATGAATTCTTTGCGACCCTCGGCGAAGATATTGCCTGCGTACTGAATCTGAATATGATCCGCTTTCTTACTGAACTGTGCCATGCCGCCCACCTGGATACTTCCATCAGCATTGCGGACGAATTTATACGGACCTGCTTTGATTGAGTTCGGAGAAATCACGGTCACTTCTGGAGGATCGCCTCCAATTTCGATGCCAAAGATGGTAGTCTTTTCTACACCGGTGTAGCGGATGCCGGTTGCATCCTGCACAAGTCGAACTCCATCCTCCAGATCCAGGCCATCGGGACGGATCGTAATTACAACTTCATCGTCGGAGAAGAAGCCCGGTTGAAAGATTGTAATCTTGTTTCCCTCTCTGCTGACGCTGGATTCGCCGCTGCTGAAGAGCCCGGACATTTCTTGACGCATGGTAAATTTATTCGAAGACCGCAAACCGGTAACAGTCACCAGATCGACGGCGATATTGCCCCGAACATCTACAAAGACTCCATTGCCCAGAAATACTCCCATGGGAGAGTAGGGCACCGGAGTGCACTCGGTGCGAGTGGTTACCGTTCCGTCGGCGTTGGTTGTTGTTGTCGTTGTGCAGTCCTGTTGGCGGTAGATGTCTACTCTTTGATAGTAGGGCTCAATGCCTGCCCGCATCTCCAGTTCCCCCACATTTTCCCGTTCCTGGCCGATGGGTATTAATCTTTCATCCAGGGAAGTGCAGGAAACAAAGCTTACGGTAAGAATCAGCACGGCGATTTCAATGCTCCGGCGAATTCCATAGGGCTTATTTATATTAAATGCTTTTATTTTTCGCATGGCTCTACGGACCATTTTCTGCCAGGAGAAGCAAGCAAAATCATCTGCCAGCTCATGGGAACTGAAGTTTTCTGCAAATCATTCGGTATATCTGTAGAGATATATCTGTAGATTCTCGATGGATCCTGGCTGGATCGGTTTATTGTGAAGTCAGAAGTCAAACCCGGAGCCGAAGCTACCCTGGAGCTAGATGAGACTAAGTCTTTGCCAGCAGGATGGCCCCCTCTGCCGGAATTCTCAGGCTGGCTTCCGTTTGAGTGGCTCCGTTCAAATCGTAAACCGGCGAATAGCCCTGATACTGCTCAGAAAGCTCAATCCTTTTCTCTTTGTTCGAAAAATTCATGAAGATCAGCATGGAGCTGTCCTTGCTGTTGCGCTCGTAGGCCACCACATCCTCTGGAATTCCCTCTGTGAGCAGGTTCAAAGAACCTCTTCGCAACACCGAATGTGTTTTGCGAATTCTCAGCAAATCCTGATGGGTTCGAAGCAATGATTGCGGCTCGGACATCTGGCGGAGCACATTGCAATCCGGATATTTGCCATGCACTGGCAGCCAGGGTTCTGCGGTCTGCGAAAACCCGGCGTTCGGCTCGCTGTTCCATTGCATGGGGGTTCTGCAACCATCTCGATTGATGTACAATTTCAACCACTTCGCAACTCGAGCAGGTAACCACCAGTAGGGATGGGCTGCTGCATCCAGGGCTCCTCTATGAGAAAACTCTCCATCGGGTATTCCCAGCTCATCGCCATAATACGTTATGGGCACGCCCCGGGCCGTATACTGAAGCACAGCCAGAAGCCGGGCCCGGTTTTTGTCTTCGCCAATTCGACTCATGTATCTGCGGCGATCATGGTTTCCCAGGGATAACGTGGGCAAATAAGGGTGCGGGTATTCCCTCTCGTAATAATCCAGGATATTGCAGATGTCTCTGGCTTTGAATTTGTGAAGATGAATCAAGTCGAAAAGCAGGATTAGATTGAGCCCGTCCAGGTTTTCGCCCAGATACTTTTTCACAACTCCCTGACCAAACACTTCGCCTACTACGAACCGATGGGGACTGTATTCATCTATCAGGCTTCTTACTTCTTTTGCCAGCTCGAAGGTTTCCGGTCGATTCAGATTGTATTCCAGTTTCTGAAGGTAGCCCTCATCAAAATCAGCGTTGGGCACATACTTCCAGCTAAACGGATTGTCACGGAATTGCTCATCCTTGTAAATGCTATGAAAGATATCCAGGCGATATCCATCCACGCCTTGATCCAGCCAGTACCGGATGGTATCGAACATGGCCTGCTTTACTTCGGGATTGCGAAAATTGAGATCTGGTTGAAAGTCCAGAAAGTTATGGAAATACCATTGCTCGGTGGTTTTGTCATAGCTCCAGCCGGAGCCACCGGGCAAGCAGGCCCAGTTATTTGGCGGCTTTTTCCCTTTCCCATCCTTCCAGATATACCAGTCCCGCTTCGGGTTTTCTTGGCTGGACCGCGACTCTTGAAACCAGGCGTGCTCATCGGACGTATGATTCAGGATCATGTCGAAGATGATTTTCATTCCGCGACTATGAGTTTCCTTGATGAGCTTTAAAGCATCGTCCACTGTTCCGTATTCGGGAGCGATCTGGTAATAGTCGCTAATGTCGTAGCCAAAGTCTCTCTGAGGGCTCTGGTAATGAGGGGAAAGCCAGATGGTTTCGAAACCCATCTCCTTGATGTAGTCCAGCTTCTCAATGATTCCAGGTAAATCGCCAATGCCATCGTCATTGGAATCAAAAAAGGAACGGGGATAGATCTGGTAGATGGTGGTTTCTTTCCACCATGGAAAATTGTTCAAAGTAAAGTTCTCGCAGTAAGAAATAGAAACCGCCAGCGGCGGCCGCACTCACTGTCTGGGTTCGAATTTCAGTGACAAGGAATTAATACAATACCTCTGTCCCGTGGGTTTGGGGCCGTCTGGAAAGACATGACCCAGGTGAGCATCGCATTTGCTGCAAAGAACCTCTGTGCGAACCATTCCATGGGAACGATCTTCCTTGCTTTCAACAGCACCGGATTCCGCTGGCTGCCAGAAGCTCGGCCATCCACTACCAGATTCATATTTCTCATCGGAGCGGAACAGTTCCTCTCCACAGCATACGCATCGATATACGCCTTCATCTTTGTTGTCCCAGTAACGACCTGTAAACGCTCGCTCGGTTCCGCCCTGCCGGGCAACCTGGAATTCTTCCGGGCTTAGCTGATCTTTCCACTCCGCATCGGATTTCTGAATCTTGCTCATAGGTCTAAAAAAGCAATGCAACTCCAGATAGGTCTATCATTTTCGACTTTGGATGCTGGCAGATCTGCTTTCCCTGGATTTTTTTGTTCGATCGTTGATTCTCACCGGTATGGTGGCTTTCTTCGCCGGGTACTATGGAGTTTTTGTAGTCCAGAGACAGATGAGCTTTCTGGGCTCTGGTCTGGCTCATGCCGCTTTCGGAAGCGTGGCTCTGGCCATCCTTCTGGATACAGAGCCGCTCTATGTTGCCGTGCCGTTTACATTGCTGGGAGCAGGTCTGATCCACTGGCTGGGAAAGAAGGGGCTTAGTGCCGATTCATCCACGGGAATTCTGTTTTCGGTCAGTATGGCACTGGGTATTCTTTTTCTTTCTATGCGAAACAGTTTTGGCCAGGACGCTTTCGCCTATCTGTTTGGTTCGGTGCTCTATGTGGAAACCATGGATCTCTGGATCGCCGGGGCCCTGTTTCTGGTTACCGTGGCCAGCTTTCCGTTCTGGGGACACTGGGCCTATGCAGGTCTGGATGCTGAACTGGCAAAAAGCGATGGGCAAAAGGTGGATCTGATGGAGTGGCTTCTTGTTTCGCTTCTGGCCCTTGTGATTGTGCTTTCTATCAAGCTGATCGGAGCTGTATTGATTACCAGCTTTCTGGTGTTGCCCGCATCGGCTGCTCGTATGGTCAGTCGTAGTTTTGCACGAATGACATTACTTTCCATCGCATTTTCCGTTCTGGGAGCTTTCGCCGGTCTATTTATTAGCGCTTTTGTGGGGACTCCGGCCAGCGCCGCCATCGTACTGGTTCACTGCGGAATCCTGGCGCTCTGCCTGTTCTTTCAGGCAACGTTCAGCCGGAACGTATAGCCTGCTCGCCGGATTGGAGGTATTCCAGAAATGGCATGGGGCGAGAGATATAGTAGCCCTGACCGTACTCCACTCCCATTTCGCTGAGCTTTTCCATTACATCGCGAGTCTCAACATACTCTCCGATCACCTTGATATTCAAAGCCTGGCCCAGCTCGCGAATGGAACGTATCATCGCCAGATCCACCGGATCATCGCAGATATCGCGGACAAAAATCCCATCGATCTTCAGTATATCCACTGGAAGGGTCTTTAAATAGGCGAACGAGGAAAGACCGGAGCCAAAATCGTCCAGGGCGAAATGGGCACCCAGGGATTTGACTGCGGAAATAAACTTCATAGCGCTGGCCATATTGGCCACGGCGGCCGTCTCGGTGATTTCGAAGCATAGCTTTTTTGGAGCGATGGAACTCGAGCGAATGGCTTTCAGCAAGAAATCGCGAAAGTCTTCATCACTCAAAGTTGCGCCGGATAGATTGATTGTGAAGAAATTGAAATCGTTTAGACTGTCTGGATGTTTTGCATGGAAGCCTTCCAGGATCTCAAAAAAGCGTCCTACAATGTGTCGGTCCAACCTGGACATGAGACCAAAGCGTTCTACGGCAGGCACAAACATTCCCGGAGCAACAAGGTTGTTTCCAGATTTCATTCGTACCAGAATTTCGCACTGATGCCCTTCGCCGCCCTGTAGATCTGCTATGGGCTGACAATAGAGTTCAAAGTTACCGGCTTCCAGAGATTCCTGCACCTGGTTGACCCATTCCATTTCTGCGCGTCTGCGGGTAAGCGCTTCATCGTCGGGATGAAAAATATGAATGCGCTGGCGTCCAAGCTCTTTGGCAGCATAACAGGCAGTGTCCGCATCTCTCAGGATCTGAGTTTCGTTCTCTGCGAATTCATCGATGAAAACTACACCAATGCTGCAACCCACAGTGAAGATTTTATCTTCCCAGACAAAGCGAAATTCCTGCACCGCATCCTTGATGGCGTTAAGACATTTCATAGATGCTTCTAAATTGGAATCATGAAGCAATATCCCGAATTCATCTCCGCCCAGGCGGGCCAGTACATCGCCGGCTGGCATATGGTTGCGCATGATTTGAGATAGCTGTCTCAGTAGCTGATCTCCTGCGGAGTGGCCGCTTGTGTCGTTCACTACTTTGAATTGGTCAAGGTCCACGTAAGCGAATGCATGGATTCCTTTTCCATTCCTGGCTGATTGAATGGCATCATCCAGAAAAACCTTGAATCGATTGCGATTGATCAATTCTGTGAGTGGATCATGATTGGCCTGATGGGCCAGGATCCGTGCAATTTCGCGATGCTGTGTAATATTGCGAAAAATGTAAGTGGTTCCAATCCATTGACCGCGATGGTCTTCCATCTTAGATGAGGTGATCTCTACGATTACTTCGCTGTCATCCTTTCGCAGAAGTATGGCTTCCTGTCTTCGACCTCCCTCTCCGGCAGGTTGTAGTTCCGTCAAGTCCAGCCATTCTCTGGATTCTTCATCCATGAGACGAAGCACATCTTCCACTGAAATTCCGGACTGCTTTCTGGCCCGATTGATTGCTTCTTCCGAACCGAGGGGATCGGTAAGCGAGGAAAGAGGAGCAAGCTTCTGAATTCCTCCGCCATCCCAGCCTGTAAGCTTCTGGGCAGCAGGATTCATGTATTCGATCTCGCCGGAGCGATCCACCGATATGACTCCCTCCGAAATGGAGTTCAAAGTAATGCCCATCCATTCTCGTGCGGCCTGCAACTCTTCCACAATCCGCTCCCGATCGCTAATATCCCGCATGATTGTGCTGAATACTTCAGGGTTCTGCTCTCTATGCGAAATAATGATCTGAGAACAGGGGATTTCTCTACCATCCGGCCTGCGTACAGAAGTCCTTCCTTTCCAGATTCCTTTTTCGCGTGCAGCCGGTATGGCTTCTTCAAAAATGAAGCGAGAGACTTCCGGGGAGTGAAACTCCGGTATCTGAAGTTCCGCTGGATCCAGATCCAGGCTGGCGCCAATGAACTCACGCCCGGCGCGATTCATAAACAGATGTTTTCCTGATTCATCGGCGATGGCTATAATATCTGTTGTATTGTCCACGACATATCTAAGTCGTTCCATCTGGCGTTCGGCGGCTACCCGTGCACTTACATCGCGCACGCTAACAAGATAGAAGGCCTGTCCGGCCATTTGCATGGGAACACCGGAAATATCGCCCTCAAAATGGCTGCCATCCATGCGAATTCCGGAGCCCTTACCGGAGAGCTTACGACCCATCTTTACAGCGCGAGCGATGAGTTCTACAGGGCGATTGTATTCCGGGATCAGCAAATCTCGTATTCCGTGATCTATGAGATCCTCTCTACCTCCTCCATGAAACCGGCAGGCTGTGGGATTGATATCGATGAGTTTGCCATCGCGGGTGAACAGGTACAATCCTTCGGCGGAATTCTGAAAGATACCCAGGTATCGGTGTTCGGCCTCTTCCAGGGCTTTCACCGCATCCATCTCTTTCGTCAGGTCCACTCCCATACCTACGATATAGGTTGTACCATCGATGGTAACGGTACGGCCTGTCAAAAAGAAGGGAATCAATTCACCGGCCTTGGTTCTGATGGGAGCCTGCATACTTGCTTCGCCGGACTCCCGGGCTTTTTCGATGGATCGGGACATCGCTTCTTTATAAGAGATGTCCGTGAAGTCCAGGGCATGGCGACTGCGCATCTCTTCCGGGCTGTAACCCGTTAACTTTGAAAAACGAGAGTTAAAGTCCAGCATATGCGCGCTCTCATCGAGAACGTAGAAGATGCCGGGCAGCGACTCGATCAGAGCCCTGGTAAGCTGCACCTCGCCCGCACCTGAGAAGTGAGATACGATCCAATCGCCTGCGGCCTGTGAGGATTTTTTTTGCATATGATTTCAGGGATTCTTGCCTAGCTTATTCTCTCCAATAGAATAGCCTGCTCCATGTGGCCTGTGTAAGGAAAGCAGTCTGCCAGCACTGCCTGTACTGGCCTGTAGCTAACCTTCAGAATATCCAGATCTCTTAACTGAGTTTCCGGGTTACATGATATATATAGCATATATGGGGCGGGCCTGGCCTCTGCAATTAGTTTGCAGAGCCGAGGAGAAATTCCTGCTCTTGGAGGATCGGCAATGATCAGATTGGAGTTCAATGCAAGATCCGCTTCTGGTTTGTTTAGGTCCACTGCCTGAAAGCTTGTTTGGATCCCTTTGTTTGCGAACCTTCGACTTGCTTCTGTAACGGCCGATTCAACGAATTCGTAGCCGACTACACTGGAAATCGTCGGCCATCGCTCAACGAGTACCGATGAGAGGACTCCAGCTCCGCAATACAGATCTACAAGTTTCACAGGCACCGAGGACATCTGCGAAAGGAGTGGATCTAATATCTCCTGGGTGTTTTCCAGTATGCGCTGGAACAAACCTGTGAAAGCCACTGGATTCGGCTGGAAGAAAGAATCATATGGTACCGAGAACTCGACGCCTGCAAGTCTTTCGGTATATTCCGGCTTACCCAGTAACGGATGTCCTCCAGGTGTACAGGAAAGCTCCTGGCCCGGTTCTGTCACTGTTTCTACCACCGAGATTTCGAATTCGCTGTTTCGATTTCTGTTTTCGATCCAGCTATTCAGCTCTGTTAGAAATTCTTTACCTGCTTCGGTTTCCCCGGAGGTAGTGAGCACTACAACGCCAGAAAGGCCTATCCGCAAGGTAACGTATTTGAGCCAGCCAGAAAGGGTCTCTCGTTTCCATCCTACCTCTGGAAATCGATGGATCAGTTCGGCGCATTTTGCCAGAATCTCTTCTCCGGGATACCTGAGCACCGGGCATTGACTCAGAGGGAGTACCGTTTCGAAATCCTGAGGAGGGCGTAGGCCGATGCTGGTGCCATCCACCGCGTAGTCCATACGATTGCGAAAATGCTCTTTTTCCGGCGCAGGGAGCAATTCTGGTTCCAGTTCGAAATCCTGCTTCATTCTCTCCGCAATGGGCCTGGATTTCCATTTCCATTGAAAATCATAATCCAGGTGCCTGGCCCGGCATCCGCCACAGATTCCGGCATGCTCACATCCCGGTTCCAGAGAAGTGATGATCTCCTCCGGAGGATGCTCGGCTCGCTCAATATGCATTACCTGAAATTTGCTTTTCCTGCCCTTTCTCAGTATTCTAAATTGAACAAGGTCGCCCGGCAGAGCAAAGGGGACGGAATATTTCTTCCGTTTGAACTCCATTTCCCCTTCAAGTTTTTCATTTAACCTCTGAACCGGTAGCGCCATGCGTCAAATTCTCACCTCTAGCTGACGATTCTATAGAAAAGAAATTTCATGGAATGGATTCTATTATTATTACTGGGCGGTCTGGCCGCAGGGACAGCTTTCTGGGCTGCCGGGGGAAAAGAGGAAGATTCCTCCGATCTGCGACGCGGTACCGGTCCCCGCAGTAGTCCTGACCTACCCGAGGCTGGCGGAGCCGGCTCAGGCAGGGACCGTGGTCAGCCAGTAGTGGTGGGCTCCGGGAGTAAGGAAGAGGCGGCCCGGGCCATTCGTCAGGCCTTCGAAAGTGCACCGGATTCTGTACAGGGGAAGCTTCTTCAAGGGGAACCCGATAAGGTCCAGGAGACCCTGGATAAGCTGAAAGAGGATCGGCGTCAGAAAAGGCGAAAGCCGCTCAAAGTTAGTTACGGCACAGATGAGATTGTGCCTCGCTCTTCGCCGCATGCGCATCACCGTCGGCCATTGCAGAGTGCGGAGTCCCTGGTGGAAAACCAGCAAGCCGACGAAGCCCTGTCCATCTATCAACGTGTTATGAAGCGCATCCCGGACGAAGTGCCCCGGGAAAAGATCAATACGAACATAGAGGATATCAAGCGCTGGCAGGAAGGACTGGATCTAGAAGAGGAGGAGGGGTTCGAGTTTCCTGAGATTATCATTCCTCTTACTACCCAGGCTCTGGCCCTGGAGAATCTCAGCGAAGGCCTGCGAAACCTGTCCGATACTCTTTCCCGTCAAATCGGCGAAGCCCTGGCGCAGGCCCTGGCAAGACAGCCCATACAGGGGCAATTCTCAGGCGATCTTCGTAGCGGTGGGGAAAGCTCTTCGCCTGGCCCGGCACCAGGGGCGTCCTCTTCCGGGGCCGCTGCGCCTGCGCAGGCTCCGGCTGCCAGTGCTCCATCGGCTCTGTCTTCGGCGCCAGCATCCGCTCCGCCTTCAGGATCTCCAGCATCCTCCGCGGCTTCAGGACCAGCTGTGGCCACAGGTATTACATCCTTCGCGCCTTCCGGGTATTCTACGTCTGAAGTTCCTCCGGGAATACCGCAGGTAGCCGTTCCATCAGCTGCAGTGCCTACAGGCGAAATCATACAGGGCTACGAACCGGCAGATTATGCAGACTATGGCCATCATGGGCTGGACGTAGATAACAAGGGTAACGTTCGCACAGATGGATGGACTGATGAAGACTTCGAACGCGAATGGGAAAAATACAAGAACCTCCCAGCATTCGATCGGCGATCGGGAAAAGACCGCAGAAGTGGCACCGACCGAAGAGGTAAGCCTGATCCCAACCGCCCGGACCGCCGCTCCGGCGAAGATCGAAGAAAGAAGGATCTATTCAAGGAACGCGACGAGTTCCTGAAAAAGCTGGAGCAGCATCGGGAGAACAAGAAGAAGCTCGAAGAGCTCAAGAAAAAGCCCCCGGAGCCGATAAAGTTCCCGGCCGCGCCTGGACTGCCTGCCGGTGAGGCCGAAAAAGATGAAGCCGTTATTCGTATTGAAAATGCCCGAATCGAAATCGGGGAATGGCCGGCCCGAGGAGAACCTGCCGAGCCAACGGATGAGGAGCCTGAGCCCCGCTTAAGGGCGGAACCCAAACCCGAGCCTGAGCCGGAGGCCGAACCCGAGCTGGAATCCGAACCCGAACCCGAACCGGAGCAAGAAGAAGAAAAGGAAGAGTCCGAACCAGAAACCCAGAAAATCGATCATGTAGCTGCCACGGATCTGGAGCCACTGGGTTTTCCTTCGCCCCTGGAAGATGAGCTAACTCCGCCGGATGAGACCGGGGGTGAGCCGGAACCCATGGAGACTCGAAGTTCCATGGGCGAAGATGAATTGGGAGAAGGAGTGGAAGCCGCGGAATTTCCGGATTCGCCTCCGGAGGAACCTCAGCAAGTGCAGGAAATACGGGGCGTTCTTGAATTGAAACCCCCCGATGAAGACGATGCGCCTTTCCTGACCCTGACATATGACTTTGCGAAGATACCGGATTCGTTCAAGCTCAGTCGGGATTATCATACCATGGAATATGCGTACTACAAGTACAAGCCTATGCTAATCAAGGCTCAGGAGTTTACGCGCAGAAAGATGCTGAAGAATGCTCTCAACTATTATAGAGTTATCAAATCGCAGAATATTCCCCCCGAGTTCAAGCGCATGATCAATCGAAACATTCGAGACATCACCGATTACCTGGAAAAATTCTTGATGAGCCGAAGTGAATGATCGCAGTTACTTCCACCGGTTTCGCATGCCTGGCCCTGCTTGTGGGCATGCTCCTTTACTATCGCATCTCCTTTCTCAGGAAGTATCTGATACAACCAGCCCTGCTGGGCGGTGCGCTTCTTCTGGCACTTGGCGCCCAGGGAGCAGAGTTGATTCCGGAGGCAAACTATGATGCCTGGTCCGGCTGGCCCGGATTTTTGATCTCTTTTCTCTTCTCTACATTGATTCTGGCTGCGCCTGTAAGCAAATCCCGAGGGCGAGCGCGTTCCGTTATTTTTCAGGGTGGCTATGTCTGGGTCCTGGCGCTGGGCCAAATCGCAGCCGGGTTGGCTCTGATTTCATTTTTTGAGCCCAGGTGGTGGCTTGCCGGTCACATTATTGAAATTGGCTGGATGGGGGGGCATGGCAGCGCCGCCGCTTTGATTGCAGTGGCTGAAGACCTGGGGCACAGAGAGGCTGCCGAACTGGCCCTCTTCTCCGCCACCATCGGATTACTATATGGTTCGGTGAGCGGCATGCTTTTCATTAACCTTCTACAGCGCAAGTCTAAGGATGCGAAGGTCAATAACGGAAGCGAATCCAGCGTTGATGACAGGGCCGCCAGCGAATCCAGGCCGCAGCAGGTTTCGCACCAGAACTCGAATCGGCCATCGGGTCTGGATCTCGATGAGAATGCGGGCTGGCTCATAAGTGTGATAGCTGCAGTTGTTCCGGTTACTCTGGCCTTCTTCTTTCTGGAACTTCTGTCTGCGATGCTGGCGCAAACGTACCCGGCGGCTTCAAGCTGGATGGGGAAACTTCCCCTCTTTTTTATTGCTCTTCTGTTCGCATTTCCAGTGCGAAAAATCCTCCAGGGACTAAACCTCCTGGATACGAACCGCGCACGGATTTTAAACAGCCTGATTCTGGAATTCTTGATCGTATCGGCTATTGCAACACTGGATCTGGGCCTGCTTCTCGATAGCTGGCAGATTTTGCTTTCGCTTACCATCATTGGTGCGATCTGGACTGCGTTCTGCTTTTTCTGGATTGCGCCCCGGCTTCTGGATCATCATCCGGATCTTTCGATAATCAATTATGGAATGTCTACAGGAGTGACGGCGCTGGGACTTCTTCTATTGCGATCTTATCGCAATCGCATTCCCAGCGAGCCAGCCACAGTTTATGGTCTGGCAGCTCCCTTTTCTGCGCCCTTTATAGGTGGAGGCATCATTAGTCTGTTGTTGCCTATATGGACCCTGGAGTTTGGGCCTCGAAGTCTTGCGGCCGTTCTTGGCCTTATAGTGGTGGCTCTGGTGGCACCACTCATCTGGATGCGCAGGTTTCGGAATGCAAAATAGGTCGAGACGGAAACATGAAATGGCGCGATCTTTGCTTCGGGGAATCAAGGTTTGAGTAGAAAGAGACCACTGGATAGCACTGGCGAAGCTGATGGGCAAGACGGTCTACACGATCCTGAATATGTGGCCGGGCTTTTCGACCGGATGGCATCCACTTACGGGGTTCTAAACTATATTACCTCCTTTGGTTTTTCTGAACGATGGCGAAAGCAATGTATTCGCGCCATACCGATGGATCATTCTTCCCATAGGCTTTCGCTGGTCATGGATCTGATGAGTGGTATGGGCGAAGCCTGGCCTTCTCTTCAGAGTCTCTCTATAGACAAATTGCTGGCTGTTGATCTTTCCCCGGGTATGTGCGAAAAGGCCCGAAGGAACCAGAGCAAGTACAGCATAAACATTCAGGTGGCTCAAGGGGATGCTCTGGGAAACGAGTTACCTCGAGGGCAGGCAGACCTGGTAATCTGTTGCTTTGGCTTAAAGACATTGAGCGATGGGCAGCGACGTACCCTCACAAAAAAAGTATTCGATTATCTCAAACCCGGAGGACAGTTCTCTTTTGTGGAAATCTCCAGTGCCTCTGAATGGTGGCTGGGTTCGCTTTACAGGTTCTATCTGAAAAAGATTATTCCCGTTCTGGGCCGACTCTTTGGCGGAGATCCCACGGCCTATGGTATGCTCGGCATCTACACCGTTGCCTTCGGAAACTGTAAAGACTTCGCCGGCCAGTTACAGGAGGCTGGAATGGATGCAGAGTACAAAGAGCTATTTTTTGGCTGTGCCAGCATCGTTTCGGGAAGTAAGCCCCATGGTCAGATCCGGGTCTAGCTTTTCAGGTTGCCAGTTTGGGTTCCGCTTAACCGGAGTTTCTGACTACTAATATTCCGGTGTACTCCCGAGATCTCACTCCCGTTACCCATGAGAATAAGCTGATTTCAGTGGTTGCAACTAAAACGAGGTGTCATCGATAGACGGTGGATGGCCCGAAATGCCTGGAGATGGAAGGCCTGCCAATTTCTGCTTGAACCCAGGTCTGGCTTTGACGTCCAATGTTTTAGTTCACAGGCCACTTCTATGAGAAATCAGATCCGTAAGTTTCTAATCGTATTAATTTCAGGTCTTTTCGCACCTGCCTTTCTGGGTTCTTGCGCCCTCGGTTTAGCTCAGCGTGACGCAACAACCGGCTCCTATGAGGAAGCAGAAGAAACGAGCATGATGCCGGAGGAGGCCAAAAGATCCAGAAAGGAAATGGATGATGCGGCCCCTGCCGATAAGCAGCAGGAGCGCATGGTGATTTACGAAGCCGGGCTCAAAAACTCGGTGAATGAAGTAGAGCCGGCTTTGCAGAAGGCTCGTAGCGTGGTGGATAACTATAAGGGCTACGTTGAGAAGCAGCAGGTAAACAAGGAGAGTACATCCGCTTTCCTGGTAATCCGGGTGCCGGTAGCTCACTTTACCGATGCGCTGGCCGATCTTTCAAGAATCGGAACGGTGGTACATAGAAACATCAAGGCTGACGACATCACCAGAGATTTCGCCGATCTTTCTCAGCGGCTGGAGAATCGAAAGCAACTACTGGACCGTCTCTACGAAATACTGAAGAGAACCAAAGATACAAAGCAGAAGATTCGAATACTCAATGAAATCGCTCGATTGAACAAAGAGGTGGAATCCATGCAGGCCAGAAAAGACTATATGGCCAAAAAGGCCGCTTTCTCCACCATTGAGCTGAGCTTTGTGGCCGAGGCGAAAATGAGTGTTAATCAGGGCTCTGCGATTCCCTGGATTCGTGGCCTGAGACCGGATCGAAGAACTCTGAACTCCAGCCCTGCATTTAAATTCGCACTGCCTACGGGATTCCTGGATTATTCGGAGAACTACAGCTCCAGCGATGACTACATCTATGCCAGCCCGGACGGAGTCCAGATACGTGCAGCCACCATCGAAAACAATCCCCGGGCGGATGCTTCCTTTTTTGAACGAGCTCTGCTATACGAAAGGGGGCGGTATCCAGAAAAAATAGTAGGTTCCGATCGCAATGGAAGTCGGGTGAGCTTGACCACACCGCAGCAGGTGGGTTATGAACGTGCCTTCTACACTGTAGTCCTATTTGTAGATGGCGATGTTCTTCATGTCATTGAGGTCTTTTATCCAACGGAGGAGATCTACAATAAACAAAAGAAAGTGGTGGAATCGGCCATCAAGACCATTCAGCCGAAATCCTTCTTCATTCGAATGATTGAGGGAATCTTTTAGGCCAGGGTTAACGAACTATGAAACGAATATTCAAGATATTTCCGGTATTCCTTATTCTGGCAGCCCTGGTGCCCGCGGCCGCCGAACAGTCGAATTCCAGCGATAGCAAAGAAGCGATTAGTCTGGAGTTCTCCGTGCGAACCGAGTCCACGGACCGATTCACAGACGAAATGATGAGTTTCGCACGTAAATCCGGAGGATACCTGGTGACTATGCGAAGTGGCTATCTTGAGCTAAGGCTGCCCGCCAGACTTGGGCTGGAAGGAGTGGAAAGCCGAATCGCTGCAGTGCCGGGAACCAACGTTTATCGTGCTTCCAGGGCCACGGAAGATGTTTCCGGCGATCTGGTGGATCTCAGAGCAAGGCTGAAGGTAGCAGAAAGCAACCTTGGCAAGCTCCGAGCGCTTTCCCGTGAAGCTGGCATGGATGATTTGTTGGACCTGGAGCGCGCTTTGAATCGATCCTTGCAGGAAGTGGAGAAGCTCAAAGGAGAGATTCGATACCTGGAAGAGTCTGCTACACTTTATTCAGTGAAGATCCAAATTAACTCGGCCAGGGGAACTTCGGATCCAGAAAAGGTTCGCATACCCTGGGTCCGAGGTTTGACCTTGAACCAGGTTCTGGGAGGACTGGAATGAAAAAAGGAACTATTCTTATGGCAGTTCTTGCGGCTGTTCTCGTTAACTGTCAGGGGCCTTCCATTCAGGCGCCGGCCGGCTTTGCAGTCTATGAAAACAATTCGAATGCATTCCATCTGGTTTCTCCGGATGCTGTCCGGGTTCGAGTCTACAGGACTGAGAATCAACCTAAAGGTAATCTGAGCACTCTCACTGCAGCTGTGGAGCTTCACTTTGAATCCCTGGGCTATGAAGTGCTACGAAATGAAGCCATTCAAACGAATGATGGAGTGCAGGGACGACTGTTCATAACATCCGTCATGACGATGAACGGAGAATACAGGTATCTTGCCTCATTCTTTCCGGTGGAGGATGATGTACTGATTGTTGAAGCCGGCGGACGCCGGGAGGATTTTGAGGCCTATGAAAAAGACCTCATCAGCCAGATTCGAACTCTAAAATAGGATGCACTGAATCCTCGTCCGTGATTCGTTGGCAGGCTACCGGCTGGTAGCCTGCAAGAGCTACATCCTTAAATTGACTTTACATTGGGACCAGATGTTTTTCACAAAGGTAGTGAAAGCCTGGCAGATTTTTTCCTTCGTTGTTGCTATTCTGATATCGCACTGCATTGTACAGGACGATTCCTCACCCATGGAACCCCCGGCTGGCAAGAAACTGGTCCATCAATCCGATAGGGGCAAAGAAGTATTCATCTTCTGTCCACAGACGGTCACTGTTGAATACAAAAATAGCGTTCATCGTCCGCATATGCAGAGCGGTACCTGGGTAAAAGATGGCAATACTATTCTGATTACTTGGACGAAAGAATACGGAGGCGAAGGCATAGGAACGCCTTCAGGAGACTGCGATATAGATTGCCGGTATCCATCCTATAAAAGCTTCAACCGCGAAATTGATGACTCTCTCAAACTCGATTGGAAATTCATTCAGGACCATCCTTTTGGAGATTGGGACATTTCGGATCATCCTCTGGACTGCGAAGCGGTAGATCTGGAAAGGTAGAGGACGTACCTTAAGACAGAGTTAAAGAGTCAATGGGGCGTTAGATAGTATTTGCTCGAGCAGGAGATCCATTCGATCTCAATTTGAGCCTTCAAAACCATCCATCTCAGTATGTACTAACGTTCTAACTGACTCCCGTTGACCACTTTCACCTGATAACTTATCTTTTGTCCAGGGATACGCATTTCTTGCGGAAATTCTTCGCAGAAAAAGGAATAAAACTGGATTCGTGGCTTCGGGTCCCGTCTACTCAATAAATAGAGCGGATGGAGTTAATGGATATCCCAGAACAGGAGATTCTCGAGGCCATGCCCGTTATGGCCCTGTTAACAGATGCGGATGCCCGCATTCAGTATGTTAATCCGCACTTTTCGCGGATCACAGGTTATTCAAAGGAAAAGGCCATCGGAGAGATCTATTTTGATCTCCTGGTTCTTGAATCCGATCGCTCGGAAGCTCGTAAAGTATTTCAGGAATTGATACGGCAGGATCTACCGGACAGGAAAACCGGACCGATTATAGCGGCTGACGGTTCCATCATAGTCGCTGAATGGTACGGAGGCCCAACCGCATCCGGCAAAGTTGCCATGCTGGGGTACGAACTAAGGACGGCCAGGGCAGAGCCCTCTCGCTTTAAGGAAATCCTGGATAGTCTTCCCGCTTACATTGTTTTGCTGGATCGCGATGCCAGAATCATAGAAATCAATGCCATGCCGGTGGATCAGTCCGGAGTGCGCAATGAGGATGTGGTCGGACGTCCATTTGTCGATCAACCCTGGTTCCCTGATGCGAAAGAAAAGCAACGATTCCAGAGACTCTTTGCGGAAGCCCTGTCCGGGACCACGGCTTCGGAGGATTTCACTCTCTTGCTAGGGGGAGAGCTGCGAACGGTTACCGGGGCCTTTGCTCCCATTCTGCGCGATGGAGAGATTGAAGCGATCGTAGGGTTTGGAAGCGACATTACTGAGCGACGTCGAGCAGAGGACTCTGCCAGGAGAGCAGAGAACCTACTGAACAGCGTGGTGGCCGGTGCTCCCATTGTGATGTTTGTAGTTGATTCCGCCGGAGTCATCACAGATTGTCGGGGGGAGGACTGGAGCTATCTCATGCATCAGGAAAGGCTGATTGGTCAGGATTACCGTCAGGCATTTGCCTCAGTGCCGGAGTGGAAGGATGCCGTGGCCATCGCATTGTCCGGTGGGAGAACAACTATCGAGGCCGGCCTGGGTGGTCGGATTTTCGAGCTGACTGTAATCCCGTCCCCGGGGGAAGAGGGATTGAAGGCCGGAATCACAGGCGTAGCATTCGATGTCACTCATCGTAAGGCATCGGAACGGCGAGTGCAGCAGCTGAACCATGAACTGGAAAGCAAAGTATTGTTGCGGACCCAGGCATTGCAGGAGAGCGAAGAGCGATTTCGTCAGATTGCGGAGAACGTGCGGGATGTTTTTTTTCTGGCAAGCCCGGGACTGGTAAACGTTACTTATTTGAGTCCTGCCTTTGAAGAACTCTGGGGTGAACCTGCGGAGCGCTACTTGAAGTCGGGAATTAGCCTGTTCGATCGTGTGTATGCGGCCGATAAGGCGCATGTACTGGAACAGATTAGCGACAATTCTTCTGGGGTTCAATTGGAGTTTCGCCTGCAGAGGCCTGATGGTCAATTACGATGGGTTCGCCTGCGGACTTTCCAGTTGCCTTTTTCCTCCTCTCAGGACGTGGCTGGAGTTGCTGAGGATATAACCGATTCTATTGAAGACAGGATGAAGTTAATTGCGTCCCGAGAGACCGCAGATCGTGCCAATCGTGCTAAATCTGAATTTATGGCCCGAATGTCTCATGAACTTCGAACTCCTCTGAATGCAATTCTTGGTTTTGTTCAGGCCCTGCACCGGACTATTGGAAAAGAATCCAGGGAAAGTGTAACTGAGATTCGAGATGCGGGTCATCATCTGCTATCGCTCATCGACGATCTTTTGGACCTTTCCAGGGTAGAGACGGATCAGCTGGCGTTTTCCAGAGACCATTTGCCGGTTTCTATGCTATTAGACCAGGCCAGCCGCTATCTTGCGAATCGAGCGCTCAGGCGAAATCAAAACCTTTTCGTGGATTTAGAATCAACATTATGGGTCCTGGGAGATCGAACGCGAATCATCCAGGTGCTGATCAATCTTCTGAGTAATGCCAGCAAGTACACACCATCCGGGGGAAAGATCTCTCTGTTTGCAACCGGCATGCCGGATTGCGTGCGAATTCATGTTCAGGACACAGGACACGGAATCTCAGCCGAAAAATTAGGCCGCATGTTTATTCCCTTCGAGCGCCTGGGCGAAAGTAGCCACCCTGGTGTGGGCCTGGGACTGTATCTTTCCAGGCAGTTGGCGGAGCGAATGGACGGTTGCCTGGGCTTGAACTCCAGCGAAGGGTCCGGCTCTGACTTCTGGTTGGAATTGCCTCGAGGGGTAGCTCAGGAATCCAGGACGCCGACTCGCGATTCTGTGGCTACAGTGAATCGAAATCTGGATCTCCTCTATATCGAAGACAATCCGGTGAACTTGAAGGTCATGGAAGCGCTGCTGGCTACCGTCGCAGGAGTTTCTCTTCGCGGAGTCAACAATGCCGAGGATGGAATTCTAGAAGCTCAGAGGCATCCACCGGATGCGATGCTCATAGATATGCATCTGGGGGCACATACCGGTTACTATGTTCTTGAGACTCTTCGAGAGATCTCAAGCCTTTCTACCGTGCCGATGATTGCAGTATCTGCAGATGCAATGGAGAGTAATGTTCAAAATGCAATGGCTGCCGGTTTTTCGGCTTACGTGCGAAAACCGGTGCAACTGGAGGAGCTGCTGGGATGTATAAACCGGCTTCTGCCGTGAACGCTGCCCTGCCGATGAAAGATTCCGGCGCACCAGCAGGCTTACCGGAATCCGGGGTAGGGTCTAGAGAAAGCCTTTAAGGACGCTCATTCCTGTGTTTAGCAGGCTATCGCCGGAGGATTGACCGTCCGGTGTAAGCTGGTTAATGATTACGGGCAGTAGCATCGCAAGGATCGGGGCTACACGAGATGTGTCGATTCCCAGTTCGCTGGAAAGATCGGACAGAGTTCCTTTATCCAGAGCACCTTCGATTTCGGATGGATCTACGTTTGCATTTGCACCGTTGCCCACCCAGGAGGCCACCTTATCTTCCATGCCGTTTTGCTTTAGAACAGATACAATAGTGTCAATGCGAGAGTTACCACCACCCGATGAGAGGAGGGATTTCGCAACAGAGCCGACGTCCAGATCACCCAGATCTGCGCCGCTTCCAGAGAGTTCACCAATTACGTTGTCGAGAAAAGCCATGCACTTATAATATCTGGAATCGGTAACCTACAAGCAATTTCTACTGGAGGCTGCGAAAAACGGACCTGCCTGTTTCGCAGTACAGGAATGCACGTTTAAGAATGTCCAGGGCTACGATCCGATCCATCGATACTGCTCGTAGGGTGGATCAATCTCTCGAACCTCGATGGAGCCCTGGCGATTGAACTTATCTATGAAGGAATGCATGACAGCCAGCGCCGTGGCGTAATGTCCGCGACCTTCGATTTTTTCTCCCATGGCCTGAATCGTTAAATCCCTTAAATCGATGAACCCTTCCTTCAATCGATTCTTAACTCCGCGCTCCAGGATGCCAATGGTGCGAATCAGTAGTTTGATTGCTCGCTGGGGACTCTCAGGCTCATCGAAGTGCGCAGGCATCAAGCGACGGATGGGAAGTTGTAGCAACCGATCCAGCGAATCCTGGTAGTAGCTGAGGTTACCATCCAGTTCTGCGTATACGGCCGAAACATTCTGGAGCACCAGGTCTCCAGTAAAATAGATGCCTTCGCCCACAAGGTAAGGGGTTAGATGCCACTGATTATGGCCAGGAGTGTAAAGAAATCCCAGTTCGCGATCGCCAATGGGAATTACGTCCCCCTCCTGGAGTTCCACGTCCATCCGAAGCACCGGGTCCACTTTATGATCCACTTCTACGGCATCCAGAAAGCGAATAAAACTATCCTCAGATTTGCGAGCCAGGGCCTTTCTTTGTTCTTGATCGGATTGTGATTTGTAAATGAGACGATTGTTGGCCCGCTGAAACCTTCGCATATGGTCCCTGTAATCTCCAACATGAGCGGCCATGTCTACCATGCCATAGAGCCTGGCATGGGAATAGCTACGCATTACCAGCGCGGCGCTGATGTGGTCGATATGGTCATGGGTGTAGAAGATCTTTTTGATATCGTGCAGGCTGTATCCGATCTTTTTGAGAGCCTGTTGCAAGAGTCCTAGATTCTGAACGTATCCGCTATCGATCAGAACAGGTTCTCCAGCATCAATCAAATAGACATTGTTATCTTCGTAGAATGGTTGGGGAATTTTTACCCGGAAAATGCCTTCGCCCAGATCATCGAATTGTGGAACAGAATCATAGGAATGGACTCGCATTGTATCCAGTGAATGAAAAGCGGGGTCATGGAAAAGAAAAAAACCTTACCTTTGCGTTGACTCAGGTCGCCCGGGGAACCCCTGGTTTTTCCTGCTCCCTTCTATGGTCGCATATTCTCCGACGAATTGCCGGAAAAGAATTCTAAACCTGTCCATGTAAGCTATCGAATAGGCCGCCTCCCGGGGATGCCTCCAGAAAATACAGCTGCCCACTTTGAGACCCAGAGCCAGGTTTAAAGGGGCATCCTCCGATAATTCCTGGATTCGCATTCCCATACGCCGGAATAATGCTGCGACCGGAGTTTTTCCGTGGGATGCTTGCGAACAGGTGAACCACCGGGAGCTGTTCCGTGCCCGAAAAAGTTAACTTCCATGAGAAAAAATTAGTATCCTGCCCAATGGCAAGTGCGTCCCTTATATCAGGTCGCGCGCCCGGGCGGCCCACTATATTGCAAACCGGGCAGGAGATACAAAATGAATCGTATCCTTCTGGGAGCTCTGACAGCTCTGATTATTACCAGCGGAATTTACGCCGAACCAGACGGAGAGAAGATACTGGAAGAGTGTCTGATCGAAGCAAATGACCGTGGCTATGACATCGAAAGCGATGCCTTTGCCGAAAGGGTAGCCAATGCCATTCTGGAAGAAGACGAAGATACCATGCTGGAGATCTGTCCTCAGACCTTCAATAAATACGACGATTGATTTTAGTATTGCTGGCCGCTCGATCTGAGCGGCCAGTCTAATCCGGATCTCCGGGGAGTTCCTGCCACATATCATATCTCTTTTTCGCACAACCCGGATCTCAAAGCTGAAGACGGTTCGCAGCAGAGAGTTTCGCAGGATTTCAATTTTTGGTCTGGTACTTCCTGCTACAGCCCGTGGCCCTGGAATGGGCCGAATGATTCGCTTTCTATCGAAAAAGGCATCGACACTTCGCGTAAAACGCAGCAGAATCGTCGGGCTGCGCCGGAAGCCCGCCCCGGTTACTGGCTAGTAGCTGACAGAGACTAGAGCATAATTGAGGATCATGCTGAGTCCCCATACCAGAGTCGATAATCCCCATCGCCATAGACCAATTCTCCGCGCCACAGGAGAGCGGTAATACCCCTGGGAGTGAAATCGCTTAATGATCAATCCATAGTTGGAGTGCAGTAGAAAGAAAACTTCCAGAGTGCCGTTGTAGAGATTCATTAAGTAAAAGAGATTCGTAAAGCCTGACACAGCCACGGTGGTATTGCCCATATCCGGGAGGTCCTTCTGCAGGTATAATGGCAATCCGAATGAAATGATCATGATCAGTGCGAAGATCAGGATCGAAGCCAGTTCGTAAATATGGAACAGCCATGACTTTTTGCTTCCGATGCCCAGTCTTCCCTGACGCAGTTGACCCAGCTCTTCGGAGCTCAGGACTCGTTCCGGCAGCCAGAGTAGACTCCAGAAATAAAATGCGAGGTGTGCCCCACCGAGCAGCACAAAGATTGTCATTTGAACAGCAGGATACATTATTATTGATCTCGTCAGGCCATATCCTGCTTCTGTGATCTCAGGAAAATGTCCGTGCTCTATGTATAAGGTAAACTTTATCATTGCTAATAGTGATCAAGAAAACATTATGGGAGTATGAAATACATATTAAGCTGTGCCCTCCTGTCCGGACTCCTGCTTCAATGCGCTTCCGTGCCGGAGACGGTTTTGACCACCGCCGAAGATGAATCGATTGCTATCAGCATAGCATCTGTAGAAGACGAAGGGTATTCCATTGTCAAAGGTAACTATGAGTATAGCACTACACATCCCTCCATTCGCTATATTAATTACACCGTTGTAGTGGAGAATAAGAGCCAGTCTCCGGTAGCTATTTCTACCATGTCCTTTGTGGGTTCACCTGTGCTTGAAGCGGACATTGAAGGTGAGGATGGCCATCTTAAGCCTCTTGCAAAACATAATAATCCATGCTGCGGCTTTGCCGGCTGGTGGTTTGATCTGGCCGAGGGAACCAGAGTTGCCTTCGGTAGTGGATCCGTTGCCCACTTTCGCGAGATCCTTCCTGGAGAGAAAGTTGCGATTTCATTAATCTTCCTTGCGCCCGTGGGGCAACGGCACAAAACTCTGAAGTATCAAATGAATGCGAAATTAGTGCAGGGACTGAAGGAGATGGAAGAGAACGACCTGTTCGCTTCTCCACAGGCCCCCTATGTTCAGGCCGATGTAGAGGTGGAAATTCCTCAGCAATAGATGCCCCCGCTTTTCTCGGGTAGTGACAATGTTCGCTTACTCGGCCGGGGACTCAGAAATCCTGTCCTGGCCGGAATTTCAGCCAGGTTTTCCCGTTATCGGATGGTAGCGGAAAGCATCAAGTTTAGCAGGCAACGGCCGGTAACGAGGCCTGGATGCAGAATGCTTCCTGTCTTTCAGGCAGCATTTGCCTTTCGCTTCCAACCGTTCGGAGCTATTGCCCTTACGGAAGGGAGAGAGAATCGCGGGAGGCCTGTCACAGCACTTTTCCTGAGCCGGGCTCCNGGGCCTGATTAACCTGAAAACTATGTCTGCCGCTGGTTTATTGAGAGTTGGCGTCCGGATTGTTACTTTTAAAAGACTGGCGGATTATGTCTCTTTAGATCATCCATACTGCGCCTGGTTCGCTCAATGTGTATGCCCGGGTAGTCTGCCGATTCCATTACTCGTTCCTTGATGCAGCGGGGGACGTTGACCATCGCGCGGTGGACTTTGCGATTCCCTTAAAAGCACAATGGGAGGAGTTCATTGGTCAGGCTTAAGGCCATGGAAATAGCAGGACTCAGGGGCCTCCAAACTCCTGAGACCCTCTCACAGCCCTCTCAGAGCCTATTTCAGGCAGTTTTCGGTAATTCTAGTTGACCCGGTACAGTCCGCTGGGAGCTTGCACTTTGCGAGGTAGTCCTAATGTATGCAATTATTGAACTGGCAGGAAAACAGCACCGAGTAGCTAAAGATCAGGTATTCGTTTCTGAGCGCACAGGCGTTGAGCCCGGAAAAGATCTTTCCTGCGAGTCCATTCTGGCGGTAGGCGAAGGTTCCGATCTTAAAGTTGGTCAGCCTTTCGTTTCCGGAGCTTCTGTGAAGCTGAAGGTTCTGGAAGACATTCGTGGTCCCAAGATTCGAGGCTTTAAATATAAAGCCAAGACTACCTACAGGAAGTCCTGGGGACACCGTCAGGATCTGCAGAAACTGCAGGTGGTAGAGATTAAGAATTGATTGAAGTCCAGTTCTGGACAGAAGATAGTCAGAAGGTTCGAGCAATACATATTACCGGGCATGCAGGCCTGGGCAGCAAAGGAAGCGATGTGCTCTGTGCTGCAGTAAGCGCTCTTACTTTTACACTGCGAGACGGAATTCAGGAAATACTGAATCAGGAAACTCGCTCAAGCCAGGAAGAAGGCGACTTTTTTCTGGAGCTCAAGTCCGAGGCGAATGCAGGCACCGAGCTACTTTTTGCCACGGTGCTTCATACGCTAAACAAGCTTTCGAAGCAATACACGGACCGGCTTCGGATCAGGAGAATAGAAGATGGCGCATAAGAAAGGTGGCGGCTCCACAAAGAACGGTAGAGATAGTAATTCCCAGAGATTGGGCACTAAAATCTTCGGTGGACAGGTAGTTCGCGCAGGGAACATTATTGTTCGTCAGCGTGGCACTCGTATTCATCCCGGCGAAGGCGTAGGCCTGGGTCGAGATCATACTCTGTTTGCACTGGTTGATGGCCGGGTTGAATTCTCGCATATCAATCGCTCCAGAAAGAAAGTATCCATTATTTCCGCTTCCTGAGCGAAGCGGCCCTAGCTGGCTCCGTGACCCTTGAAGTTCATCGACTCGATAGAGATCCTCATTCGAGGAGGGCACGGAGGACCCGGCGCTGTTAGTTTTCACAGAGCTAAGTACGTTCCCAAAGGCGGACCCGATGGTGGCGATGGCGGCCATGGAGGATCTGTCCAATTCCTTGCAACAAATCGAGTTTCCACTCTAGGTAAATTCCGAAGCAAAAAAGTCTATGCTGCTCGGCCAGGAGATGCCGGTCAAAAGCGAAACCGTAGCGGCTCCGATGGTGAGCATCTGGTTTTGCAGGTTCCTGTAGGCACCGTCATCACGGATGCCGAGACCGAAGAGGTCATCGCCGACCTAAATCTTCCTGAATCTACGGTCATCGCCGCTCATGGCGGACGGGGCGGTCAGGGAAATGCCAGGTTTGCCAATTCTATCAATCAGGCCCCTGAATATGCTCAGCCCGGAATGCCCGGTGAAGAGAAGCGAATTCAACTCAATCTGAAGCTAATCGCAGACGCAGGGCTGGTAGGTCTGCCAAATGCTGGCAAATCCACTTTGCTTTCCAAAGTTACCGCCAATGAGGCCAAGGTCGGAGCCTATGCATTTACAACATTAAATCCCAACCTGGGTGTTCTGGAGAACGAAGACCGGCGAATCCTGATGGCGGACATTCCCGGGATTATCGAGGGGGCTTCAAAAGGGGCCGGTCTGGGATTGTCATTCCTGCGACACATCGAGCGAGTACGGGTGATCATCTACATTCTGGATCTGACTTCGGTGGACCCGGCTGCGGATCTTCGCATGCTTCGTATGGAACTCAAGCATTACAATCCAGAGTTAACGGAGCGACCGGGATTTATTATCTTAAACAAGCTGGATGAAATCGATTACGATGAACAGTTCGCATCCGAATTGGCCCAGGCTTTGAAAGATGAGATGAAGGGACTGGCCGAAGACATTGTATTTATTTCTGCGAAGGAAGAGGCCGGCCTCCAAGAATTCCAGCAGAGGTTATTTGCCTGCTTTCCCGATATAACGCAGGCAGAAAGGATGATTTCGCTGAATGCGCCAGAATCAGTTGAAAGCTCTGAATGAATGTCGCCGAATTGTGATCAAGGTCGGTACCGGTCTTCTGGCGGATGAAAGGGGATTTCGTCCCGAGATGATCGAGAGTCTGGCCCGGGAGATTCAATTTCTCAAGAAGAACGGGCGTCAGGTGATCCTGGTAAGCTCCGGGGCAGTAGGCGCCGGTCGAGAAGTCCTGAAGAAACGAAAAGATTATGAGCCGCTGGCTGAACCTGGTATTTCGCGAAAGCAGGCCCTGGCCGCAATAGGTCAAGTGCATCTTATTTCGGAATACTCCCGGATTTTCGCAGGAGCAGGCATTCATACAGCCCAGCTTTTGTTTTCTGCCCGAGATTTTCGGGATCGGCGAGCCTATTTGAACATCGGGCATACTTTGAACGAACTTCTTGCCCTGGATATTGTGCCCATCATCAACGAAAATGATACAGTATCCACCGAAGAGCTGAGGTTCGGAGATAATGACATGCTCAGCGCCGCCTGTGCCGGACTCTTCCATGCGGATTGTCTGATTATACTGACTACGGTTGAGGGCTTTTTGCGAGAGGGTACGCGAATTCCTTTCATCGAGCATGTGGACGATGATGTACTATCTTTCGCAGGAGGGCCCACGGGACCGGGCAGTGGCGGGATGCGAACCAAAATGGAAGCAGCGCGTCTGGGTCAAAAAGTTGGTCACTTTACGGCCATTCTTCCCGGAAGAGTGGAAAGCCCTATCCAGGCCTTGATGCGCGGCGAAGATCTGGGCACTCTCATTGTTCCCTTCTCCGAGCCTCAGCGAAAGCTGGCAGCAAGGAAGAAATGGATTCTCTATGTTCCTGGGGAGGGGAGGCTCATCGTTGACGATGGTGCGCGAAAGGCATTACTGGAAAAAGGGGCATCTCTTCTGTCAGCAGGCGTGCAAGAATATTCAGGTAACTTTCGTCAGGGCGACGTTGTGGAAATAATGGATGGTGTGGGTACCGTGCTGGCTCGCGGGCTGAGTTCTATACCGTCGGATGCTCTGGAATCTCTCATCGGCAGTGGCAGCAGCGCCGAGGTAATTCACAGGGATAATCTAATCCTGGATCCTCATCCCGGATTTCATCCGTGATCTTTTTGCATCCTCCAGGCAGGTGTTCAACATTCGGGAAGGCCAGGGGAGCTTCGGACAATCCGTCCACAAAATGAGCTATTGTCTCGTGAATGGTTCGTTCCTTTCGCCTGCTTTACGGAGATTGGGCCTTCTTTGGATATTTTTCGTCTGGTGTGGGTGCAGGCGGGCCCGGGAAGCAATCAGGTTATGATCTGGACAGGGAATACGAACCAGGTAATCTCTGGAGCAGGCTCTGTTATCCGGAAGCAGACTCTATCGCGCTGAGAATTTCATCGGTTTTGCAGTTACGGGAGTTATTAAATGAAAGCACTTTATCTGGAAAGCGTAGGCGGGATTGCAGGGGATATGTTCACAGCTGCATTTCTCAATGCCGGCATTGTAGATCTGAGGGAGATGAATAATATACTGGAGATCTTAAATCTTCCAGATGTTTCCATTTCTCTCGAAGAAACCAGGCGGAGGGGGATTCCCTGTAGCTATCTAGAGGTGAAGGTAGCCACGGATGCCTGGAAACAGAGGTTTCATTTTCGGGCCGATGGCGGTCTCAGGATGTATGAAATGGTGGAGTATCTGGCCGGTCTGGCGCTGGAAAGCCAGACCATGCGATTGGCCCGGGAAATTCTGCTAATTCATGCATCCGCTCGCATGGGTAAGCCCTATTCCGGAAGCAATGTAGTGGCCAGCATCATCGAAGAGCATGCTAACGGGACAGTCCAGAGGACGGATGCGCCGGCCACCATTGCGCAGCCTTCCGGATATAAGCAGCCGGAATCGTTGCAGGATACATTCGATCCTCAGGATCCAGCTCTTCAGTCTATTTATGAAGCCGATGAAGTTGTAGATCTATTGATTGATGCAACCTTTGCAGCCCATTGCATTCGTAGAAGCGAAGCCACCTCCTTCTACGCTTCTCCTTTGCGTTCCGGAGGAGGCTTGCAAGGTGAGCAAAGACATCCGGTGCATCCAACGTCCGAATTGTTTCGAGGCCTGCCAGTGCTCAATCTAAAGGCGGAGCTCGGAGATGCATTGCGAGAGTTATCCACTCCTACAGGTCTGTCTATCCTTCGTGCAACGGATCCGATTTTCCTGCCCACCTGGCCAGAGGGCCGAGTGCGCTTTATGGGCGTAGGTGGAGGCCACTTCAACTCCGAGGAATTCGCCAATCTGTTTCGCGTGGTTTTGATGGATAAGACAACAGACCCTGGTCTGTACGCAGAGTCCCGGCGAGAACCGGAAGGCTATGTTTCCATTCAGTACGATGTCCGTTGCGGACTCAGTCCTTCCAGTCCGGAAAAAATGGCCGGAATCCTGGATGAGCTGGAAAAAGAGGGAGCCACCGATGTTCGACTATTCCAGAGAAAGGATGGAAAGGGAAAGCCTGCTCTGGGTCTTGCTTTCATCTGTAACGATGATGATCTCACCGCTCTTTCCGACTATCTGCTTACAAACACACCGGCCTTTGGAATTCGGTATGAAAAAATCAAAGGGGCTCCCAGGAGTTTCGAGGGGCCAAAAACGGATCGGTCTGGCCGCAAAGTGGAGGACCCGGATGGAGTACTACGTCCACCAACATCCCCGGACTCACCAGGCACCTCCCCCGAAAATCCGTATCAATAGGATTGCTTAGCATATTCCAGTAGACCGAGATTACGAGACGTTCAAAGAACTGAATTTTGATGCACTGCGTCAATCTTCGCTCTGGTGCAAAGTGCCTTAAAAACAGGCACTCGATAAGTAATTGTATAGTAATTCCCCTGTGAATGCTGGCAAAACTCGCAGTTTCCACGAAATTTGATTCGTTATACCTGGCACAGCAATTGCATATTTTCGCATGCGGATTCAAGGGCATTACCCCCCGAATCTAGCTATAACAGATGTTAGGAATATGGAAGGAAGTCGAAGTGTCATGGAATCCTCAGAGAGAGCCATTTTCTCCCGCGTGGCCGGTCGGTCTGGCCACCGGCTGGACGTAGGAGTTCTGAAGGAGCCCGCCGGATATCGAGTCAAAATAGAATCCGACGGAAACGAAGTGGGCGTATTGTTTCGCCTGGCGGCGGTGCTCTATTGCCATAATTGGAGTGTACTGGAAGCCAAGATCAGTACGCCGGATAGGTCTTTGATCAGCGATGAGTTTTTGATCCGGGCTGCAGAGCAGGGTCAGGAATTGGATGAGAGCGCGCTTAAGCTCATGATCGATGATCTGGAACGGTTACTATTCGATGGAGTCTCAGTATTGGGCTATTTAACCGAGCATGCCCGGGAAGCTCCCAGGCCAGAAATCGGCTTCGGAGAAGGTCAGGTATTCATTCGAGATCTGGACGAGGAAGTAGTGATTGAGGTCCGCGGGCAGGATAAGTCCGGATTGCTCCTGGCACTTACTCAGGCCTTCTACCTGATGGACATCAGTATTATGGAAGCCTCGATCTTTACGGATGAAAAGGCACAGGTGCATAACCTGTTTCTGATTGATAGATCCGATATACGATTTCGCAATCGGGAATTTCGTACAAGGCTTACCGAAGAACTGCGCTATTTGATCTAGTAGAAGGATGGCCCAGGTCAGTCTGGCGACGGCAAGCCCTATGCATAGGGTATTGAAGTATTGTGCAGGTAATATCTGCACAAACCATGTTATTCTATGCGCAGCTGGATATTGCCTGGACTACATCCATTTCTTGCACAGCTAATCCGTGGACCAGGTATTCCGATTGCTTGCGCGTGCGATCCAGGCCTTCTTTGAGAAAAAATCAATTGCGATCGCCAATTCTATTTGGGAAGAATCGGCTTCGTTCGCAGGGTATCCATGATGCGACAACCCGATCACTTTCGCGCATCCTCTTTACACTCTCGCGCTCCTAATTCTGGAACTCAATGGGAACGAAGAGAAATCTATAAGTTGTTTTTCCCTCGTTTTTGGTGCGAGAGAAGATGAATTTCAGGATAGAAAACTTCTCATAGCCAGAGGAGGGTTCAATTTCATAGTCCCAGAGAAATCCGTACAGGCTACCCCATTCTCGGAACCCATTTTGAGCGCCTTTATATCGGTCGTAGTAGAGTAAGCCGCCCATTAGAATACTTCGATAGTGTTCCTGTCGGTTATCGTCCCGGGATCGATACCAGAGAAGTCCGAGCCCTAATCCTTCCGATACCTCAGACGAAGTGGAGTGGGACCACCCCAGCAACGGAGGAATCCAGACATCCAGGTTATTTCCTTCCCGGTCCATGTAATAGAGAGGTAGAAAACTATGATGCCATCCATCGGATTGACCGGCCATGACAAACGTCAGGAAATTGGCGTTCCAGTAGTCCGAATTCTTATCGCTTCTATAACCGCCCAGAGCCCTCCAGAGCAGGCCGGTTTGCGAATAATTTCGTCGGTTTTCGTAATACATGGATTTCAGCAAGAAGCTTGTTTCACCAAATTCTTCTCCTGAGGATTCTGTTTGCCACTCCGAATCGTAGATAAACGGAGCGATGGCAAAGTATCGGCTGTAACCAGTATTATCCTTTTCGACGTACAGAGGTCCATGCAGTCCTGTATATCCGCTGCTGTCCCAGTGATTGAATGTCAGTAATGGAATGAAATGAAAGGTGTTGCTGCTGGAATCAGAGCCATACCAGTAAATCGGAAGAAAACTGTTGTGGTAGCTATCCGCACCGCTTGCGATGACAAAGGAAGTGAGATTGAAGTTCCAGTGGGAATTGGAGCTTCGTGAATTTTCTGTTCCAGATTTGTAGCCCATGAGGATTCGATATAGCAATCCGAAGTGCGTCTCCCGATCATCGCTTTCATAATACATACTCTGCAATAGGAAAGAGACCGATCGGCGATCATTATTGGCTCTTTCCCATTCATTTTCATAGATCAACGGGATGTATTGCTTGCTGTACGACGGCGAAGAAGTGTAATAAAAAATGCCGTAAAATCCAGTGTACGTATCGCCCTCCCACCAATTGTAAACCAGCGGAAGCACATGGAAGCTGGAGTCGTCGCCTCCGGAATACTCATAGTTCGAATAGTAAAAAAGTCCGGCCAGAAAATCAATGGATGTATCTGTTCTATCGTAATAGTAGAGCGGTCCCCAGTGTGTTCTGCTTCCTGTGGGCCCGAAGCCGAAGTACAGAGGGAAAACAACTAGATGGTCATTTTCTTCGTAGAAGAAAATCGGAAATAGATTCGCATCACCTCTGGCCGTGTCTCCACTCTGCCAGCTAATGATCCATAGAAATCTGTGGTCCGTCTTTCCGGCTCGGGAATCACTCCAGTAGATTGGAGAAAGGAAGCTATTGTCCCCGGGGCCATCACTTTCATAATAGTAGAGGGGAAAGACTGAATGATAATTCTGGCCGTAGAAGACGATTGGAAACAGACGAGCGCTCTGCGTGGTTGTGCTTCCATCCTCTTCAACAGTGCTATTGCGATGCGCCAGTAGAAGTAGGTTCTGAGATTTCTGGTTACCTTCTACGCCGGAGTAATAGAGCGGAACGGGAAGAAAGGTCCAGCTTTCGCTATATTTTCTGTAATTCAGGCTGGAGGAGAGATACAGCGGGGAAATAAAAGCGCTACTTTCTCGCTCCAGTGCGCCGGAACCCTCTGCGTAACTCTTTGATTCGCTGGAATAGGACAGTGGAGTTAAGCTGTATTCGGAATAGCTTTTTCCATCCTCGTACTTGTCTCTCTTGCTGTAGTAGACTGGTAGAAGACGGCTACCGGACTCATCCGGTGAATCATAGGAATTGTAGAAGGGCCAGATTATGCTGGTTTCCGTGCGATTTGCAACCCGGTCTTCTTCGTCCAAATACAGGAACAGACCATAGGAATGAAGAGAGTAGTCCGGGGTTTCCTGCGATGCGTACAC
Source organism: Leptospiraceae bacterium (assembly GCA_002717505.1). GTDB lineage: Bacteria > Spirochaetota > Leptospiria > Leptospirales > Leptonemataceae > UBA3465. The sequence goes on from PBEB01000028.1 coordinate 41,708, forward strand.
AGGTATGAATAGCGGGAACAGAACGAAGTAATGCTCGGGCTCTTCATCGTAGCTCATGTAGGCGCCTGGAATCACCGTCACCTGGTCCGCTGAAGCATCGTCCCAGCTCAGCCAGAACAGAGGGAGAGCCCGGGCATGGTGCCTGGTATCTGCCGTTTCTCTGGCAAAGAGGCCAAACAATACGCTCCAGCCGGAAAACCGAATGGAGTTTTCGCGATTGATGGAAGTATCCTTCTTAATGGCCACGCCACTTTCTTCTTCAATGAGTTCGGGTTGCTCGGTTCCGACCTGGTCTGGATCAAGTGTGTCCACCGAAAGGATTTGAGTTCCTTCTGGAATATCCTGTACTGTATCCGGTCTTCGCACGCGGGTATCATCTGTTTCCTGCAGGGGAATTCTTGCAGAGTAGCTGAAGAGGTTGTAGAACCAGCCAATGTCCGTGTCCAGAACCGAGACCGCCTTCGTTTCGCCGGTCACCGTATTTACTCGAACATCCAGGCTTTCCTCTGAAAGTGAAATACCACCAAGGTTAACGTGGTAATTCTTAACAGGGTCCTCGTAGTTGAAATACAGAGGAATCATGACATTTCCACTGGAACCGGATTCCGTATTGTTGATCCATGAGTAGTAAGGCAGAACCCATAAATACTCTGTATCCTGGTCTTTGCGAAAGTAGTGAAGAGGACCGAAGTTTAATTCTCGTTCAGGGCTGCGATCTTCGAAATAGATGGGCACTACATGAGTATAGCCTTCCTCACCCTCTTTCCAGAAATAGATAGGAGCAAAAAAGAAATCCAGCAACTCATCGTTCCTTTCGTTCCAGTTCGCCAGAAGAGCAATGTTGTAATGGTCCTTGCGAACAATACCTGTAGATGCGGACTCGATATCGTGGGAATGATAATAGGGCGGTAAAAATCGCAGGTAGCCGTCTTCGCTATCTCTGGTATAGAAGAAGGTCAGGTAGTTACGTTTTGTTGTTTTGCCATCTGTGCGATATGCATATAAAACAGGCAGGAGTGGTAAGAGAAATGACTTTTCCTGTTCGGTTCTATCGTAGTAGTGCAAGGGTCCCCAGGTATTGAAGCTTTCTGGAGAGCTATTCTGAAAATACAGAGGAAACAGATAAGCGTATGATTCCTGCCCATTGGATGGATTGGCAAATCCCTGATAGTACAGCGGTAGAAAGAAAAAGCGATCCATGGAATCCCCGGTTTCTTTCCAGTCAATGAGAAAGGCCAGGTTGTAATGATCCACATACTCTTCGGATTCTGGATCTCCTGATCCGTAAATAGGGCTGCCTGTGGGTCGATTGATGGAGCGAAAAGGAGGTAATTCCGTTCTCTGAGAGATGGCGGATCCGGTTTTCAGGGCTGAAGACCTTCTCTTTTCTCTGGAGTGATAATAAGGAGGAATAAAGGTAGTAGAGCTATCCGGACTGCTGTCCCAGTAAAAGATAGTGAGCAGATTATGACGACTGTAGTCCGGCTCGGAGCGCGACGCATAGATAAGGGGAATGATCGGAAAGCCAAAGATGGAGCTGTCCCCATCTTTACTGTAGTAGTGCAAAACACTGAAATTGGTATCCCCTTCGGGCTCCTGGTCGCTAAACCAGAGCGGCGGTAGGTGAAAGTATCCGTCCTCCCTGGTGTCCTCGAAATACAGCGGTAACCAGCGAACGCTATAGTCTGGATGATTTTCCCAGAGGTAAAAGGGCGAAACATAGCTAGAGCTGTCCTCGTCCCGAGTTACATGAAAAACAGTGAGATAGTTCGTATCGGACGTTGATTCCGTCTTTTTCGTAGAGTAAAGAACAGGGAGTATTGGAAAGCCGGTACTAACGGAGTATATTTCGGACCCATCTGAGGAGCGGGATCTGTCCTCACTGTGATAATGTAATGGGCTAAAATGAGTGCTGTCTGTTCCGCGGCGAGTATCGCTACCTTCGTAGAAAAACAAGGGTAGAATGAGCGCTAGATAATCCCGGTCCTTACTGGTCTCCGATTCAAAAAAATATAAAGGCAACAGAGTGCTGTAGCTCTGTCCGCGGGATGGATTGGAGCCACCGAAATACAACGGAAAGAATGCATGGTCGTAGTCTCGATCCGCGCTGGGGCCTTCTTCAGAACTGTAAAACAGGAAGAAATAAAGATCCCAGATTTTGTTTGTATTTCGGTTATCCCGGGAAAACCAGAAAGTAGAATTGATGCGGGTTTCATCGGAATCAAAGCGCCTGTGATAGAATAGCCCCGGGAAAGGCATGACAAATACGCTTTCCCTTTCATCGATCTTGCTATCCAGGCTATAGTAGAAGGGAAAAAAACGCGTAGAAACAAATCGGGGATACTCAGTATATTCGTAGATCCAGAATAGCTGATTGGAATAGTGACCCTCCCAATCTTCCTGCACCCAGAAAATGGCATCCACGGGAACCTTTTTGGCCTTCTCTGAACCGTAGTAGGTTTGGGGCTCCGGATGTAAATCTGACCAATCGTCCCTGGCATTTAAAGGAGAAACGATTGCGGCTGTGAAGGCCAGAAATAGAATGTAGTAGACACTTCTCATGGATTCTCTGGAGCCAAAACAAGATCAGAGGGAATCAGGCCCTATAATAGACGTAACATCCAATCGGCTGGTTTTCCTGATTTCTCTAGATCAAGAACTTAGAAATGATCTATCTGATCAGCTGGCCAACTATGGATTCGATATTCTGCCTTTTCCCGATCTGGACGCCGCCCGAGTGGCCATGCAGGCCAAAGTGCCTCTGGCAATGATAGCGGATTTATCCGAAGCTCACGATGAAAATCCAATGACCCTTGCAGAGCTCAAGCTCTTTCGTCAACAGGCGGTGCCTGTTTTGATTGTTTCCAATGAGAATAGTTTTGTATCCAGGCTGCAAGCAGTGCGCTTTGGAGGAGATTTCTATTTTCAAAAACCAGTAGATTTGTTTAGTATTGTAGAAGTTTTGGATCGTCTGACGGATTCTCTTCTTCCTGATCCATACCGCGTTCTGGTAGTGACCGGACCGGCTACCAATAATCCTGCAGTTCAGGCTCTGGACGATTCCCCGGATGTCAGTATCTTTCGGCTAAAGGGGCCGGATCATATCTTCGATGCTTTGTTGGAGTTTGATCCTGAGCTGGTTCTTCTGGATCTTTACTATCCAGAATGTCTGGGTATGGAACTATCGGCAGTGATCCGGCAGCAGGATGGATATGGCGGTTTACCCATACTCTTTCAATCCACGGAGACAGATCCAGAGAAGAAAGGGGCTGCCTTGAAGCGAGGAGGGGATGAGATTCTTTCTTCCTCAATTGAACCGGGAGATCTGTACCGATCCATCGCTCTGCGTGTGGAGCGCTACAGGACCGTAATCTCGCAAACAGTGCGGGATAGTCTGACCGGGCTCTTTAACCATACAACTACGCGCAAAAAACTGGAAACCGAAGTCATGCGATGTCAGAGGCAGGATGAGCATCTGGGCTTTGCCATGATTGACATCGATAAATTCAAGCATGTGAACGATACCTATGGCCATTCGGCGGGAGATCGCGTGATTCAGAATCTGGCGAGGCTCCTCAAGCAGAGGGTTCGTCGGAACGACGTAGTGGGCAGATATGGCGGAGAAGAATTCGCCGTTATTGTGGCCGGGCTGGATCGAGAAGCGATTCGGCAGCGTCTGGAAGAAATCCGAGAGGATTTTTCGAATGTAGTCCACAGCTATTTGAACTACCAATTCCAGTGCACGTTCAGTTGCGGCCTGACGTTCTTTCCCGATTTGGCTGGAGCACAGGAGCTAAACGATGCAGCGGACGATGCCATGTACAGGGCCAAATCGGAAGGCGGCAACCAGGTTCAAATTCGCTTGCCCTCTGAACCGACCCCATAAATTCCCTACAAATAACCGATGCTACGGAGCAACCTGAGATTGCTCTGACTTGGCTTGGACCGGCCTCAATTCGAGAGCTCGAATGGGAGCCTGAAAATCAATCATCAGGTGGCTGTCTTGGATCAGTTTCTCTTAATGCTCGTAATTATCAATCCCTTCGCTCAGGTTCTGTATCTGGCGGAGCTCATGAACGAGCTTTCCTTTAAAGATTTCTTTCGGGTTCATATGCGGGCCACCTTTATCAGTCTGGTAATCTTCCTGGTCTTCACGTTTTTTGGCCGCGGACTCTTGCAGCATGTATTTCAGGTGCAGCTGGCATCGTTGCAGGTCTTTGGCGGTATAATTATGCTGTTTATTGCCTTTCGCTATATTTCGCAAGGGCCGGGATCAAATCTGCTCTTCCGTGGCGATATCTCAGAGATGGCTCCTCAGATTTCGCTACCCTATATGGTGGGGCCGGGCACGATCTGGGTTGCTATTCTGCTGGGTGAGCTCTATTCGCCGCTGATTTCTACAGGCATAATTGCAGGGGTCCTGGCTGTGAATTTTCTATTTGTCGTTCTGGTTTGTCTGATATTCGAGCGAGTTTCCGGTATGCGTGAAACTCGCCTGGGTAAATACTTCGCGATCTTGATGCGAACGAATGCCCTCTTTATTGGCGCTATTGCCATGGAGATGGTGGTGACTGGTCTGAAGGCTTCCTTCCCGCTTCTGGCTGGTGAACAGGTGTTCCTGTACTGACATGATCGATGAGGCCATTGATCAAATCCTGATGGATGGCGCTGGATACGATGCCGGTGAAATATCCTGAGATGTATCCCACTACGTCCAGGACCACGGCCACCATGGAACTGTCCTGAGCAAAAAGTCCCTGCTTCTTCTGATATTCGTAGATGCAGAGGGAAATCTTATAATCCACATATACGCCCCAGATTCCGCAAGTAATGATCACCAGAAGAAGGTCCAGGCCGTAATCGTTGTCAGTAGGCGACTTACCGGTTAGAAAGGTAAGCTCCTGATACACTTTGTAGTACCAGTAGAGTAAGTAGAAGCCGCAGGTGAAAACACTCCACAGGATGACAGCAGCCACGCTTCGCTTTTCCAGGATCATGTTCCCAGAATGAAGGTTGGTCGGACGCCCGTAAAGACATTTACAGCCCAGAAAGGATTGACGGACTACTTCGGGCTTACTTATTCGTAAGGGTGGGAACCGTAGCCGAATTGAACAATCAGCAGAATGTCAGCGCCGAGCTATTTGGTGAGAAGGCGCGTACTGCCTTTCGAGAAATCCGTAAGACGCCCACCGCTCTGCGAAATCAAATTCTTCTGGATGCTGCCTCTGAGCTAGAGCAACCCAGGGTTCAGCAGGAATTGCTGCAAGCCAACGAGAAGGATCTGAACCAGGCAGATGCTCTGGGCATCAGCGAAGCTTTGAAAGAGCGCCTCACTTTGAGCACTTCCAGGATTCAATCCATGGCGGATTCATTGAGAGAGATTGCCGCCTTCCCTGACCCTGTAGGAGAGATTATTCTCGGGCGGACCCTGGCCAATGGGGTAAAGATGGTGCAGAAACGGGTCCCCATGGGTGTAGTGTTTACGGTTTATGAATCTCGACCCAACGTCACCATAGATGTGGGAGCTCTCTGTATCAAGAGCGGAAACTCTGCAATTCTGCGTGGGGGCAAAGAGGCCATTCATTCCAACATTGCCCTGCATACCATCCTGGCCGGAGCCGTGGAGCGTCACGGACTATCCAGGGATTGCATCCAGTTCGTAAGCGATACAGATCGACAATTCATGTTCGAACTGTTGAAGCAGAGCGGTACCATCGATCTGGTGGTCCCCCGGGGCGGAGAAGGTTTGATCAGAGCCGTGAGCGAGAATACTTCGATACCGGTGGTGAAGCATGATAAGGGTGTGTGTAACCTGTTTATTGATGATAGCGCTCCTCTGGATAGAGCGGCTGAAATTGCAATCAACGCAAAGTTGCGAAGACCTTCAGTCTGCAATGCCATTGAGAATTTACTGATTCACAGCGCCTTTTCCCATACTCCGGCGCTACTGCATCGAATTAAGGATGCCGGAGCCATCCTCCTTGGCTGCGAAAGAACCAGTGCGCTTTTTCCAGAAGTCAGTCCCATCCAGGATGCCGAGGCAGAGTATTCTACGGAGTATCTGGATCAGAGGCTTGCTGTTAAGATCGTGGACAGTGTGGAAGAAGCGGTAGACTTTATTGATCGCTACGGTAGTGGCCATTCCGAAGCAATCATTTCGGACAGCCAGAGCTCCATAGTTCAGTTCCGGGAATCCGTGGATACGGCTGCTATTCTGGTAAACTGCTCAACCAGGTTTCATGATGGCGGGCAGATGGGTATGGGGGCTGAGGTGGGAATCTCCACAGGGCGAATGCATGTTCGCGGTCCCATGGGTGTTCGGGATCTGACCACCACAACCTATGTCCTGGAAGGTGAAGGCCAGGTCCGTAGCTGATGCTGTTTCCGGGCACCGGAGCAAACTCCATTTGAAAGAACGTTGCTTTCTTTTTGGGGGCTCCTTTGATCCTCCTCATATCGGCCATCGCGATTTGATCAAGGGATTGATGGACCGAGCCTCAATCGACGGTGCAAGCCACATTCGAATCGTACCTGCGGCCCTGTCTCCCTTCAAACAGGAAAGCCATGCCGGCAATCATCATCGTCTGACCATGTTGGAACTCTTACTGCGAGAATTGCCGGCAGCCAGCATTCATCGTGCATCTCCCTCGGTTGAGCCCACCAGAGCCTCATCTGAGCGCAGCCAGAGCGCCGAGGATGGTGAATCCAGGCCAGTGGAGAGTGCTGAACGGTTGGACTGCCCGGAGGAGGGCTCAGGTCAGGTTCCGGTTATTCTGGATACCTATGAGATCGATCAAGGTGGAGTGAGTTATACCGTCCGTACCGTCCAATATCTGCATACTATGGATTTGGATCCGATTCTGGTCATCGGTGCAGATAATCTTTATTCCCTGGAGAAATGGAAAGAGCATTCATTCTTGCTGGAGCAGGTTCCCATTCTGGTATTTCGCAGAGAGGGACAGGATGCAGGGATGCAGGACTTTAGAGATCAGCTGGTGCGCGACAATCGAGTTCGATCTATAGAAATCCTGGATCTGTGTCCCCCCGGTTGTTCCAGCACGGCCATTCGAAAGGCAATCCAAAAGCGTTTTAGAGCATCTGTGAATCCAGAATATGAGGGGAAAGGCACAGCGCTGAAAATAGAAGAATGTCTTCCTTCCTCCGTCCTTAAGTACATTCAGAAGCATCAGTTGTATGTAAGCCCATCGTAATGACAGCACAATCGCGTAGCCAGCGGCGAAGCAATCCAGGTCTAACATCCAATAGATAAGATTTTGAAGGGTCCGTTCAGAACCACTGGTCGGTGGATTGTTACCCTCTGCTGTAGGCAGCACGATAAGCTCAACGCATCCTGACTGGGCGCATCCTGACTGAGCGAATCCTGACTGAGCGAATCCTGACTGAGCACCGGGCCTTCAGGATTGATA
>PBEB01000029.1 GCA_002717505.1 Leptospiraceae bacterium
AATTTAACGAATGAAAAAGAAAGGCCGCCCAGTTGGGCGGCCTGCCGATTCGCATCATGGAGTTCTATGATTAGAATTTGTATGATGCGGAGATGGAGAAGTCGGTACCTATACTGTAGCTATTGTAAGGCAATTCACTCCCGAGAAGAGGGAACTCTTGCACTGATTCGTAGTTTTCATTGGTCAGGTTTTTCAGGGAAGCTTTCATGCTTAGATTCTCATTGGGCTGATATTCGAATACGAGATCAATGAAGCCCTTCCCCTTTTCTACAACGTTCGGTTCCCCCTGAGAGCCAGCCGCAGATATGCGATCCCCATAGTAATTATAGAACAGGCCGGCGGACATTGTCTTCGCTTCATCGAGGAAATAGCTCAATTTGGTGTTATATACCAGGTCCGATTGTCCCTGCAACTCTCGCTCGAGATCCGTTGGGGAAAGAAGAGCTTCTTTGCTGTTTAAGTCGATTAGACCAGCGGCTGAGAAGTATTGTTCTATCCATGGTCGCACTGTAACCTTCGAACGAATTAAGAAAATGTTCGCTTCGACTCGGAAGCGAGTGAGGAAATCCTTTCGAAAGTCAAATTCTATGCCCTGAATTTCGCCGCGCTCTCCGTTAGAGAAAACAAACGTCCTTGATCCATCGCCACTGGCTGGTAATCCAACCAGCTCAATGGGGCTGGATAGATTCTTGAGGAAAAGGCCTGCACCAACATAATCGGTAGCCGATAGATACCATTCCCATCGAAAATCGTAATTGTGAATGTAGGTTCGATTTAGAAATGCGTTCCCCTGTACTCGGTCTGCGCCATAATAAGGTGTAAAGAAAAACTCGGAGAGCTCTCTCAGGTCTGGCCTGGTAACCGTCTCGCTGTAACCAAATCGGAGGTTCATATCCTTGATCACTTCGTAGACTATATTGAGACTGGGAAAGAAGTCCTCGCCGCTATTCTCACCCACACCATTATTAAATCGGTCGCAAACGTTAGCGCGTATTAGCTGAGGTCTAATGTACTCTAAATCTCCGTCCAGCCTGCAGCCATACCTTACTTTTTCATACGGGCGATCGCTAGCATATGTGATTGTCTTCTGGTAGTTATCCTCGTATCTGACTCCACCAGTTATTCGGATCTTGCTTGTTACAGGCAGGTCGGTTTGAACGAAATAGGCGTGCAGCTTTTGGTTGGCCTCGTAGGTATCATTTTGGCCGACTTGCTGTCCAAAACGGTACTCCTGGGCGAATATCCGCGCCGGGTTGAAGGTCACTTCGCCCGGAGTTGGAAAGGTCTCTGCAACACCGGGCGCAACTGCTAAACGTTGATACAGGTACGTGCGAGATTCAAAATCCTTGGTTCTATCGATAGCTTCAAAGCCGAACTTGAGCTTGCTTTGAAGACCGTCCCATTGCTCGTAGGGTAATTCATAGGAGACCTTGAAGCTTTCGGCCACGTCCTCAGTGCGAGAGTAGAAGCGCCGGCCGTCTGTGCCGATTCTCTGCGCAGGATCTGCAGTGCCGGGATTCTTTTCCCATCCGCGAGTTTTAAAGTCAGGTTGGTCCCGACCCGCTAGTGAATAGCCGTAAGTCCATTCAACTTCATGTGGTTTTCCATTGGACAGAAAATTCACTGCATGCTTGCCACCAAATGTATGGTGCAGAATCTCATTGGCAATATATCCACTATTCTCATTGATGAACTCTCGCTGCTGAGGCTGATCGTTATATCCTAAGCCCAGTCGGTATTCCTTCTCTCCTTGCGTTGAGTAAAAAGTCCTGGAGGTAAACTGATGCCCATTAATTGGAGTGAAAGCAAGGTTTAGATTGTTCCCCCAGAGCACTTCCTCTATGTGCTCTGTAGCGAATTGCACCTGACGAAAGGCAGGTACGGCAATATCGGAGAACAAAGATTCATCGCCAAAAGGCACACTGATGTCATAGCGATAATCCTCGGATTTTCTCTTTCTGTACTTTCGGCTGTATGAAGTACCGTAGATATAGCCAAACTTCATTCCATTGTCAAATGTGATGCTATCACCTATTGTGAAACTCAGGCTCTTATCGATAGGAGCCTTGATTCGCCTCGGCGACCAATCCTGGTTGAATCCGGCGTGGGTTAACTCCACCAGAGAAGCTGGGATACCTCCGAGAGTATCTCCTTCGACCAGGGGGACAATTTCCGGAAGCTCACGCACGAGTTCCGGTGGAGCCCACTTTTCTGAGCCAAAACCAAAGAAGTCGTTGGGGCCCAGTCCGAGGTAATCATTTCCGCCACCTTTCACTTGCTTGAAGTGGCGTCCCGTGGTAATGGAGTTATAACCGAGGCCGACGCCCATAACCAACGTGAATTCATCTGGATAATCTTTTGTTTCGATTTGAACCAGACCACCGGAGAATTCTGCAGTGTACTCAGGAAGGAACGTCTTCATTACTCGAATATTCTTTATTAGTGATGATGGAAACAAGTCCATTGGGATTACACGTTTGTCTGGAATGGGAGAAGCGATATTGGCCCCATTGAGCATGGTCGTGGAGTATCTCTCGCCTAAGCCACGGACAAAAACGTATTTTCCTCCGATGAGCGTAATTCCTGTTACGCGCTTTAAGACATCTCCTGCGGAACTGTCAGGGCTCTTTTTGATCGCTTCGGCACTGATGCCGTCGGTCACGTTGGGAGCTTTCTTCTGTAATGCAAGAAGGGAGGCCTCTGTATTGTTTAGTGACCTCCCTGTGACAACAACCTCTGCTTCCGTTGCTGCCGGGGTACCCATGGTAATGTTTACACTAACGGCCTGGCCTGGCTCGACATTCACTACTCTTGAGCGATTCTCGAAACCGACCATTTGGTATACTAGCGTGTAGTTCCCTGCCGGAAGCTCTATTTGATACTTACCGTCAAAATCCGTCTGGGCAAAGCGGTTTTGTCCCTGAACAATAACAGTCACTCCGTAGACAGGCTCTCCACTGATACTATCGAGAACCTGTCCTCTAATAAGTGACGCCTGTTGCGCGATTAGACCTGAGGACGGAGCTAAAACTGTTAAGCCCATCAGCCCGGCCACGGTAATAGCCAGGTTAAGTCTCTGCCTAAAAAGACATTTGATTCTATTCATTCTTTATCCTCGTGAAAGAAGTGTTGCATGTTATTGTTGGAGATTTCGCTTACTCAATCGCGAGCAAGGCTAACGACCTTGAACTTACCGTGGTTCTCCAGAACTGTTCGAATGCTTGTAAAGTACTCGATGTCGCTTCCGTTGGTTAGTTCTACATATTTGACTCTGTGTAAGAGGACATTCCCGAACTTGCGGGTGGATTCCCATTCTATACCCTTAACTTCCCAACCCTGATTCTTGTACTCTTCAATGAGGGACTCCAGATGGCGTTGCTGAAATAGGTCATGCACGAAGAATGCCTTTTCGAAGTTTCGCCCCGGATCGAGCGTGTAAAGGTCCGAATGGTGAATCCAGTAGGTACTTATGAACTGATCCTGATCGACAATGAAGGATGTCTGTGCCTGTTCTTTTCGACCTTTGAGAATTGCATTGATCAAATTTAAGACGGGGGCATTTCGGTCCGTGTAAGGGCTCTCAAGGGGAGCGTCCAGAGCCCGGAGGTCCGCGATGCTCTTTTCCCGTTCTTTGAGCTCTGCCTTTAGTTCTGGTGATCGTTGATCAATAATGTATTGATCCATGTTCTCCGATTTGCTGTCGGAGCACCCCAGGTAGCTTAGTGTTGATATGGTGAATAATAAAAACAAAACGGATGTAGAAATCTGAGAGTTCATGTCAGTCGAAGCAAAGGTGGCGCCCCGGGAGGGGGCACCACGAAGTCATTTTCCTTATTTATTTACCCAGTAAGTCCAGCTACTGTACCAATCTGAGTCCGTAGCACTATTGGCCAGTGTAAAGAATACAGGGGCGGCGCTTGGGTTGCTTTCCGACCAGTCGGAGACAACAACGGAGGACCGGTTTGTTGACGTGACGGAGCCGCAGCCGTTCAGGGTGGCAGTACCGCCATTGTCGTTATCAGTGAAGCTGGTGAAGTCCGATCGCAAGTTACTGCCACAGTTTAGAGTTGTGGTGGCACCAGCGTCTTTGCCTTCAACCTCTCCAAGCTCCGCGTAACCTACAACTACTCCATTGGATAGGCTGGTTACTGTTAGGCCCTCTGTGAAATACATGCCCTGGTGGTCTGTATTGCTATAATCTGAGTTGAGACCAACCAGTGTGAAGTTGGAGATTGTTACCTGTGAGCATCGAGAGTTGGCATCGCAGCTACCGCCGTTGTCAGCCCCGTCCATTTCAAAACCACGAGGGTTAGAGCTGATGGATACTCCCGAGGACTGCGGATAGCGGTAATCGATTAGATAGCTCAAAGTTCCTCTGTATCCTCGGTCTGCATCGAATGCATCATCACCTACGCCGCTTCCAACAAGGTGATCTGCGTTAGCTGCTCCACCGAACCATTCAAAACCATCATCCTTCGTCATATGTGCTTGCAGGTAGCTTAGCGTAGTGCCGCTTCCTACTGTGTACATCGACAGGGCGTTCAGTTCTTGGTCAGTGGCAACTTCGAAGCCGGCGTATTCAAAGCGCGCATACGTTAGACTACCAGAGCTGTCTGAATCCGTGGATCCCGCTCCATAGGCTTGAGGAGCAGTCCCCTCCGTGTTATCAGACTTTGATGCAGTAGCATCGCCAATGATTACCAGTCCACCCCAGTCGGCAGGTGCTCGGGAACCAGTAGCCTGAGATGAAGTGAATATAATCGGGGAGCCGGCAGTTCCATTGGCAATGATGTCAGCACCGTTCAGGACAAACAGGCTGGATCCGCTTCGCCCTTGGACACAGGAACCAGCAGGGATTGTGACGGTTACACCACTTTGAATGAACACAGTTCCGTCCAGAGCTGTACAATTGCCCCAGGTTTCGGACGAGCTAATTGTACCACTCTTGGTGACAAACGAGCTGGAGTCCGGACAATAAGTAGTGCAAGAGTTGCTTCCACTACCAGCGATAAGGGCCAAAGCCAGAAGAGCATCATTGTTCTCTTCTTCTTCAAGGCCGAGCAGGCTACATTGTGCAGTGAGAGCTGAGACAGCAATCAGAGCTGCAGCGCTCTTAAGCATTTTCATTCCTTTCATTTAATAAACTCCTCATTCGGTCAATGGACCGTATGGATATTGATAATTGCATATACCCTTGGCACTGTTACGTACTTGTGTCGTGCCAGTGAAGAATCCGTGGTGCGATGCGCAGGCGCATCGCACCTTTCCAATCCTTACGAATCGAGTAAGATATGCTTACGGAAGGGTGTCGCCGGTGTGGCGGATGTGTTACGTTTTCGTGTCCCGGGGCGAAGTTATCGCGCTTCAGGTCTGGTTTGTCCCGGGAGATGGAGAAGTAAGGAAAGTTCCCGGGTTTACCGCTGAGAGGTCCACCCGGGGCTCATTTATTGAGTTAATTCTGAACGAACTCCAGCCAGTACCCGCTATGAAGCGGCCGCTGGTGGATTACCTCGTAGGTGGTTCCGGTGAAGAAGTTGTTTACGGCCGGCGAGAGAGTATCTTGTAGCCGGCGACAAATGTCGCTATTGAGCGCGGAATGATGCATTATTCGTGTCAGATCTGTGCTGCCCGCATGGCACTGCCACCCAATGCCTTCGAATATATTCATGGAGCCGGAACCCCCGCCGGAATCCACTAAATGACATGTAGTGTAATTGAAGCGGCAAGTTACTTCTTTCCATTGATGGGGTCTGTATCCGCCATGCGGTGTTCTTTCCACCTGGTAAGTCCACTGCCAGTTTGGGTCAGGAGCAACGGGCGGTGATCCAGGAGGAAAAAGCTGCCCGCCCCGTCCCCGTATGTGGCCGGCCTTGATCGTTTGGGTTACCGTAGAAGTCTTCGCACCTTCAGTACATGTACCCGGATCATCCGTGAAGGAGTACTCCAGAAGGTAATCACCGGTTTCATCGGGCCGGATGCTCACGAATTTTCGTTGGTCGGGCCAGATATCTGTAAGTGGGTTTACAGTACTTCCTGCCGGTCTTGAGACCAGGTCGATGGTTTCGCTGTAATTTGCAGTATTTGCATTGCATGAGGCTCCATCCGGGTCTGTGGCCACCATTTCTGCCCGGAAGTGCTGGAAGTAGTTCCACGAAGGGCTCCAGAAGCTCCTATAGACCGGAGTGGTCCATCTGAAGGGATAGGTCGGATAGCTACCAGTTGGATACATGGCGCGACCTGGGTTCGTGGGTACAAGCGTGGCGAAAGGTGCGAGATTAGTATTCTTTATTCGGACGAAGCCAAATTGATTCGCATCGGCGAATACATTGCTGCTGCTAGTTCCCGAGTTTGCGAGAGATCCACCATCCGGAGAATCGAAGGGAAGGGAATATGCTACTGGGTTCGCTTCGTGACTGCCCGCGAGTATTATTCCAAACTCCGGGAATATATGAATTCTTCCAGCGCCCAGTGGCGATGGAGACGAGTCTACGACGGTCAGGTGCCCATTTGCCTGATTTATCTCCAGTACTCGGACGGTGCTACTCCCGCCGTCCGCTATATAAAGGTATTTGCCATTCGGGTGCATGGAAGCCTGTCGCACAACTTCATGTCCGAGCGCAAAAGAATAGCCAGTATTATCCACACTCCAGTCTCCCGACCTATCGATCGTATAAAGCTTTATCTCCCGGTAGCCCATTACATAGACGAAATCGTTATTTGGATGGACTAGGATATGGTAGTCTTCTCCGAGCATTCCAAATCCGCCCTTGTATCGTTCAGTCAAGTCTCCATTGCCATCTGCTGTAAGCACTGCATGGTATCCGTAATCATCCGCTTTGGCCACGATGAGGGACCCATCGGCTGAAATATCGGCTGGCCTAGGAAAGCTACGAGGGGCTACATTGCTGTAAGCAACAAAAGTCAAGCTTCCATCTGCCGGGTTGATGCGGTAATGTGCAATGCAAGCCGGGTAGGTACCCCCGCAATATCCATTCGCGGTAAAAAACACGTAGGCATTTCGTCCATCAGGAGAAAACCGGATGCGATCTCCGGCAGGGCCCGCAATTGCACCGGGCTGGTAGAATTGAACCAGGGAGATGCTGCCGTCATTCTGATCAATTCTATAATGACCGATAAGCGGGTCCGCATTCGCCTGAGTTTGTTGAAATGTGTACAAAAAGCGCCCAGACGGGTGTACCCCAATTGTGTTTACACGATGCGCCGTCTGGTATTGGCCTGCGGGATCGAGTGACAGATCTTCCAGGTCGAAGGTGGCCCAGTAAATCCCTCTCATGTCATCCGCATGGTTAATCCAGTACGCAAACTTCGGGTAGTCTCCGGCCACAATTTCCACGTCCAGGTCTCCAGCATCGGATACTGCAAGGTTGCCCGCAGCATCCCTGGCCCAGATTCGATAGCTGTGATCACCAATGGGTAGATACTGAAGATTGTCCGGCATCTGTGCAGTCCAACGGGAATCCGTTAGTTTCGGCGTCTCATTATCGCTGGAAAGCAGCCATTGCGTGATTCCCACATTGTCTGTAGCATCGATATCAAATGTCAGTAGAGGATAGCCGGTGGGGCTGGGACTGGTCCGTGTCACCGAGTTAAAGACCGGAGCTTGAGCATCCGGGTTTCGAGGGTCAGTATTTGCGATAATCTCTTCCAGGTCCGTTAAGCCGTCGCCATCGGAATCGTCCGTGGTGTGTAGAGTTCTCTGGCCGCTGGCATAGACATGCGATGGATTCAATTCGTAGGCATCCTTGATTCCGTCTCCGTCCGAATCCAGGTCGGTGGATACTTCGATTACTTTCGCAATGGAATAATCTCCATTGGAATCGACACTGAATATGGAAAAGTAGTAAGTCTCGTCTTCGTCGAGGTTCTCCGCCGTATAGATTTCAGAGGAATGCTCCACTCCCACGGCCGGGCTTCCTTCCGAAGGAGAAAGAGCCGGAGTATTCAGCTGTCGGCGAATGATTACATTCTGGATGTCGGCTCCGTCAGGCAGTAACCAGAACAGAGTTCCCTGATCGCTCCCCGGGATGGCATGTGTGTTCTGCACCTGCGGGATGCCCGGGCTGCCGTCGAAAGTAGAGCACAGGCTACTAGCAGGCTCGGGAACGGCGGAAGGCACCGATTTGATGGCCAGCCAATAGTTCGTATCGATGTTTGTGGGGCCAACGATTCCGTTGCGGTTCCCGGGAAGCGTAATGGTTTCATTGGATGCCATGGTTCTGGCGTACACCTTGTAGTGGCCCACCGCATCAGTGGTTTCAATCGTTTTGCCGGTGTCAGAAAATCCCAGAGAGCTTAGCCAGGGTGCGTCTGTGGGCCCCCGGGAATCGTACATTAAATAGAGAACCAGGTTGTCCGGGGCTGTAAACTCGATATAGTTAGCAGCGCTACTTTGTTTATGCTGGGCGAAGGTTCCACAGAAATCCAGACCGGCGGCCGGAGTGCCTCCATTACAGGTGGCAATGCCCAGAGCGCCTTCCAGGCCTAGATCTTCGAAATCTGTGCTGCCCTGAATAACATAGTCTCGGTCATTGTAGTATCGAAAATTCTCCCCGATCACCATGTACCTTGCGTTGTTGCCGCTTAAATTCGCTGCATACTCATCGACTATACATTGCGGAGGCGCAGCTACGGATTGTCCTGAAGGAACAGGTAGCGCTGTGAGGACAAACGGGGTAAAATGAGTAGTGGAGACAGTTACTGTACTATTCTCTACATCCACCGTTACGTTTCGCACTGCATTCCAGGAATCAGATTGCTCGTCAAAATAAAATGCAGTGAACTCCTCCATGAAACCTGCTTCTGCCAGGGCCTCGGCATCATATTCATAGACAAGCTTGGCCGGCTGATCCTGGGGAAATGTAACGGAGCTTCCATCAGCGACACCGATAGCTGCCTGCACTCGAGGATCCAGCTCCACATCATGGACCTCACTAACGGGTACGAACCTTCCGGGCAAATTCCTGGGCCATTCCACCTCGGATTGTTCTACAACAAAGGCTTCCGCTGGAATCTCACCGGTCAACTCCAGACCTGGATCTGAAGCAACCACCACCGGGGCGGGGTTCGCATTAGGCTCTTGCCCGAAGAAGGCCATCCATGCCGGCAGACCCCCGTCATCTTTTCCGCCGTTTTCGTTTAGAACGGCAATGCAGCTGGTGCTGGCTATAATGATAGGTATTAGAATTGTAAGGCAGATTCTTCGCTTCATAATATTGTCCGATAGTCGTTGCTGATAATGGTAATGTATATTTAGTACCTGAGTCACCGGTCGCGCAAAACCAGAATCGCGTCAAGGTACTTAGGTATTAATGCAGAAAAACTAACGTTAAAGGACTAAAATTAACGGGATTGTTTCGCAATCGTTACAGAATGGCGGCGGGGATATTACGAAACAATGGCAGGCGGAAGTATTGCTAAATAATGACAGACAGAAAACGGAGTCGGTCGAAACGAGAAGAGAAAGAGTACTGTAGCTTGGCAGGAGTACTCCGGGTAAGCCATCTGGTCCCGGGGGCGCACGGATTCTGGCCCCCCTGAGCGCCACTTTCAAGTCACGTCGGCAGGACCAAGAAGTTCCTTAGACGACGCAAAAAGAAAGGTGAACTCTCCGCTAAGGCCCAATGGCAACCTCTAAGTCTTCACGGATTGGAAGATAAGCTGTCCCGAGCCCTTCGCTGGAGGGCCGATGGCTCTGCCCTAAATTAGCTGGAAGCGAATCGGAACGTTGATCTTAACTGTGATGGGTTTACCTTCTTTGTAGGCCGGCGTAAATCGCTTGGAGTAATAGGTTCGTACGGCTGATTGATCCAGTCCATGGCCCAGGCCTTTTAATACCCGCACTCGGAGAACTCGGCCATCTTCGCCAACGACGAGCTCCAGAACGAGCATTCCTTCGATTCCAGCGCTTCTGGCTTCTGGCGTATAAGGAGGTTTCACGCCCGGGCTGAGGTCTACTGGAGGGGTGGCTCCAATGGCAAAAGGATTCTGGGCTCCAACAATGCGCTGGTCTTCAACTTTTTCCTTTTTTAGCTCATCGGTCTTGCGAATTTCGCCTTCAGCTGGAGGAACTTCAACGTCTGGCTGCTTTACCCTCACATTGTCTACGAACTGGATTTCTTCGTAGATGTCATTGTCCGTCTCGAATGTCTGAGGCGGAAAGTACATGAAGTAGAGAAACAGAAACTGGATGCTTCCGGAAATCAGAGCCAGAACCCAGAATCGGTTCTGGTGGAACCAGATGGCGAATTTTTCTTTTCCGGTTCTTTGAATCACCGGACTACTATTGGTTAACTCTGCAGTCGTCATAATATCTAAAGATAAATCCTGAATTCCGTGTCTCGCGGCGGGCTCGGGGCATCCACGAGATCATTCTTAATTCAGCTGCGGCTTTCTTACGATGCCTACAGCTGACGGTTCTCCTGCTTTGTAACGATGGCGATGTTGGTGGCGCCAATTCGCTTTAGCTTTTCGAATAATCTGTCCAGCACTTCCACCGGCAGGTTGTCATGAGCATTGATCACGACCCGCGCTCCCGGGTTCAGCTGAACCTGTTCCTGTACCTTTGCTACAGTGGCATCCAGATCCATGGCAATGTTGCCAAAATAGAACTGTCTGTTCCGATCTACGCTAATCTGAAGATCCTTTTCCTTGATCTCCTCTCCGCCAGCATCTGGCAGAATCAATGGAAGATCGGCATCGACCTTCAATACGGAGGTCACCATAAAAAAGATCAGCAGCAAAAAGGCGATGTCTGCCATGGAGCTGATCGGCACGTTTGCGAATATTTTTCGTCTTCTAATAGCCATAATAAGTCTTTTTGCAGGGGCTCTAGCTTGCTTTTTAGTTTCGTTTCATTGCCACTCTGGTGGGGCCATTTGGCCGCCGGCGATCTGCTCGCTGAAGGTCTGCCCTGTTGGGCTGTTGCAGACCACCGAATTTCAGCGCGGCCAGTCCCCGACGTCTATGAAAGCTACTCCACAAAGTTCTGCATGGAAATCTTTAGAAACCCTCGCTTCTTTACTTCTGATAGAACTGTCACCAGGTTTTGCACGTTCGTATCCCTTGCAGAGATAACGGCGAACTTTTCCTTGATTTCGGGGATTTCCAGTTTCTCCAGCTCTTCACCGAATCCGCGAAGGGAAGGAAATCGCTTGGTGCCAAAAGATGTGTTATCCATCTCTACGCTATCGCCCACGATTTTGACAGTTACTACTTTATCCCTTTCTACCATTTGAGGGCTGGAGTCCTTCTTGGGAAGGTTTGCCAGAATGCCCTCTTTTACATAGAAAACGGAAGCTACCATAAAAAAGACCAGTAGAAGAAAAGCCAGGTCGGACATAGAGGCCGCTGAGATTTCTTCTACGTTTGTCTTTCTTCTAAGCTTAACCATTATTGCTCTCCTGAAAGGCCGGCAGTTACAGCTTACGCTGCAACCTTGCCGGTTTTCTTCAGCAGTTCTTTATAAACGTGATTGGCCGCCTGCTCAACTTCGGTTGCGAAGGCGTTCACTCGACTCTGAAAATACTGGAAGAAAGTCATGGCAGGAATTGCCACAATCAGACCACCCGCCGTAGTAAGCAGTGCTACCTTAATACCACCGGCCACAACCTTGGCGTTAACGCTATCCGCATTGGCAATCGCATCAAATGCTTCGACCATACCGGCTACTGTTCCAAGAAAGCCTACCAGAGGTGCGATTGTTGAAACGGCGGCCAGGATAGGCAGGCCTCGTTCCGCAAGTGCTAGATATCCACCAGCTTCTCGCTCTACGCCTTTGCTAAAGTGCTCCGGGTCGCCTTCGGAAACTGCCAGTCCTTCGTTCAGGATCTTGGAAATAGTGAGTTTTTCATTCGCAGCCAGAATGTCCCGAGCTCCGTCCAGGCCCTTGGTATTCAGGGCATCGATCAGGTCTTGCTCGAATGTGCGATTGGTGAGCTTGCGAGTGGTAAAGAAATAGATTCTTTCAAAGAAGACTGCAAGGCCAATCATGCCTGCCACGAACAGAACCCACATGAAGCTTCCGCCTGCCTGAAAATACTTCCATAGCAGGAATCCACCACTTTCGGAGTCGGTTTCGCTCTCTGCGGCTTCTTCGGCTGGCGCAGCCTCTGCTGGCTTCTCTTCCTCGGCGGAAGGCTCTCCTTCTGCTGGTTGCTCTTCGCCCTCGACCTGAGGGGCGGGCTGAGCCTGCAGGGGATTGCTTTGCTCAAGCTGAATGAAGAGCAGAGATCCCATGGTCAGACCCAGAATCAAAACGATCTTTTTCTCTCTAAGGAGTGATGATAAGTAGTTACGCATATTCATCTCTGTATTACTGAAAAGTTGCGCTTAATTTGCCTGCTCTGTGTTACACGATTGTGACGAGACGAAGACAACAGGGTAATACACTGGTGCGATGCAAACTAGAGCGACATCAGGCTTGCCTGCAGCTCCTTCCCAGGCAGTGCCATCGGACGTGGGAAGCTAGAACCGAGATTGCCACGTCGCTGAGGTTTCCGTCGCGGAAGTGTTCAGAATTTATCCACGACCATGGTGGGGCGTCGGGGCTTCGGCCGGTGCCTTGCGCTCGAGGTTGAATGCTCAAGAATCCTCTTTCTCTTGCAGGCATTCTCCGAGCTCAACTCATGGGATCATGCGCTACTCTTCTATAGTAGAAACTGTGATCGTTGGAGCGGGCCCTATTGGCCTGGAGATGGGAGTGGCGCTGAAAAAGCAGGGAAGGGAATTTGCCATCATCGATGAGCACCAGGTAGGCCATACCATAAGCTGGTATGCTCCGGGAACGCATTTCTTCAGTTCTCCAGAACGGATTTCTATTGCCGGTGTGCCGCTCATCACTGGAGACCAGGGTAAAGCCACCAGAGAGGAGTATCTAGACTATCTCATGGCTGTAGCCTGGCAGTTCGATTTGCCGATCCACACCGGTCTGCGGCTGGTCGGAATCCAGGCGGTAAGCGATGCAGATCATCTCGCCAGTTCGGGTTCGGCATCAGCTCCCGTGGTTTCTTCTGAGCCAGCACCGCCCACAAAGGATGCTGGTTTTTCCGGGATAGGGTGGCGCCTCAGTCTGCAGCGTACCTTTGCTGCGGCCCTGGATTCGCAGCCAATCCGAGAAGAAATCCGGTGCAAGTTTCTGATTCTCGCTCTTGGGGACATGCATGCGCCCCGATTGCTTGGAATTCCTGGCGAAAATCAGCGAAACGTTAGCCATTACCTGAAGGAACTCCGAAATTATTTTCGCCAGAAGGTGGTCATTGTAGGTGGACGAAACTCTGCTGTGGAAGCTGCCATCCGTATTTATCGTATGGGCGGGGAGGTGACCCTTCTCTATAGAGGAGAGTCGCTGGATGCCACAAGCATTAAATACTGGTTATATCCGGAGATCGCCTCGTTGATCAAGAATGGAGTGATTCGATTTCTGAATCGCTCAGAGCCTGTTTCCATCGAAGGAAATCATCTACGTTACCGGCATCTGGATCCAGACTCCAGGAGCGAAAAGGAGTTAATTTCCCATCCGCCTTCGCAGGGTAATGAACTCAGCAACGACCCGGCCTCAGGCCCGGAGAGAGGCGATGGTCCAGCTGTATTGCACGGTGAAGGAGTCCTGGAAGCAGATCAATTTCTACTTCTTACCGGGTATGTGCCCGATTCCTCACTCTATAATGAACTGGGGATTCAATTGGAGGGTGCCGCTCAGAAACCGGTGCTTGATCAAGAAACCATGGAAACGAATCTGAAAAATGTGTTTATCGCGGGCACAGCTACAGCCGGAGCTCAGCAAAGGCATACTGTGTTCATTGAGAATTCCCACGAGCACGTGCAGAAAATCAAAAAATCCCTGGAACGCCGTAGCATGGCAGATACTTCCAGGGACGATAGTATTAAAGAAAAATCCTCCTTAAAGGATCTGTACGAAGAGCATCCAGAGAGCTGATCATTGAGGTCCGGATTCTCGAATCTGTCGCATGGCAGCATCGCTCTTATCCATAATTCTATGCACCTGTTCGGGATGAGTTTCCATGGGACAATGCCCGGCTCCTTCAATCATATAGAGCAGCGAAAGCTTGATGTCCTGGTGCAACGCTCGTCCAACCTCCGGAACTACCCACTCATCCCCGTCGCCCCAGATCAGCAAAGCCGGCAGGTTGGACTGAGCCATCTGCAATGTTCGCGGGTCCTGAGAATTCTCGATGCTTGCAAGAATGCTGGGTGCTGTATCGGGTATTAAGAAAGGCTGCAGGTATCCATCCACTTCTTCTTTTGCTGGCGGTCGTGCATAAGCGCTGGTTAGCAATTCTTTGAATGATTCTTCGTTAAATGAATAGCTCTCTGCATACCATGTGATCAGTCCTTTAAGTCCAGGTATCCAGCGTACTGCGTTCCGGGCAAACCAGCCGGGTCCTCCGTCCACTGAACCTGCAATGTAGATCAAATATTCCACGTTTTCAGGATACAACTGTGTCATGGCCGCGATGACGGAACCTCCCATAGAATGGCCCACCAGAATCCAGCGTTCTATGCCGCGCGAGGGCGAACGGCCCGGGGATTCCATGGAAGCATACCGGGATGGGCTGGACTCCAACAAATGAACTAACTTCCATATTAGTTCTGCCCGACGAAACTTGGAGTGGCTCCCTTCCAGAACACGATCGGAGAATCCGTATCCAGGAAGATCCACGGCCAGAATTTCATGTCCCTGATTTTTTAAATGATGAATCGTATGTCGATAGGAGTAGGTGCTGGCTGCAAATCCGTGAATCAATATATATCGCCTGTCGCCTCCATCGGACGGAATCCATCGAAAGTGAATCCTGACTCCATCTATGGTGGCGAATCGGCTTTCCGGGTAGGGCCTTTTCTCATCTTTTGGAACCGGATGCAGGGTGGCATTCTCCGGCTGCTCCGCGATAGCCCGCTTTTCTGAATCTGGCCTGTTTTCGGTAGGAAGTTCATCCGATTCATTTTCAGTATTGGGATCATCCGTACTCAGTTGATCTTCGTTCTGGAAATTTGGAGGAGCCGGTTGTTGAAGCGTTACCGAAGAAACCCCGTAAGGATTCTGATACTCCAGCCCGGACTGGCAGGCGGAGGTCAGAGGGATTGCGCTGATCAGGGCCAGAAACAGCATTTGAGCTCGGGTACCGGGCAATAGCATGTCGGATTCTCTTGACTGCGGATTCTAAAGTCAATATATTAAGGCTATGGCGTATATGGCAGTGGGTTCCAGGCAAATTCTGTTCTCTGATAGTGCGGCTCCTGCGCTTTCCGGGCAGAGTCCAAGACAGGTGAGCAACCTGTCCGATAATCCGGATGTATCTGTTGGTTCGGTGTCCGCTCGAAATGAGCCTCAGTCCGGACCAACGCCAGGGGTATCTGCTCCAGCCAGTGGCTCTGCCGCTCCTGCTACCACAAGCGCACCACCGGAAAATGCTTCTGTGGCCGCTCCTCCTGGACCTGCTCCTGAGTCCAGTGCCGTTCAAAGCGAGCAGCCCGCTCAAGGGCAAGCAGGTTCCAGGGTAGATGTATTCGCCTGATTTCAGGGACTGAGTTGCTAGGGCGGCAACAATGGATCCCCGTGGAATTCGCGCCAGGAATTCGCAATGGTTCCGCCCCGAATTTGCTTCAGGAATTCGCAATTAATCCGCGTCGCATTCGCCCCAGGATTTCGCTAAATTCGAACGTGACACAGAAGCTCAGCCATTAACTCTTTCTGGAGTGCGCGTAGTTAACCTATTGGCATCGAATTCAATTTGCGTTTAATCTCTGCTGACCGGCGGATGGGTGTTTTCAGCCGAAATCAAGCTCCGCGCAAGATCGCCTGCGCTTTGCTTCTGGCTGTTTCCGAGTAACGGGAAGCCACAATGTCTGCGACCAGAGCTCCCTGCCGCAGATAGAGATAGCGGCTGGCCACGGGAAAAAAGGGCTCATCGGAATGGGTTATTACTATAGAAAGCTTTTCGCTTTCATTTCTCTGACGCAGTAGTTCGATGAGCAGGTCCTGTCCTGCTAAATCCAGGCCAGTGATGGGTTCATCCAGGAGCCAGAGATCCGGGTCATGAAGCAGGCTTCGCATCAGGCCAAGCCTCTGCTTCATTCCTCGGGAAAGAGACCGGGCCGGGTCGTCTTTTCTGGCGAGAAGCCCTGCGCGCTCAAGGTCTGCATCGATTTTTCCCGCTGGAATGGGCTTCACCGAAAAGTGACTGTAAAAGCACTTAAGGTTTTCCGCGCAGGTCAGATCCAGATACAATCCAGGATCATGTCCAATGAATCCGCAGTTCCCGTAAAACAATCTCTGACGTTCGTCAGAATCGATGGATGAGCCGTTTAGAAGTACCTTCGCGCCTTCCGGAGGAGGGGAAAGCAAAGCATCTAGAAAGGAAGATTTACCGGCGCCATTGGGTCCAAGTACACAAATCGTTTGGCCGGCCTCGAACTGAAGGCTGAGAGGAAGCAACGCTTTTCGAAAGCCATAGTTCTTGTACAGGCCTTCTAGCTTCAGCATAGTTTACCTTGTGCGTCGCACCTGAATGCGGAAGGAAGATAGAATGCTAATGGCCAGAAGCAGTATGGCTCCGGCCGCAAGCACTGCCAGAACCGTATGCCATGTTCGGTCGAATACCGGATTGTAATCCGATTGCAGGGGATTGGCATAATGAAAGCTATCGTTCGGCATCGAGTATTCCACAGGATCCGATGCATAA
The DNA here is from genome assembly GCA_002717505.1 of Leptospiraceae bacterium. Lineage (GTDB taxonomy): Bacteria > Spirochaetota > Leptospiria > Leptospirales > Leptonemataceae > UBA3465. The sequence continues at coordinate 16,722 of PBEB01000029.1, forward strand.
TCAACCTTCAGCGCAGGTCCGAGACCACGGATCTTTAACTCTTCTGTGGCCTTTTGATTCTGAATCGCTGGCTTCGCTTTTTCAGGCTTCCAGACAATGACTTTAAACGGGTAAGATGTTTCAGGATCCAGGTAATTTCGTTGGGATTGTTCTAGCTGGATGGTTAGCTGCGAGCTACCGGGCCGGAAGCCTTTGGGCACGCGAATGACTCCGTTCTCTGCGCCGCATGAGAAGGGTGCTGGCATTCGCGAGCTTTGATGGGCTAACTGACAACCTGTGATTTTTGCAGAGTCAGGAATGCGAATTTGAAACTGTTCCCCGGCAAACGTCCTTGGCGGATTGGAGACGTTTTCAACTGAATATACCAGGTTGATGCGAAGTCCACCTTCTTCATTCAAAAGTTCCACGCCGGGCATGATATTCAGGTCTTGCTTCTGTGCGCCTGCTTCGAACACCTCAACAGTCTGTGCTGCATCCTGACGCTCTGGAACCGGAGGAACTACTGTAACATAGGTTTCGCCCTGATAGGTGGCTCGAATTAAAAAAGGGACCGACACTCTTTCAGCCGGTGGGAAGCGAAAGGTAGGTCCTGGATTCTCCATTGTATGTAGCACGGTCATCTGTTGGCCAGGGCGAATGAGTTCCAGTTTTTCCGGGTTCACCGGTCGACGGCCGGTTCCGTTTACGACGGCGCCATGAATTTCCACCGTCTGGGAAGCTCTTTCCGGACCAGGCTGTGCCTGGAGAGAAAACGCTGACAGGAGTAAAAAAAGAAAAAGGCAATAGGAAGTAGCGATCTTTAATGTCATGATCCGGTCTCCTCGTAGGAAAGTCCGCATTGCAAGCAATGACTTTCGCTCTGCGAATGGCGCAGGTGGCCACAGGCCGGGCAAAACCGCTGGTTCTTTCCGCGAATTTCTGAGTCCGGATAGTTCTTAAGCAAGCCTTCGACCTTATCCAGATTTCGTAGCAAAGGAGCACTCAATCGTTTGAGCTCTTCATCGGGAATCTTTCCACTCTCTGCCTCGATTCGCAGGTCCTGCAGGTTGGCGATCAGTACCGACTTTTCATCCAGCAGGTCCTGTCTTCGGCTTTTTCCGGAAACAAAGTAATGCGCTCCGTCCTGCACCGGCTGCATGATGGGCCAGAGGAAGAAGAGGATTGTAATCAGAACTATGATGAGTGCAAGTATAGATAGAATCATCGATCCAGGTCCTTAAAGCGGTCCAGGTCAACATCGTCGTTTGTAGCATCGCCCTTTTGGTCTGAGCCTTTACCATCTGATTCGCTGGTCTCAGGGTAAGAAAGGTCTCCAAAAGGATCCTTTCTGCGAAAATACCGCACTGCAATCAAGACCCCGGTAATGACAAAGACCAGAATTAGCAGGATTGGTATCCAATTCGCGGTGGTTCCGCGAATCTGGGGCCCATGGCCCTGTATGATTTTTTGTACCAGATCCTGCCGGCCCTGATTTTCCAGCTCAACGATCACCGGATCATTCATGTACTCTGGACCAAACCCATGCTCCAGCTTGTGGATAATTGTCTCTGCATTCATTCCTTCGCGGATTCGATTCTCCATGAATCGGCGCACAGGAATCCCCCAGGGGCATTCTACGTGTGGGCAACTGGATAAAATAAAGTGACATCCGCACTGGCAGATGACGGAGTCCGATACCTGGTTGAATGTCTTTATATGCTCTGGATCCTTGAGGTTTGTATATACCTCCTGGGCAGCCACTGATCCAGAAACAATGAAGAGGCAGAAGGCCAGAAAGGTTGCCTTCTTAAGCAGTCCTGAAAGAACGCCAACCGTCCATCCCTTGCGGCTATTGTGGATGATTTGGTGCGTCGTCTGAGCTGCTTTGTGTAGATATAGGCTTTCGGATTGCATTATTCGCATATTATCCATCCCTTCGTTTTTCTCCAAAGGGCAGGATCAATATCAATCCACTGAGAAAGAACAGAACGGTGCCCAGCCAGATGAATTTTACCAGAGGATTGATCCAGATCTCCAGATTCGCCACAATGGTACTGGGAAAAAGTCTGCTATAAGCCTCGGGAGCTTTTCGCATATCGAAAAAGTATAACTCATACATCTGTGTTAAGTCCGGATTTCGTCCCGTTTGTGCATCCGAAATCGCTCCCAGCTGAATGTAAAGATCCTCGGACCAGGTGGACTTAATGTCAGGCTCGCTGGTAGGCGTTCGCAGCGAAAAACCATCCTGACTCCGCGATATTTCCCCGGTGGGAGGATAGATTCTCGGATGAAAATGACGTTCCGTAGTCATGCGCCCGTCAGGAATAAAGCCAATGAGGAATTTGACCATGCGATCCGGAGTTGTAGGCTTCTTGTTCGCCGCTTTGTATGGGTCTGTGCCATCTGTAGGCTTTGGAGGCAGATAGTTCGGAGGATTGATTCTGTAATGCGCTTCCTGGGAAACCGCAACATCCAGCGGATTATTGCGATCCCCATGAGGGGCAATAACAGGCCGGAGGAAAAGATCCCGGGCTTCAATTGTGTAGTTCTCCAGGTAGGCCCGGTCTCCGCTGTAGTAGTGGATGTAATCCGAGCCAGGTTCAGCCTGCATCTTGTAATAGTGAAATTGAAATTTGTCGGTCTTTTTGAAGGAACCGCCTGCATAACCGATGAAGAGAAAGACTACAGAGATATGCACCATGTAGCCTGCGTACCGCCGTTTGTTGCGCAGAACCAGTCGGGCCAATGCCAGCAGGGGATTCTCTTCGAATCGAACCATCCTGGATTTAACTCCGCGATAATACTCCTGCAGCAGGCCGACGATGGTGAACACGGCAATACCCACCGTTAGGACGGTAAAAAGCTCGGCCACCCATCCCGGTCCCCAGGTGCTACGGTCCGTGCCTTCCGGGCGAGTGAAGAGCATACCATAGGTTAGGCCGAATCCCACCGCAGCCAGAGCACCTGCGATCAGAGGAATTCGAAGGGTTCTGGTATAAATGGCATCCGCACTTTTTCTCCATGCAAGAAGAGGACTGGCGCCCATCAGAAAGAGTGTGATGATACCCACAGGCACCATGATCTTGTTAAAAGTAGAGAGTTTCCATTCTACTTTGGCACAGCTCAGTCCACCGTCCCAGCGACAGTCCAGAGGCATCAAAGGAGAAAAAACGCCGATGAGTATGATGAATACTGAAAACGTCATCAGGAAGTTGTTCAGTAGCATGCTTCCTTCTTTGGACGTTACAGCTTCCAGGCGATTCTCGGGCCTGAGCTTCTTATGCTGGAAATAAAGAAAACGCATGAAGTAGAAGTAACTTATAGCAATAAACGCTATCATCGGGGTGCCGATGGTGGACTCTGCAAATGTATGCGGGCCTTCCAGGACACCACTTCGCGTAATCCATGTTCCCAGCAGGCAGAAGTGATAAGTGGTTATGATCAGAAAAACGTTCCAGAAACGGAGCATCCTTCGGCGCTCTTGCACGATCAAGGAATGCAAGAATGCAGTGGCGAACAGGAAGGGCATCAGACTGGAGTTCTCCACCGGATCCCAGGCCCAGTAACCACCCCATCCCAGCTCTTCGTAGGCCCATTTACTGCCCAGAAGTATGCCAAATCCCAGGAAGAACCAGCTGAAGAGGGCCCATCGTCTTAGAAGAGGCAGCCAGTCTTCGCGCAGATTGCCGCTAAGTAATGCTGCTCCGGTAATGGCGAAAGGGATGGCAAAAGAAACATACCCGACGTAAAGAATTGGCGGATGGATGATCATGGCCCAGTGCAAAAGCAATGGGTTGATCCCCTGGCCTGCGGCCATCTCCACGGCAAAGGTTCGGAAGGGCTGAGCATCGCGAAAGAAAATGGCCAGAACAATGAAGAGAAGCTGAACCGATGCCAGAATCCAGTAAAGAGGTGGCAAACGGTTGTAGAGCCGGCGTCTGGTTTGATACACTGCAATGGCGCTGAACAGACAGAGTAGGAAATACCAGAAAAGCAGGCTTCCGCTTGAGCCTGCCCAAACTCCCGTTATCCGGTAGAAGATTCCAAGGCTCGGCGATGAATTGTGAACTACGTACCGATTGCTCAGGTCTCCGGTGATGAGCAACGTTATCAGGATGGTCATGGCAAGACTGACCAGAGCAAGGTTCGCGTAGAGGCCCCGGGCTGCCAGATTTAGCGCCATGGCCCGGCTATTGATTCCGGTCCATCGGAGAACGGATGAGGAGATCCCTTCCCATACTGTGAGCACAGAACGGTAGAATGAGCGGTAGACCTTTCCAGGGAACGCCAGCTCCAGGCTCAAAAGCCTTACGGCATTGCGGCGGCTTCGCAGGGGGAACCCCATCAACGAGAGCAGGAATACAAGAATAACCGTGGCCGCCGAAAGAATGAGAACAAAGGACCCTATGTAATTTAGATCCACGATTAGCTGTCTTTCTCTGCTGCCTGCAGAGCATCTAGATGTTCTGACGTTCCGTAGCCAGGTTCGCCTGCATGAGGAACATCGTACTTACTGGCGCATTTGGCTTCCACCTTGTGCGCCATCAACTTGCCATTCTCGAGATGACCATCCACTCGTACCGGGGCTGCATCCCCGAAGGTATCCGGCAGCTGGCTGTTTCCGTTGTAGAGCACCGGTAAATCCTTACCATCCAGTTCTACTACAAATTCCGCTTTGTCGCCCATTCGTAGAATGGTGCCGGGTTTCACGAATCCCCGAACTCTGAGCTCGCGATCCAGAAAGTCCTGAGGCCGTTCTGCCACGTCCGAGGCATTGGCCAGTAGGACTGAAGTTCCTCCCGTACCTGACAGAAAGTAAAGCCCCAGAAGGACTCCAAGGATAAGGACCACAATGGCCAGAAATCGACGATTCACGCGTACAAAAAAAATGACCTGTGCCCAAGTGGCAATCGGATTATGGCAAATCTGGCTCGGTTTGCCTGATGATTTCGCATTATGCATCAATTCCGATCGGAATGGAGTTTGATGGATTCAGCGTCGGATTTCCGCTGAAATCCCTCCGATTTTCCCATCTTTTTCCTATGGTAGAGGAAATTCCTGATTGAATTACAGGATTACCCCGTTAAAAGTGCCGCATGGCCACCAAGAAAAGCAGCAAAAAAGCAGCCAAGAAGACTGCGAAGAAGTCCGCAAAGAAAGCGGCAAAAAAGACAGCTAAGAAAACAGCTAAAAAGAGTGCGAAGAAGAGCTCCAAAAAGAGAGCTAGCACAGCCCGTTCTAAAAGCACCGATACTCTGGCCGGCTCTGTATTCGAAGACCGATTTCCTGCTGAACCTTTCGCTTCACAGGATACTGGTTCGGATGTATCCGCTTACGATTCCCCTTCTCCTTTCTCCGTTGAAGAGAAAGAGTCCAGCTCCCGAACAGGACTGGGCATTGCTGCTGTGATTCTGGCTCTGATCGTTGGTATCTTCCTGTTCAAGGATAGCTTCACTGGCGATGCGGATAACACAGGTGCTGATCAGCAAAACACTACAATGAATGCTGACCAGCAGCCCGGTGACCAGACCCCTGCCGACCAGCAGGAGCAAGATCAAGAAGATCAGGCCGAAAACCAGGATCAGGCTGATGAAGCTGATCAGCAAGATCAGGCTCAAGAAGATCAGGAACAGCCCGCGGATAACCAGGCCGGGGACACAAGGGAATACTCGATTAAGCCAGGTGATACTTACGGTAAAATCGCTGCAAAAGAACTGGGTGATCAGGCTCGCTGGAAAGAGATCAAGGCATTGAATCCCGATGTTAATGCATCTGCTCTGAAAGTGGGACAAAAGATCAAACTACCTGCGAAGTAAATTAGTCGATACGTAAGCGTTCAAGACGGACGTTTCACTTTTGAAATTCGCAATGGGAAGGCCGGCAGCAATGTCGGCCTTTTTCTTTTTCTCGGGAAATCCTTTGTGACTCTGCAAGGACTCTGCAGGACCTATTATCCTTTTACATTAAAGGTGGTTCTGGTTTTCATGATCCTGGCAATGCTCCGGAAGCTGCTCTGATCATGGCTATATGCGATCCCGTACACGATCAATGTAACGTTCCAGCTCATCCACACCTTCTAGAAAGAGGGCAGGTCCTGGCTGCAGGATGATGCTGGAATCAATTTCAAATAACAGATCCTTTTTTACTGCCTCAGTCTCTTTCCAGCCATCCTGGTGTCGCACCCAGTGAAAATCCACAGGCTTTCCGCACCAGGAGCCAATGATTGTATCGGGCTGACTCTCTGCTACTCGCTCCGTTGTGGTGATTCGCTTTGCTGCCTTATGGGACTCCGGATCTTCCATATCCTCGGCCAGACAGTTAATGCCGCCACAGATCTCGATTAATTCCGAGACCCATTGGATGCCATGGATCAATGGATCGTCCCATTCCTGAAAGAATACTCGTACCTTCTTTTTCTCTTTGTTTCTCTCGTAGATGGACGTTAGCTTTTCCCTCCATTCTTTGAGCAGACTTCGGGTGTCCTCCTGTCGTCCTATCAGGGCGCCGATCTGTAGCATGGTTTCGAATATCTGGTCGAGACTTCGCTGATTGGTGATCCAGACAGGAAGGCCCTCTTTTATCAGTCCGGCGGCCAGTTCAGCCTGGATGTCGGAAAATCCCAGCACCAGGTCTGGATTCAAATCCTTGATTTTCTTTACATCTCCCTTGATGAAGCTGGTTACCATAGGCTTCTCTTTGCGGGCCCTTTCCGGTCGCACTGCATAGACAGAGATGCCCGCAATTCGATGCTGCTCTCCCAGCATATACAATAGTTCCACGGACTCCTCCGTAAGGCATACGATTCGCTCCGGTAGCACAGGCAGAGATGGGATTGGGCTTTTGGAAGTCGTTTCAGGTGCTGGCATCAGGCTTCCATCCAATTCCAGCGGGAACAATTGGCCATAAGAATTTCAGATTTCCCCACCGAGAAATCCACCTGGTATGCTTCCCGAATCCCGGATTCCCCGACATGACGGATTTCGGGCTTTCGTCGGGGCCGGAGTGTAACGGATGCGAGCCAGAAGATCCGGGTCAGAGAAGGAGGCGGTCAACTGTTCAACTGCGACTTTGCAATGAGCTTCATTCCAGCCCGGTCCGAGCTCTCAAGATCTAACTGGGTGCGGAGCTTTTGCCTTCCATTGCCTTCCCGTGACCGCAAGCTGAGAGACTTCGCTATGAAGATCTGTAGCGGATTAGCTATGAAAACGCTTTTTATCTTCTACCAACTTTTGCACTACCGAAGGATCGGCAAGGGTGGAAGTGTCGCCAAGGTTATCGTACACTCCTTCTGCAATCTTGCGCAGGAGTCTTCGCATGATTTTTCCGGATCGCGTTTTGGGCAGGGAAGGGGCCCAGTGGATGATATCCGGTCTTGCGATTTTCCCAATCTTCTCGGACACTATTTCAATCAGTTCCTTCTTTAGTTCATCGTTGGTAGTAAATCCATTCTTAACGGTGACGTAGGCATAGATTCCCTGCCCCTTCACATCGTGGGGGAAAGCAACAACAGCCGATTCCGCCACAGCCTTATGTTCTACCAGAGCGCTTTCAATTTCAGCGGAGCCAAGTCTGTGCCCGGAAACATTGAGTACATCGTCTACCCGGCCGGTAATCCAGTAATAACCATCTTCATCGCGGGTTGCACCATCGCCGGTGAAATAGTAGCCTTTGAATTGGGAAAAGTATGTATTGAAGAATCTTTCTGGATCTCCATAGACAGTTCGCATGATCGATGGCCAGGGAAATTTGATGCAAAGATTACCGGAGGCCGCCCCTTCCAGTTCTTTGCCGTCGCCATCCAGCAGTACCGGTTGCACGCCGAAGAAAGGCTTTGTAGCGGATCCCGGCTTGGTTTCTGTGGCCCCGGGCAATGGAGTGATCATAATTCCGCCGGTTTCCGTTTGCCACCAGGTGTCTACAATCGGACATTTTTCTTTACCGATGTTCTTATGATACCATTGCCATGCTTCCGGGTTGATGGGCTCGCCAACGGTGCCCAGCAATCGCAATGACTGCAGGGAGTAGCGCTCCACTGGTTCCGTTCCTTCTCGCATTAATGCGCGAATGGCTGTGGGTGCTGTATAGAACACATTCACCTGGTATTTATCTACGATGTCCCAGAATCTCCCGGCATCCGGATAGGAGGGCACCCCTTCAAACATGAGACTGGTGGCTCCATTGGAAAGAGGGCCATACAAAATGTAGCTATGACCGGTAATCCAGCCAATGTCCGCAGTGCACCAGTAGGTGTCGTCTTCTCTGTGATCGAATACATAATGATGAGTGAGACTGGCCCCCAGGAGATAGCCGGCTGTTGTGTGCAGTACTCCTTTGGGCTTGCCCGTGGAGCCAGAAGTATAAAGAATAAACAGAGGGTCTTCCGAATCCATCTGCTCAGCTTCGCAGACGTCGGAGAGCTCCGGATCACGTAGCATATCTTCCAATCGATGGTCTCGACCCTCTTTGTAAGTAGCATTTGAATCCCGACCCACTCGCTCTGCAACCACGACATTCTTGACTTCGAAATTGGATTTTTTAAGGGCTTCATCGACGTTCTTCTTCATATCGATGATCTTGCCTCCACGAAATCCTGCATCTGAGGTTACAATTAGAGTTGGATGGCAGTCTTCGATACGACCTATGAGGGCAGCCGGTGAAAAACCACCAAATACTACAGAATGGACGGCGCCAATCCGAGTGCAGGCCAGAGAAAAGAAGGCCAGCTCAGGTATCATGGGCAGATAGATTAGAACTCGGTCGCCTTTTTTAACGCCCAGTTTTTTCAACACATTGGCATGCCGGCTTACTTCCCGATGAAGTTGCTGGTATGTATAGGTCCGTGACTCTCCGGGATGATCTCCCTCCCAGATTATGGCTGCTTTGTTTTTTCGGGGACCCTCCAGGTGTCTATCCAGGCAATTGTAGGCCACATTGATCTTTCCGCCGGTGAACCATTGAACTTTCGCTTCGCCAAAGGAATGGTCCAGCACTTTGTCCCATTTCTTGAACCAGGTCAGTCGGTCGGCCTGTTCAGCCCAGAAAGCCTCCGGATTTTCTACAGATTGTTTATAGAGTTCATCATACCCGGCGGAATTCATATTGGCCCGGCCGGCAAAATCACTGGATGGTGGATAGGTCTTCTCGTTAAACATGACACTCATTTCCTGATTTAATAAATTAGCAGCTTATTGCTACAATCAAGGACCAGAATTAAAACGCAACGCAGGTGGTGTCAATGATTCTGCCCTGACGAGTCTGGCTGTGGCGTTTCCCATTTGCACGAGACTCAGGGATCCAGTCTGGCCCACTCGGGGATGAAATATTCCGGTCTATCCAGCATTTTTTCAAAAGCCACAATACTGTGGGGCCACCTTCGGTCCTCAGAAAAATCGTTCCAGCTCTTGATCGGCGGCTCAACTGAATAGGAAACATCCACCGTATGATCCGGCGAAAGTGTATCTATGAATTTTTGAAAGTCAATCTGACTGACCTGACGAAAACCCGTGGCTTGCTCAAAGAACTGCACCGTTGAAAGCTACAGGAAAATGCACCGGGGTCAAGTTTTTCTGTTTTTCGGCACTGCGAAGACTGTTTTCCGGGTCTCCGCGGTTTGCTTCAAGCAAGTTGATCCAGCATTTTCGCCCTGGAATTCGAGTTTAGAAGCTCAACCAGTGTTGTTTTAGATCAAGGCAGGGGCTTCACCAGAGATCTATGGCTCAACGGGGAATTCTGCTTCCAGGAAGTTGCGAAATGAAATGGGAATCGATTCGCTTCGATCTTGCCTGTAATTGTAGTACACCTGAACGGTCCTGGCTTCCACGTAAGTCTGGCCATCGTCCCTGCCTTCGATCCTGGCGGAAAAGTCCCAGGAAGAATTCCCAATGCGAGAAACCCATGTGCAGACCTGCGCCGGAGTGTTCGGCCGCAATGATTTTCGCAGATCCATTTCGATTCGCACCAGAACGAATGGAATATCTTCCAGTTCCGTAATTGAGAGATATTTATTGCAGAAGTCCAGACGGCCCAATTCCAGGTAGCTGGAGTATGTGGAATTGTTCACCCGTTGCATGGGGTCCATATCGTTGAAGCGTATTTGAAGCGGGGTAATGATCACTGGGTGGAATGAGGAAAGCTTGATTACTGGCACCCGGCCGGGGCCACATTGAATACAGGATTTTCCAGGTATTCGATGTATTCATGACGAAGCTTATTCATAGCTCCTCGCTCTCCGTAGGTTATGTGGAACAACGGATCTGACTTTGGATTATCTCGAAGGCCTCGCATCACGTCGGTGAGGTCACCACGAGTCCAGAGGAAGTAGACAAAGACTCCACTAAGTACTGTTTTCTGAGCCGTTCCCTCCGGGTCCAGAAAGTCCACACTTGTAGGCAGCTCCATTGACTCAAGGGCCAGAGCATCGGGATTTTTCTCCACCCAGACGCGAAACTCGGGTAACATCGCCTGTTCGCTGCAGGAGTTCTTCTGGGTGTTGTAATTCTGCAGGAACCTGGCCAGTCCTTCCTGAAACCAGAACGGAGCCTTGCTACTCAATTCATCCAGATACAGATGAGACATTTCATGGCGCCACACCGGGTCTGCTGCATCAATGCTGACATGGATTGCCTTTCGGCTGCGATCATAATGAGCCAGGGCATTGGATGGCAAATGTTCACTGGAACGCTGGTAGCTGGCCTGATCCGGGTACACCACAATTAGAGGTTTGAAATCGGCAAGGGATGGAAAAAAACGCTGCTGGAGAACCTGGATCATGGGCCACTTCCACTGGATGGCGGTCTGGACTCGGGCCGGATCCATTCCTTCCTGAATCTGCACATAGCAGCATTCCATTTCCAGGCGATCCCAGCCCTGAAGCAATCGCAGGTCGTAGCCGCGACAACTGGCAGTCAGCAAGAGCAGAATGATGGCTGGCTGAGTAAGGTATCTCAAGAGAATTACTCTACTGGATTCTGGTTTCTATATCCGCGATTCGATGGATATCTACAAGTTCCAGAATCGTGGCAATCTTGCGATCTACATTTTCCAGCTTGAGCCGAAAACCTGAAGGATTCTTCTCGCTGAATTTACGATGAATGTTGATGATTTCGGTAATGCCCAGAGAATTAATATACTCGATCTCGGCCATATCTATAGTGAGGCCATCCACAGGCTCACCAGTAAACTGGCCTGCATCCAGCTCCTTGAGGATCAGATTATCTCCATCCACTCGAGGGTGGAACAATCGGATCAGAAGGTTATTGCCCTGTTTTTCTATCTTTAGATCCATGGATTGAGAACTCTCAATGCAAGCAACAACCAGTAGATTCCCGAGATTCCTCGATCGTGCAAGGGAAAAATTCCAACTGTTTCAGGATGGCAGGCCGGTGGCAGTGCGCTGGGCATTGCTCATGGGATTCCTGCTCTCCCTGTTCTTTGTTTATCGGCTGACACCCATACCGATCTGGATTAGTCTTCCCGCTGCGATAGCCACCGCCGCAATCCTGGCCGGGCTACTACTGATTGTATTTGGCAAGTTAATCCTCAGGTATCAGTCCGGCAAATCCTTAATCCTGGAGTTAGTGCTTGGTGCTATTTTTTGTTTAATACTGGCCTGGGATGGTGCCGGCCTTACCACCGTTTTCTGGGCCCTGGTATTTCTCATCCTTCTGGCCCTCTTCATTCTTCGCAAACGACTTAACTTCTACGTCTTATTCTCGGGGCTTACTCTGTTTGCATTAGTGTTCCTGGGATTTCGCATTGTAGACTGGCAAAAGGCCGGAGTAGTGGCCATCCATCAAATGATCTGGAAAGCAGCTATTACAGCGAGATATAGCTATGAGGTGTTGGAGGACAATGGTCTGATCCAGGTTCGCTCGCCACAGGGTAACGTTCTAACACTCAATTTGCCGGATGGAGTCTATCTTCATGATTCGGATAAACTGGAAGAGGCCAATGGGCCTGGTCTGCCCATACTTGGGTTGAGTAGCCACCAGGAAAGACTGGATCGCATTCCATCGGCCATTCTATATCGAATTCCTCCCGGGATGGACCGAGAGGGTGTTCGTAATCGCACGGAACTCCTCCTGGGTACCGTAAAGGATGAACAGGTGCAGGATCTAAAAAAGGAAAAAGAACAATCCCTGTTTCCTCCTGATTTTCCCGTGACCATGCAGGGTTCCTTCTGGACCTATTATGATCGCTTCGAGGCAGACACTTTGCGTACCGGTTTCTTTATATTCGGAAGCGATGCGAAACCCGGCTCTGCCAGGTCGGCCAGCGAAAGTCCAAATTTTCTGCTCTGGATACGGGAGCCTGTGGAAAAAGGTTTTCCGTTTCATCCCAGAACGCTGGAATTNTTACGTGGAATCAGCTTACCCGAAGTCAGTACCGCACCGGTAGATGCAGCAGACTGAGCGGTTCTACCGGGTACCCGTTTACCCAGATCGAAAGATGCAAATGCGCTGCGGTGACCATACCCGTGGCGCCAGCTTTTGCAATTAGCTCACCGGCTTTGACCAGTTTGCCTTCCTTCGCATCAATCTTGCTCAGATGCATATATCCGGATTTAATTCCATTTCCATGGTCAATTAGCACAAATCCACCTTCGAAAAATAGNTTACGTGCAAGTACAACCTTTCCGGGTGCCATGGAGTATACAGGATGTCCTTCCCAACCGCGAAGATCCAGACCCTTGTGCACATAACGTTTAGGTGGATGCTTTATCTTTTTACCATTTTTGATTTCGTACCGGTAGGTTACTCTGGTTGCATAAAATGGAGATGTAATCTTGTGTAAATCCCTTGGATGAGCCAGACGATCCTCTATGTGGTTGGATTCCCGGGAAGCGAAAGCCTTGTTCTTTAAAGCTCTTTCGCTTTTGATGCGTTCTGCGACACCAGGCTTTTCGTAGGTGTCAACGTTCGAATACTTGCCCAGCTTCAATTCAGATGTGTAAACGGGAAACTTCGTAATCTCAACATTCAGCCGAATGGATTTGAATCTGGTTACATCACCGGTGGCTGACTTGCTTTTCAGGGCGTAGGTCCAGCCCAGCCATCCGTTTTCTTTCTGGTGCGGATAGATTGCGAACAGTCCCCTGGATCCCCAGGGGCGTTCCACCAGAGGAACCTGGATACCGTTGTACTTCAGCTGATGTAGCTTTAGTTTTTCTCTTAAATTTTTGCTGATCTTTTCTCCCGGGGCCAGCACTGGCAGGACCTCGGCATAGACCATGTCGCCGGTGGCAAACTTTCGGCTGTATAGAACTAATTTGAATTCGCCTTCCTGAAAAACGCGTTTCTGGGGCTTGCCGGGTCTGTACTCCGGAGGAAGCAGAACCTGGGTACTCGAAGAAGTTTTGATCCAGGTTCTTGGATCCTTTTGACGTGCCTCCCATCGATCCTGCAGGGGGCTCAGAAAAATGAAACAGAGAATCAGTGTGAGGCGGCCCATGGAACCCATAGGTCTGAGGATTCGGGTCGTAGCCCGGTTTCGAAGGATCTGTCTGGAAGTCTCTAAAAAATGCATTGGAAGGCTCACGGGGGATTATCTTAGATTTCGACTGGTTTCTGGCCTGCTTCAAGTGCTTTTTGGCAATATGCAAACCGTGATGCTGGAAGGATTTCAGTGGCCCAATATCTGGCTCTTTCTTGCCGGTCCGGTGGCCATTCTCATATTTCTCTGGGCCGTTCTGGATGGGCATGCCCGGCGAAAGTGGAGCGGAGTGGTTTTTTCGTCTATCCTGGCATTGGTATTCCTGGTCACCGCCAGTTCCGTTGAATACCGGGATTTACAATTCAACAAGTCTATCTCTGAACTGGACATCCAGTCGGCCTATGATAGAAGTATAGAGAAGGCAGAGACCAAAGGCCAACCTGTACTTTTCTATTTTCATGCGGATTGGTGTACCAATTGTGATGATCTGAAACGCAGGCTGCAGAGAAAGGATATTCATGATCGCCTGCAGAGCTTCATCCTTGTGGCCATGGATGTTACGCGCGAGGAGGAGTATGNGAAAGCTCAGAGCATCTTCGGTCTTGATGTGGTGCCTTCCCTTGCTTTTGCCTCCTCGGACGGAAAACCATTGCCTGTATTGCTCCGGGGAGTATCCTTTCCGGAAAGTGCCCTTCTGGGTGTGCTGGACAGGCTTGAGTGACTCAGTAGAAGGCAGCAGATTCAATACCGTCCTGGCTCTGACCCGGATGGAAGCCAGTGCCTGCCAGTCGATGGAACGATTCTGTGAAGATATACTTTATTACAGCTACCGATACNGATGCAGGAAAAACCATGACCTGCGCTGCATTGATGAAGCAGTACCGTGGGGCCCATTACTGGAAACCCGTCCAGACCGGGGATGACCGAGACGCTGAAGTTGTGCGAAGGCTGAGCCAGAGGGAGGAAAAATTCTTTCACCCTGGATTGACATTCGGCGAGCCCCTGTCTCCCCATCGAGCTGCTGAGCTGGATGAGAAAGAGATTTCGCTGGANGGTCTGGATGAGGACNTACACCGGGTGATTCGAACAGTGGAATCCGGATCTTCTGCGAAAGATGGATTGCCTGGCACTCCAATACAAACCAGAGATTCTGCATCTGTTTCCGGGAATCCGAACATGCTTTTCATCGAAGGAGCCGGGGGCCTGATGGTGCCTCTTAACAGAAAACAACTATGGCCGGATTGGCTGGGAGGAAAATCGCTATCTTTAATTCTTGTATGTCGCACCGGGCTGGGCACCATCAATCACTCTCTGTTATCCATTGAAGCCATACGACGGAGAAACCTGAAGCTGGCGGGGTTGGTCTTCTTTGGGCCGGAAAACCCGGACAACCAACGGACCATTGCAGACTTTTCTGAGGCTCCAATCCTGGGTCAGTTTTCGTTGCCTTCGGGTAGCGGCGAATCAGACTTGCCGTTGCCCGAGAAGCTCGATGCAGAAGGACTCTTGCTGAAAGGGGTGGGCAGAGACTTCGATTGAACCCTCTGTCTTCGCTTCGCAGACCTTTCTTCGCTGACATCGCCTGGATGTGTTCGCCAAAGAGTTTTCGCAACCGAGTTATGACCTCTGGTTTCCGGATGCAGGAGATCCTGGCTTTTCTCTCCAGGATTTTCAGATCCAGCGGCCGAGAGTAAATGCGAATCCTCTAATTGTTTCGAATGGTCAATATCAGGAATCGAAACAGCCAGAGCAGTATAGCCAGGCAGAATAGAAATGCAGCATAGCCAAGATGGTTCACATAACTTGCAGGCATGAGATGGGCGCTGGCTCTTGTGGCAGCCGCCAGAGTTAGAAGGATTACCGGCACCCAGACCAACAGGCTTCGATTTTCTATTTCCAGGTTCCACTTTCCATGCGAAAGCACAACCCGCGTCATTACTGAGAAAATCAGAAGTGCCAGCCCGCCTACAAAGAAGAGATGACCCCAGTGTACCGAGGCTGCCCCGGTTAGTACCCGGGAAGCAAGTCCCATGAGAAGCATCCAGAATGCAATCCAGAGTCCGGTGGATATGGCCCGACGAAACGAGTTGCGGTAAATGCGAAAGCGAAGAACAAGCCAGTAAAACATAGCTGAGAATTGCAGTAATGCGCCCGCTCGCACCAGAGTGCCGGATCGATCTTCTCCCAGAGAGTAACCGGCTATTTCCAGAAGGGCGCCGGATAGAATCAACGCTGTAACCAGGTAAGGCTCAGTGCGGTTTTCCTCCAGGAACCTCCTCCAGGTGTGGCGATCCGGATGGTCATTGGCCTGGATTGTAACGGCAATTCGCGAGCCGGCTCCCAGTACAATCAAGGAAATGCTACTATAAAAGAGCAAAGATCGTCCTGAAAGCAGAAAGGGTTCATAATAGACACCTGGTGCAAGATCGCGCAAAGAAAGACCTACCAGAATCAGTAGCCAGCCCAGAAACGCAGCCGCCAGCCCTGCAGGCAAAAAGGCTTTCAGATAGGACGGTAAGCCTGTGTTTGAGCCCAGCATTCGGGAGCGAGCAAAAAATAGAGTGATTCCCAGAGCCATGGCCCCGAACAAGCAGAGCAGGATTATTCTTCCGGATAGAAAGGCGGCCAGGGAACCGAGAAATGCCAGGGTTACCGACCCAACCAGAACAGACGATGGCAAAGGTGTTCCCGTGAATCTTGGTAAAGCGGTAAGTAAAAATCCTGATACGGCCGGGAGCACAAACGTCGCGAATACTCCATAGGCATGCAATGAGGCCGGATACGCTGCAATTCCCCAGCTCAGTTTATGGGATACGCTGACCAGCATCCAGAGCCCGACGCTGATCAATGCACCCAGCCAGGCGATGGGAAACAGAACCCTGTACGGCTCAATGGCGGATGGTTTGGATGGAGCGGTCATTTCTTTCCTCGTGTATACAGGCCTTTTCTGGGTCGAAGCATTTTCCAGGACCTATTGCTACGATAGTAAACCCTTGTCTTTCTGAAATCCTTGATTCAAGTCAATCTTTGACCCTTCTACTTCAGAATGGAATGTCATCAGCGGCTTCGGGAAATCATTTGCCATCGATTCAGCAGAGTTCAAACAGGACTACATGTCAAAAGTATCATTTGGGCTCGAAGGAAAGACCATTCTCGTAACCGGGGCCAGTCGTGGCATTGGTCGATCCATCGCCGAGGCCTTTCGGGATGCCGGGGCCAATGTCTATGGAACCGGAACCAGGACTGAATCCATTCAGTGGATGCAGGACGGAGGAGTCCAGGGCCGAGTGCTCAACGTACAGGAGTTTGAAGCTGGAAAGGAACTGATCCAGGAGATCGTAAAGCAGCACGGAAGCCTGGATTGCCTGGTAAACAATGCGGGCGTATCCAGCAACACGCCGGCTTCGGGCTTCAAAGAGGACGAAGTGAACAAGATCATGGATACGAATTTCAAGGCGCTTTTCTTTCTCTGTCAGGCCTATTACAAAGCGCAGCGAAAACAGGGAGGGAACATCATTAATGTTGCTTCTGTTCTGGGTATGGTGGCAACGATGCTTGCCTCCGTATACTGCGGTACGAAAGGCGCTGTGTTGCAGCTTACCAGAGCCCTGGCTCTGGAGTGGGCCGGCTCCAATTTTCGCGTGAATGCCATCTGTCCTGGATTTATTGATACAGATATGACAGCCGGCATCAAAGCAAAAGATAATCTGATGCAGCAGATGAACGCTCAGATTCCCATGAAGAGGATGGGGAACCCCCAGGACCTGGCAGGGGCAGCCCTGTTTCTGGCCAGCGACCTATCTGGATATATGACCGGCCAATCCATGGTGATCGATGGCGGATATACGATTCATTAAATTAAGCTTTCATTTTAGATGTAGGACTCAGGAGAAATTATATGAAGGGTTATCAGTTAACAAGAAATAGCGGGCAGCTTTCCCGAGCTTCCAGGCTGACAGCGCCGCGCCCTGCAAGCAAGCCTCTACGTTTTCGGAGATGGATGTCTGCAGTCCTTTTATTAACTTCATTCTGGTACCTGGGTGGTAGCTGCTCGCTCCTGCAGGCATTGTTCGATCCCAACGGCCCTCAATTTCGCATCGCAGGTTTTTCCATTGAAGACATTTCTCTGGATGGCATGACTGTGAAACTGGATGCAGAGCTGAAGAATCCTTACCCGGTGAGTTTGCCTGCCAGTAGTCTGAACCTGGATCTAAACATTAATCAAAATCACTTAACGAAGCTTAACACGGATCCCATCGCTGTGAAGGCGAATTCCGTGGCCAGCTTTCCCATCCGATTGAACCTGGAGTTCAAGAAGCTGAAAGCCCTGTTTCAAAACCTGTCCAGCGTGGAGCAGTATACCATGGGACTTCGGGGCTCAGCCGATTTTGATGTCAAGCTGGCCTCTATGCCGTCCAAAGTTAGTGTACCGCTCAGTATGGAGCAAAAGGTGCCTGCTTTCTTTCCTGACGTTTCCGTAGAGAATTTTGATATGGATGCACCGGATCTCCTGGCAGGGGCTGATTCTGCGCTGGCCGCAGCTTTTGATCTTAAAATTAAGAATCAAGCGGCCGCTGACTTTCTGGTGCAGGGACTGAACTATTCACTGGAACTGAGTGGAAATTCATTTTTATCCGGGGAATCTGTCGAAACGAAAAAGGAAGG
Organism: Leptospiraceae bacterium; assembly: GCA_002717505.1. Classification (GTDB taxonomy): domain Bacteria; phylum Spirochaetota; class Leptospiria; order Leptospirales; family Leptonemataceae; genus UBA3465. Next base: position 34,797 of record PBEB01000029.1, read on the forward strand.
CGATGCCTCCGTTGTCCGCGTGAATTCAAAGATACCTCTGATGGGTGCGGGCCGGGCCTTTCTATCGCTCTTTCAGGCCGGTGGTTCTAGCTATCGCGTGAAAGGAGATTCGAACCTGGAGTTTCCCGGCTCTGACCTGGCAAGTACAGCTTTCGGTTTTAATAAGGAAGGGAAGCTGACCTGGTAATTCAGTCCCGGGAAGCATGTGACTGCTGACTTCTTTCCAGGGGGCCGGGCTCATCTGGCTCCCGTCCGGCCTGCACCGGAACGTAAAAACCGTCGCCATTGGCCATGCCTTCCAGGTTCCCTTCGCGATCGAAAACAAAATCATGGGTGAGCCAGTTCTCTCCGCCGCGAAATACATGGGTCGTAAAGGGATACAGATAGTATCCGCCTCCCCAGGCATTTCTATAGCGCAGTCCATCGCCGGCATCCCGGATCTCGATGATTTTCCCTGTTAGAGGATTGCGGTAGGTTCCGACTACTCGATCCTTGACCCAGGGAGGAGCCGGTTCGCTTTTCCAGTCATATAAGGGCTCCCGAGCGCCCACGTAAGCCGAGGCCAGGCGACCTAATTTCTTTTGCATCTCCGCCAGATACATTTCCAGTGGTGGGGTGTACTCCGGAGGATTTCCAAGATAGCAGATGGCCGCGCCGTACCTCGGGAACATCTGCACCCAGGCTGCTACGTAATCGGCACCTCCTATATGAAAAAAGGTGACCACACCGTCCTTGTTCGTCTTAACCCGCCATCCGCGCCCGGTATAGAACTGATTTCTGGAGGAAGGTGCATGCAATGGATTCCGTAGCATTTCCAGGATGCTTTCCGGCTGCACAATCTGTCGACCATCGATATGCCCTCCGGCCAGCCACATACTGGCATAGCGAGCCAGGTCATGAATGCTGGTTTTTAATCCACCGGCTCCAGACTTGGGCCCCGTAGTATCCAGCAAGCCCGCCGGTTCCAGGAAATGCAGGCGGACGGCCTCTTCAATGGTCATGCCGGTTTTCTTTTCTATGATTTCGCCCAGCAGCATGTAGCCATGATTGGAATACCGATAATGCTTTCCCGGAGGATAGATGGGCTTCACGAGCTTGAAGGAGAGCTGATTGTAGCTTACCGGTTCATAGGTTTTGTAATAGCGCAAATCCGGGAGTCCGGCTGTATGTGTGAGCAGATGATCTACCAGGATGGGTCGAGGGCTAAGTCGTTCCAGTCTGAGCCCCGGGAAAATCTGCTCCACAGGCTCCTCTGGATTCAAGATTCCCTTATCGATCAAGATCTGCGCTGTGGTGGCCGTAAAGGTTTTGGTTACCGATGCCACAGGGTAAGTCTTATGCGGATCGGAATTTATGTAATGGGAAAAGACAATTGAGTCATCGATTACAACGGCCACAGCAAAGGAGGAGAAGTATCCACCTCTGTGGAATCGCTCCATCCATTGCACAACGTCTTCTTTATGTCGCGAAATCTCCGGGCCGTCCGGTAATCGCATATCCACTGGCTCATAGATCTCATTGGCATCGTCGATGGCTTCCTGAAAGGAATCACCGCTGGAGCATTGCAATCCATAGAATGTCAGCAGCAGCAAAGCCAGCAAGATCGCGGCGAAAGGTTTTGTTAAGGGGCGAAACCGAAGCATAGTGGATACCGTCGGTTCCCGGACTCTGCACCCTGCCCTGGTTCTCGTCCAGAACAAAAGTAGATTTATTAAATTAATTCGATTTTGTCAGGGCCAGCCGCCCCATCTTCAGGATGTCGCTTCGGTATCGGACGGTTTCTTTGTCCTTGAAGTCCGGAGGATTGGCAATGTGCACAAAGTAAGAGCTTGTTTCTGGAATGATATAGATCTCTGCCGCCGCATTGTACCAGGTACCGGAATGATAGAAGAGTTCCGGATTGCTGGAAGGGGCGTAAACATGCCATCCCAATCCGTACTCATTGCCCGAGCGTCTATGGTCCACATTGGCAAACCAGGCGAAAACCCTGTAGTATGGTGAATCCTTGCGAGCATTCTCCAAAAGAAGAAATTCACAAAACCGAGTGAGATCTTCCAGGGTACTAACCATTCCGGCGGCGCCGTTTGTGCCTGCTGCGCTTGTGTTTCGCATACCGGCTGGGTCCAGGATCCAGGCTTTTATTAATTGGGAAAGCGGTCGGCCAGTAAGCTTGTGTGCCAGCTCGGCCAGGATATGATAGTTATAGTTGGAATACTTGAATTTGCCCTGATTCGCTTGTGGCAATGGGTATTTCTTTCCCGAAAGCTGGAACGATTTCTTTCCCGCAGGTTCATAGGGAATCCCGGAAGTATGGCTAAGGAGCATTCGCGTAGTAACTGTAGCCATTTCAGGCTGATCCTTACACTGGCTTTTCCATTCGTCCAGATACTCTAGAATCGGCCTGTCCAGATCCAGCTCTTCCTCGATTGTGAGCCGGAGCACAATCATCGCAGTAAAGGGCTTATTCAGGGATGCGATGGATATCTTTTGATTCTGCGAAAGACCTTTGTGGACCCAGAGTACCGGAGTCCCCTGTCGAAACAGGGCTGCTGCAGCGCCTGGCAATTTTTCGCTTCCTGCCTGTTGATCGATGTATAGTTCCATCCGGTCTCGTATTTCTTCTACAGAAAGCCGGTCCAGATTCCGGGCCAGTTCCTCTACGGGGATCGTATTATGGCATAGGGACAGAAATAGCACACTGGCGGAACAGAGAGTTGCCTGAAGTCTGGAAGTAGGTTGCATGATCAATCCTGCTGAAACCCCTACGAATGGCGCCCATGGAGCCCATCTCTGCAAAAGGGTATCTACCTTTAGAGTCGGGCCCCGAAGCCGGGCTTAATACACTTTTTCCCTGGCAGAATTTGCGAAGATCACAGCGAAAAGCTTCAGTCGACTCTGGCTGATGCTCGAATCCGAATGGCCTGCAATTCTTCCAGGCTGAATGAACACTGCAGGGGGCCCAACAATCGGTGATGAAAGGGAAAGGCCGGCTTGCAACGGTCCGGGGTATCCGCCATCCAGGGCAGGGTCAGCCATGCAGCGGGCGCAGGCCAAGGTTCAGGCCATCAGGCATCCGGATTCTTCTTATCCGAGGAATCCGGTTCCTGGGCGGCCTCTGTGGCAGCCGCCGCATTTCGGGCCCATCCAAAGGGATCGGTAATTGTACGAAGGAGTCCAGGCCCCTTCTTCTTGTAGGATTCAATTGCCTGCTTGTATGTGTTTTCCAGTTTTACGGCACAGTTGCCAATATCATGCTCTTGCGCGATTTCCAGGCTCTGTTCTGAGAAATTCCGATAAAGATCTCGATCTTTCAAGATTTTCATGGCCCGTTCTGCCATGTCGATATGGTGCCCCGGTTCGACAATATATCCGTTTCTGCCGTCCTGAATCAGTTCCGGAAGTGCGAAAGAGTTTACTCCAACACAGGGTAATCCACAGGCCATGGCCTCCAGAACTACCAGTCCCTGCGTTTCCATCGTGGATGCAGTTAGGAAGAGATCGTATTGCGGATAGACTCCAGGCAAAGTATCTCGCGCTACAAAACCTGGAAAATTGATCTTGTCGTAAACATCGTGCTGCCGGGCTTCGATTTTCATGGACTCCAGAGCCGGTCCATCGCCCAGGATATCAAGAGTGGCATTGGGAAAATGCTCCAGTATGAGCGCGAACGCTTTGATAACGACTTCGCAGTTCTTCTCGTAGGAGATGCGACCCACATGCAGGAATCTGGGTGAATGGCCGGAGAATTCCTTTACCTCTCCTTTGAATACTTTGAGGTCCATTCCATTGGAAACAACCTCAACCGGTTTGCGGACTCCATGCTGTATCAATTCGTCCCGAATCAAATGGCTCGGACTGATGATGATTTCTGCCGTTTCGTAGAGGCTGTTTGTGAGCTTCCAGATTAACTGTTTCTTCAGCGACTTGGAATCCTTTCTTTCAATTTTATCCAGACGTTTCTTGATCTTCTTGTTCGCCTGAAAATAGGACATCAAACGATCCAGCCGCAAAAGACGATATAGCGAAATGTAGGTCTCCTGTTCAGACACAAGAGTATGATAGGTTCCTACAAGAGGAACATCGTACATCCGCGAAGCCATTACACCGTATTGTCCGAGAAGACCTGGAGTCTGAATGTGAATCAGATCTGCTTTAAATCCTTTTACGGCCTTCTGAATTTTCTTTTGAGAAGGAAGCACTACTTTAATATCTGGATAGCTGGGCAGGGGGGCATTCTTGAAACGAAGGATTTCAATGTCATCGCCCAGAACTTTGATATCGTCAGAGCCATACTTTGGGCAGCAAATAATGAACTTGTGGCCTCGAGCGGTAAGGTATCTGCAGAAGTGGTCTACAGAGATGGCCACACCATCGATCTTGGGTAAAAAGGTATCTGTAAAAATGGCGACGTTCATTACACTCTCCGGCGAAGCTGTGCTATCTTTCTACGGGCTCGTAGCTTTCTTTCCTCAAAGGCTCCAGGTCCCGATCAAGCGGGAGAATGAATCCCAGCCATGAGATGGAAAGTAAAATAAAAAGCAGGCCCAGGTTTATTAAGACGGCAAATGTAGCTCTTCGAGCAGATCGCAACGCAGCATCTTCTGGCACATCTCCAAAGGACATTCCACCTTCTTTTTTTTTGAACATGTTACGAATTCGTTTCTCGAATAATCGTCCTTGAAACAGAGATCGAAAGGACGGAAGCTCTCCCGCCCGTCGTCTTGCCAGCCAGAATCCCCATCCGGTAAGGACAATACCGGATGGCAGTACAATAGGCCAGAGCACTGGAATCAATGCCAGAACCAGTAAGAAATAAGAGAGGATTCGAAGGATCCAGACCGCAGAGCCAGACTTCATAAAAAGGTTGGATTTTTTCTCAACGATGAGCTATTTGTGACAACAACATTTTTGAAAGAGGTGATTATGGCCACGGTTACACTTAAAGGTAATCCAATCCGTCTCGAGGGAAATCTTCCCGAAGTAGGAGCTAGCGCTCCAGATTTCAAAGTAGTGCGAGACGATATGTCCGAGGCTTCCCTGAAGGATTTTTCTGGAAAAGTTAAGGTTCTGGTGGCGGTACCCAGTCTGGATACTCCGGTTTGCGCTACCGAGACCAAGAAATTCAACGAAAAGCTAGCCGGTGATTCCGACGTAGCTACCATCATAGTATCCGGGGATCTGCCCTTTGCCATGAAGCGATTCTGCATCTCCGAGCATGTGGACGGAGTCGTGGTAGGTTCCCAGTTTCGGGATATGGCATTTTCTCGCGCCTATGGAACTCACATTGCCGAAGGCGGTCTGCAAGGGCTTTCTGCCAGAGCGGTGTTCGTAGTGGATAAGAATGACAAAGTCGCCTATTCTGAGCTGGTTCCTGAAATCGGTCAGGAGCCAGACTATGATAAAGTCATGGATGCTGTAAAGCAGGCCAAAGGCTAATTTATCCGGTGGTACGGGCCCGTCGCAGGCGGGTCCGGATTGCCTTTCCATGCAGCCTGCGTCCTGGTCGGCCCCAGCTCTTTCGGTCCGATTTTTCGATATCCCATACATGCATGCTCCTAGTGGGCCTTCCGTTCTCGCACGTCCGGTTTACCGGCCCGGTCCTGGTTTTACTTCTTTCAAGACCTACCTTACTCGAATCTGGCAGAGGCTCATAAACCCGGGTTTACACAGCACCAGCACCGACGAATTCTGGCCCTGTGTTCGGAACCATTCCCGGAGATGTAGAATCCATTCTGGCAAGGCCCGGGCAGGCTGTTGCTGAATTTCTCGAACGACCGGCTCTTAAGAGCCTCAGGTTCTTTGCCTTCTATCATCTTCCATTTCTAATACTGTTGCCCCTCTTCATTCTGATCAGTCCCTATCGATTGGTACTGGGTAGTAGTTTCTCCAAAAGGGATATCTTCGGTTTTCCCACAATCCTCATTCTGGGATTCCTGAGTCTCGGAGCGGTTTTTGATCGAATGCAACGTTACTCCCAGGCCGGAGGCATTGATCCCGGGCGCCCGGTCTATTTCGAAATGCGTCCGGAAGGGAAGAATCTTTCTCTCTATCTGCATCTACCGGTTTCCGCTTCTGTTTTCCTTTTTTTCTTTCATCCGATTCTGGGTTATGCGGGCCTGCTGGCTACAGCGATGTACTGCGTTTACCAGAGCATTGTTGCCTGGGCACGAATCCGGGGGCAGACCATTCTGCGGTCTCTTTCGGTCTATGTCCTGAGTGCTGGATTATTGATGCTTCCTCTGTTGTTACTTCTAATTCTGTACAACTTGCTAAAGACCTTTCGCATACTCCGCGAAATCTATTCCTGAGCCATAATTCATGAAAGTGCACCTGATCGGAGTTGGAGGGGCTGCCATGGGAAACCTGGCAGCCATGCTAAAACAAACGGGCCATAACGTTAGCGGTTCGGACCAGGACCTTTATCCTCCAATGTCCGATCGGCTAAAGGAGTGGAAGATTGATGCTCGGCCATTTCGCGCGGCCTCGGTAAAAAACAAAGATCTGGTCATCGTCGGAAATGCAATCTCACGGGGGAACGTTGAGCTGGAAGAGGCTTTGCGGCTGGGGCTGCCCATTACCAGCATGGCGGCAGCCTTGCAGCAATTCTTTCTAAAGGGTCGCAAGGTGATAGTCGTTGCCGGCACTCATGGAAAGACCACTACTACATTTCTAATAGATTATCTTCTAAGTCGGAAGGCGTTGACCGGGGGAGTTGCCAGAGTCACAAAAAAGGCCAAGCGGTCAGCGGATCTGCCAGGCCTCTTCGCAGGCGGCGTTCGTGCAGACGGTCATCCCGGGTTTCGCATCCCGGGGAAGAACAACCCCTATTTTGTGATAGAAGGGGATGAATACGACACTGCATTTTTCGACAAAGCATCCAAGTTTTTACACTATCGTCCGCATCATTTAATTCTGACATCGGTGGAATATGATCATGCAGACATTTTCTCGGATCTGAACCATTACAAACAGGCATTTCGTATCTTGCTTCGCTGGATTCCTTCCAATGGAACCTTGATTCCCTGCATGAGCGATGCTGGCGTATCCGATGTTTGTAGAGATTATGGCTTTAGCGATGTACTGGGCTATGGAAAGAAGGCTCTGTCACATGCGAAGCGATCGGGTAAAGAGGTTCGTTTCATCTTGAAGGATGCTGCAGGGAAAGAGGACCTGAACTTCTCCTGCAGTCCTGCATTAATTGGCTCGCACAATACAAAGAATGCTACTGCGGCCAGTCTGGTGGCTCGTCGATGTGGGCTCACGGAAAAGCAGATAATCCAGGGCCTTGAGAATTTCCCGGGAGTTGTGCGCAGACAGCAAATTCGGGCAAGGAACTCTATGGAGAGCCTCATCTTTATGGAGGATTTCGCGCATCATCCTACCGCCGCGAAAGAGACGTTGCTTGCTGTGCGACAGGCCTATCCCGGTTTTCGCATCATAGCTCTGTATGAGCCGCGTAGTGCTACCAGTCATCGAAATGTCTTCGCAACGGAATATGTGGATGCATTGCAATCTGCGGATCTTGTATTGCTACCGGATGTCTTTAATCGCAAGAAAGTGCCTTCAGACCAGCGGCTGGATGTGAAAAAAATCGTGGTCGAGCTGAATCGCAAGGGGAGGTCTGCGAAATTCTGCAAAGATCCCGGAGGAGTTTTTCAGGCTTTGAAGCAGGATTTGAATTCCCGTAGCAAATCATCCAAATCAGAATCAGAGCGAACTATGATCCTGGCCATGAGTAATGGCGGATTCGGCGGGATCTATTCACAGATTGATGGTCTGGTTTCTGATTTTTAGGCCGAACTTGTTTCACCGGAATTGCTTTACACTGAATCTATTGGGTTTTTTCTCACCATGAGAATGAGATTGATTATCAGAAAGATGGCCAGCACTTCGGTACTGGCTCTGGTCGCCATTCTAAGTGTCCTGGTGATCATGCCGCTGGCGGGACGAGTATATGAAAAGCCCGATGAAGCTCTTGCAGCCGTGTTCCCGGGAGCGAAAATCCAGCGAAAGCCAGTGTATTTAAGTAAGACCGAGCAAAAGGCTTTGAGTGAGCAAAGTGGAAAGGAGCTGAAGAGTCGCTTCTATACCTTCTACGAAGCCCGCAAAAACGGTCAGCTTCAGGGATACGGCACTTTTGTTACCGAAGTAGTTCGCACAAAAGAGCAGACCCTGTTTGTGGCAGTGGACAACGGCGGCAAGGTAAAGGATGTGCGATTGGTTTCATTTTTCGAACCGGACGAGTACAGACCCCCGGAGCGATGGCTGGACCTCATAACAGGCAAGTCTCTTTCTGACTCCGTTCAGCCAGGAAAGGATCTGCCTGCCATGAGCGGGGCTTCCCTTACGGCCCGAAGCACCGCTGACATCACTCGAATGGTGCTGGCCATTGTTAAGATGAAACTTTGATATGCGATTTCTAGTCACCGGGAGTATAAGAAGCGATCACGGTCCCCGCCGCATACTTACCGGGGCATTGATCTTTTTTCTTTTGTTCACTGCAGCCCATTTCGCTCGTGAGTGGAGTTCTGTGGGCTATTCTCCTCGGCTAATTCAAGAAAACCTGGGCGGGGACTTCTCCACCCAGGCAATTCTGCTCTTAGAGGATCTCCACATCGATCTTGTTCTATTTGGCATGGCCCTTCTTTTTATAGGCTCGGTCCTCTATCAGGTAAGAGGGAGCCGACAACTTAGAAACGGCATCTTCTCTACTCTTTCCGGATTGATCCTGGCCTACGTGGCAGTGCGATTCCTTGTCCCGCTGGGATCGATCTTTGCTTATATAGTGGTAGGCCTGTATTTCACGGTTCATATTCTGATGGCCGGGGTTCTGATCTGGATTCTGACGGATCTGTATCGGGGCCGAACATGAGCTTTCGACTCCAGGACCACGCTTTCTTTCGACCTGCCGTACTTGTATTTTCCATTTTTACTCTGGCCCAGCTAATTACCGGCGGCATTCTCTATGTGGAAAAGATCGGACTTCATCCGGCCGGGGCTCTGGAATACTACCAGGGTTCAGAACGAATGCTGGAAAGCTACCCTGAACGCCCGGACCGGTTTCGCAATCCAGCAACGTTTGATGGACTCCTCAAGATAGCTGTGAGCCATAGTCTTGCCTACGGGCTTTTTGCCTTTTTACTGCTCCACCTGCTTCGATCCCTCTTGCCAGACGGCCCCAGGCGAAAGCCAGCCGAGATCCTGGGAATAATGGTTTATTCTACTGCTTTGCTAGATATTCTGAGCGGCTTTTTCATTGCCTATGGCCCTGAAGAGCTTACCTATGCGCGTACTCCGATATTTGCTGCTTTTGTAGGTAGCACCGCTGCCTGTGCCTTCTGGTTGATTCGAATCTCGCTCACGCGTTACCCGGAAAAGTATGACTGGGGTACCGATGGCCGTACCGTAGATGTGGAGGAACACAACCGCAGTTTAGAAGCGGCAGCGAAAAAATCCTCTACAAAACAAACAAGGGGCGCACCATCGGTCTGAACATGGCGTCCAGAAAACCGGATAAGAAAAAAAACAAAAGCTCCAGAAAACAGAAGTCTCCCCTGGTAGAAAATGGTGGCCGCGGCCATTATGGGAGCGAACAGCCACCGGATGGCAAACCCTTTGTTGTTGTAGATACCAACGTCTTTCTAATCGATCCATCCGCGTATCTTAAGTTTCCCGACTCCCATCTTATCATTCCGTTGATTGTTATCGAGGAACTGGACTCCTTTAAGAGGGAGTTGACAGCCATTGGTAAGGCAGCTCGGGAAATCATCCGAACGCTGGATGATCTACGAAGCAAAGGCCCTCTCACCGAAGGCGTTTCTCTGGACAATGGGGCCGATCTTCGAGTCTTTATCCTGGAAGATCCAGATTACGAAATCCCTCCTGGCCTGGATCATATTGCTAAAGATAATTACATTTTAGCCTGTGCACTTCTAATATCGGAAAGGACTGCACAGAGTGTGCGATTGGTGACCAAAGATGCGGACCTTCGTATCAAAGCCGATGTTCTGGGACTGGAGGCCATCGATTACAGCCAGGATCAGTTAGATCGAAACCACCATCTTTATAGCGGTCAGCGAGTTTTTGCAGTAGAGGACTCTCTGGTTGACGATTTCTTTTCCGGAACACCGGTAATGGCCGATCGCACAGCACAGCCGAGGCCTGCTGAAGACAATGGCAATGGCAATGGAAATGGGAAGGCAAACGGAGGCGAAAATGGCAGAGCTCCGCGAAAGCTATTGCCTCCGGGAAAAGAGGAGCAGCCTGAGGAAGAGACTTTGCAGGTATTTAAAGAGAAGGATGGCATCCATCTGGAGGCTCCTGCAGAAAATCCATTTCAGATCAACCAGTACATCACACTAAAAAGTGGTGAAAAGAGCGGACTGGGCCGCATTCGAGATGACTACAAACTGCATTCCCTGATAGAGAGGGCTGCCCTTAATATCAGTCCCAGGAATCGCGAGCAACGATTTGCCATGGATGCCCTCCTGGATCCAGAAGTTGAACTGGTTACACTGGCAGGAATGGCAGGAACCGGTAAGACGCTTCTGGCCATTGCATGCGGCCTGGAACAGATCCTGGAAGAGAAGCGATATCGCAGATTGCTTGTGGCCCGACCGGTGATTCCTATGGGTCGCGATATTGGATTCCTTCCGGGAGAGCTGGGCGAAAAGCTCAGGCCCTGGATGCAGCCCATCTACGATAACCTGGAATTCATTCTGGGCGCCGATGATGATCCGGGTAACCAGGAAGGGGACAAGCGAGCTCCTGCCCAGGGAACCATCCAGTATTTGATGCAGAGCGGTCTACTCGCCGTGGAGCCATTGACCTATATTCGTGGCCGTTCCATTCCCGAGCAGTATGTAATTGTAGACGAAGCACAAAACCTTTCGCCTCATGAAGCCAAGACCATTATTACGCGAGCCGGCGAAGGCACCAAGATTGTATTCACCGGGGATTTTTTTCAAATTGATCATCCCTATTTGAACCTGTATTCCAATGGAATTACTTTCACGGCCCAACGGATGCGCAATGAAAGCATTTTCGCCCATGTGACGTTGACGAAGGGCGAAAGGTCCAGGCTGGCCGAGCTGGCATCTCATCGTATGGAAGGCTAAAGGTCTCCGCCCATGGATTCAAATCCGGCGGAAATGAACTGGGAGGAGTTGAAGCAGGCGGCCCTTGGCTGTAAGAAGTGCCGTCTCTGCGAAACAAGAAAAACAGTGGTCTTCGGCGAAGGTAGTCCATCCGCCCGGGTAATGTTTATAGGCGAAGGTCCCGGAAAAACCGAAGATGAAACCGGTCGTCCATTTGTAGGTCGGGCCGGCGAATTGCTTACGCGAATCGTCGAAAATGGAATGGGGTTGACGCGGCAGGATGTGTATATCGCAAACGTTGTGAAATGCAGGCCTACCGTGGATCAGAAAGGATTCAAAGACAGGCCACCGGACCCGGAAGAAACCGCTGCATGCAGTCCCTATTTGATGCGCCAGATTCAGTTGATCGCACCAGAAGCCATTGTCACTCTCGGGAATCCATCCACGCGCTTCTTGCTGCAAACTTCCACCGGTATAACGAAGCTACGGGGCAAATGGGCGGATTACAATGGAATCCCTGTTATGCCCACTTATCATCCTAGCTATGTTCTGAGAAATGGAGGGGAAAAAAGCCCTCTGCGCAGGGATGTATGGGAAGACATTAAAATGGTAATGAATCGTCTGGGAATTCCGGTTCGATCTCCGGGAACGTGAGGTCGCCTATATATTCGGATTAACGCGGCGTAATCTGGTGCTCGGGGCATTCTCCCGGAAAGGTCCCTTTCCTCGGGGACTCTTCGGTTCGCTACCATTTGAATCTGAACAATGTTTTGGCTGGAAAGGGTTGCCCCTGAGGCGGCGAGCTTCACTTTGACCTTCTATGATCGATCGCTACAGTCATCCGGAAATTGCAGGAATCTGGACTCTTGAG
>PBEB01000030.1 GCA_002717505.1 Leptospiraceae bacterium
ATGGAGGGCTTGAGCTACCCCTTTTTCTGGCCAGATCTGGTAGTCTGGAACAATTTGTCGCTGCCTGCCGTGGGACCACCCGCCTTTATTTTGATCGGACAATTTGCCAAGGAATACCTGGAAATCGTTTCGAGCAAATCTCTATACCGGTATCGAACGATTACGACCATCCAGGTTTTGATTTTTTTTGCCTGGATATCGGGTCTTATTCTGCCTTACTATACCTTTATCAGAATTATCAATACTGCATACTATTTGATGGCGATAGCGCTTCTTATTGTGTCTATTCGAACGACAACCGAAAGGAATCCCAACGCCTACTTTTTTCTCACTGGTTGGTCGGTGTTTCTGGTTCTCTCAAGCATTACGACCACCCGTTATCTGGGAATTACACCCGAAAACATTTTTACCCGGAATGCTGTCTTCTTTGGCTCCGCCTTCGAGTTTATTACTTTCGCGGCAGGCCTTGCTTTTCGAGTTCATTCCTTGCGGCGAGAGCGAGAGGATGAGCGGCAGTCTGCTCTGGACGAGCAAAGAGCATTAACGGAATCGTATGCCCGTTTCGTTCCGGCGGATTTTCTGGGGCTGCTGGATAAAGCGTCGGTACGTGAGCTGGCGCTCGGAGATGCGACTGAAGCCCGACTAACTGTGATGTTCGCAGACATTCGATCCTTTACTTCAATCTCGGAGTCTCTCGATCCCGAAGAGAACTTTCGCTTTTTAAATCAACTACTGGCCACGGTAGGGCCGGTTGTAAGAGACAACCAGGGCTTCATAGATAAATACATTGGGGATTCTATCATGGCTCTGTTTCCCGGGCGACCGGAAGATGCCATTGATACAGGAATCGAATTCAAGCGGCGGCTCCAGGAGTTTAATCGAATTCGGCTGGGAAGAAACTTGCCGCCCATTCGTATTGGCATTGGAATCAATACATCCGATGTGATGCTGGGCACTATTGGGGAGTCAGAAAGGATGGATGGCACAGTAATCGGAGATGGTGTCAATCTTGCATCACGCCTTGAGAGTCTAACTCGACTTTACGATATTACTCTGGCGATTTCAGAACACTGCCTGATGAGCCTGGAAGATCCTGGTCGGTACAATTATCGCCTCATCGACAGGGTGCGAGCTAAGGGGAAAGAAGAACCGGTATCTGTAATAGAAATTCTGGACGGCGATCCAGAGGAGCAACTGGAGTCCCGGCTGTTAACCCGCGGAATTATTGAAAAAGCCATGAACGATTACCTGGAGCGTCGTTTCGAGGTGGCCTCTGAAAGATTTGAAAGGATGCTCGAACTATGCCCTGACGATGCCGTGCCGGGCATTTATCTATCCAGGCTCGAGAGATTTCGCCTCAATCCACCCGGGCCAGATTGGGATGGTGTGATTTCTATGGATAATAAGTAGCGTGATCCCAGTCGTTACAAAGCACGTAAGACGAACGTTTCCTTATGATCGCTGATCGCGCAATTCCGCCCCGAACGTTCGCCTTATAACCGCTGAGCGCGCAAAAGCGAACCGAACGTTCGCCTTATGACTGCCGGGCGGGCGTGAGCGCCCAAATCCGCCCCGAACGTTTCCTTATGATCGCTGAGCGCGCAAATCCGCCCCGAACGTTCGCCTTATAACCGCTGAGCGCGCAAAAGCGAACCGAACGTTCGCCTTATGACTGCCGGGCGGGCGTGAGCGCGCAAATCCGCCCCGAACGTTCGGCTTATGACCACCGAGCGGGCAAAGGCGTCCGGGAGCATCCGGTGATGCCAGCAAATGTGGGGTTGAATCGTCTCTCGGCCGAGTCGACCAAAACTATACTTATTGGCATCAACCATAACAACATGGCTGAGATTGCACACATTCAGTGGTACCCGGGCCCCGCACTCAAGGAGATACAAAGCACTTATCCATTGAACTCAAAGTTCCTCTTGCTGGGCTTTTCGAACGGAGGAACGTTTGTGATGCAGGATCCTGCCGCGCGAAGTCATTCAACTAAGGCTGCGGTGGTCTGCGAATCCGGCGGCTGGCCCTCTTCTTTGATGCGACGTGAACGTGCGGGGCTCAGGACTGGTTACAGCGGGCATCCCATTTCCCTTAGTTGTGCAACTCTGGCGGTTTTCCTGGCCAGGGGCGTCAGTCCAATTGCGATCCGCTTCAGTTCTTTCAGCTCTGCAATTTCTTCAGGCAGGTCTTCAAGGCGCGATTCGTTCAGCCAGAGCTCTTGAAGTCTGCCGAGTTGCCCGATCTCCGCCGGAACCTTCTCCAACCTGGAGTATTTCAAACTAAGCAGCTCCAGGTTGATGAGGCGACCCAGCCCTCTGGGTAGCTCGGAAATCCTGGTGCCCTCCAGTTTCAGCTCCCGGAGGTCTTTCAGCCCAAAAAACTCAGGCGGCAGTTTAGTAATCGGGTTTCCATTCAGATGCAATACCTCAATGCCCTTGACCTGTAGAATTCCTGGAGGAACATCCTTCAACTTGAGACTATCCAATCGCAACCACTTGCGAGGGTTGTGGTCAATCCCGTATTGGAAGATAGCCGTGATCTCATCGTCCTGAAATTCTCCCGAGTTCAGTATGTAATGGTTGGCTCTTATGTTGATTGCGACTTTCTTGTGATCCAATCCCAACTCCAGGGCATTCAGGACGTATCGATCAATTGGAGCCCCGTGTGTTTTGAGTCTGGCGATGGGAGCGTCTAAGATTTGTCGATACGGCGAGCTCAGTATCATGCTTTGAATTCGGGTAACCCTTTTCTCCGTAATCAGGATGGCGGAGCCGACTGCCGTCGGAAGCGTCCACAGAAGGTAGAAATCTGTAATCGTCTCGTCCGATAGGCCTTTCGTCTCCGCGTCCCGGATAGCCGCATCGATAGTCGCTAGATCCTCTTTCGAGAAGACCTTTAATCCGGTGATGCCCTGCCAGTAGCAGGCGCGGGTTGCCAAAGAAAGCTCCTGGTGCGAATCCATTGACTATACATCCTGGTCATCACAGGTCCGGTAAAGCAGAAACCTCAGGCAGGGCACCTTCCTCACAACCCATCCCGCCTGCCAGATTACAATGGAAAAACGGGAAGCTGGTCCCGAAATGGTCCAGGTAGGGAGATTCGTGATAACATGACTTCAATGAACGTCCAAAATTTTGCTCTTGGCCTGGCCTCTCTGGGACGGCCTGGATATATCAATCTCGGCCACGGTCAGGACCTGGGTGACATAGATTATGCATCGATGCAGGAGCGCTGCCTGGCTGTTATGGATGCAGCCTATGATGCAGGCATTCGCCATATAGATGCGGCCCGGTCTTACGGAAGCGCAGAGAATTTTCTGGCTCTCTGGATGGACAAGCGCCGGCCGGCAGACCTGTTTATCAGCTCGAAATGGGGCTATCGCTACACCGCTGCGTGGAAGACGGATGCGAAGGACCACGAAATCAAGGATCATAGCCTGAGCCATCTGCAATCGCAGTGGCTGGAAAGCCAGGAACGCCTGGGGTCGCATCTAGATCTGTATCAGATCCATTCCGCAACTTTAAAGACAGGCGTTCTCGACGATGCCGGTATATTGAACTTTCTGAAGGATCTAAAGGGAAACGGTCTGCAAATTGGTCTCAGTCTGTCCGGAACCGATCAGTCGGCAACGCTGGATCGTGCTCTTGAAATTCGCCTGGACGGGGTGCAGCTCTTTGACTCGGTTCAGGCTACCTGTAATGTTCTGGAATCAAGCGTTGTACCTGCGCTAAAGGTTGCCCATGAATGTGGCTGGCTGGTAATCGTAAAGGAGGCCCTGGCCAATGGCAGGCTCACCCATCGCGGCGATTCTCATGACTTTCTGGACTTCGCAAGAAAAAAAGAAGTGAGCCCGGATGCTCTCGCACTGGCCTATATGATCGCCATGCCTTTTGTTGCGCGAGTTCTGCTGGGGCCCACCACGATTCAGCAATTGGAGTCAAATCTTGCCGCGCTCCAGGTTCGCCTGTCACAGAATGAGATGGATGCACTGTCTGCAATGAACGAAGAACCAGCTGATTACTGGAAAAAGCGTTCGGCGCTGGAATGGAATTGATGGGAATCGAATAGAATCCTCTGGATCAATAAAACTGAGTTAGACCGGAAGCAATTAGGATTCAGCCATTGGTTCGTAACCTCCCACAGAGCCCGGGCATTTCTCTTTTTCCCATCCTCGAACAAAATTTCCTTGAATAGGGATTGTTATGCCCATTCCTGGGTGAAGGTGATGTCTCATAGTATTCCACGCACTGCAAGGTGAGATGTCTGCGCATGTGGGCGGACGAGTAGTGCTCTAAGATGTCCCCAAAAAAAGAGGTAAACATGGCCAACGTCATTTCTATTATCATCGGATTGCTTTGCTCGCCCGTAGTCTTTCTGGGCATGATTCCCCTGCTTGGATGGATGAACTGGTTGATGCTTCCTGGCGCTACACTGGGTGCCATCATTGGAGCCTTCAGCGAGAACAAAGCAGGGCTCATCATCAATGTGGTTGTATTAATTGTAGGTGGATTTCGCCTGTTTATGGGCGGCGGGGTTATTTAAGAAAGTCTCTGTAATCCTGCGCGAGATACAGTCAGGCACTATCGAGTCTGGTTATCATCAGGCCAGAGACCTGGCTGGTATTCCCCATCAACAAGATACATTTCCACTTCGCCTTTGTTTTTGGCCTCTATTTTGCCTCGGGATTCGCAGTGGAAGGTGCCCAGGGGGATCCTTTTGGGCACTCGCTACTTCTGCCCACTCTCATATACCGAAAGCTGAAGCCCCTTCGCATTACATTCCGGAGCCTTGTTTAACTCTTTATAGGTCGGATCCGGAATATAGGCCCATCCCACACGTCCCCGACCCAGGCTAACCATCTGATCCTGTTCGCCCCAGCCAGTGCCTTCCAGCTTTTTCGGCTTCGTCAGGAACTTCCCGTTGATATCGATCTCTACCAGATAATAATCCCAGGGAATTAGATAGGAGTAATTGGACCATTCCTCTTTGGCGCTATGACTGGTTTTCTTCATTTCTCCGTAACCCAGCAGATAGCGCCCATTGCCCAGGGGAGTAATCTGAGGATAACCCAGATATTGATCTTTCTTCTTCGCGATCCATTTAACGGCTCCTACTGGCCTGGCATTCCCATCAAAGCGAACCAGACCGATTTCTGTAGGAGGCTGCAAAGGAATCCTATCTTGCGCTGCTATATTGCCATCATGCCCCACGACAACGCCCAGAAATCCTCCGTCATCGAGAGGCAGAATTGTTCCTGGACCGCCTTTATGAATCAGTCTGTAGCGATGAGTGGTCAAAAACTCTTGCGATTCACCGTCTTCTCTGCGAATCCAGAGTCCGGCCAATGAACCGGGTTTTTTGCTTCCGTCTGTTCCGCACAGCATCGCATATTTGTTGGAGTTCGAATTGTACGCCAGCCGATTGAAGATTGTATGACCGGTGCCGCAGGCCCAATACCATCCGCGATTGGTATAGGTATGCGTCTTTCGATCCATTACAAGAAATGCATCTGCTTCGTGGCACTGACCTTTTGGATCTGCAACTCGTGCCTTTATAGCCATGCCCAGAGTACCATCATCGCCCATGCGAATATAGTTGTTTCCATACTCCCAGCTCCAGTCCACAGCTCGATGCATCCGGCTCTTAACAGGCTTCGAGGCGATATTGCCATCGTTCCATTCATATAACCACATTTCATGCCTGGCGCACTTAGGCTGAGTCATCCAATCCTTATTTGGATGGCTGGCCAGAACGTCATGGTCGAAATCTTTGTCGCCGAAGTTTCTTCTGCAAATGACATTGATACTCTTGCAGTCCGAGCTCACTGCAACGCCTTCCATAAAGACACATTCAGGATGATGCTGAATCTGTTCTACCTCTAGCTTACCTGTTTTCGGGTTAAGAGTACTCTTGATCAGGGCTCCGCTATAATCGTCGTTCTTGGCTTTTTTGATCTTGCCGAGGGAAAGCGCAACGAAGAGGCTAGGACGCTCCGTATCCTGATTGCATGAGGCGAAATACATCCTTCGCGGCAGCATCGAATCAGGCTGATAGTATAGTTGGCGGATGGTCCATTCATGTTCGCAGGCCACTGGTTCTTTCCCGGGAAGGCTTGGAACGATAGTGTTTTCAAGAAACGATTGCTGTGCGACTTCTTCGCCACTGTCTACGGACTCCTCGTTGGAATCTAGAGATTCATCGTCCAGATGAGGGCATCTTGCTCCAGGGATGTTGCGGCAGTCCTGTGGTTCTTCTGCGCTGTAGGCCATGGGAATCAAAGCAAGTAGCCCGAAACCAAAAGCCAGCGCGGAATATAGGAGAATTTGATAGCCCTTCTGCATGCCAAATTCCAGGACCTGACATGGTTTCTGTCAGCTCGTTTTTCTATGGCCGGTGGGGATGTTGAGTCTTTTCCGCTACAGATTAGTCGCATTCCGGTTCGCCGAAGCGACCGATAGGCGGGCGGATCATTCATTTCTCCAGTTGATGAAGAGCCCTGATCCAGAATCCGGGAACCAATCGACGGTTTCTGATCTCATTCAGAAACTGACCTGATGAGCGCTCTAGCTTCCTCGTCCCGGAATTCTTCATCCGTGCCCACGATTCATCGTGAACGCCCGACTATTCTACTTCTGGGGCTGGCCATAGTTCTGGTTGTGATGAATACGATGATGTTCAATCTGGCGCTTCCATCGGTGGCAGATGAATTTGGATTGGATCCGGCTTCCACTTCCTGGATCGTAACTGCCTATTCGATTACGTTTGCCATCGCTGCCATCACATACAGTCGATTGTCTGATTTCATCCCGATTCGTAAACTGTTCATAGTCGGATTGCTTTTTCTCAGTCTGGCCGCTTTCGCAGGTTTTTTCAGCAATAGCTTCCTATTTCTGTTGCTAGCGCGAATATTCCAGGCAGTAGGTGGAGGATCGATTCCCGGGCTGGCTCTGGTTCTGCTTTCGCGTTACATTCCTCTGGAGCGTCGAGGACGCGCCATGGCAATCGTCATGGCTTCATTCGCAGTAGGTCTGGGCCTTGGGCCCATCGTAGGAGGGGCCATTGTTGAGTATCTGGGCTGGAATTACTTGTTTTTGCTTACGGCATCGACTGGGTTGCTGATACCTTTTTTTAAATCTGAGATTCCGGCTGAAGACCCGGGAGTAGGTACCTTCGATTTCGCAGGTGCCATTCTTGCCTCCATCGGAATTACATCGCTGCTTCTTGCGATGACAGAATCATCTATTATTGCTTTATGCGTTTCCATCGGAGCGTTCCCCGTGTTCTGGTGGCGAATTCGCAACACAAGAAGTCCCTTCGTAATGCCAGAGCTTTTGAAGAGTCCGTCTTATTTGACGCTGGTAGCCACAGGATTGGGCGGGCACATTTGTACCTTTGCCATGCTTTACCTGATGCCTCAGATTCTGGTGGACCATTACCAGCTAACAGCAATGGAAGCCGGTCTTGTAATTTTTCCCGGATCGTTTGCATCCATGATCCTTTCGCCGGTTGTAGGCCGGATGATCGATCGACTGGGGAATCGTCATATCCTGGAATTCGCTCCTGCATTGCTGTTTCTCGCCACAGTGCTCTTTACATTCTTGGCGGGCGAATCCTATATCTTTATTCTATTGATTTTCATTCTAATGAGCGTCGCCTTTACGTTTCTGACCAGTAGCGTGTCGAACGAGATTTCGCGAATCCTCAGTCCGGAGCAACTTGGCTCTGGTATGGGTTTGTTTCAGCTAATGCAATTTTTCAGTGGTGCTTTTAGCGTAGCCGCTACTGCTACAGGTCTGAGTATGCGTCATAGCTTTCCGGCAGAACCCGCCTATGGATTTATCTTCTGGGGAATGTCCTGGATTCTTGCTCTATCGCTTATCGCAGCAGCCTATTATCTTAGGCGATCGGCAGCAGTGGGCTGAGTCACCAGTACGTTGAATTGTATCAAGCAGGTTGCCGCACCCGGCCGCCTAAAAACTCAGGAGCGTCGTTTATGCGAACTTCGGCCCAGCGGCAGCCGGGGCGCCTAAAACTCAGAGAGCGTTGTTTAAGCGAACCTCGGCCCAGCGGCAGCCGGGGCGCCTAAAACTCAGGGAGCGCTGTTTATGCGAACCGCGCCAGGCTTGAGGGAGGTTCGGGGCGCCTAAAACTCAGAGAGCGCGGTTTAAGCGAACCTCGGCCCAGGGGCAGCCGGGGCGCCGAGATAGTATTCACGTGTGATCGGTTCTGAAATCATTGAAGACTCGATGCTGCAAGAACCCGGTTTGGTCGTTTCTGATTCAATGCAATCCTGATAGTCAGCGGGCATCCAATTGCGGAAATAGAATATGCCACAGCTGAGACTCAATTCTATTCGGATCCCGAGCCGCAACCTGAATGATTCTGCCTCCTTTTACTCGGCTTTTTCTGGCGCCGAGCCATCCATTGGCGACGCGACACCAGCTTCATTGGTTTCAAGCATGTAAGTGTCACCGTTTTGATTGAACCAGAAGAGCCGGGAGAATTTGAGGTCGGTAGGTATCCAGGTTTCAGTCTCGAAGTGACAGATATTGAAGATTTCTATGCGCAGAATAGAGAGGCTGGAGTTGGATTCAGCCAGTCGCCGTCCAAAGAGTCCTGAAGTGGATGGATGACGCATTTATTTGATAGCGATGGGATTTCCTTTTTCATCGTTCCAGTAATGGCCCATTGATTCTCGATGGAGTCGGCTACTCCTGGAGATTCGATTTACCTGAGAGGTTGTGAAGTCGACTAGTCTTGAATCGGCGGAACTGTCAGGACGGCTGGCAGCTTCGTTATCATTTCGAAAGAAATCGGAAGCAGGTCCACGATGGGGACGGACTATTTGAGGAGCTGTTATCGGACCGTGAAAGAAAATCAATCTTTCGGGTCCTAATCGATCGCTACTTCCGCATTACTCAAGGCTTTAAAACGATGGAAATGCGGTTTCCCCACAAGAATAGGGAGCCAATCCCAGAGCAAAGGAGAAAGGATTGTTCCTGCTTTTTCCTATTGACTGGGAGCGATTGAGAGACCAGACATTGATAATGGATACATATCATAAAATAAGCATTAGTAAAGATATATTGACGAATTATAAAAATCAATCACTGGGCTCTCCGAAGTGTAATCGGTTCGGCGCGCCTTCTATAGTTGGGAGCGGACTCTGTATTATTTTCTGCCTCCTTCCTTTCCTGGCCGGATGTGAAGCCCTTGGAGTATCAGACGAGTCCGAAGTAAAAAGCGGAACGATTACCGCCATCGTCGCAGCACTTGGTGGAGGTATTGGAAATTTGGCTCCAGCGCAGACTCCTTCAGTGTCCGGAGATGTAATTATTACCGAGATGATGATTAATCCGGAAAGCGCGCCAGAAATCACGACGGAATGGCTGGAGCTCTACAATGGTACATCACTTCCATTGGAGCTTCAAGACTGTGAACTGCATGAGAGCAGTAATTTCCATACGATTGCCTCATCTGTGATATTGATCCCGGGACAATACGTAACTCTCGCTACTAGCATGTCACCGGGTGGGTTTACGCCAACTTATAACTACAATGATGCCGTACGTTGGAGCAACAGCGGAGAAACGGCAACCCTGAGTTGCGCGTCGGTGGCTATCGACTCCGTCGATTACAGTGTTCCCGGATTTCCGACAAATACAGATGGTCGCGCCATAAGTCTTGACCCTGATTTCATTTCGCCGACGGCCAATGACAGCGGGGCAAACTGGTGCCACGCAACGAACAACTATGATGCAGGAAATTATGGCTCTCCCGGGTCAGCCAATCCAGATTGCTAAGAGGCTTTGCCACTATATTTAGCTGAATCGTCCAGGAAAAGCGTCCTCTGGGCCAATTGCGCTTAGCAAACAATGGGCATGGCCTCTTCTTAGCACGAAATGCCAAACAGGAGTCAGATGCATCGCGATCAGGGCTTATCAGGAGGAGCGCGGGCGACGATTTTTTATTGGGTAGGCCATAACGAGTAACGCTAGATTTGGGACCGTCCGTGATAGATCATTTCGAACGTGAGGAGGAGGTGAAGGTCTTTTCTCAAGGCCCGTAGACTTTCGGTGCTCGTGCAAAGGTTATTCCAAACCAATCCTGCGCGCCTACGGTGGACTGAGAGAACGTGGATAGATTCGCACTGTAATGGATAGCCCCCGCTAGATTCGTGACGGCAACATTGGATCCGTTTGTGGCCACATCAGAGCTTGTAGAGGTGAGAATATCCCCTTGAGCCGCAGCACCCAGACCATTGGCGGTGGTAAAGGTTTCACCCCCGTCGCCTGAAAGAAAAAACACACCTTTTTCCGGAACGAATGTGACAGCATCGGTAATGGCAGAGGTAAAACTTCCGGTAATATTGGGAAAGCCTGAGAAGGATGTCGAAGTGTGCATACTGCTGGCATCATCGGCGATGAGGAAGACACCGTTTCCGAAGGCAATTCCAGCCCAGGGATTGGGACCTATATTTTCATTGGTCCATGTGAAACCATCGACGGATGTAGCTCGGACGCCTCCCTGTCCCACTGCATAGAATTGATTGTTGGCAAATATTACGTGATCCAGTCTATTACCCAGCCCCAGGGATCGATCCATCCAGGATACTCCATCGAAAGAGATTAGTATGCGGTCACTTGCTCCATTGATTCCACCTACTGCGACGTACAGTCCGTTACCGAAAGTTACATCTCTCAGTTCATCAGACGTTCCGGAGGTTTGTTCGGTCCAGTCTCCGCTCAGGCCGGTGGGCGATAGGATTATTCGCCCGGTATCGCCTACGGCCACAAAGCCCTGGGCTCCATAGTTCACAGCTCGAAGAGTAGTTCCTGGGAAATTGAAAGAGCTCCAATCCGATTGGCCATTGGGCGAGGTTGCAATGTTTCCAGTCATCCCCACGGCTACCCAGCGATCAGTCAGAACGTAAATGTATGCGAAGAAGGCCGAAACTGGATCGCAGGCAGGGTCGGGTTCTTTGCAGGGCGGGTTCGCAACGCTACAGGAAAAAAGAAAAGTGGTGAGTGTAAAGACTGCTCCAATCCCCTTGATGCGATGTCTGGAATTGAACCTGGACGCCCCTGGATTCATTCAACCATTTGGCTGGACTGGAAGGGGAGTGTATTGCAAAAAAAATTGAGCTTCGAAAAAATCTGAATAAACTCCTGGACTATTGATGGGTCTGGGACGGCTCTATCTACTTGCGGCGATTGCATGACATCATACTGCACGTTGGCCAATGCTACCTCGCGTTCAGGCTTTCTATATTGCTGTTCGTATTCTAAGCATAGATCGAGCAATGCAGTTAATCCAGCAAAATGTAGCGTCAGTTCGCCCAGTCATTTCTTCAGTTTGGCTTTGCAGCGAAGATATCTTTGATTCTGTATTTTGATGGCCGAATGGGCGTTACACCATCAAAAATGTCTGAAAATACATCACCAGCGGGATGCGCCTAACCCTCTCATTACCGAAACAGTAGGTGGGTAGAATGGAGCGAGCGTGGCGAATGAGCATGGAAGGCTCCAGGGGAAAGACCGCTTTGAAACGAACCGTTACAAGCAATCGGCGGAAGAAAAGAGTAGCTAAATCTCCCTTTCAGGGAGTCTATTCTTTGCATGAAAGCCTCCAGATTTGGATATTTCCTGACCCTGCTGTGGATTGCTGGCTCCATTTCGGGGATTTCTGCCAGAGAATCCTCCTTCATCATTGAAAGCGATCTGCTATTCAATCAGCGCCCGCAGGGGGCTGTCCTGGAGAATCCATCCGATGGTCCGTTCAGCGTTATGGATGAACGAATCTACTATCGCATAAACTGGAAAGGTTATCAAGCGCACACAGAATACTCCTACGAATGGGTGACGCCCTCTGGCAAAGTGATCAATCGCTACGCGAACAAGCGCGATACGAACAGCAATGGCAGTTCCTGGGGCTCCATTTCCAGCCAGGATCTTTACGATGGCGGACCAGGTCGATGGACCGCTCGCTTCTACTATGATGGTGAGCTAAGGGCGAAGAAGTCCTTTCTATTCAATGATCCGGGAAAATTTCGATACCTGATGTATGCACCGGACTTTCCCAATCTCGAGGCCGGAATTATTGTCTCTGTTCATTCATCGTCCTACAATCCCATCGAATACTTTCATATGCTGAAACCACTGGCCAGGAAGAAACATATGGTCCTGGTGGCTCCTTACTTTCGTAAATCAGAATTTCGCTATCAACGAATTTATACCGGACCCAATCGCGCAGACCTGTATCTTAAAGAGATTCTTGGGGAAGTTAAGATGAAAACCGGGGCCAGTACGGATCGATTGATTATCTATGGAAAATCTGCCGGCGGACAATTCGTGCATCGTTATCTTCTGGCCTACCCGGAAACAGTGAGTCGAATGGTGGTGGCTGCTCCCGGTTGGTACACGTTTCCAGATACCTCGCTGGAGTATCCTTATGGCCTAAAAATCCCTTCATCCTTTCCTGCAGATGTAAGTTTCGCTTTGAAGGAAGCCTTGCAGATCCCCGTGATGGTTACCGTTGGCGATCTGGATATTGAGCGGACTTCGAACTTGAATCAGAGCAACCGCGCCGATGCTCAGGGAAGGAATCGTTTACAAAGAGCTGCCTACTGGATGAATCGGATGGGCGAAGCAGCCATTCGATTTCAGGTGCCCTTTCGCTTTCAGCATCGCGTGGTTACCGGCGCAGATCATGGAAGCCTGCGGAACAAGGCCGAAAGTCTCATCGATGGTTTTCTCGAATCTAACGACCGAAATGAGGAAATTGCCTGGAGTATGGAAATGGTTCCAGCAGAAGTTGGCCCGGCTGCTGTGGGACCTTCGATGCAATCTAGAGACTTGATTCAGATCCAAGTACGAAGCGAAAAGAAGCCCCGGGCGTTGTATATGGGAGCGGAACCGTCCAGGCTTGGGCGAATTCCTATGGATGCGACAAGCTGGAGTAGCCGAGGGGGCCTTCATTTAGCTCAGGTCAAACCCCCTTTTCGCGAAAGGATGGTGTTCGCAGTTCTGGAGATGCAAGATGGAAGCAAGACCAATCTCATCGGATTGGTCCCCTGATGGGTATTTACAGCCGGTGATACCCATTCTCTGTCTGGCGCATTGATCGGACCGAGCTTCTTTTGTAAACCTGGAGAAGCAAATCCTGACGAACAGGCGGATAGAGAAGAAAGCGAAATGATGATGCCTCCCTTGGCCGACCTCTACACAGAGCCCGTGACCTTCGTAACTGGCCCGGATATTACCCGGCAATGATGAGGGCCGCAACTGCTGCGCAGTCTTAATACTCTCCGTCGAAGCGTGCTGCCAGGCCTTCAAGGATCAATTCTAAGCCGAACTCAAATTCCCTGCGGAAGCTATATTCTTTCTTCGAGATTACCTGCTCTGCGATTTCCTGGAGATGCGGATAGGATCCCGCCTCCATCGCCCGGGCAAAGCCCTCCATTTCGTCCAGATCTACTGCACCGTCATCGAAGGGCAAAGCCAGGTCCTGGACAACGAAGCCATACACGAAGCTATCCTGCAGAGCGATGGCATGCGCTGCCAGGTCCACAGAAAAACCAGCCTCTCGCAAAATCCCCAGCCGAGCATTTTGATATTCAAGCGTTCCAGGCCCCGGATTTCTTCTGGAGTCCAATAGTCCCACGGCCCATGGATGTTGAAGTAGCACATCCCGCATCCGTATTGAGCTCTGCAGCATCCAGTTCTTCCAGTCCCTGGGTGGACGGGAATTTGGTAAGGCCAGTTCGATGAAAACTCGATCTACCAGTTGGTCCAGAAGTTCCTCTCGGGATTTAATATGATGGTAGAGCGACATTGCTTCCACACCNAGGGAAGCAGCCAGTTTACGCATACTCAAAGCAGCTATCCCGTCTCGATCGGCGAAAACAAGGGCCGCATCGACAATTCCTTCCTTGGACAGTCGACCGATTTTACTGGATTCCTTTCCAGGTCCTTTTGCCCCCTCACTCTTGCCGGGGATTTTCGGTACCTGACTCTTTTTGCTTCGACTCTTCAATTACTTATGGACCTCAAAATAGTTTGACACCTTACGGTGTAAGGAAAATGGTGGCTTACACTGTAAGGATGTGGCGCCGGCTGCAGGAGGCAAGCAATAATGAAGGCAATTGAATTTGATAGATATGGGTCGCCGGAAGTGCTCCAAATTGTAGAAAGAGAAATACCCGAGCCGGCCCCGGGGGAGATCAGAATCAGAATCCATGCAACCGCTGTAAATAGTGGGGACTGGAGGGTGCGAGGGGCCAGCCCATTTCTGGTGCGGTTGTTCTTTGGTCTATTCAGGCCGAAAAAGTCCGCCCGGGTTCTGGGATCCGTTCTATCTGGCACCGTGGACAAAGCCGGTGAAGGGGTGCAAGGATTCTCCGTTGGAGATCGAGTGTTTGGAATGTCTGATCTGGCTATGGGATGTTATGCCCAGTACATTTGTCTGCCAGAGAGCGCTCCTATCGTGAAAGGCACGGAAATCATCAGTCATGAAGAAGCGGCCTCCATTCCCTTTGGCCTCCACACCGCCCATCATTTCCTCAAGAAGGTGGATTTGCAGCCAGGAATGAAAGTCCTTGTTATAGGAGCTTCTGGTGCTGTTGGAAGCGCCGCGGTACAGCTGGCTCGAAATGCAAAATGCCATGTAACCGCGGTGACCAGCGGAAAGAATGCAGACCTCGTTAAAAGTCTGGGTGCGAATGAAGTCTTAAACTACGAGACGGAAAGCCTTGCGGAAGTTCTGCAAAAGTATGATGTGATTCTGGAAACCGTAGGTCGCACTGATGTAAAAACCCTGCGAACGTTGCTCAAGCAAGGCGGCGATCTGGTTCTCATTTCTGCAGGGATGAAGGATATGTTTCTGGCTGGCATTCGAAGTGCGTTCTGGAAGCTTAAGATTCACACCGGAGTGGCGGCGGTTTCCCGGCAGGATATGGAATACTTTCGCAAGATAATAGAGTCCGGAGATTACAGTCCCGTGCTCGAGAAGACTTATAACATGGGCGAAGTAGTGCAGGCTCATGAACATGCAGAAAAGGGTCATAAGAGGGGCAACCTTGCTCTCCGAATGATGGAAGCATGATTGGTAGTCTGGTAAGAGACCGAATGATCCAGCTCCTGTGGTTTGACGATCAACCGGCACCGGAGGGATGGGAGTCAGCGGAACCGAAATTGCAAGAGCCGCAAGTTAATACCGGGGCATTAGTTGCTGGCTGAATCGGCTTGAATAGCGATCCAATCTGCGGGGAAAGGGCTTCCAGTACCTTTTGCTGCAGTGGGTATTTCGAAAGCAGAGTTCTGCGAAACTGTCAAAATATGCAGTAACCGTTGGTCTCTGCGAAATATTGTTTGACCCGACCCAGGAGAGCACAGCCCATCGAGAAAAAATGCAGGCCAGGGCCGGGCAGAAGCTTTCCTGGTCCGCGGCTTAATCGGAAGAAGTGCATGTTTGGATTCGGCTCCAGTAATAAATCAAAATCGATAGAGTCAAGTACCGATGTTATCGCTGCCATGGAGAGTCTTGGCATTACCCCGGAATTAGCTCCTGAAAAGTACGTGGCTACCTTTTCCCTGAACCAGGCTGGATTGTCCGGACTCGGAGATCGTATTCCCTTCAAGCCTGGACTTGTTGTGGGCTTTATTTCCCAGGATCTTCCGTTTCAAGAAGTTACTGAGAAGATTGTAGCGGAAATACCCGGAGAATGTAAGTACCTCTTCGGAACTACTGCAGGAGAACTCTGCAGTATTGATGGAGATGAGNCATTACAGGAATTGTACTCGAAAGCCACTCCGGGGGAAGGAAAGCACATAGTCCTGATGGCCCTGTCANGAGAGCTGTTCGACNCNGTTCANATAGTGAATATTCCNTTGTTTAGCGAAGACATAGCTGCCAGCAATTCTAAGTCTGCACCTGAACGAGTGGCCTTAATCGAGGCCGAGCTTCAGAAAATTCAGCTCCCATTCAAGGTGAATTTTCAGGATACTCTGGGAATGGCCCTGATCGATGGATTGTCCAGTAGTGAAAACTTCTTGATGGAGGCAATCTATCAATCCAGGAAATTTCCCTGTCTCTTCGCCGGTGGAAGTGCAGGAGGTACCCTGGATTTCAGAGACACATTTATTTCTGACGGAAAACAGGTCTTTCGGCATCAAGGAGTCATTGCTTTTATCAAGTTCAAACCAGGGATTCGATTCGGAATCTTAAAGAGCCAAAACTTCGAAAAACTGGGCAAGAGTTTTGTTGTGTCTGCGGCGAATCCAGTGAAAAGGGAAGTCTTCGAATTTCTAGATCGCGAAGCTCTGGAAAATGTTAACATCATCGATTCACTTTGTGATCACTTTCGCTGTACACCGGAAGAATTGCAGGACCGGCTTTCGAATTATTCCTTTGGCCTTGAAGTGAACGGGGAGATCTATGTCCGGTCTGTGATGAACATAGATCTTCAGAGAAAGGTCATTTCTTTTTATTGCGATGTTAGTCCTGGCGAAGAGCTATTCTTGCTGGAACGGACCGATCTTGCGCAGGTAACCGAAGAGGATTTTCAGAGATTTATCAAGGACAAGCCAGAACCTCTGGGTGCGATCTTGAATGATTGCATCCTTCGCAGGGTATTCAATCAATCCTCTCTTTCAGATGTTCACACTTTTCGAGATGTGCCTTCCATTGGATTTTCCACTTTCGGAGAGATCCTGGGTGTAAACATCAACCAGACATTGACAGCCATCGTTCTATTCAAAGAAGATCCGAACCGCGAATTCACGGATGATTACGTGGATGACTTCGTGAACAAATACTCTGGCTTCAAGGATTACTTTAAATCTCGACGAGAGCGAGTGCTGGCCAATGTGAATCTTCTGATGGAGGCTACCCTGGATCGTGTGTCTCGCAATCTACCGGTTATGACTGCCCTGGTCAACGCTCTAGTNGATGCGCTGAATGCTACAAACGATGTTCGTTCCCGGCTCAGCACAGTGAAGAGCACCTTCCAGACTTATACCACCGAAGTGACATCTTCCCAGGATCAAAATTCGGTGCTGGCCTCTTCTGTAAGCAGCCTTGCTGAAAGTGTGGCGCACATTGAAAGCATAATGCGGGCCCTGGGAGATATCGCAGATAGAACAAATCTCCTGGCTCTAAATGCTTCCATCGAAGCGGCTCGAGCAGGCGAACACGGTCGTGGATTCTCAGTGGTAGCCGAAGAAGTGGGCAAGCTGGCAGATAAGACTCAGTCCAGTCTGAGCGAAACCAGGGCAACCATATCTGGAGTAGTGGNCGGTATTAAGCGAATCAGTGCCAGTATGGAAAGCTCCAACCTGGTCTTGAATCGAATCGTCGATGGCAGCGCAGATCTGACAGGCATGATTGAGAACCTGTCAGAGCATTCGGTTCAGTCTGCTTCAATCCTTGAGGCTCAGACGGATCGCCTGGAAAAGATGNGAGAAGAAATCGCAACCATAGAGAAATATAAAGATGCCTATCAGATGCTGGTGCGGAACTGAGGATCTGAAGAGCCCACTCTGATGGGCCGAGTGATGGCATCCTTTCAGAAAAAAATCTCGAATGTACCCAGCGCGCGATAGCTACTTCTTCGCCACAATGATATTCCTGTGCCCCGGGTAGCCGTGGACGATCTGGAATTCGCAACAGAACTGAGTTCTGGTTGCGATTATCCCTGGACTCGGATCATTGATTCAATGTCGGACCCGAAAAACCTCCCTTCCTCGGGTCTCCATGTTTGCGCAGTCTCATAGCGGCGGCCTGGAGACGCAAAAAGCTCGCTGTCTGATTTGTCCTTAGAGTAACTAAAAGCGGTTTACTTGTTTTTATTAAGTAATAAGCTTGAGCTGTGAAACGACGAAGCGTATTGAGCTCGGTGCTCGGATTAATCATAGCCTCCCTAATTCTTTCCTCATGCACTGTACCGGAGTGGATTCCTACGAACCTGCTGACGGGTTCCGACGAGATGCGAAATGGGTCGGATTTCATCAAGAGAGTCAATGTTGGCTATAAATTCGGCTACATTAATAAGGACGGAAAGGTTGTTATTCCAGCCAAATACGATGAAGTATTTCCTTTCAAGAATGGCCGAGCACGGGTTCGAGTGGGAGAACGGATCGGCTACATCGATAGAGACGGGAACTATATACAGAAACCGGAATGCTCCAGGTATGATCGGAGTTTTGAAGACTTCTACCTCTGTAGCCAGGGTCGCGAATACTTCGTGCGAAACTGGAAAGGAAAGAATATTGTACCCGAGCCATTGAACTGGATTAGCGAAGGTAGCCGCGGCTTCTCTGCCTTGAGAGGCGGAAGCCAGAGATTCACATACTTCGATCTCCAGGGAAATGAGGTCTTTCAGGCGGATGAAATCGGGAACTGGCAACAAGGTATCGCCCCATTCAAGGATAAGGGGAAATGGGGCTATATTAGAGATGATGGTACCATTCTTCTTGCCGCCCGATACGATCGTGCGGATCCTTTTCAGAGCGGCCAGGGCTATGTATCCCTGGAATGTAAGTATTACAGGGTGTCTCCATCAGGAGAGTTGACCAATGCGCCTCCCAGGCCGCGAGAAGACATACAGATTTGCGGACCCAGAGGCAATGCACAGGTGTGTCATGGCAAGATCGAAAATGAACAGTCCGTAAAGTGTGAAAAGCTACCCGAAGAGGGAGGCAATAGCTTTAAGTGCGCCGTAGACGGCGCTTCGTTCACGGTAAACAATGTGAAATGGGTTTCCGCTTATCAGTACGGGCTTGCGCATGCGAGGCAGGCTGGAACCGAGAAGCTTGGAATGGTCAATTTAAAAGGTGAATGGGTATTGAAGCCCCGGTTTAACCGAATAGGATACTTTGACGGCTGCTATGCTTACAGTGAAATCGATCACATACCATTCGCCATTGATCGCAGTGGAACGCTCCATCCAATAAAAGAAAATGCAGAAGCAAACGTACAGGGGAGCCGGCCAGGAGAAGGAGTCCGGTGCTTTGAGCTATTAGAATCCGGAAGGCGATACAAATGCATCACAAAGGATTACCGACCGCATCCACAGCTATACGAGGACATAGATGAATACAGCGAAGGATTGATGGCGGTTACCCTTGATTATGGACGGTCAGGTTTTGTCGACAGGAACGGAACTCTCGTCATTCCTGCCAGATACGATTTTTCGGATCGTTTCGCACATGATCGGGCACCTGTTCGAATTGATATGGGAGAGGGGGTGAATAACCTCTATGGCTATATAAATCGTAAGGGAGAGATGGTCATTGCAGCGCAGTACCAGGATGCCAGACCATTCCATGAAGGACTCGCCAGAGTTTCGGGTTCGCCCTTCCGTAAATATTTCTTCATAGGATTTGATGGAGAGGTCGTCATCGAAGGTCCCTTTGCAGAAGCTCAGGACTTTAGCGAAGGCCTGGCAGGTGTGGCCATCGGAACTCAGTGGGGCTTTCTGGATAAAGAAGGCAATCTCATGTTTGGTCGGAAATATGACTACGGATATTACATTTCAGAGGGCAAAGTCTCTTTTTGTGATCGCGGCCTTTGCGGCTATTTGAATGAAAAGGGAGAAGTAATCATTCCGGCCAGGTTCTGCGAAACGGAGGAATTTAGCGAGGGTCTGGCTGCTGTGGCTGAACGCTGCATCGAGGACGAGGATGGGTATGTAGTCGGGATCTGGGGTTATATCGATTCCAGTGGAGAATATGTTCTCCCTCCATCCGAGGATTATACAGGCAAGCCAATCCTGGACGGCTACACGATTGTAAAAAAGAAGGGGTTGTACCGCATTATGGATCGGACTGGCCAGATCTCTACAGGGTACCGATTTCGTGCCATCCGTGCGATGTTCGGCGAAGACACCGGCGGACCCGTTATCTATCGCATTGAGCTGGACGGGAAATTCGGTTTCATCCGAGGGGATGGTAGCATGCTCACTGGAAAGACCTATAAACAGGTCCTGGGGTTCGATGAGGGGCGGGCATTTGTGCTAAACGAAGACTTTACCTGGTCCATGATCAATGCTTATGGCGAAGTCATGGCAAAAACGGAATACACAGTGATAGGCGGTTACCAGTCCTTGTTTGAGTGTGGCCTGATTCTTGTAGGCTACGTTAAGCCTTCGAAACGCGAGGAGCTTGCTAATAAGCTTACCCAGGCAGGCATCAAGGAACAGTTCGGAATCTTGCGTCGGTCGAGCGTTATCTATGGCTATATGGATCGGGATGGGGAGCTTGTGATTCCGCTAGATTTTGCTTACGCCAATCCCTTTCAGTCCTATTCTGATGCAGGATGTTACGCAAGTGTAAGGAAACTATCTGGTGCACGTTACATAAAGATCGATGTTGATGGAAATGAGTTCCCGGATTTTTAGCCAGGACACTGCTTCCTCCCCGGATATGCATCAAAAAAGACATGACCGGACCTTCGACTGGCTCCAAAACCGGCTATGAGTAGCGGTAACGCCATGGATTCCAGTGCAAAAGAGGAAAACGAAACCCAGGAGTCGCGATCAGAAGAGCTGGGTGCAACGGACGAATCCTCGGCGCCGGGAAACTTCTGGCAGTCCCTGGGTAAGGGCATCGTAGACGCCGCTCTGGCCACCGGGCAGACACTTAAGTATGTTTACGAAAAGGGAGATGAAAACAAACATTTTGTTGTTCCGGCTATAAACGGACTTGTGGGTCATCGCCTTGCGGAATTCAATGATCCAGCTGCCATTCAAATGAGCTTTCGAGTGGATGGCTCGGATTGCAGGCCTGCTGATGTCTGGAACAGACTCGGAGAGAAGCATTCCACGGTCTTTGTCTTCGTTCATGGACTCATGGCAGATGAAGTACCCTGGCAAACAGCTATGCCAGGAAAGACTGGTTACGGACCCGAGCTCTCACAGATCGATGATGTGGCCTCTCTTTACGTCAGATACAATACCGGAAAGCATATATCGGAAAACGGTCAATCCCTTGATCGATTGCTGGAATCGCTGACAAAAGAAGGCTCTAAATCGATTCAAAGAATCATTCTGGTTGGTCATTCTATGGGCGGTCTCGTAGTACGCAGTGCAGGATACTATGCGAATCAACGAAAGAGCAAATGGCANAAAAAGTTGAGCGATGTAGTCCTTATTGGTGCGCCTAACGATGGATCCTTCCTGGAAAGGTTCGGACATGTTGCTACTTTTGTCCTGAAAAAGATCTGGAACTATCCTACCCGCATTATCGGTCGAATTGCAGACGAAAGAAGTAATGGCATCAAGGATCTTCGGTGGGGCTTCATGACAGAGGACTGGAAGCATGAAGATGCAAACAAATTGATGAATGTCAAAAAGACGGAGGTTCCACCATTGCCCGGAGTCCATTATCATCTACTTCTGGGAAGCGTCTCTGAAACTGTTCTTTCGCCTCTGGCAATGTACTTCGGCGATGGCCTTGTTGGTACCAGAAGTGCCCTGGGAAAGGAATTTGTTGAGTTTACTCATCCGCCAGAAAAGGAAGAGTCGCGATTTCAATGGCCCTGGGCAAAGAAGCGTTCACCGGAGATCGAATACCATGCCTTTATGACCACAGGTCACCTGGGCCTGCTGGGCAGCCCGGAAATCTGCACCTATCTTCAAGGCCTGACTCNGAATNGACCGGAAAAACTTCGTTAGGAACANTCTGGTCTTTTTCTATCAGGAGTAACGTTGATTTNGANACCCTATGAATCNGAAAGGGACTCCGTAAAATTCTATAGGTCCTGCGTCCAATGAATTCAGACGATTCGTATCTGTCTTCTTTCACTGAGATCAATGTCCTGATGCGGTACCTGCGTACATGTGATTTGCCGTAGAAAAAAAGGATCGCACAGCAAGCAAATTGTCTGTAACTTTTCTGTAATGGTAGTCTGGCCCGGCGTTGCATACGGGGACTGAATCCTTTGCGCACGGAGCCGGGAATGTTCCCCGACCGGTTTTTTCAATCCAGTCATTATTGGCGNTCTANGCCCGACCCGGGTGGNAGANAATACAGGGACNATACAGGTAGAAAATATCGATGGATCTGAAATCTATGAACAGAATCGTGACCTTTGATTNTCTCGGCATCTTTCATTCTTCNATTNNAANGCTCGCTATTCATAGAGTTCCTGNTTGACTAATTCCTTAAAACTGATACTCGCTCTTCTTCTTTCCGGAGCCCTTGTTTGTATTTTCGTCTTACTTGGTTCTTCCATGGGCGTTCTGAGTTCGCAGGGCTACGGCCTTAAACTGGACCGCATCATCGAGCCGGTATACCTCCAGGCCAGCGATGGCAAGCATGTAAGCTTTCCACCAGAGGGTCAGACCTCCCTTGTATTTCTGGGGTTCATTCAGTGTCCAACAATCTGTCCGCGGGCTATGCGAGTATTGCAACAGACAATCAGTCAAGCGAAGCAATCGGATCTGGAGGTTTCGGGAGTGTTCGTTAGCATTGATCCCGAGAGGGATTCCCTTGAAGCCCTGGCTTCGTGGAGGGAAAGCCTCCGTTTGCCTGTTCAAGCCTATCGTCCGGAAACCAGGAAAGAGGCGAAGGGGCTGATGAGATCTCTCAATGGTACTACGTCGAATTCAGGGGCCATGGAGCATTCAGCATTTCTCTACCTGTTTGATCGCGACGGAAAGCTGCGAAGAATCTATCCGCATGAGAATCCTTCCATTGAAGGAATTCTTGCCGACATTGAACAGCTGAGCAAGGAAACCCGGGAGAAGGACACGACCGGGTCCAGAGAAGCGATGCTGATAACGGAGATCTTTTTATGAAATTTCTACAGTTTCTTGGAATGACCGATGTAGAGGANTTAACTTCTCTCTACGAATTGAGGAAGCGCCTGGATCGATTCTTGCTCGGACTCATTCTCTTGCACTTCCCTATCACGTTGCTTCTTACGCTGGGCTATGGTACCTGGATGATCGCTCTGGTATTCGGGGCTGCACTCACTTTGATTTCAGCGATCGCCTATTTTGCCTTCAAAGGAACCCTCTTTCTTCGGGTGCTGAACGGAATCGTTCTGATGGCCTACTCCGCTTTGATGATCCAGATTCAATTAGGCCGCATCGAAATGCATTTTCATATTTTTGGGGCCCTGGCATTTCTGGTGGTTTATCGGGACTACAAGCCCATCCTTCCGGCCGCTCTGGTAATCGCTATTCACCACGGAGCCTTTAACTACTGTCAGGAGAACTCAATTCTAATTGGAGGAGTGCAGCCCATGGTTTTCAACTATGGGAACGGATGGGACATCGTATTGTTGCATGCTGGCTTTGTTGTTTTTGAGGCCATAATTCTGCTCTACATTGGTTGGAGCCTGGAACGTCAGTTTCTATTTCAATCCCGAACNATTGCTTTGCTGAATGCCAGAAAAAAAGAAAAGGAAGAACTTGTGACCGAGCTGGAGCAAACCACAGGGACATTGCTAGAAGGATCGGATTCCATCCGCTCCGTANTTGAAAGTATGAACGGCTCCGTTCAGGAGGAATCGGCAGCTCTGGAAGAAATGAATGCAGGAATGGAGGATATCCTGGGCTCTCTTGATCGGGTGGCACATAACTCGGATGAAGCAGTGAGATCCCTGAGCCAGATGCAGGAAGAGACAAAGGAGCTCAGCGCCGGGACCAATCACCTTGTTAGCCAGATCAAGGAGACCAATGGACTGATCAATGCCTCAGTTAAGCATACGTATGACGGACGGATGGAAATGCAGGAAATGAGCGCATTTATGAAATCCATGGGTCAGCGCGCCGAGCAGACTTTGAAGATTATTCATTTGATCGATGGAATCGCGGAGCAGGTCAACATGCTGTCTTTGAACNCTTCCATCGAAGCAGCGCGAGCCGGGGAGGCCGGTCGAGGATTCTCTGTGGTGGCCGAGGAGATTGCTCAACTCGCCGATAAGACTGCAGATTCATCGAAAAAGATATCGGATCTACTTAAAGAAACCGGGCAGCAGGTGGTGACCGGTCAATCTGTGGTAAGCAAGAATGTTCAAATCATGGAATCGCTTGCGGGCGAAATAGAGCAGGTTAGCAGTCTAATGGATCGCATGACCGGTGCCCTGAATGGGCAAATGAACTCCTTTAAAGCAATGAGCGAGAGCATCAACGTTACTGTACATCAATCGATGTCCACAGACAATGCAGTAAAGGAGCTGAACTCCAACATTGGCGAAATAAAGGAAAGCATTCAAAGTGTTTCGGCGTTGAGCGAAAACGGAGTTGAGTTTGCAGCCCAGCTGACTACCATCGGTTCGCGTAACAGAGATATTGCACAGAACATTTCCCGGCAAACGGTATCATTAAAATCAAGCTCTCTCGATTCCGAATTGATGCGACTGAACTCTAACGGAGAATAAAGAAACAGCCCGGGTCTGACGGGGGCCCCCGGACATCAAGATCATTGCGTTCCCATATTTCAGCGATCAGGGTTATCGCTTGACCCGGGTGTTATGATTCCGCGTCTNGTTCTCCATGAGCGTAAAGATCGATGAAATCATGAAATCCCGGGTAATTACGGTTACCCCTCATCAGACAGCCGGGCACGTCCGGGAGCTTCTGGAAAACAACAAAATCAATATTGTGCCAGTGGTGGGGCCAGATAAGGAAGTTCTGGGAGTTGTTTCGTCCGCCGATCTAATCAAGAAGATCTCCGATGCCAAACCGGTAAGCCAGTTTATGACAGAGAAGATCTACACCATACCGCGGTATGGAGATGTTGAACTGGCGGCACGCATGATGCGCAAGCATCGCATTCACCATCTGGTGGTAATAGACAATAAGAAACTGGCAGGTGTGATCAGTACTTTCGATTTGCTTCAACTGTTGGAAGGTAAGCGCTTTGTACTGAAGAATGCACCCACACAGAGCAAACCAACTGGAAAGAGGAGTAAGGCCGAGGGAAAGAAATGACGCTGGTGGGGGAGGATCTGGTCTGCTTGAGCCCCTGGCAGTTGAAATAAAAAGCTCAAACTCCTTTCCGCCGCTATGGGCCAGGTCCAGGATATCTGAGATATATCCGCCTGGCTTTTCCAGGGAGGGAGCCGGTTACCTCAGTGTCAAGACCGTGGTCTCTGCCGGTCTTCTCTTAACAGAGGGACCGCAGATATCGATGATAGTACTATCGTAAGAAACGATTTCTGGATTCTTGCCCAGATACAGGCCCAGAAGTCTGGTCGTAGACGGAATGGAATCGCCGTTGAGAACATGAACAGGATTTCCCAGCTCCAGTTCCAATTTGCATTCTGAGTTGTAATGCCAATCCGAGGATTTGCCCGGTATTTCCCGAAAATGCGCCTGGCCATCGGACTCCCCGGTCTGAATATAGGTCTCCATTCTGGATNCGAATTCCGGCTGCGCCAGGAANATGGACTTCTCTCCTCTGGAGGTTGTGATGCGAATGCTTTGCATATCCTCCGGCAGATCTCGCGGAAGTTTCCAGTGATCCACCATCACCGTGCCTCGCAATGTGACTTTCTTTCCGTAAATACTCATGCTGACCAGAGAATCCGGTATACTGTCTGCACCATCGATGCTCAGAAGCGATCGGCCCCTCTGAGAGATCATGAACCTTGGACCCGACTTTCTCTCTGCTCCGGGGGCAGTCAGGTTCAGAGTTAGATCCCCGGAATGGAAACTGACNCGAATTGAATGGCCCAGCTCAATGGATTGGGGCCCCATGGTCAGTCCAGAGTCGGTGATTTTNACATCGTTCCAGGTNTAATGGTATCCACCTGTGGTATGCCGGCCCTCATGCATGATTGAAACCACCATACCCGCTCCTCCGGGAAAACCGAAAGCAGGGGCATAAACCAACCCAAATACCTGCACGGAGGTCTCTCCACTCTGGAAACGGAAACGCAATACCTGGTTTGCATCCGCATCTTTCTGAACTCGGGGCCAGGAATATAGTCCTGTAACGGAGAGCAAAGATGTAACAATGAATAAAATCAATAGTTTACCAATGCGATGCACTTTCCTCAAATGCTGGTTGGTGGACTGGAGGTCAAGGCTATTGATCATAGAGTTTGCATTCTTCCAGGAGTCTCCGGCCGGAAGTATTGACTTGCAAACCTCTGCTGCCCGGCAATGTTAAGGAATGCACCCCAGAATCTGGACTCTTGCCACACTGATTCTGGCTCTGGTCAGCGGATGTCGGGACCCGGTAAGATCAGACGAGGTTGCCTCCGGCGGTGTTCTCGATTTGAGACACAGTGATTTNCCTCAGGAAACCATTTCGTTGAGCGGACAATGGGCCTTCTATCCAGGAATACTGAAAATACAAGAGCTGGAATCTGTTTCCCCGGTTCTGGTCTCGGTGCCTGCTTCCTGGAATGAGTATCCCGGATTCGGGGGCGCTGAAAAATCTGGAATTTTCAGGCTGCGTCTGCTCTTGCCAAAAGACACCGGACCTCTGGCGCTTCGGGTAGAAGGTATATACTCTGCCTGGACCCTGTACGCAGACGGGAAGAAAATATGGAAAAGTGGGGCTCCCGCTCCAACTGTTTCGGAAGTGGAGGCAGGACCAAGATCGGCCCTGGTATTTCTGCCCGAGCATTCCAGTGTGGTGGATTTGCAGATTGTCGTATCCAATTTTCACTATCGCGAAGGTGGCATCCGAAAACCGATTCGACTTGGAAATGCCCGGACACTCCTGGACCGAGAGCGCTCTGCGCAAGCCTGGGATCTGTTTCTTGCCGGAGCCATCTCCATCATAGGCCTGTATCACNTATTCCTTTTTGCTGTGCGAAGACAGACCCATGCTCCTGCCTTTCTTGGCCTTCACTGCCTNAGTATTGCCATTCGTCCNCTAACAACCGGCGAAGAGTTTTTATTTCATATGTTCCCGGAGTTGGGATGGCACTTTTTCCTCTCCCTGGAATACTACAGTCTGCCCCTTTCGGTATTTTTTTTCCTGGTATTTCTTAGATATCTGTTTCCGGATCGCTGGTTTGGACCGGGACTGGTAGTGGTGGGCATAACCGGGCTGGCTCTATTGATTCTGCCTTTCTTGGTTAGTTCTCTGACATTGAGCAAGTCTGTTGGCTTTTACCAGGTTCACATGCTCGCTTCTGGTATATTTGGTCTGGTCATGCTCATTCGATCAGTGGTTTTGCGAAAACCCAATAGTCTACCGGTTCTGCTCGGAGGCATACCGCTTCTTCTGGGAGTGATCAATGATGTCCTTTCGGCTCGAGGCGATCTGAATACCATTCAATTTGGTTCGGCCAGTTTGCTTGCTTTTGTACTTCTTCAGTCTGCTCTCCTTTCTGTCAGGTATGCTCGTTCTTTCCGGCAGGTAGAGGATCTTTCTCGGGAGCTAAAATCCAAGAATCAGGATCTNGAGAAGCTGGATGAACTNAAGAATGATTTCCTGGCAAATACTTCGCATGAGCTTCGCACGCCGTTGCACGGTATTATAGGTATTACCGAATCCGTTTTGCAGGGCGCCACAGGTAAGATCTCTGAAGAGACAAGGGAGAATTTACGCCTGGTTGCAGCCAGCGGCAGAAGATTGACCACTCTCGTAAATGACATCCTGGACTTCTCCAGGGCCAACCATGGAGACCTGGAAATAAGCCCGCGAGAGCTGAATGTGGCGGACTCGGTGGATGTTGCTCTTTCGCTAGTGAGACCCCTGCTTCGAGATAAACCTGTGGACTTGATCCATAAACGATCTGAAGTGCCTGCAGTCTTTGCAGACCCGGAAAGGCTGAACCAGATTCTTGTGAACCTGCTGGGAAACTCCATCAAATTCACAAGCAAGGGATCCATTGAAATTGAAGCTCTCCAGGAAGGGGACTTTGTACGTCTTCTTGTACGCGATACGGGCATTGGAATTCCTGAAAATCGTCAGAGCGCTATATTCGAGTCCTTTACGCAGGCCGATGGTTCCATTTCTCGAAAGTACAGCGGTACAGGATTGGGATTGTCCATCACCAGGCACCTGGTCTGGCTGCACGGCGGAGACATTTCGGTACAATCGGCACCTGCAAGAGGGTCGGAGTTTAGCTTCACTCTGCCCGTATTCGTCGGTCAGATACAGGAGTCCCGGGTGTCAGATGAGCCTATTCGCGAATCCATGGGCTTATCCGATTCGATGGAATCATATGCCGTCACTCCTGAAATAGCCCGGGACATGCAGGAGGCGCCACGGGAAGCGTCTCTTTTCCGGGAATCGTCTGCAGTGAACACGGANAAGATTCGAACTCTGGTTGTAGACGATGATCCGGTGAACCTTCAGGTCCTTCGCAATTTTCTGTCTGTGGAAAGCCATGAAATACTGGAGGCATCCAGTGGCACCGAGGCACTTACTGCGTTGCAGGAGTCCGGTCCNGTGGACCTTGTGTTACTGGATGTTATGATGCCCGGATTAACCGGGTATGAGGTTTGCAGAATACTTCGCCAATCCCATTCTGCGGCTGAATTGCCCATCGTCCTGCTAACCGCNCGAAGTAGAACCCAGGACGTTGTGGAAGGGCTGGCCAGTGGCGCAAACGATTACCTTGCCAAACCTTTTGAGCCGGAAGAACTGCGGGCCAGAGTACAAAACATTCTTGAACTCAAGCAAGCAGCCCGAACGCAGGCGGACATGGCTGTGATCCAGAATGAGCTCTCCATGGCTCGCATGATCCAGCAATCATTGATTCCGGCCAGTATTCCTTCGCCCGATGGGCTCAAGATTTCGCATGTTTATCGATCTATGGTCAACGTAGGAGGCGATTACTATGACTATAGCCTGGAAGATGGTCTCTCACTGATCATTGCCGACGTGTCCGGGCATGGAGTGCCTGCTGCTCTGGTTGTATCGGTTCTAAAGATGGCCTATATATTTAGTGGAAAGGAGGCTACAGACCCTGCCAGGTTGCTACGAGGATTGAACGAAATGCTATTTGGGAATGTAGGCCATGAATTCGTGACTGCCTGTGCCCTTCAAATTGATACAGCAAACAAGCGATTGTGGCTGGCCAATGCTGGGCATCCGCCAGTTCTTCATCTACAGAACAAAAAAGGTAAGGTTCGTGAATACAAACCATTTGGCCGACCTATGGGGCTGTTTCCCGAATCTGAATTTGAAGGGAGCGAGGGAATAGAACTGGCATCAGGCGATCGGTTGCTTCTCTATACTGATGGAGCCTTCGAAACTTCATCGCCTTCGGGAGAGCAGTACGGACTCCCGCGACTTATTTCGGCGCTTCAGGAATCCGGCGATACAGATCTGGATTTCTGGCTTAATGAGCTGATGGAGACGTTGATAGAACACTCCGGTGGCCCCAGCAAGCTCGACGACGATATCGCAATGATTGCTATTGAAGTGGATTGACTTATTTTTCAGGGACCTGGGCGTTTCAAGTTGGATTTGTGCGAGGGAAAAGACGCCGATCAGATGCTTGATGAAACGACGAGAAGCGGAATCCCATTAATCAACGCTGGAAAAGTCAGGCCTGCGTCCATCTTTTAGTGCGCCCAATCCTTCTTGCCCTGCCGGGGCCATTATGGCCGTAGAAGCCAGTTCAATATCGTACTCAATGGCGGCGGGAATGGAGTCTTTATATCTCTTATACATCATTTCTCGATTCATTCGCACTGTGGACCGCGCAAATTTGCTCAAGCTTGAAATATCTTTCCGGGCTCTGTCCATCATGGTCTCTTCATCATCAAAAACGGCATCTACAATGCCAGCCTGCAAGGCCTGGTCTGCCTTCAGGGCTTTGCCCAGAATCATGTCTCTGGTCAGTGCACGCCCTGCAATGTCCTGAAGCATTAGCGCCGGCGCAGAGGGAATGGGGAGGCCGATATTGATTTCTGGAAATCCAAACCTGGCCTGTTTGCTTTGCATGTAGCGAAAATCAGCATAAAGACTGAGGATGGCTCCGTAACCCATGGCATGACCGTTGAGAACCATTGCCACGGGGAAGGGAAGTTTCATCACCTGTCCACAAATGCGAAAGGCAGGTCCTATGACCGCTTCAATCTCCTCTTTGGTGGTGCCTACAAAACTGTTAGGCTCAAATCCATTGGAGAAAAAGCCATTTCCACCGCGGACAATGAGACCCCGGATTCCAGAATCCTTTTCTGCATCGCCGAGCATTGCACTGAAGTCTTTTCCAAACTGCGCATCCACGGTGTTCTTTTCATTCATCTGGAATGTTACTTCCAGAATCTGGTTGTTAATTTCCTTTGCAATGCCGGCCATACTGCAGGGTGTGAAAGCCCAGGACTGTGTCAAGTCCAACCTGTAAAGCATTCCATTGCTCCAGTTTGCTATTGACAATCTGGAGTCTCGGTATCTATAGCTACATGCGTTTTTTCTCCTATAGCTTGATCCTCGTTCTGGTGACCTTTCTTGCCTCTTGCAATCCGACATTGGAAGAGGCAAAGGAGTATGCTGCCGGGACCGAAGATAAGGGCTTACCATTCTTAACAGAACTCAGCAANATCTGCGGAAAAGGGTATCTCGTGAATCATCGTTCATCCAACATTTACTGGAATGGAACAGGATGGATTATAGATTCGCATCACTATGTATCCATAGGGGCCGAAGCCCGCTCTGTGGAAGAGGCCAAACGCTCTAGCCGCCGTGCGATTGCCTCTTTCATGGAATGCATGTACGTCGCCGGAGTGACTGAAAATATTCAGTTTATCAAAGCAACGTTGACTTTTTCCGATATCGGCGACATCTTAAATCCATTGCTTCTGGGGATTTACCATATAGACAGGAAGACTCTGGATGAGCTCGAAAACTGGCAGGAGAAGCC
This sequence comes from Leptospiraceae bacterium, assembly GCA_002717505.1. GTDB lineage: Bacteria > Spirochaetota > Leptospiria > Leptospirales > Leptonemataceae > UBA3465. Next base: position 30,784 of record PBEB01000030.1, read on the forward strand.
TTCCTTTTTCGACCGGCATAGAGTTAGTCAATACGTAGAGTCCCATATGAAAACTCAGCATGAAGACTGGAGCCAGATTATTCTTGAGTAGAACTATGGCCATGCGGCCATTCTACGATGGGATGCACAATAGAGATACCCTGCAACCGTTCTGATAGAGAATACTTGCGGTATTCGAGACTCATCGCAAGCACCTGAAGGGCCTCCAGACGCCAGCGAGATATCGAACCGGTAGATGTGGATTAAACCTTTCTGCTGTCTTTCGGAAACCCAATGCGGTTTATCCCCGAGCTTCCGTATTTTTATGGGACTCGCCGAGCTACTGTGGCTCTTCCGTGCGATCAATACCGGAGATGCCGCTTGCCCTGCTGATTTTTGCGACGCCTAATGGATCCTAATTCCAGCATTCACTCGGAGCTGACCATTGATATGGTTCAGGCGATTCAGGACTCTATGAGTTTGCTCCAGCAAATTGCAATTCTCGCTTTCTATGGCCGTTTTTTACAGCGCTTTTCTTCGATTTACTAACTTTCTGATCTGATTCTTTGCGGAGGCGAAGGCTTTTCGCTGGACTCATGCTGATGCATCACCTAGCATTGAGCAATGGACCAACGCCAGAAGGATTATACCGAATACTATCATACCCGGATGAAGCGGTATGAGGGCAACCCCATGTACAAAAACTCATACGAGACTGAGAAGGCTCTCTATGAGCTTATGCGAGATGCGACTAGCAAAGAGGAGTATCAAAAGAAGTTCTTTGGGGAGAAACTGAATATTAAGAATGCAATTGCCCTGGTGAAAGATCGAGAAGCAGCGCGCCTGAAACATTATACAGAAATAAATGAACCGATTCGTGCCCGGGGTAGCCAGGAAATCCTGGATGTTGTTGATTCCTTTGAGAGCGAAGCGGAGATAACTACCGAAATCCCGAAGCTGCAACAAAAAAATAGCGTTTCTGTCAGTGTAGATGGCTTCGCGGATTATTTCTTTGACGATTTTCCCGTGCTGGAAAGCCTGGAAGTGGCACGACGAGCCGAAGTGCCCGATCGCTGGAAAAGCGAGCAGGAAAGTTACATCAAAGATACGATTGCGAAGGGGATAAAGGACTGGCAGGAGCAAGTGATTCCCAATGCTCGGCAGTGGGATCCTGCATGGAGTTTTGACTATTCACTCCTTGAAGAGGACCGCCATAGAAGGAAGATTCCNGTTCCGGATTCTGTGGTAAAGCGTCGTCTGGAAGAACATAAAGAGTACCGAGGGATCAGCTAATGCCAGTAGATCCTGCAATGGTAGATAGCATTCTTGGTAGCTTTCGAGGAATGTCTCAGGAGCTCAAGGAGGCGGGCAACGACTCAGAAGCTGCCCAGGAGTGCTTCGCAACACTGGAAACCATGGAGCGCCTGGCTCTGGAAATGGATGATCTGGCATCTTATTCAACGAAGCTGAGTGTAGATGGTTTGTTTACCAGTTTTTCTACAGCCTACGGCAGAGCTCTGGCCAGCAATTCGAACGTAGATGCCGATTCCAGCGATGATCAATTGATGGCTAACACCTTGAAATCCTATGAAGATGCGCTGAATGATCTCAAGGCCAAACCATCGGCTGCTCATCTTGTTCCCGTGTTGCAGGAAGTGGTGGAGAAGGGCAAATCCGGACTCAGTTATCCCTTATTTCTAAAGGAGTGCGAAGAGAAAGGTTTGTTTCTGGGGCTGGATAGTCCCCGCGTAGGACCTACAATTCAGTATGACATCTACTGCGCGAAGATTTCCTTCCGACCGGTAGATCAGGAGATGTATGAAAAGCAATGGGCCGCATACAATGATCTTGTGAAGTGTTCTGCTTTTGGCTATCCGGATCCCGTGGAATGGGAGATTACCAGACAGAAGATTGAATGGGAATTCGAACCTCGTCAGATCCTCTGGAAGGCCATCGAAGATCGCTGGGATCGAATGCTGGATATGGTGCAGGACTGGGTAGACTCCTTCTGCAGCTTTGCCCCTCAAGATGAGCGCTGGTGCGGTATGGGTGGCGTCAATTCCCGAGCGCAGACTATGAAGAACATTCAGCGTACCCAGGAATGCGAACCGGGCATGCTCAAGGTCAGAGAAGAAATATTTCAGGATTATTTTGCTCTGACCTGGGAAAACATCTTTGACCATCCCACTTTCGTGAATCAGCAGCAGAATGGATTGCTCTGGTTCTCCGATCAGGCCATAGAATTTATTCGGGAAGTGCACGAAATCATGCATCCCGGGGCAAAGCCAGACGGGGATATGATTTCCCGGGCAGAAAAGCAGCATACTAGCAAGGCATACATTCGTCAGGATCGAGCAACGGCCGAAGAAATGACGCCAATGGAATTCTCGGAATTCCTGAAGACCGTCGAATGGAACTGAAGGGAACTTCGCGAAAGTGTTTCTTTTCTATGAGCTGTTCACATTCGTAGCGAATTTCCCTTGCAAGATTCTGATCAACGTTTAGGATCTACCGATCAATTTACAGGAGTGCACAATGCCACATTTCAAAAAGACATCAGGAATACTCTTATTGGTATTCTTCTTTACCATGGGCTGCAATAGTTCCGGAGGGGGATCTGGCTCTGTTGACCTGGATGATCTCGAATACGGACGCGTATCGGCTTATAGCTTCTTGCAGGCCGATGTTATGGAAGCAGGAACCGAGAAGAGAGTAATATGGTTTCAGCTATTCGATCAGGTAGACGATCAGAAAACCATCGATAGCTACAAAGGAAGGTCAGCACCGGAGTTGCTTCCCTATCCTGCGAAAGTGGCTAAAGACATGCACATCTGGATCCTGGTGGGAAATCGCTTTGAAATCCGACTCATCGGAGATAGCAAAGCGCCAGCTTACCGAAATTCAGAGAAGCTTCGAGACTTTATTCTGGCATTCCCTCTGGATGAAATGGAAGACTATTCCGGCCCGAAAGTTGAAAAGGATGGCCTTAAACAGTTTATTCCCAAACTTGCTGGATTGAAGTAAGCCTGGATGATAAGAATCTGCCGGTGGTCTTGCATTGCCGGCAGGTTTCTGTGAAACGAATGGTAGATATACACTTTTTCTCGCACGATCCGCTCACACCCTTCGCATTGGATTGACTAATAATTTATTCCGATTCTGGTAGCTGAATGAAGCTCACCAGGATTTTGCTCGGTCTATTGATTGTTATTGTTGCAAGTATTGTAGCTCTGCTCACCTACCTCTATACAGCGTTACCTTATGATGAATACCCGGAATTCCAGTCCGATAACAGCGTAGAAAGCATAGAACGTGGCAGATACCTGGCCAACCACGTAACAGTTTGCGTGGATTGTCATTCGGTTCGAGACTGGAACTATTACTCCGGGCCTATTGCAGAAGGTACGGAGGGGCAGGGCGGTGAGGTTTTTGATCAAGACCTGGGTTTTCCTGGGTCCTTCGTTGCCCGAAACATTACTCCGGCCGCCCTTGAAGATTGGGATGATCGGGATCTTGCTCGAGCCATTACCACCGGAGTAAGCAAAGATGGGCGNCCTTTCTTTCCAGTAATGCCGTACCCTGCCTATTCGAGACTTTCCGCTCAGGACCTGGCAGCCCTGGTGGCCTATATACGAACCTTGAAGCCCATCGAGCACAGGGTTGATGCATCCAGCCCGGATTTTCCCATGAATCTTATTNTTCGCACAATNCCCGGCCCGTACCAGCCGACCAAAGTGAATCAGGAGGATTCCGTGGAATACGGAAAGTATCTGGTTACCATAGGCGGATGCGCCGAATGCCACACTCCTCAGGAAAAGGGGACGAAGCTTCCGGGCATGGACCTGGCTGGCGGTTTCAGCTTTCCGCTGCCGGATGGTTCCATCGTTCGGTCCTCTAACATCACACCGGACGAAGAGACAGGAATCGGCAGCTGGGATGAAGGAAANTTTGTACAGAGGTTTAAGCAGTATGCCAGAGAGGGGGAGAATCGACTGCCTGTAAAGCCCGGGGAGAAGAACACATATATGCCCTGGACCATGTACGCCGGTATGAAAGAAAGTGATCTCAAGGCAATCTATGCTTATCTTAGAACGGTTAAGCCTGTTAGAAATGAAGTGGAAATTTTCTCCGGCCAGCGTTAAGCCTCCCGGTGCGGTCCCATCGAACTGCGCCTCCTGCTTTGTCTGGTGCGAATTAGAATCATACTAATTTTCGAATGCGAACCAATCGCATTGCCCGNATAATCGGCGTTGGATTTCACTGATGCAACATATACCCAACTAAACACACGGAAAAAGATATTAGAACGTCTTATTACGCCCGTACACTTCCAGATTCGGACCCTGGACAAAAAGGCCCTTGACTAATTAGCATACGGGGGTATCCTACTGGTTCGGGAATCGGACCAAATGAAGATCAAGCATTACTTTCTAGCAGGTTTTATTGCACTATCAGGCATGGCAGTAGATGTAGCCTGGTACTCTTTACCTGAATTGTTGGAACACTGGCAATGGCTGGTCCTCAAAGTCCTTGCAATACTCCTATTTTTTGGCGTCATCCTGTACCTGCTGCAAAGGTTTCGAGGTGGCGAGCGCCAGAATCGTCATCGCATTCGAGATTTGAGGACGACCGCCCAAAGACTGGAAAGCTATGTGAGTAACCTGGCTGACGACGTGACAATTATCCAGGAAGCTATCAAACATCAGATCAATAGTGTTATGGAAGTTCAGGAAAGCTTGAATGGTCTGAACGATTTAGCCCAGAGAGCGGTGGATCAGGTCGGAGATCAGACAGGCTCCACTGAAGAGACTTCTACCGCCATCCAATCCGTTTCCGAGACCATTCAAGAAGTAGTGCGAAATGCAGGCCAGACTTCCGAGGCCGCCCGGGAAATGAGTGAACGAGCCGTTCGCGGCGGAGAACTCATGGAAAGAAATCGTCAAAATGTGGCATCCATAACCAGTGTTTTTGAAAGTATTGAAAAACAAATTCGTAAGCTTGGTCACTCCATCGAGGAAGTGGGACAAATCACCAGAGTCATCGACGATATCTCCGAGCAAACCAATCTCTTGAGCCTCAACGCAGCTATCGAAGCGGCCAGAGCAGGGGATGCGGGANGAGGATTTGCCGTTGTGGCTGACGAGGTGAAGAAATTGGCCGAGAAGTCCCAGGATTCCACGCGGGCCATTCATCAGTTGATTCAGGGAACTCGCGCGGAAATGAACAATCTTTCAGCCGAAGTCTTGAATGCATCCACGGATGTTAGTTCTGCAGTAGAAAGTGCCCGCGAAATGGTGGAGACCCTTGAGGCGATTGGTCAATCGGTGCATTCCACACGAGATAGCATCGAGCATATCGCCAATGCAATGGGGCATCATGCCAGCACCATGGAAGAGATTACCAGCGCCGTCCATAGCATTGCCTCGGGTGGAGCAAACATCAAGGATCTGTCCGATGAGCAGGCAACCAGCATCAAGGAAATCATTTCCAAGCTGGATAAATCCTATCGGCTCTCGCTGGAAGCCTCGGAATCCGTGCATAAGGTTTCTGTGAATTCGGAGGAATTGAAAGACATTGTGCTGAAGACCAAAGGCGATGTTGTTCGAATCAGCCAGAAGCATCAGCAAAAGACCAGAAAAAGGAAGTCGCTATCCGTGGCTCTGTTTTCCGGTGACGTGCCCGCTTTGAGTACACTCAGTCCATCCTTCGATCCGGATTCCTATTCGGTAAAGAGTCAGATCTATGATAGCCTGATTCATTATGACCTGGAAGGAAATATGGTACCAGGTCTGGCCACCGCATGGAAGCAATTGGATGAAACCACATACGAGTTCAAGTTAAGATCCGGAGTCAAATTTCACGACGGTAGCCCCTTCGACGCCAGCGATGTAAAATACACCTTCGATACAATCACCGATCCTTCAACTGGTAGCGGGACTGGCTGGATTCTTTCCAGCATTGCCTCCACCGAAGTCAAAGATGCACTTACTGTGCAGATCCGAACCCATGAACCAGACGGTATGCTTTTGAGCCGCCTTACTATGTTTGGCCTTATTAGCTCCCGTCGCTATATACAGAAAGTTGGCCTGCAGAAAGCTCTCCAGCATCCCATCGGTACCGGGCCATTCGTGTTCAGCAATCATACCCCCGGCGAAGAATATCTACTGAAGCGAAATGGAAATTACTGGAGAAAGGGGATACCTTCCTTTAATGAGCTCCAAATAAAGATCCTGCCGGAGAGACGATGGGCGGATCGCTTGCTTGCAGGAGAAATTGATCTGGTGCCCTATTTATCCGGGAGCAAGGAAAACCTTTTCGCCGGTTCGGATACTGCAGAGATTCAGAAGAGATTGGTACTTCAAAGTCCCTGGGTCTTTCTGAAGAATCAGGGACCCCTGGCGGATGTCCGAGTCCGAAAAGCCCTGAACCATGCTATCGATCGAAAAGCATTGATTCAGAGCGCGGAGAATGGGAATGGGGAGCCTCTGGCTTCTCTTGGATTAAAGGGCTCCTTCGGCGCGAATCCAGATTTAAAGCCCTACGATTACGACTTGCGTCAGGCCCGACGACTTATGCTGGAGGCTGGCTTCGGAGAGGGCTTTACCCTGGAGGCCATCACTTCGGACGTTGCGGAGCACGTGGCCAGAACTGTAAAGGAGCAGTTGTCTACCATTTCCGTAGAACTTGAGCTGGAGGTTGTCTCCAGGCCCAAATGGGCGGAACGGGTGGTTGTTGGCAAAGTGACGGGGACTCCTTACGAAGGTGATATGGCGTTTAATATGGTGGACAATCCAATCCATACCATGGCATTTCATGCAGGGCTTTTTTTATCATCAGCCGGTTTATTCTCTCTGCTCAGCGATAGCAGCTACGACGAACTCTATAATTCAGCGATGAAAAAGGCGGACCCTGCAGAGCACGAAAAGGCTCTGCAAGAGCTGGATAAACATGTGCACGAAAACGCTTTTATGCTCTTTACCTATCAGCAGATTCGCACAATGGGCGTAAGCAAACAGATTCGAGTTCCAGGAGTGCCATTGAACGGACATGTTGATTTCTTTTTGCTAAGTGACACTGGCTTTCGTTAGACTGTCCTGAAACGGAGCAGATGCCTATTGTTTCGATGGGGATGCCAGATACTCTCCAAATACCCATCCGCGAATTCCATTGTGGTTTACTCGCACCCAGCGACCTGAAGTATCTCCGATCTGTACCTTTTCTGCCTTTTCTTCCAGAACCTGTACCTCGGTTCCCAGGGGAATTAGTGCCAGCTTTGTAGATGTTGTATTCGGCTCTTCGCGCAGTACAAGACCACTGGATGCAGTGACTTTACGAAAATCCTGGTTTTCTATACGAACGGCTTCTCGATCCGAGTCACATCCGATTCCAATCCAGGGTAGAAGTATCATAATCAGTATTTGGATTTGTAGAAATCTATTTAGCATTTCTATGNCAGGAAAATAAGCGGATTCTTGTCTGCAACCGGAAGTGATGTTCCGGCTCCGGCATACGAACTAAAAGTCCATAAATGCGAATCCTTTCCCGAGTGGAATAAACAGATTCGTGGAATTGTAGTTTGCACCATGATGCGGGCTTTTTCCCTTGTTTCATGGGCAAAGATCTGGAAGAGAAAGTTCCGGCCAAGAGCGCCGATGCAAAAGGCTCAAGCGAGGCTACGGAGGCTCCTGAGAAGGCGGAAAAGCCGGATGGGGCTGCCAAACGGGGGCTGAAAGTCTGGATCATTCCTTTTATCGTTGTAAACTTGCAGAGGCTGTGGGGGCTCACCTGGCGCCGCATAGATATTGGACGGGATTCTTTTAATGAAATCCATAAGAGTGGCAAAGCCTGGATCTATGGCATCTGGCATACAAATGTCCTGTTTTCTCCGTATCTAAATCGTGGAATGAAAGCGAACGTAATGATCAGTGACTCCAAGGATGGAGAAATGATCACAAAGGTCGTAAAGAAATTTGGAAACTTTGCCATCCGCGGATCGACAAGCAAAGGCGGCATGCGCGCACTGAAAAACTGTGTAGTGGCCCTTAAGAAAGGACAACCGGCAGCTATAACTCCGGACGGACCAAGAGGACCGGCCTTTCAGGTTCAGAGTGGTTTGATTATGGCCGCCATGATGTCTGGAAAGCCCATCGTCCCATTCCATTATGAAGGCGTTCGTCAGTGGATCGCAGAGAAAGCCTGGGACAAGCACAGAGTCCCCAAGCCCTTTACTCGCGTGGTAGTTTCCTACGGAGAGCCAATTTACATTCCCAACAGACTCTCGGAGCAGGAATTTGAAGAGCAGAAGAACCTGGTACAGAAGGCCATGGAAGAGAATATGCAGCGATGCCAGGATTTTATCGCGGGACTGAAGCAGGGAAAGAAAAGTACAAAGTAATGGCTAATCCTCTTCCGAGGTGCCCAGCCATTCTTCCGGATACTCCGCATCATATCGGCTCACTCTTTCCTCCAGATTTCTTCGCCCAATGTAATATCGCTTAATGCTTGCCTGAGTAGCTTCGGTTCTATAGCGCCGGGCTCGCAGCGTTGAAGAGGGATGGCTACGATAATACTCGTCCAGCGGATTGCCGGATTCCATATCATCCGGGTTCCGTTCCGCCAGTTTCTGAAAAGCGTTGGCCATACCAAAGGGATTGTAGTTTTCCTTCAACAGCATGCGAAAACCGTATGCATCGGCATCTGCTTCCTGAGTTTTACTGAACGATGGGCGTAGCATTATGCCTACAGCCAGATCAGCGATTTCTCCCAGCGGTCGGGCCTCGACCTTATCCGCCAGGAGCTGGAAGCGTACCAGATCGATGCAATGTCCAAGCTCCACATGGCCAATTTCATGTCCCAGCACAGAAACCAGTTCCGATTCTGTTTCTACCATCTTTAACAGGCCGGATGTCACAAATAGAACTCCGCCGGGGGCCGCGGATGCATTCGGGGCCGGATTGGGCAGGATAAACACTCGGTATTCGAATCCTCGATGGCTGTCTCGGGACAGATGCCGGACCAGGGATTCTACATATTTCTGATCCGGATCCGATTCATCCCTGTAGACTTCGTAACGCAGGGCGATAGCATTACCCAGCTCCGCTTCATCTACTTCATCAATAGGTAGAATCCTGGTCAGGGCTGCATCCGCGGTCTTCAATGGCTTGCCCAGTAGCTCAAAAAGAGGCGCTGCTGTAGGAGGCAAATTGCGACCAGCTTCAAAAAGGATAAGAACTGACGATAGCAGAGTTCCCAGAAGAATTAAACCCAGAAAGGCCGGCAATCTAGCTTTCATTTTTCTTCTCCTTTGACCTCATTCGAATGACTTCCGTTCGCGTTGTCATCCTCGCTTCGGGAGCGAAAATTACGATAGATCACATTCATCAGAATCATGATGCCGCCTACTCCCAGAAAGACGAAGGCGCGCATAACGATGCTCGTTTGACTGAGATCAAAGAGGATGAGACGAATCAGACAGAGCACCATGGCGCTCTGTGCCACGTAGCGAAAATGATTCTGGTTCAGACGAAGGCCTACAAAGAATACTACGAAGACTTCGATCATCCAGAATAGGGTGAGCAATGCGCTGTCGAAGCTCCAAAAGAGAAACAGCGCAACGGAAACGAATAGCGGATAAAACAGCGAAAACTCCTTTCGCTGAAGCTTATGATCCAAAGGTCCAAATCTTGCGCTAAACCAGTCCAGGCTTCCCGGGTTTTGTCCACCGGAACTGGTCCTTTCTGGTTCAACGTAGCGGATAAGAAGATACCCAAGCTGACCTGCCACTGCCACCAGGCCGGTTAACCAGGCCTGGTCCAGCCAGATTACAGATGGAGTGTTCTGAGTGCTGGAAAGAAAGGCGGTATGAATGGCCGACAGCCAGAAGTAGAGCACCGAATAAACCTGGAATCTCCATGGGATCCACGAAAGCCTACCGGTAAAATGCAGGGCGATGGCCATTATGACCCAGATGACAGGAAGCCAGTGGGAACCCAGCTCCAGAGAGATGGCCATAGTTAAAAAAACCAGCGCCAGATCCCAGAAGAAGGTAGGAATTCGTGCAAGAAAACCGGAATCATACTTCTGCATGATGGGAGAAAATCGAGCCCAGTAGAGAAAGACTGCAACTGCGAAGAGCTGAATCAACAATCGTGCTCGGAAAGGTCCAATAAGGGCTTCGCTCTGTAGATGCACTACCAGATGCGAAGCCAGAAACAGTAGCACAGTCAGGAGTCCGCCCAGAAACCACACAGGCCGGGCCAGTTCAAGACCTCGTAGCCATGTATGCGAAGCAAATGATTTAATTCGGTCCAATTCTATTAGCAGAATTGAGCTCATGAGCCAGAGGACTCCAGGAAGCAGACTGGAATAATCATGGCTTAACTGATAGATAAGTACAGCAATGTGGCCCAGAAGCAGCGAGGCGAAGAGTCTGCTCTGGAATAATGGCTGATTTGATCTGACATTTATGGTGGATAACATGATGCCGGCCAGCAGCAGAGCCAGGAGAGGAGCATCGGTAAATAGCTGAATTCCAGGGCCGTGGTTCCAGGATCTGTATATCACCAGAAAATGGAGACCCGCAAGGGCCGGTATTCCAGCAGAGGCAAGCTTATCCAGGGAAAGACCATGTCGTCCCAGAAGCAGGAGTAGCCCCAGCGCAGAAAGATAATACTCTGCATTGGCTACATCGCGCAGTGCAATGCACAGTAAAGCTACAAAAACTCCGGCGAAGATACCGGCTACCGAGAACGCAGTACTTCGCGGAATCCACACACTTTCATCCAGACCTTCGTCGGTCGGTCGGGATTTGTCGAACCATAGATAGATCAACGGAAGCAACAGGGAAGCCAGGAGTATTCCGGATTGATAGAGCACTTTCTCCGAGGAAATCTCGGCCGCGAATAGGGCAACAAGGCTCAGCCAGATGAAATGCAGCAACAATACACCGATGACCTTCAGAACTTTCGCCCGGTCAACGCTGGCAGCTACAGAAAAAGCAAGAGTGAGGAAACCGGCTACCAGAGCAGATGCCAGAGAGTCCCATTCCCAGCGATTCAGCGTCATCGCGGCCAGCAATGCGATAAACAGAGCCATCAGGGAGTCTGTGTGGTATAGCCAGATCGGCCCCTTTTTTCGGCAGCGTCGGGCATTGAAATAAACCAGGAGAGCAAGGACAAAAAGAATGATGGTATTGTAACGAGACCCGGTGCTATATAGAGCGAAGCCCAGCGCAGCAGTGGCCCAGGTAACAATGTGGGATAGAAAAGGCCATCGCTCAAAAGCCTGGCCCTGGTAGTTCTTTCGGTAATGGAGGAGCAGTGCCAGACCAGCGATGGTGCCAGTAAAGAATAGGCCCAGCCAGCGTATGGCAGGATCTACCGTCTCTCCTGGGGCCCCGTAATGAATTCCATAGAGCAGGTTGGCCAGAAAGAAAACGGAAACAGCCTGCAGAAGATGAAACTCCCATCTAGATCGATAAGACAGGAAAGTGCTGAAGACACTGATCCCTCCAATAATGGAAAAAAGCAGAGGGCTTCGTGGCAGAATCAGAAGAGCCAGAATACTGATGGCTGTATGAATGGATGCCACAGTCTGAATCGAAGCCCACCATGCCAGAGCGAGATTGGCCGCCACTCCCATCAAAATGACAAACAGTGCCAGATTCTGGTCTTGAATCCATTGCATGGCCGGGAACATAGCCGAGCCAAGACAGGCCAACAAGAACACCGCCCCGGATCCAGAGCGCAGCCAGTAAGCCAGAGGACGCCAGTGAATCTGTCGCCCAAGATAGAAGGACAGGGAGAACATCGTGCCACCAATACCCAGAACCATCAGGAAGCGGAGGAACGGACCCATCTTCAAGGCTGCGTAGATTCCCAGAAAACCTACGCCCACCACCAGGATGATTGTGCCCAGAATTCCAGTCCAATTCTCAGCCAGCGCCTGTTCAATCTTCTGCCAGCCCTGTTGTAATCCTGAATTCTGATTCGCAGCTTCCGTGGGTCTTCCGGCATTCGGTGAACCCTGGTTGGAATTTCTGCCCGACGGAACTGAAGTCAGGTCTTCCGAGTCCTTTCGGATTGGGCGGGAAGTACTGTCGGATACCATAGCCGGGCCGGGCTGCACGGCATCTTCCGGTGGAGCAGAATTGGAAATCGGAGCACTGGCCTTGATATTCGAAGTAGAAGCTGTGGCCGCGTCTGCCGAATATCTGCTGACCTCCTGGCTGGAGGATGCTGTGGCCGAATGCACACTTATCTCATGGCCTGCGCGGGTAACGGCTGGGTGCGCGGCCCCGGATTCCGATGAAGCGGTCCTTTGTTCACCAATGGACTGCCCGGAGGCCCGGTAAGCTTCATAGCTATCAGGCAACGGTCTGGCCGAAGGTTGGGTGGACTCCCTACCAGGTCGTACTTCCAGTTTCTGCACTCGTCTGGAGAGGCGGTTTACCTTAAAGAGCAGATAAATGGGAATCAGGAAGTAGGCAAGACTCAGGATAGAGCCAAGGGTTAGAACGAAAAAGAGTATTATATCAGTCATGGCAGTATTGAGGCTAAAGGGCCGCTTCTATAAGACGATCAACTTGATCATAGAGTTCTTCATTAGAGGAGTTGTCCAGCACGATGACGGTGAATCCTCCCTTCAGGTTCCGAATCATACTCGTTCGATAGTCGCTCCTGAGAAGTGGATACCACGGGTGCGTGGCATGCAATGAAGGGTGGTTTGCATTTATGAATGTCAAATAATGCGAAACTGCTGGCTAAATTGCCTCACTGCTGTAGCCTGGAAGAATGGGTGGTCTTCATCCCCTGGATTATCTTCCTGCATTTGCCTTTCTGGCCCTGGTCTTTTGCATAGGTGAGTTATTTGTTCCTCGAATCAAATCTCGTAACATTGTTTTAGCAGCCGTTTTCCTGAGTTTTGCGGCGGTGCTATTTCGGGCATGGTTGCTAATCACCCAGAGGATGCACCTGGTTGCGCCCTTCTTCGAAGCAACAATGCCGGTGATCATGTTCATTGGTCCTATGTTGCGAGCTTTTTTGCGAGAGCGAGTGGCGGCGCGGCCCATCTCCTGGTCCTCTCTGCTTTTGCACTTCATCCCGGGATTCCTGGTCATTCTGCTGCTCATTCCGAACTGGATGGAGTCCACTCCAGAAAAGGTTGCTCGCATTCTAGAGATTTACAGAGGAAATCCCACGGGACCAGGGGTCTGGATCTTTCCGCTGGGTTTGATCCATAACATTCTGTATATGGTCTGGTCTTTTCTGGATTTCTATTCCGAGATCAGTCTGGAAAGTATGAAAAAGGAGGGTGTGGTTCGGGCCTCCCTGTTGTTTCCGGGACTGATTGCCCTGGGTAGCCTGGTGGCTCTGGTTGCCATTGTTAGTCAGAAGTATGAATTCCTGGGTCTATCGATTTCCATTGTAGCATTGAATGGACCCCTGGTATATATTGTACAACGGAGATATCCACAATTCTTCAATGATCTGGAGACAGTTTACCAGAGGGAAAAAGAAAAGAATCGATATCAGAAGAGTCGCCTGGGAAGCATCGACGTTTCGGACCTGGAGGTTCGGCTCAATCAAATCATGATCAAGGAGCAGGCCTTCCAGGAGGAAGATCTTTCGCTGCCGGAGCTAGCCAATCGACTGGAAATTACGGCCCATCAACTGTCCGAGTACATTAACCATAATTTGAATCAGAATTTCTCAGGCTTTGTAAACCAGTACCGGGTGCAGTCTGCCTGTGATCTGCTTATCGGAGAACCAGACCGAACTGTCCTTTCTGTAGCCTATGACGTAGGTTTCAGCTCGAAATCCACTTTTAACGACGCCTTTCAGAGACATACAGGGCTCAGTCCCGGTCAGTATCGTAAAAAGCATATCAAATGAATCTATAGCGGTTCGATTGTATAAATCCGGTCNTNTTTTTTGNGCCGGATTTATACGGTCGGACGACTCGGCCCCCAGAATCTGTTAATATCNACGCATNCTGAATCAGAGTCAGCTACCAATCAATGGTATTCCATTACCGTTGAAGGGGCTGGATGCGAAGGCGATTCAGAAATCGAAAGGAGTCTTAAATGGATGCGCTGAGTTGTGAACTTTCCTGGAGTTGCGTAGGTGAAGTGGCCTATTTCCAGCTTTTTATGAATACAATCCGCTACTATCCCATAGCTGGCCTGGTGTTTCTTCTGGTCTGGGTCTGGGGAAAGAGGCGATTCATTGGAGCGAGGATTCAACAGAAATGGCCCGCTGCAGATAAGATCTGGCACGAAGTGCGATGGTCTTTTGTAACATTGCTCGTGTTTGTGGTCACAGCTGTATCTAGCATCACAATGGGCAAGTTAGGTTGGAATCAGGTGTATAAGGATTTCTCTGAATTTGGTCTGGGATATGCCGGTCTGAGTCTGCTTGCCATTACAATCTGGCATGAAACCTGGTTTTACTGGATGCACAGACTGGTGCACAAAAAGCCCCTTTTTAAGATCGTACATTTAACCCATCATCGATCCACCAATCCCAGTCCCTTTGCTGCTTATGCATTTAATGCCTATGAGGCAATTCTGGAGGCGATCTACCTACCTCTTTTCGTCTTTATTGTGCCAATGCATCCGATTGTGATCCTCACGCATGTGGGCTATGCGATGGTCATGAACATCTGGTGGCACTCTGGTTATGAGGTATTTCCTTCCGGCTGGACTAAAGGATGGCTAACGAAATGGATCAATACATCGACGCACCATAACATGCATCATTCGCACTTCAATGGAAACTTCAGTCTATATTTCAACTTCTGGGATCGAGTCTGCAGCACGAACTTTCCGAATTATGATGAATACTTTGAAGCTGTGGTTGCGCGGAGAAAGGAAATGTCTCGAGCCAACCGGCAGCCTCTAGAGGTTGAGTCGGAATCTGCGGCCTAGGCTCGCGACTTAGAGGACAGAATTCGCGTGGAATTCCATTGGATGGGTGGATGTCCTGCGAATCTAACCTGGGCCCGGATTGTTAATGCAGTTCGAAAACGACGGCACGGAACTTCCTCAGTTCCGTCGCGGTCCTCCGGTCCTAACCCGAGCCTGGATTGTTGATTCAGTTCAGCAGCGGCGGCATGGAGCTTCTTTCGTTCCGTCGCTGTCCTGCGGTTCGAAACGGGGGCTGGATTGTAAATTCTAGCGTCGGCCTTGCGGGTCTGAATCATGCNTGGATTGATAAGACGGGTGCGTAATGGCTGTTAGACTTCTTGGAGTTCGGTTGCATTTCATAGGCTCATTTTTCGCATTCAAATTGTTAGAATTCCGGGACTGCACTCAGGAGACTGTAAGTTCGGGAAATCGTTCGAGGAAATGGGCCCGGTAAGGCCGCAAGGGAATGGTAGAGAGATTAATTCTCCCGCACATTAAAAAAGGGACGGAGATTGAGTAGATCCATAACATGGCTGCAATCTGGCGAAGGATGCATCAGTACCAGCGTGCGTTCCATCAACTGAAGTCTGCGTGTGAAATCCACCAGTGCTCCAAAGGCGCTGGAAGAGATGGCATGGACACCGGAAAGATCCAGAAGAATCAGGGATTGTTTGGTTTTTGTCAAAACTTCTTCCAGAAGCGAACGAAGCCCGCTATGGTTGTCCAGGTTAAGCTCTCCGTGGATTCGAATTCTTAGATCTTCGCCTGACTCAATCAATGCCAGAAGATCTGGCGCTTCTATTGCGGATTCGGTGTGATACTTTGACTGAGTCTTCCCCATTTGTTCCCTCTGATTGATATATCGAATCTGCCGGGAGAAACTTAATGGCCGAAGCGCAATTATTCCCTGCAGGCAGGTATTATCGATTCAACTTGATGTAGAGGGAGATTGCGGGATCATCGCTCAATATGTTTTCCCTTTCCAGACGGTAGCTCTGCCCCTGAAACCGAAACTCAGGTATAGGCCTGCCTTCCTTCACGCTCATCGGAAAACCTTGATGGTTGATTAAAATGCTCGATGCTCCCAGTACTTTGGATTGAAGGAACGGAGTTCGTTGATATTGACCGGGACCCGGCTGGGGAATATTCGGCCGGGACTGAAGGGAAGAGTACACATAGGTCTCCCAGTAGTTTCCAATCAACGGTAAGTGTGGGTACTTGCTCTCCAGGGTCTTTGCAATTGCTTTTCGGTATTGATAGTGCTCCGAGATTGANCTATCCGCAAGGGCTGGCCAGAAGCAAAGAATTGCCACGAAGGCCAGAAGCGAAATTGAAACAGAAACCAACGGATTGGGTATTGCATGCGTAAGAACCCTGGCGTAGTGGTGTTTTAGTTCCTGGAATAACAACAGGGCTAATCCCAGAAGCATCAAATACCTGGGAAGAGCAAGGTATCGGGCCCCATGTTGATTCAGACTGAACCAGTTCAAAGGTAAGATCGATAGCAAGAAAAGGACGGAGCCAGCCATGAAAGTTAGAGCCGGCAACTGAGAACGCCACTTCCAACGCTTCTGGCCTGCGAATACTGATATAATGGCCCAGAAAAGAACGATGGTCGCCAGCACCCATAAAGCCAGTTCCCATTCAGAGAACACCTGCTTCCGGATCGCATTCCAGGCAGGAGCAACTAGCTCACTTTTCCACTTTAAAGGCGTTTCATATTCTTCGTAGAAAGTCTCCGCATTGTAGCCTACTACGAATCGCCGCATGATCGAGTGTGCTGCGTATGCCAGNACAACTGGAGAAGCGGACTTAATCGCATGCACTATGCGAAAGCCCCAGGTTCGGGACAGGAGGGCGGATTGAAGCACTGGAAAAATCGATAGAAAAAGTACGCTGGATGGGCTCAACCAGATTGATAGAAAGGAGAAAAAGAACAGAAGAATCCTGATTTGAATTTTCGAACTGGACTTACTCTCCGCAAACGCCAGTGCGATGAGGATTGAACCCAGCTGCCATCCATAGGGCTGAGCAATGTCGAAAATGAACCCGGAAAGAGGTCGAAGCAAATGTAAGATCAGAAGCGAAACAGTCAGCAGAACAGGGCTTTTATTCCGCATGAATACCAGTAGCCCCGCATGAAGAAAAATGTACATCCCCAGAAAGATGGCAAACGGCGTCCAGTGTTCTCCCCATCGGTACAGTAGAAATGGCCAGGAACCGAACCGATCCTGCCCCCAGTAATACAGACTAAAGGGGGACCATTCATCGGAATTTGCAATCAATACCGGAATTGNTGTATCGCTACTGAAGCCACCGACTATGAATTCCGTGTCCGGAGCATAGGCTGGAGCCCGAAAAAGAAAAAGGCCTGTTATTAGAATCAAACAGGCCTTTTGAAACAGGGAATTTCCCTGATTGGATCCCGGATTGCTCACCTGGGCATATTCGACAATCCACCAGCGTTAATGACGTTTTCATAGCCCATGGATTTAAGAAAATTTCTGGCTGTTTCGCTTCGTGATCCAGAAGCGCAGTAAACAACAATGTCCCTGTCTTTTGGTCCTACTTCATCGATCCGCTTCTGGAGCTCTGTGATAGGAATGTTCAATGATTCTGGATAATGCCCCATGTTATACTCCATGGGGGATCGCACATCCAGAACCAGGGCTCCATTTTCGATCATAGTTTTTACATCGTTCATCTTATTTCCCTGGTCTTCATGAGCTTCCGCCTGACAGGAAACAGCCAGGGCTAGAATGAAAGCTAGTGCTATTGGTAGTCTATGAGTCATATCTTCCTCCGGGCCTTTGCCTCTATGCCCGCTATCGCCATCACTTAACTCTTCTTTACGAAGGAGCGAAGCACAGTCTGCAAAATACCACCATTCTTGTAGTAATCGATTTCTACAGGATTGTCCAGCCGGCAGGTTACCTTGAATTCCTTATCGTCAGCCTTCACAGTAAGCTCCTGTCGTGGCTTGAGGTCATCGGAAAGTCCTAGAATTTCAAAGGTTTCCTCCCCGGTGAGTCCCAGGGATTCATGGGTCTGGCCATCCTGAAAAATTAGAGGCAACACTCCCATGCCCACCAGGTTGGATCTGTGAATCCTTTCGAAGCTGGTGGCTATAACAGCGCGAACGCCCAGCAGAAACGTGCCTTTGGCGGCCCAGTCTCGAGAGGAACCGGTACCGTACTCGGCTCCGGCCAGGACGATCAAAGGAGTGTTTTGCTTCTTGTATTCCAGGCTGGCCTCATATATGGACATCTGTTTGCCCTCAGGAATCAATCGGGTAATACCACCTTCCGTTCCGGGGGCCATCTGGTTTCGCAATCGAATGTTGGCGAAAGTTCCTCGAGTCATTACACGGTCATTACCGCGACGTGATCCGTAGGAATTGAATTCTTTTACTTCGACATCGTTATCCAGTAGATACTTGCCCGCCGGGCTGTCTTTGGCAATGGCTCCAGCCGGGCTAATGTGATCCGTGGTCACGGAGTCAGCAACTTTAACCAGGCATCGAGCTCCTTTAATGTCTTCCAGCGCAGGTACTTCCAGAGGCATATCTACGAAGAACGGAGGCTCCTGAATGTAAGTGGAGCTGTCCTGCCATTCATAGATCTGGCCTTCTGCAGTGGGGATGTCATTCCACATCTCATTGACTACGCGAACGTTTCCATACCGCGACTGATACATTTCCGGGTCGATGGAAGAATTCACAGTCTTTTGAATCTCATCTGCCGAGGGCCAGATATCCTTTAAGAAAACATCGTTTCCGTCTTTGCCTTTTCCAATGGGATCCTTTACAAGATCGATGTCCATGGTTCCGGCCAGAGCATAAGCTACAACCAGGGGAGGGCTGGNCAGAAAGTTGGCCTTAACATGGGGAGAGATTCGCCCTTCAAAGTTTCGATTACCGGAAAGAACGCTGGCTGCCACAAGATTTCCTTCGTTGATGGCATCCACCACTGGATCAGGAATAGGACCGGAGTTACCAATGCAGGTAGTGCAACCATAGCCCACTGTTTGAAAACCCAGCTTATCCAGATACTCGGTAAGTCCGGAACGATCCAGATAATCAGTCACCACTCTGGAACCGGGTGCCAGGGAGGTCTTTACATAGGGCTTTACCTCCAGGCCTTTCTCAACAGCTTTCTTCGCCAGAAGACCGGCTCCTACCATAACATTCGGATTGGAGGTATTTGTGCAGGAAGTAATGGCGGCGATTACAACATCGCCATGGGTGATGTCAGCTTCATATCCGTTCTTGATATGACCGGTACTCTTCATTGCGCCGGAATCCAGTTCGTATCCACCTTCNTTAACGGAAGTTTTCAGCAGGTCGTTCCATTTCCCTTTCAAGGAAGTCATGGCAATGCGATCCTGGGGACGCTTGGGACCGGCCAGAGATGGTTCTACAGTGCTGAGATCCAGTTCCAGGCTATCCGAGTAAACAGGATCCGGCGTATCATCGGTGCGGAACATGCCCTGTTCCTTATAGTAGGCCTCTACCAGGTCCACCTGTTCCTTGGTGCGGCCGGTGCGAAGCATGTAGTCCAGGGTCTCTGCATCTACAGGGAAGAAGCCAGTGGTTGCTCCATATTCCGGAGCCATATTAGCAATTGTGGCACGGTCCGCCAGACCCATAGAGCTCAATCCTGGACCATAGAACTCCACGAACTTTTCCACTACGCCTTTCTTGCGAAGCATTTGCGTTACTGTGAGCACCAGGTCAGTAGCTGTAGCGCCTTCTGGAAGTTGCCCCTTCAGTTTAAATCCTACAACCTGGGGAAGAAGCATGTACATCGGCTGGCCCAGCATGACTGCTTCGGCTTCGATTCCGCCTACGCCCCATCCCAGAACGCCCAGGCCGTTGATCATCGTAGTATGGGAGTCCGTGCCTACCAGGCTGTCCGGAAAAGCCACTCCATCTTTCTGCAGAACTACTCCGGCAAGGTACTCCAGGTTTACCTGGTGCACAATGCCTGCTCCGGGAGGTACAACTCCGAAGTTCTGGAAAGCCTGTTGGCCCCACTTCAGGAATTCATAACGCTCCTGATTTCGCTCGAATTCACGCTGCATGTTCTTGATGAGAGCATCGTTCTGTCCAAAGTAATCTACCTGAATACTGTGGTCTATGACCAGATCTACGCGAACCTGGGGATTAATTCTGGAGGGATCCCCTTTCATTCGGACCATGGCACTTCGCAGGGCGGCCAGATCCACAACGCAGGGAACTCCTGTAAAGTCCTGAAGAACAACTCGACCGGGCAAATAGGGAAACTCTTTGGAGGAGGGCTTACGAGCATCGTAGGAAGCCACGGACTTGATGTCCTCTTCTTCAACTCTGTACCCGTCCAGGTTTCGGATGGCAGTTTCCAGCAGGATGCGAATACTGAATGGTAGTTGGTCCAGTTTTCCCAGACCTTCTTTCTCTATAATATCTAATCTGTGGATTTTTACGTCGCCGCCGGACGTTTTAAGGGAATGTAAGGATGCATCTTTAATCGACATTTAGTTCTCCTGCTTCTTAGAGGAAGCGAAGGAACCGCTTTACTGTCAATTGTTTTCGATCTGTCAGGGTCAGGGAATGTCAGGGAACCCCTGGGGGGTATTCTTGAGTGCGGACATGGGCGGCGGGCTCAATTAGCAAGGTTCGGCCTTGCAGCATCTGGTGAGGCTGCAAGGCAAGGCAGCCCTGGCCATTCGTAACCTTGCCTGCCCGGCCTCCGGCATGACCTAACCCTGGTTTAGAGGGTTGGGCATAATGGAGCAATACTAGATAATTCGTAGCTGCTTTTCCTTTCCTTTTTCCCCCCGGTGAATGGTTACCGAGGAGGGGGGCACATCCAATTCCCGGGCCACTGCAAGAACAACGGCCCGGTTCGCCTTTCCCTCGGTGGCCGGTTCCCGAACCCTTACAACCCAGTGGTCATCCGATGGCTTTTCTACGCCCACGGTCTTGCAGTTTGGCTTAACTGTAACACGGAGCGATCGCATTTATTCCGTGTGCGGCGGCACAAAGATTCCCTGGCCGGACGGTTTGGCCTGAGATCCTCCGGGACCGTACTCCGCTGCGATGTTTTTGATATCCTGAACGGCCTTTTCCTGAGGTATGCGATACGCCTTCTTTTCCGGAAATGTTTCCACATGAAGGGTTTGCGTAGGAAAGGCGAACTCGACTCCCATAGATTGGGCCAATCGGTAGATTTCCAGCATTAGATTCTGCCGTTCCACAAGTTCGCTGGACCAGTCCGGAACTTTGAAAAACACATAGACCATTATGATCAAGCTATCCGGGCCGTATTCATGGAAGACCACATGATAGTAATCTTTTCTCGTATGAGGATTGGCTTTGATGATGTTTTTGATTCCTTCCAGAAAACCTTCCAGTTTATCAGGACCTGTATCATAAGTAACGCCCAGCTTCAGAAGCAACCTTCGGAATTCCCGGCGACCCATGTTATCGATCTTCGCATTCATCAGATCTGCATTGGGAATGGAAATCAAAGAGTTGTAGAACGTGCGAATTCGTGTGGATCGAAAACCTATCTCTTCAACAGTGCCTTCCGCTTCGCCTACTTTGATCCATTCTCCAGCCTGAAAGGGCTTATCAAATAGAATCATAAGGGAGCCGAAGAAGTTGGCCACTGCATCCTTGGCTGCCAGAGCAAAGGCCAGACCTCCAATTCCAAGTCCTGCCAGCACCGACATTACGTTGATTCCAAGATTTTGAATGGTGACCAGAATTCCGAAAACCACGACGAAGATTTTCAGAGTTCTGGAAAGCAGGGGAACCAGCTGATCATCAAGGGTGGACTCTGTTTTGGAAGCCAGAGCGGTCATGTATTCGGTGGCCACTCCTGTAAGTCGATAGGCCAACCATATAAAGTTTACGCTGAAAAGAATCTGGATAATAACGTTAAAGAAAGTGAGAACTCCGCCATCGAAACGGAGGTACTTCAATGAGAAATACCAGAACAGAGTTGCGATGGCAAAGCCTGTGGGCCCTCGAAGTGCATCGATCAGTTTATCATCCCACTTCGTTTCGCTCTTGGAGACCAGGATTACCAGCTTGCCAACAGAGAACTTAACGATGGTTCGAATAATTAGTCCCAGCAGGATGACGATGGCCAGGCCAATCCATTGCCAGGTCAGTATTCCCAGGACATTCTTTTGGGCCCAGGACGGGATATACTGGTCCATCCATGGATCTTTATAGGCGGCTCCCCCGCCGCTGCCATCCAGGTATGGCAGGTCCCTCACTTTTTCATAGAATTCTCTGCTTCGCTCAACTGTGGCAGCGCTAAACAGGTATTCGCCGGAGCGCTCTCCATCTTTCTGCTGTAGGATAATGATTTCTGTACCGGCCAGTCGCCAGCGATTGGGCAATGGATTCTCATCGTCTTCGGCCGGAATGCGATCATAGTCCATGACAATGACTCGATCCATCACTTCTTTCAGTAGCATGGCGGCTTCGCGGCCTTTTTCTTCTCTGGTAACGGCAGGTATTTCGGAGAGATCCAGTGTGCGAATGGCATCTTGAATCCGGGCTTCTTTGTCTGGAATTCCCTGTTCCGTGCCAGTCTTGTAATCGTTCATCGCTTCCATAAAGGACTGCATGGTCTCTCTGGGACTATCGGTGCGGATGGGTTCCAGTCTCTTAAGGGCCTCCTCTTCCGCCTGGAGTGCAGTTAAGCCCAGGACAAGACTTAGAGTCATAACTATGTGAACGATTTTTTTGAATCCCTGGTTCATGGTACCTACCTACTATGGAGTTAAGTTCCACCACAGGGAAGTTTGTGAGCAGACGAGCGTAGGTCTGCAATTCGATGGGAGCTAAATGTCCCGGTTCATCAGGGTCTGCGGGGGAACGGGGACAGTCTACTGCCCCGGGTTCAAAGGTCGAGTAAAAAGCCAGGTCCAGGGCGAAAGTAGGTTGGGAAGGGAAGTTCTTTAAGCGCTGGAATTGCTGGAGCTGGATGGTGCGGATTCGGAAGCCGGGGAGGAATCCATTTCTGGATTTGGCTCAGGGTGCGGCATGTCGTCTACAGGAGGCAGCTCTTCCATCACGTCTTTGCCCTGTAGTTTCAGAGTT
Organism: Leptospiraceae bacterium; assembly: GCA_002717505.1. Lineage (GTDB taxonomy): Bacteria > Spirochaetota > Leptospiria > Leptospirales > Leptonemataceae > UBA3465. The sequence goes on from PBEB01000030.1 coordinate 53,766, forward strand.
TCATGTACTTGAGCCAGCTCATCCAGATTGAGCACCATATCTGCTTTTAGAAGAATGATGAACTCATCGTTCACTTTGGCAATCCCATCCATAAAATCAGTGCGAATTCGTGCCCCAAGTTCCGGGGTATGTTCCACATCGTCGGCCGGTACACGTAGGACTTCATTCACCGAGTCCACCAGGAGTCCCAGGGTCTCGGTGGACGCACCATGGAATTCAACAACCAGGATACAACTCAGTTTGCTAACCCGGGTAGGGGTGGCCCAGAGCCTGGCCTTCAGGTCGATAACGGGAACAACATTTCCACGAAGATTGAGCACCCCACGAATGTGTTCTGGCATCAATGGAATCTGCGTCAAAGTCTGATTCTCAATGATTTCGCGAAGGTAAGAGATCTCCAGGCCGAAGACCTGGTCTCCGCAATTGAATGAGAGTATTTGTTTATCTTCAGCCATGATCTTAGAACTTCTCGAAATCGTTCTGGTTGCCTGCACTCTGGGAATCTGATTGGTAGGACGGTGCCGGCCGACTGGCCTGGGGCTGCTCTACTCTGGATGCCGTTGGCCCTTGAGCGTAAGGAGCTGCGGACTGTCCTGAGTTTCGTCCAGAGCCTTTCGTGGTCTCTTTGCTTTCATCCACCTTGAAAAAGGATAGATTGTCCAGCAGAGAATCCGCCTGACCGGAAAGCTCTTCAGAGGTCGCAGCCAGTTCTTCCGCAGAAGAAGCGCTTTGCTGGGACACCTGGCTCATTTGCTGAATACCTGTGTTGATTTGCTCGGCCCCATCCTTTTGTTGTCTGGACGAAGCGGATATNTCTACTACAAGATCTGCCGTCTTCTGAATGCTAGGCTGCATATCCTCAATTAGCTGTCCGGCTTTCTCAGCAACATCTACTGAATTTGCTGCAATCTCGCTAATCTCCTGGGCTGATCCACGGCTTCTTTCCGCAAGCTTACGTACCTCTGTAGCCACCACTGCGAATCCCTGGCCATGTTCGCCGGCTCGGGCTGCTTCAATAGCNGCGNTCAAAGCCAGCAGATTNGTCTGGTAGGCTATTTCTTGAACTACGTTAATCTTATCTGCAATCTGTTGCATGGCCTCGATCGTCCTTCGCACGGCCGTGCTACCTTCTTTGGCGGCTCCTGCGGACTCCTGAGCTATCTTCTCTGTGAGACCTGCATTTTCCGTGTTCTGGACGATGCTGGACACCATCTCCTCCATGGTTGAGGAACTCTCTTCGACGTTAGCGGCTAGCTCTGAAGAGTTCTGACTCATGGACTGAGCGGATGCGTTCACCTGCTGAGAGACCTGATTCAGGATTCCTGCATTCTGTCGCACTTCTATGATGATGGCCGAGAGCTTGGCAACCATGTTGCGCAAAGCCTCCATCAGACTTCCAATCTCATCCTTTGATTTTACAGTTACTTGATGGGTTAGATCTCCCTCGGCAAGTCTGTTCGCCAGTTGCACAGCCTCTGCCAGAGGAGCGGTGATGCTACGAATGATCAGTGCCCCCAGCAGGATGGCCAGAAGGACCCCACCGGTAATGGCTCCGATGGTAATGTAAAGTATGACTGAATACTCAGCTTCCCCGGCATGAAAGAGTTCGGCCGCTATTCGGTCCTGTATTTCCACCAGGTCATCCATGTCTTCACCCACAGGTTCATACAGTGGGCGAATTCGATTGGCGATGGTTCTGGATGCGCCTTCTGCATCNCCGGCCCTTAACTGAGCAATGGCTACCTTGAATCCTTCGTCCCTNAATTNNGGNTAATCNTCNGANNANTTGNTGGCCAGTCGGTCTTCTTCTTCGGTGTGATTCGTTTTCATATACCGGGCCCAGACTTCATCCACAGTCTTCAGGTTGGTTTCGACCCGGGTGATCTGTTCTCGAATGAACGCATCATCTTCGGAGGCTGCAGCGGCGGTAATGGCAACTCTGTTGGAAAGCAGCAGGGCTCGAATCTTTCCAAGCTGTTCAAGAGGAATTGTCCGATCCTGGTAAACCGTGCGCAGGCTGGTGACCACGTCATTCATTCCGTATAGTCCCAGAAATCCGATGCCCAGAAGCAATGTGCTGAGCATTGTCAGAAGAAGGCCCAGCTTGGCTTTAACCGATAGATTCTTTAACATTTTTGACTCCCAGTTTGCATCCTGACGATCGATGAATGGCAGGATTCCGTAAACATAATTTCTATAACCAAACCACTGTATGGTATCTTACATTTCATAGCGACTTTAACTGGCTCTTGCTTCCCGTTTGCCAAAGAAGGAACCAACATCCAGAATATAGGCAATCTGGCCAGTTCCGAGAATAGTGACTCCGCTTACTCCTGGAAGGTTGCTCAGCACCTTTCCGCCCTTTCTAACTACGGTCTGATACTCTCCCAGCAGTTCATCCACCACCAGACCCACTCTTTGTTCACCCTGCTGCAGTACAATCAGATCGTTGGCAGTGGGCGAGGGCATTTGAAAAGCATCTGGCAAGTGCACGCAGGGAACAACATCACCCCGGAGGTTTATATAATTGCCTGCATTTCCAGTGCGCTTATGAGCGGACAGCTCGGTACACTCGAAGACCATATCCAACGGAACTACGAAATGGACTCCGGCAGCGCGGATTAAAAAGCCATCGATAATGGCCAGGGTAAGAGGAAGTTTGAGCGTGATGGTTGTGCCCTGACCTTCAAGGCTTTTTAGCTTAACAGAGCCACCCAGGGATTCTATACCTTGCTTTACTACATCGAGACCAACGCCTCGGCCAGAATACTCATTGACGGTGTCTTTGGTGGAAAATCCCGGATGAAAGATCCATTGATGGAGCTGGTCTGGATCTACCTCCTGGTCTGCGGGCATGATTCCCTTCTCAATGGCCCGACGCTTTACTGCCTCGGCGCTTACTCCTCGACCATCATCCTGAATCTCTACAATAACATGGCCCATGTCCTGATAGGCTCTTAACTCGATGGTTCCGGTTTCGGATTTTCCGGCCTGAAGCCTTTCCTCCGGTGTCTCCAATCCATGATCGATGGAATTTCTTACCAGGTGAATCATGGGGTCCTGAATTCTTTCGATTACGCTGCGATCCAATTCCGTGTCTTCGCCCTGGAGCTTCAGATGGATTTTCTTCTTCAGGTTGAGGGAAGCATCGTGAACCACTCGGCGCATCTTCTGGAAAACTGTGCCTATTTCGATCATCCGCAGACTCATACTCTGCTGCCTCAGATCTTCAATCAGTCGTTCCATGGTATCTGTGGAGGCGCCGAGAGATGCATCCTTCGAAGCCCTGGAGATCTGCTTCAAACTCTGGGACTGAATGACAAGTTCTCCCACAAGATTGATCAATGAGTCCAACCGGGTAGCATCTACACGAAGAGTACTGTGGGCTCCCACCGAAGCGCCGGCTGCGGAGTCTGCCTGGCCGTCATCGGAATTCCTGGAGCCGGTACCTGCCGAAGGGGCCGTAGGAGTGGCTTCATTGGCAGCTTCTGGCTCGGACGCTGCCAGATGCTCTGCTTCGCCTGATAGGGTGTCCAAAAATGCCGGGGGAAAGTTCATCTCTTTCCAGATGCTATTAAGTCTGCCACGAGTTTCCGGCAAATCCTGGATGGTTTTCTCATAGTCGGCAGCAGAGCTGCCATTGCTATGAATTCTCAGGATTCCGTTTTCTTTCACAAACTCGAAAGCATCTTCGATGGATGGCTCGCTTTCTTCGCTTTGAAGAAGAATCTCATAGCCGCAATACACCAATTGAGGGTCAAACTCTGCTGGTCCTGGTAACGGGTCGGCCACGGTAAATACGCATTCAAGCTTTCCCAGGTTTCTCAAAAAGCGAATGAAGTTCAATGGATCCAGGCCTGCTTTACAGGCATCCTTTGGAGGACGAAAGGAAATATGATACTTGCCCGGTAGATGATTCAAAGGTTGCTGATTCGAACTACTGGCAGATGCAGTGGTAGCGATGGATGTCTCGCGGCTACCGTCGACATGCGACGGACCGGTCTGGCCTTCGCCTGCTTCCAATTCTTCCAGGCGCTGATTGATCTGAGCCTTCAGTTCCTGGTCCTTCTTTTCCACTTCGTCCGGGATTTGTCCGGTGGCTCCTTCGGCCAATTNTGCCGTAGAAAGCGATTCGATATGGTCTCGGCAGTTTAGCAAAAGCGGAACAGCGGTGGGAGTGAATAGAGATGGGTCATTGCGAAACCTATCCAGCAGGCTTTCCACTGTATGTGCGAAGGACTCCAGTCGGCGTGCCTGGAAAATACCGGAGTTCCCTTTTATAGTATGAAGTGCGCGAAACAAAGCATCCAGCTCTGCCGGAGTGGTCTGTTGTTCCAGTTGAAAAAGGCTATCCTCCACACGATCCAGAAGATCCCGAATTTCCACAACGAATGCTTTCTGGATTTCGCTTAAATCCATTCTACGATCCAAAAATAGTAAATCGGTTTCGACTATAGGTCAGGTCCAGAGCTGCACGGTCCTGGGAGGAAATCCTTACCTGGTCTCTGGCCGAAGCAAGCACACCGGCCAGGTCCATGATCTTGAGAACGGGAAGGGAGTGATTGAGAACCTTGCAAACATGACCGTTTTCTGCACAATGCTTCTTGGCCATGAGCAGAATCTGGAGTCCGGCTGAATCCATCCTTTCAATGCCCTGGGCATCGATGGCTACATTACCATTCAGGTGAGGAGTTAGAGTATTCCAGATCCCGGCCACCTGGTCGATGGTCCAGGAACCAGTGCCTTTTAAGAGCACACCCTGTTGGCTTGTTTGTGCGATTTCCAGCATCTCTTTCTACAGTTTCAGTCCAGAGGACATATTTTTTCCATCACAGCCACCAGCTGACTGGGAGCNAATGGCTTCACCAGCCATGCTCGGGCGCCAGCCATCTGACCCTGCTGCTTCTTTTCTTCTTCGGATTCAGTGGTTAGCATGATTATCGGAGTGAAACGGGCGCTTTCGTAGCGGTCATCATCCCGGATTTTTTCAATCATTTGAATCCCGTTGACGTTAGGCATATTGAGATCCGACAATATCGTATCGAATTTCTCTTTTTCCAGTTTGTCCAGAGCATCCTGGCCATCCACGGCTTCCTCCACCGCATAGCCAGCCCCTTCCAGGGCCATTCTCGTAAAACTACGCATGGATTGGGAATCATCGATGATAAGTATCTTTTTGCTCATAAGGTATCCTTGGGTACATTAAATAACTTAGAAAGACATGGGTCTCTGTAGCCCATTCGACGAAATAATACCGTCTGAATTGAATACAATGCATCCATTATTGCAAGCAATTTCCCATGATGGGAATAAATGTAGGGCAGCTCTTCGGCTTTGTATGGCCGCGAACAATGCAGGTCCAGTCTGCAAGACTCCGGCGAGATTCATTGAATGGCAAGGCGCGGGCATATTGCCAGGGACTACAGGGATTATAGAGAAAGCTAAAAAAGGAAAACCATACAGAGGAAATATTGTCAATGACTTATGTCAGATGGGCCGCTCTGGATATGGCTCTATCTGTGCACAAGGGATGCAATGTACTGAGCCATACGATCCAGGGCAATTACTGTCTGCGCTGCCCCCAGGCGGATCCCTTCAAGCGGCATTCCGAAGACCACAGAACTGGCCTCATCCTGACAGCAGGTCCTTGCTCCGGACTGTCGCATTTCCAGGAGCCCGGCCGCTCCATCGGATCCCATTCCAGTGAGCAAGATGCCCGCACTCAGTTTGCCCACATGTTTGGCCACCGAGTGAAACAGGACATCCACCGAAGGCCGATGCCGATTCACCGGTTCTGTCTGGCTCACCCGACATGCGAATCCAGCAGCATCTGGTCGAACTTCCAGATGAAAATTGCCAGGGGCAATGTATACAGTGCTGTTTTTCAGATTCTCCCCGTCTTTCGCCTCTCGGACATGAACCACCGAGATATGGTCCAATCTATGAGCGAATGCCTCGGTGAATTTTTCGGGCATATGCTGTACAATGACAATGGGAGGCAGGGGAGGGCGAAGCGCTGTAATGATCGTTTCCAGTGCCTGCACTCCGCCTGTGGATGCCCCAATGGCCACCAGACGGCAGGGCATTCGACTACGAGGGTCGTCCAGCAGAGCTTCAAAGTCGGATCCTTTCGCAGGAGGGGGACTTTCTGTCAGCGTAGATGGAGATTCTTCCGCAGAATTGCTTCGTTTCGCTGATGGTCGGGAAGCGGCGGCAGCTTTAATTAGATGCACTACTTTTTGATCGATGCCTTGCAGGAATTGCTTCACCGCCAGTTGTGGCTTGGCTATGATTTCAATCGCACCGGCTTCCAGTGCTGCAATTGTGCTTCTGGGAAGGTCGCCGGCCACTGAGGAGCAAACGATAATGGGAGTGTCGCGGGTCTTTTTGATTTCTCGAATGAATGTAATGCCATCCATTCGCGGCATTTCGATATCGGTGATGATTACATCTGGCCATTGCTTTTCAAATTTATGGAGAGCAAAGATGGGGTCGGCTGCAGTATGCAGTACGTTGATGTCCGGATCCTGGCTCANCAGCTGTTTGAAGGTCTCCTGGACAACAGCTGAATCATCTACAATCGCTACTTGGATCATCGCTTTGTTATTGAGATTCGCCTCATCCAGACTTCTCCATTCCAGAGATGGAAGAGTACATTTCGTCCTTCCATGCCCCCCAGATGCTCCTTATGGATGCGAAAGCCATGCTTTTCAAGCAATTCTCGGGCAGTGGCCACATTCATCGAACCCACCGATCGATCGCTTTCTCCATCTCCGAAAAAGCTACCACCGCCAAAGAGTTTTACATGATAATCTGCGGGCCGAGTACCGGACTTTTTGATGTTCTTGAGAAAAAGTTCCACCGATTCGTCCACATATCGGGCTTCCTGGCCGGTTCCTGCATTTTCATGATTCTTTCTTCTGGGAAGAATGGAATGGCTCATCCCTCCGACACAGAGCTCTGGATGCCAGATGCAGATAGCCACGCAACTNCCGAGGATGGTTCTAATCCTGGTGGTNGCATCGCCCCAGAAGAATTCTCCNGGCTGCAAAAAAATGTCTAATACAAAATCCGGCTCTTTTACTGACACAATTGCTATTTCCTGACCAGGTGCAGCCCTTTTCAGGAGCGCAATGCTGCCGTTTGAGGCGGAGCAGAGATGTGGGACTCAATTCCGGCGGATCGCATTTTCCAGTACACTTCGCATATGAAATCAATACATTCCGCCTGGGTCTTCGCTTTTACCTCATCCGGGCCCCAGACATAGATTCCATGATTTCGCACGGCCACAGCAGGACTGTTCGGAAAGCGCTCCATTGCTTTTCGCATCGANGCTGTGAGATCGCATTCCCGGGCTGTATTGTCCACTACAGGCAGTTCGAAGGTATCATAGTATCCATGACCGATGATTCCTTTAATCATTTCAAGCTGGGTGAATTCCAGGACAGATAGTTCTTCATCGATTCGCTGAGCAAGCATGGTCATCAACACTACATTGGACGAATGGGAGTGAAGCACTGCTCCAGCATTTCTGAGCTCAAAGGCAGAAAGAAAAAGAGGGGCACATTCAGTTAACTTCAGCTTTTCGTTTTCCGGGCCCTCCAGGATATCACCANTCATGTTGATGACAAAGCAATCCTGTGGCCGGATCTTTTCCTTTTCTACGCCGCTGGGGGCCATGTAAATTCGGTCATCTCTTCGGATGGAGATACCACCGCCGGTGCCAGAGACCCAGCCTTGCTGATAAAAGTTCTGACACATCTCAGAGATGATTTTTCTAGGGTCCTTTTCCATGGTATATCCTTGTTTCCGCCGCCTTGCTGTTCGCCTACCTTCTCTTATTGAACTGTGAATGTAAGGCCGGAATGTTTCTCAATAAAATCAAGATTAAAATAGCGTTCCCGTATTTTTTGCTGCAGCCTTCTTTCCTGAAAATAGTTGTACCGATGGGCCGAGCTCACCGCTCCGGTAATGTTCGCTGCATAGAAAATCAGGCCGGCAAGACCAAATACAATGGAACCTCCATGACCCACCTCAGCTTTTCTTTCCAGACTATAGAGGTAGGCTCCACCCCCCAGAAAGACTCCGTTCCAGAATAAGGAGAGGACTGCATCTGTATAGTGCTCGGTGTAAACATGACCGGCTCCTGGAAATATGACGGCCAGTCCCCCGGCCAGCCAGGGGGATTTCCTGTCCAGGTTTTCGTACTCCATTAAATCCGTTCGAACCTGACCTATCATGATGCGAAGATCATCATTTCGGGTTTCCTTTTGTAATCTTTCCAATCCCTGGCTGGCACGGGCATAGTCACCGGCGTCCAGAAATACGGAAAGTCCCAGCAGACGGGCAACATCCTTTTGCTTTTCCGTGCCGTCTCCCAGCAAGAATTGATCTCGATCGAACAAAACATCATTGTACTGGCCCATTGGAATACCGGCAAACATCCGAAGCAAGAAAGCGGATGGATTGCGCCTGTTTCGCAATGCATCCCTGGCTCGCTGGAAGTCTGCATCCCTCATACGGGAGATGGCATAGCGTTCGGCGCAGTCCTGAGTCCGTGAAAAAGGGGATTGATAGAAAGACAGGGAAGCCAGGGGGTACTGTCCTGAATTATAGAGTGCATTCCCCTGAGGAGCCGGGCACGGTTCTAGAGCCGGGGCTTCCGGGGACTCGGCCCATCCAGAAATGAGAGGCATGAGAACTATGCCAGAAAAAAAGAAAGTCTTGAGTAGCAGGGCCCGAATTTGCACCATAGGCTGTGGCATCTATTTCGCAATCAAGGCTCAGCTTTCAACCGGAAAAAGGCACCTTTCGCTCTACAGGTGCTGGCCTTCTGCTGGCAGCGCTTTTGATGGGCGGGATGCTCCTGCTTCCGGGATGCAGTTCTGCTCAGGAGAAAGAGAGCGCTCCAGCAGGGCTGGGATTGCTCGATGCAATGGTTGAATACCATAAAGAGACCGGTACTCATATGGACGGGCCCAGATGCCCGATGTATCCTTCCTGCTCGGCTTACGCTTACCACGCCTTGCGCAAGCATGGCTACTTCGGGTTCCTGCTGGCTCTGGAAAGGCTCTTTTTTCGCGAAGGAGGGGAACTATCAGATCGGTATCCTCTGGCTCCCCGAAATCTTTCCGAGTCTCCCAGGTATCTGGATCCGCTGGAGGCATCCACAGGTGAGCGACCGCGCCTGGCCGATCCCCGGTATTTGAGTCACTGAAACAGACCTGGTAGAGCTCGGCCCTCGGTATCCATAATCCTGGGAACAGGAGAATGGTCGCCCTATTCGAGACGATGCTCCGTACAGCAGTGGAGCCAGTGCCAACCAGGAGTAATACTCACGCTATGAGACCAGTGGGGGCTGATCAGGTGCTCTAGCGAAAGATGATCCATCCGAGACGAATTCGGGCTTCAAGACATGGAATCAGAGGAGCGCTGGAAAAATCCACAACGTTGACCAGAATTGAGCCTTCTGCGGTTCACGGCTTCACGGGGCGGGTTTTCTTCCGTTCCCGCATCGCGCTACCTGCAGCCCACCGGACACGGGTTCCACAACAAATCCCGCCGGGTTACGGCTCTGATGTATAAGCCGGGCATACAGGACTGGCGGAAGTTTCAGGGCCGAGGGGGGGGCTGGATGTAGGGCCCCGGCCTCGGGCAAAACCGAGTTTCTCGCTTGTCACAGGGACATAATACCATAATATCGTGGAAGCCATGGAAAGCATCTCGACTGACGGAAAGAATCTGGCGGAAGCCCTGCGCTCCAATCCCGCCTATGAGCATCTAAATGATCCGGACTTTTTTGTAGATTATCCCGTGATGCACAGTCCGCTGGCGCTTCCCGGGATGGCCCGGGCCGTAGAGTATCTGGATGCTGTGATCGCGGCTCGAGAGACCATCCTTCTTGTGGGAGACCGCGACGTCGATGGTGTAACATCTACAGCGTTACTTCAAAGATTCCTGGATCAGCGAACCGGCCCGGAACATGATCTGGTGGAAACCCTGGTGTCCAGCGAAGGAGATGATTACGGCCTGGCCGGCAGTTTCCTGGATCGCATAATTGAATCCAGAGCCAATCTGATCGTTCTGATGGATATGGGTAGTGCTCATCTTTCCGAAATCCAGATGCTGCTGGATGCTGGCAAAAAAGTGATCGTTCTGGACCACCACGTTATTTCCGATCCCGATGCCGTTCCGGGATGCGCCTTTATCAATCCTCGGCTTCTTCCTTATTGCGAAAGCCTGGAGCATCGCGGGAAGATTGCCACTGCTGGTCTGGTCTATAAACTTCTCATCGCTTTTGCTCTGGCTCATACCAATCTATGGAATCGGCTGGAAATTCTTGTCAGCGAGGATGGCACCTATGTTCTCTATCGCACCGGAGCTTTTTTGCATTCATCCAGGGATCCATCATCCAGCATAATTCCGGAACAATTGAGAAATCATATGCCTGATGTTTTGCCAGGCGAACAGGCTCAGCTCCTGGCCTGTATCGGAGAGGCACTTAATAAGGTTGCCGCAGATCTCAAAGCCGCCGATGCAGGGCCTTCTCTCGCACTCAATGGACTTGAAAAGATTGAACCGGAGTATTGTATGGTTCAGGAATCGGAGCTGGTGGATGCAGACAGAATGAAGTCTGGCCCCTGGATTGAAAGCGAGGAGGGCCGATTGCGGGCTGGACAGTATCTCTTCTCCGCTGCCGTAATGCAAAGACCGCGGCTGCTGGAATTTATGGTTGAGCATTCGGATCTGGCCGCCATCGGTCTGGTCACCGATATGGTACCACTGCTGGGCGAGAACCGCGTAGTGGCCCGTCTTGGCATGCGTTTGAATAATCTGCTGGGCACTGTGATTCCCGAACCCGAGTTTCGCCCAGGCCTGGGCTCACTGTATTCAGCTCTTCGAATTGATCGTTCCGATTGGTCCGGCCGGGACTTCGGCTGGAAAATTGGACCGGTGCTCAATGCTGCAGGCCGGATGGGAGAGACAGAGCTGGCCCTTGATTTGCTCTGTAGCAGCGATCAGGAAGCTGCAGGTACACTGGCCAAAAAGCTCGTTCGATTGAATGAGAAGCGAAAGGATCGAACGAAATACAATCAATCCATCCTGGAAGAACTCCTTCAAAACAATCCAGAGAAAGCATCGGCTCCATTGATCGTATGCTATGATGAAAGACTGGAGCCCGGAGTATCTGGAATCCTGGCCAGCCGACTTATGGAGCGGTATCGCCGGCCTGTGGTCTATATGAATCCCGATGGTGAAAGAATTCGCGGCTCCGTGCGAAGCCTTGGCGGTCTCAATGCTCTTTCTATTCTAGAAGGGGTTTCCCAGCATTTGCTTCAGTACGGGGGCCATCCCGAGGCTGCGGGATTCTCCCTTGAAAGGGAATCCCTGGAACCACTGCAGCAGGCTCTTTTGAAACATATGGATGTTCTGCTGGAGACCACGGGATGGAAAGGTGAGGAGCATTCCGTGCGAGAAGGACTGGTCGTTGACCTTCCCCTGTACGGTTTGAATGCCCGACTCTATGAGCAAATGGAGTCTCTGGAGCCCTTTGGCCCGGGGAACCCAGAGCCTATTTTTCGTATTTCCAATACAGCGATTACGGAAGTGAAGTTTATGTCCGGTGGTCTGCATGCCCAGATCACGTTTCAGGGAAATCGAAACGTCCGCGGTATCCTATGGAATCGGGGTGGCTTGATTCATTCGCTCATCCAACAGACCATGCTCAATCTGGACATAGCGGAAGCGAAAGGCACTTATTCAGGCCTTAACATACCAGTACAGTGGATCATGGGCACTCTGGAGGCAGATGCTTTTCGAGGTGGAAAGAAGCGTTCCAAGTTTCAATTTGTAATTCAGGATCTGGACAGTCCACTGTTTGCAGCCGAGGGGGAGGGAAACCAAAAGGCGATGGCTCCGGCAGATGGTGAGGTAGATCAGTCTGATGCGAAAGCGATTTCCCAGGCCGATGTTGGGGCGAAAACTCCAGCCCTGAATACCTCCGCCGGGGCCTAGATCAGCCTTAGAGCCTTTCAGTTGTCTGGATTTCAGTTCGCTCGTTCTAAGCCTCACCAGGGCCTCAAAAAACAGAAAAAGCCGCACTTTATGGGCGCGGCCTCTTTTAACATTGGCGGGCGGGCTTCGGATTATCTTCGGTTGTAAGAGGCCTTCGCATTCTATTTCACTTTTGGAGCTGCTTTTGGTGATTCCCGGGCGATCCGGCTGCCACCAGCCCCAGGTCTAAACTGGCAGCAAGAAGGACAAACTCCGATCTTCAAGCAGGAAATTCTGAAACCCAATCCTGAAGGATCATTGCCCGGTGGGCACTGCATCCTTTTGGATGGACCCATTCTGGTCGGATAGATAGTAGATGACCTGCCATACTTCTTCGTTGGACAGGGGCTGACCACCTCGGGCCGGCATGGGTACTTTGTTTGGCCCCAGGGCTTCGCCGGCACTGACACCGTTCATCACCAGCTTCGCCAGATTGGTTTCGGCGGCCGGTTGATGCCACCATTCATTGTCTGAAAGGTCAGGTCCTACACCGCCTTCTAAGTTGGCTCCGTGGCAGGCCACGCAGACTCTAGCGTAAGTGTCCTTCCCTGCTTCGATGGAAGCAGCATTCCGCACGGGAATGATGTCAATGCTGGGGACCACGTAGCGTTGACCCAGTTCATCCCGGACCGATACAGCATCCGGTTGATTCAGAAACCCCTGGGAGAAGATGGCCACCAGGACTCCACCAGCCAGCGCTCCCCAGAACAGGAAGTTCACCCAGCCCGGTACGGCTTTACTATTGCTATTATCACTCATAATTCTTGCCAGATCCTTCTACGTCGAAATCTCTCTCGATCTCAATGAGATCTTATTGATAGAACTCCCCATCGTACTGCGCCTGACGGCTGCCAAGAAAGTTCAGGTATTCCACCAGAGCATCCCCTCGAGTCTGATCCGCCAGTCTTGAAAACGCAGAGCGCTGATAGGGATCGTTCAAAGGAAGACCGAAGTTCATCATCCATCGGACCTTCCAGGAAATAGCCAGGGCATCCAGTTCATCCTGAGAGAACAGATACTTGTAGTTATGATTTCCGGTCTTCATATCGAATTGCGGATTCTTGGGGTTCTGATACGGATCGCTCTGCAGAAGGCTACGCAAAGCATCTCGATCCATTTTCAGGCCGATGTGGCTGAGATCTGGTCCAATTCGAGTGGAGCCTTGAACGGAAGGAGTGAAAAACAGGCTTGCTTGCTCCTGAGGGGCCGGAGAGTATCCCAGCTTTTCCGCATCGCTGAAGCGCAGGATTTCCCATGCCTGAGCCCGGATTCCCTGGCTGTGGCAATACTGACATCCTTCCTGGTAATACACTTCCTGGCCTTTTAGAACAAGGATGTCTTCCGGAGCCTGTGTGTATTGATGCTTTCCATGGAGATCCGGTCCACCGAAGGGGAGGACTATGCTGGCCACAAAGGCCACCAGACCAGCCACAATTGTCGTAACAACGGTTGAAGATACTGTTTTGAACGGAGAATTCATAACGTTCGATTCCTTAATCTCAATGCGATTCAGCAGACCGGGTAACCGGAGCTTCCGTCACCAGCGTGGGACGATTGTAAGCAGCTGATTTTCCGGATACGCCGGCGAAAACGGCTACAATGCCGGCCAGAGTTCCCAGAAGAGTCATAACAAGACCCAGTAATACAAATCCATAAACAGATAGCAGATAACTGAAAAGAGCATCCTTACCCACTTCTGCTTCCAGGCTTCCAGCAAAAAGAACCTGGGCCCAGGCCGGGTTTTCCAGAGCTTTCTCAGCACCTTCTCCAGTAAGAGCAGAAGCCGCTACAGCCTGGATCCAACCCTGAGTCAGGGCCGCCGCCAGGAAGGTAATTATACCAGTATACAGAAAGAAATTACCAATAGATTTCAGAGCCGATGGTGTGGATGCCTGTTTCCAGTAACCCAGAAGCAAATAAGCTGATGCCAGGGCCAGAGGCAGGACCGCTGTGGCGGCCAGAGTAAACAGATCCTGATTGTTCCAGGCCAGATATCGGAAATTCGATCCAATGAGAGGGATCTGTAGAACGAATCGCACAGTCAGATAGACACCAACCAGGATCAATCCCCATCGCAGGGCTTTTCCATCTTGATCCGAGGAAACGACCTTTCCGCTTCTGGATAGAGAATAGTGAATATTGGCCACGCCACCCAGCAAGGACATAGTCAATGCCAGGGCTGCACCGGTTCCAATGTATTGCAGAATCTTTGCATCAGCCGTTCCCAGCAGTGCAGATCCTGCAGCCACCGGAACCAGAACGGCACCGGCTACAATCTGAAAATGAACGGTAGCTTCACTGAAAACCGGCAAACCATAATGCTTTTCCAGCCAATAGTAGCCCATTGTGAACAGAGGAAATAAGATGAAGAAGGTTAAAACTGCATTGCGATACATCTCCGCAACCAGCGCATCCTGAGCTCCGGACGTAGGAGCCGTAGTTACGAGCAATCCATTGGGCATTCCGAAGTTACCCAGGAAATAGAACAGTAGCATTCCCCCAGAAGTTGCGGCGGCCAGCTTCTCATAGGCTTTCAGATCTTCCTTACCCCATAGGGCGATAAGAAGGAGCACGATAAAAATCGTGAACACCAACATCATCAGGTTATCGGCGATCCAGTTCAGTTCGCCGTATTCTCGGCCTGTGTTGTAGCCGGCGAAGATTGTAATTACGCCTAAGAGCAGGGCGGTCTGGTGTGCACCCAGGGCAGCCAGACCCGCCAGGTCCACTTTGGAACTGGCTCGTTCGTTGATGATCTGATATCCAAGAGCGAAAAAGTATCCCAGTAGTCCGCCAAAGATGAGCAAATTGGCCCCTACTGGACGGAGATATCCAAAGGAGAAATAGGAATCCGGGCCTGGCATGAAGGTGATCATTTGAATCTCATTCACCACGCGAATGGCCACACCCAGGATGAGCCATAGTGTGGATATGATCAGATAAAGCCCTGTTGTGCGATTGTAGTCGTTACTCAGTAGTTTCATAGTTATGATCGATTCCTGTTTCTATTGCCTTACTCTTCAGCCGGAGCAGGGTTATATCCACTCATTTCTTCAAGCCTGGGAGCTTGAGGTCGCTCTTTCAGAGGAGTATAGCCCATGTTCCAGCGACGGCTGGAAGCATATGCCTGTTCTACTTCCTGCATAGCTTTATGAATCGCTTCTTGGCGCTTCGCACGATCTTTGGCCGCCAGCGGAGGCGCCAGAGAATAGAGGTAATGAGCCATGGCCCATCGACCTCGATCTGTATGAGACTGATACGCATGACCGGACGGCAGATCTCTGGTATTATCTGTGCCGATGGTCATCGCTTTAAAATAATCCACGGGAGTTACTTCCGGAGCAGTGGCGTCCACGAAAGAAGGAACTTCCAGTCCCTGTTCCTTCAAAGCTTTCGCTTCCGGGCCGTTGCCGTCCCAGGCTGTGCCGTGGCAGCTCTTGCAGTTATACTCGGAGCTTGCATAGTACATGGACCCTTTGTACAGGCTGTCAGGGGTTGCCTCGTAGATCGGGGTCGGTTCTGTGCCGCAGGCTACGGTAGCCGCCAGTAAGATTGCAGATATGATATACTTGTTGGATTGCATTTCTTTCGCTTTCCCTCTAATCATTCCTATCAGTGATGCATGTGAAGGCATTCTTCCAGTTTCGGATCCTTCACAGGCACCAGATTTGCTCGGGATAGAGCCGAACCAACTACGAAGATAAAGGCTCCGCCCAGAACCAGCAGTGGCCCAAGCTCATGCCAGGAGAACATTACAAAATGGGCCGTATCTCCCACTACGTCCAGACTGGGATAAGCCACCCAGTACATGTCCACAATCTGCCCGAGGATGACAATCCATGCGATAACAGATAGAAATTTGATGTTCCTCTTATTCTCTCTCTTCAGCAATGCGAAGAAAGGAATGAAGAAACGAAGCACAAGCAGTCCGAGGCTTACCCAGCTCCATGCGTTGAAGCCCATTTCATCCGTGAAAAGTCGATTATTGTAGAAATACGTTTCTTCCGGGATATGTGCATACCAGATCAGTAGATACTGACAGATGCCAATGTAGGCCCAGAAGATGGTATGGCCCCAGAGATATTTTCCCAGGTCGTGGATGTGGTTTTCGTTCACCGCATCGCCCAGAAGGCCTCGCCCCTTCAGATAGTTCACCCAGAGGATCAGGGAGGCAAAGGTAGTGAGGGCCAGACCAGCGAAGATATACACTGCCCACATGGTGGAAAACCAGTGAGGTTCCAGACTCATGGAAAGATCCCAGGAACTGATTGAGAATGTAAGTCCAAACAATACCAGAAAGCCCGCTGACCATTTGATCATGGATTTGGTATGAGAAACCTGGCCATCATTGTCCTGAGCTATGGACTTCTTCCAGAATAGTAGACCAAAGAAGATCCAGAGTCCCACGATAACGAGGTTTCTTACGATAAAGAAAGTCTGATCTAAATACGGAGCCTTCCACTCAATGAGCTTATCTTCGCCGGCTTTCCCCACCCAGTGATGGTAGGCATCGCCCAGGCCAAAGAATACAGCAATCAAAGCCAGAAGAATCACAGGTAGAAACCAGAAATAGGATTCAGCGATTCGGCGTACCGTTACGCTCCATGCAGCGCCGGAAGCATGATGCAAGGCTGTGAAATAAATGCCGCCTACAGCTAAGGGCAGAAAAACCAACACCGCCATCAGGATGGAGAGAAAGAGGCGCGGGTTGTGACCGGGCACATGCTCTCCATGGCCATGCCATGGTACGAAAACCTGAGCTACTGTGAGAATCAAGCCCACTGCAATCAGAGCCAGGCTGATCTGTTTCAGCCGGGGAGGGAATTCAAACTTCAGTTTGTCCTGTTCCAGATTTGCTGCCATTGATAATCGTTCCTGTTTCTACTGTCCCTGCTTCTGAAGCAGATTGATGTAATGAATAATTGCCCAGCGCTCTTCTTCTGTGGTTTGCGCTGCGTATGGTCTCATTCGCGCCCGACCAACGGTAATAATGTGGAAGATTCTTCCGTCTTCCCAGTTCAATACCAGCGATTCTGGTCCTGCCAGCGCAGGAATATCAGCGAACCGGGGTGTAACAGGGCCATCGCCCATGCCCGTGTTTCCGTGGCATACAGCGCAATAGGTATTGTATTTCTTCTGTCCTAGCTCCAGGACTTCTTTTGTGGGTCGAAGAGGATTCCTCAGCTCATTGGCTGCCTGGTCAAAATCTGCCGCAGGAATCAGGTAGGGATCCTTGTTTCTGGGGACGGTCCCCTCGGGAGCCGTTCGGGAAGCAGAACCAGGTCCACCCCAGGATTCCAGAGAGCCCATGGTTTTTTCATAGGTTCCCGTATAGATTTCGTCCAGAGTGCTGGGATCTTCTTCTTGCGACTCTACAGCCGGGGAATCGTGCATATCCAGAAAGAAATGGATACCGGATTCATTGCCTGCGAAGTTACACTGCGCCAGAAATACCAGCAGCGCAGATGTGATCGTCAGTGTAATAATGCGGGAAACGGGATTCATGTTCGTTGCCTTTTCGATCATTTTATTTCCGGGCTACGCCGACTCCTTCACAGAAGTAATCTCCTCGGCACCGAGTTCCTGGAGAAAGGTTTTAACACCTTCTTCATCGTAATTTGCCGAGTCGTCCGGAATCCAGAGACAGAATTTGTCATCGGTAATGGACGGATGCAGAACCTTGCGAAAAGGCTTGGGGATCCGCGAAATCATGAATAGACCTGCAACAGTGCCCAGACCGCCAAATAGAACGGTGAGCTCGAAGCAGATTGGTATCATGGCTGGCCAGCTATAGGTCGGCTTGCCACCAATGTTCAATGGGTAGGAGTTCAGGTTCGGATACGCATCGATGGCGCGGGTGATGGTGTAGTTGATCACCTGCTCATGCACAATAAACTGCAGAAGGAATGCGATAGTGAATCCAGTGAGCCCGGCGAAAAAAGTGACATAGGGTAACTTGGATCGCTTGAAACCCATATCGAATTCCAGGCCATGCACTGGAAATGGAGTGAAGCAATCGAAGTTTGTGAAACCCTTTTCTTTGGTCTTCTTCGCAGCATCCGCAATTTGCTCGGGAGTACTGAACAGGCCGAATACTCCCTTCTGAGTTTCGCGATAGGTATATTCAAATGCTTTGTCCAACAGGTTCCGGAAGGCCAGGTATTGCTTCTCAAAGAACCGGTCGAAGAATTGTTCCAGCTTTTCTGTCATAGCGTTTAGCTTTTCCATAATTACCTGCCAGATGTCCCTGGATTAATGGCCTCCGCCATAGCCCCGGGCGCCCGGGCTCTTCATTACAGTCTTAATCTCTGCCATTGCGATGGTAGGGAAGAACCTCATGAACAACAGGAACAGAGTGAAAAACAATCCAAAGGAACCGATGAGAATTCCAAAGTCATGGATGGTCATGATGTAAAGGTCCCAGCTGGAAGGGAGGAAGTCCCGATGCAGACTGGTTACTACAATTACATAGCGTTCGAACCACATTCCAATGTTCACAAAGATACTGATGATCCACAGCGCCACAGGATTGGTTCGAATCTTTTTGAACCAGAACAGCTGTGGAGAGATTACGTTACAGGATACCATGATCCAGTAAGACCACCAGTACGGCCCCAGCATACGGTTGATAAATGCAAATCCTTCAAACTTGGAACCTGAATACCAGGCGATGAAGAACTCCGTGGTGTAGGCCAGGCCTACCAGTGTTCCCGTAAGCATGGTAATTTTGGCCATGTTTTCCAGGTGTTTGATTGTAATGTACTCTTTGAATCCGAATAGCTCACGCATCAGAATTAAAAGAGTAAGCACCATTCCAAATCCGGAGAAAATTGCCCCTGCCACAAAGTAGGGCGGGAAGATTGTCGTGTGCCATCCCGGAATAACGGACGTGGCAAAGTCAAAAGATACAATGGTGTGAACGGAAAGAACCAGAGGTGCGGAAAGTCCGGCTAGAATCATGGCCGTAGTTTCATAATGAGACCAGGCGCGAGCCGATCCTACCCAGCCCATGGAAAGCACGGAATAGACGTTCTTTCGTAGTTTATTGAACCATTCCCCGCCCTTGATTTTGTCTCTGACGGAGGCGAAGTCAGGAATCAGTCCTAGATACCAGAACACGAGAGAAATGGTAAGGTAGGTAGAGATTGCAAAGAGGTCCCAGAGAAGAGGAGAGCGGAAGTTAGGCCACAGAGTTCCTCGTTCGTTCGGGTAAGGAAACAGCCAGAACGTGAACCATGGTCTACCTACGTGGATTAGAGGGTAGATACCTGCACAGGCCACGGCGAAAATCGTCATCGCTTCCGCAGAGCGGTTCACAGCGGTTCTCCATTCCTGACGGAAAATATACAGAATAGCGGAAATCAGGGTACCGGCATGACCGATCCCGATCCAGAAGACGAACGTGATAATGAAGGAACCCCAGCTGACAGGAACGTTGACACCAACAACGCCCATTCCGGTGGCGATGAGGTATCCAATCTCTACAACAAGAAGGGTCAAAAGCCCGAGGGCTACCGCAAAGGCACCCCACCACCATTTTTCGGGGAAAGTGTCTAGAGGGCGAGTAATGTCCTGGTTTACATCGCCGTAACGCTTGTTCCCTTGAACAAGCTCAACTTTTTCCAGAGTTTCTGTGCTATCGGCCATTTTTAGTTCGTCCCTTTCTCAATTAAGCCATAGGATTGCGAATCTTCGCAAGATAGGTCACGGAAGGCTCAACGCCCAGGAAGTCCAGGACGCGATATCTTCGCTTATCTTTCTTTGCCAGCTGATAAACAGCGGACGACTCATCGTTGATGTCGCCAAATGTGATGGCGCCAGCACCGCAAACTTCCTGACAGGCCGTGACCACAGTCCCGTCCTTCATCTTCTTATCGCCTCGGACTTTCATATCCTGGCGAGCGGCATTAATTCTCTGCACGCAGAATGTGCATTTTTCCATAACCCCTCGTGATCGAACGGTTACGTTGGGGTTCAGTCCCAGTTGCATTGGGTCACGGAGTTTGCGCTCCAGACCTTCCATATAATACCAGTTTTCGAACCAGTTGAATCGACGGACTTTGTAAGGGCAGTTGTTCGCGCAGTAGCGAGTTCCCACGCATCGGTTATAGGTCATTACGTTCAGACCTTCCGAGTTATGGGTCGTGGCGGCCACCGGGCAGACATTTTCGCAAGGGGCGTTTTCGCACTGCTGACAGAGCATAGGCTGATGGCTTACAGAAGGGTTTTCTTCGGAGCCACTGTAATAGCGGTCGATACGCAACCAGTGCATTTCCCGGCCTATAGATACTTCTTCTGGCCCTACCATGGGGATGTTGTTCTCAAGGTTACAGCTGGTTACGCAAGAACCGCAACCGGTGCACTTGGAAAGATCCACCACCATGTGCCAGCGGAGGTTTTCATACTCCCAGGATTTCATAAGCTGAGCATTCTTCGGATGCTTTACCGTCTGCTCATATATTACGTCGCTGGATTTCTGATAATCGCTGTAGCTTGCTTCCAGAATGATTGGCCGCTGCTCTGCGGTGTACTGGGTGGAACCAGCAAAAGGAGCATAGGGGATATCATCCGATATTCCCGGGAAATTGTCCGGCTCATTCATACCGGTGCGGTATACAGTTTGAGTATTTCCCAGAGTCTTGCGGTCCCCGCTATGCTCCAGGGTTACGTTGAGACCTGAAAGTGTTAAGGAGTCATCCCCCGTGGTGGCTACAGAAATGGCATTTACACCGCGGTCGTTCCCTACCTTACCTGCGGCCGTTCGTCCATATCCCAGAGCGACCAGAACGGCGTCCGGGTGGACACCAGGCTGCATATGCACTGGCAATTCCAGGGTTGTTTCCCCGGATTTTACTTTTACAATGGTTCCTTGATTCAGCTTCAGCTTTCTTGCTGTTGCCGGAGCGATGGCAGCATAGTTTTCCCAGACAATCTTCGTCACCGGGTCTGGCAACTCCATGCGATAGGCATTGTTTGCCAGGCTTCCATCTCTTACTGAGACTCCCATGAATAGGCCAAGCTTGAGTCCGTCTTTCTCATCTACGCTACGCGGCAGATTGTTCAGTGAGCCGGCGTTGAATTTCCGGGCCGGAGCATTGCCATTGAGTTTACCAGCATCCGGTGCATGGTAGCCATCCTGAAGTACCTTTACCCAGAATCTCTGGAAGTTGGCGCCTGCACGGCCGGCCCATGCTGCCTTCAGGTAGCTATGGAAATCGGAGGACCCACCCAGGGTTCCTCCGCTGATCTGGATAAGATAATCCTCCAGGCTGGCAGAGTCAAAGATAGGGCGAACCGTTGGTTGCTGTACAGCGGCGATACCATCAATTACTTCTCGATCTCCCCAGGATTCCAGAAAGTGGCTCAGAGGAAGAATCGAATTTGCCAGTTTAGAGGTTTCATCGATTCGATCGTTGATGGCAGCTACATACGGAACCGCTGCCAGAGCTTCTTTCACTTTTGCGCTTTGAGGCAGATGATAGTTGATGTTGGCACCAGATACAATCAGAGTCTTCACTTTGCCAGCCTGACAATCGGCTAGCAGAGATAGCATATCTGGATCGGAGATGCCAACGGAGTAGTTCAGAGAATTGCGATGATCCACGGTAATTCCATCGTTCCCGCAAATATCATTCAGCAGGTTTACCGCGATTCCCAGAGTAGCCTGACGTCCGGTGGCAGCCAGAGGCGAGCCTCCCAGCACCAGCCCTTTCCCTCGATTGGCCCAGAGTTCTTCTGCCGTTTTTTCAATGGCAGTCTGGTCCAGCTTCAGGGCTTCAGCAACACGCTCGGGAGTGTAGTTCTCAAGCAGTCCACGCACCTGACCGTTGCCAGTGTAGGGACCTACTTTAAGGTTCAGCGTAATATGAGCTGCCAGAGAAAGAGCCACAGCTGTTTGATCGCCCGGCCGAACAGGGATGCGAAGATCCGCATTGGAGCCTGTGAGGCTGAACATAGATTCAATAGCAATTAGCCGGACCGGCTTTCCCTTTGTGGGGTCCCGGCGAGCGGCGAAGTCTGCGGTGTGAGCTGCAGGCAGGCCCATGGTTCCCAGGAAATCTGCATCGATGGCCAGAACCAGATTCGCACGATCAAAGCGATAGAAAGGCAGAACGGCATTTCCATAAGATGCTTTCTGACCTTCAGCGATCTGGCGAAGCGTAGGATCGGCTCGGAACTCTACATGTTTGCCGCCGGGGTTAGCTGCCAGGAAGTCTCGAAGCAATTTGCGAGAAGTAGGGCTATCCACAGGGCCGGTTAGAAGAACATAGTCTCCTTTTTTGATCTCAGCCTGGATTTCGGAGATAATAGCGTCTCGGGAAGCTCGTTTCTTTTTGCCGTTGTTCAAACGAGCTGGCTTGCGGATGCGATCTGGATCATAAAGATCCATGATACTGGCCACGTCATAGGAAGAAACACCACCTCGAGTCAGTGGATGCTCTGGATTGCCCGATATCTTGTTTGGCCGGGCATTCATGGTACGGACCACGAGACCCGTTCCATCGGGAGCTACGGTTGAATAATAGTTCGCTTCCCCGGGAATATCCTCTGGAGGTCGAATAACGGCCGGTACAATCTGTTCTGTGGGGCGTCGACATGCGGCTTGAACCAGAACGGCTCCTGCACCCATAAACTTAAGGAAGTTCTTTCTGCTTACAGGTTTCTTCTTGAGCTCAGACACCATCTCATTCTTGGACATGCCGAACTCGGGTTCGCTGTAGTTTTCTACAGGAGGAGCATTTCTCTCTTCGAGGGATTGCCAGTATTTTCTAGTTCTATTCTTTGTTTCCATGAAATCCAACCAGGTTCCTTCCAGTGATCTCAATAGTGACAGGTGCTACAATCGGTGATGCCCAGGCTATGGTTATCGCCGGGGGCCCTGTCCAGATTCATATTCTCAGCTTGCTCTCGGTGACAGTTAACGCACCATCCCATATTGAACTCGCTGGTCACTTCCACCTTATCCATTTCTGCGACGTTTCCGTGGCACTGAGCACAGTCAAAGCCGCGGGCGATGTGTACTTTATGTGAGAATTTCGCATGGTCCGGCAGGTCATGGACCTTGTTCCAGCGCATGGGAATACCTTTCTCGTAGGTCTTCCGTAAATACTGGATGTCTGGACTGTCCGAGGCAACGTATGCATGGCATTTCATACATGTTGCCGTGTCCGGTACGCTGGCCATCGCACTCTTGTCTACACTGGTGTGGCAGAACTGACAATCAACGCCAAGTTCTCCTGCATGTATCTTATGACTGAATGGGATGGGTTGATCGGCGGCGTAACCCTGATACTTGGGATTGACCCCGTATAGGTATACAAATGCGCCGATTAAAGCGAAGAGTAATACAAATTTGATTCCGTGCTTCTTTGCGATTCTTAGAAGAGGTGCCATTTGGCCTGTGCCCTTTTTCCAAATTGGCGGAAGCGCTGCGATGATCGCTGATCCC
>PBEB01000031.1 GCA_002717505.1 Leptospiraceae bacterium
TGAAGGCGCCGCCATCCAGCTCCCAGGTACCTCTCCAGGGGCTCATATCGTAGTATTCCTGCGGCCGGGTCCAGAAAACGTTGATGTTTACCATGTAGATGGGGCCAAAGCGATCCGCTTCCACTGCATTCTTCAGCAATTGTAACGTTGCGTTTCGCCGATTCTGCTTTACGACGAATAGATGCAGATCCAATTCATCTGCCAGCTGAACCATACGCCGCCCGTCCTCCAGTCGAGTGGCCATGGGCTTTTCCGTGATAACATGGCAACCTGCCTTTAGAGCGTGCATGGCATGATCGGGATGGAGTCCGCTGGGCCCGCATACAGAGACGACGTCGGGCTTCGACTTGGAAAGCATTTCGGAGAGATCCCGAAATCCTGGGGCATTTCTTTCGGCTGATACCTTCTCCAGAACCGTGGAATCCGCATCACAGATACCAACCAGCTCCAGATCCTGGGCGTACTTCTCAATGGAGTCGAAGTGGTTCTTGCTGATTCGTCCGGCACCCACCAGGGCTACTTTGATTTTTCGGTTTTCAATGGGCTCTTTCATCTATTCTCTGATATATCCTCTTCTTGGTGAGCCCCTTCAAAAAGCTCCCCGTACTCCTTCCGCAGATGCTCCACTTCCTTCTTCAGGGATTCGTATTCCTCTACCTTTCTCTTTATATATCTGGCGGTCACACGTCCCTTTTCCACGATACCTTCCGGAGTGAGAAAATAGGCATACGCCCATTTGTTTTTGCTATTCTTGAAGTTGCGAGTTTTCACCCATCCTCGCTCTAGGAGGCCCTTCAATACGAAATTGGTCCGGCCCAGACTAATCCCCAGACGCCCTGCCAGCTCCCTTTGAGAGATTTCTGGTTCGGATTCCAGAATACCCAGGACTCGGTGGCTGATTTCTTCAGGTAGATCCACTGACATATTGAGAAAACGGACCTGTTGTTGAGGCCGCGGGTGAAAGGTCTTACTTTCCAGACTTGGCTGACGCTGGAATAGCTGGCTTTGGTGGCAATCCGGGCATCTCCACCGATTTCTGAGCTGTACATAGCTCCGCCCGGTGAGTCCCAGGAGGTATTGGAGACTGTGTTCACCACGTGAACAGACCCCAAAAATCCGTCAAGCATGTGTTCAGGGGGTGAACACAAGAACCTGGAAGGTCTCTCTCTAAGCTTCTATAGGGGAGCGGCATCCAGGTTCACGGCGGGCCATCCCTGGAAGCGAGTCGGCTAAGTGGTGCAGCAAGCCTAGCGCCTCAGATTGCCTGGTTCAGATTTGATTCTGATTCAGTGGACAAATGGAGATAGAGGGAAGCATAAAGTGAAAGTATTGTGGGGACGGCCACTAGCAGACCCACGCAGCACAATACAAAACCCAGGACATAGCAAAAATAGAGAGCCAGCAGAACAAAAATAGACTTTAGCAAGAAACCGGAAGTGAAATCCCAGCTCCGTCGGAAGGACACCAGTACTGATCCGCCTTCGAGAACCAGGGGGAGTACTAGAATCAGGCGCAGCATTACAAAGAACACCAGCAGATTGGCAGCCAAGGCCCAGAGTTGGAAATGAGGTAGTCGCTGGAACGCTTCCTCGCTCACCTGCTCCGAGTTGAACGATTCCACCACCGCTTGAAAGTTGGAATCAACGGCATAGCCCAGCGCCAGGACCGGGAGACTCAGGACCGCATTCACCAAAGTCAAGAGCAAGAAGGCTCCAACCATGGGCCAAAATCGCCGAAATCCCGCCAGAAGAGGATCCCCGATCCCCACTTCCCGGAGTCGCTTTTGACAGATTACGATTCCAGCGCGAACCCCGCCTCCCAGCAAGGGAGGAAATATTAGGTGCATTGCTGCAACGGCGGCCCCCATGCCAGAAAAGCGGATCGAGTTAGAGTCGAGTCCGGCATCCGCCAAAAGAGACATTAGAATCGTGGTGCCCACTGCCAACCCAATGCCCAGTCCAACAAACAATGTGCCCCAGAAGAGGGTAAACAGGACCGCTGGCCCCGCTTGCTCCTGAATTCCATTGAGTCCTCTGGAAAAGATGATAGCCATGGAATCGGAGAAGCTGAGGTGCTCTTGAGCTTGTGGGTTGCCAGAGGACATAGAAGATGACTTTGCCGACGCTTAAAAAACCAGTAATTTTTGGGGATACTATGTGCCTTACAAAATTTACCAGTATAAACCAGAAATAAAATGGAATATGAGCTAATCGTGACTTTGATGCGTCGATTTATTACGCTCCAAAAGGATCTCCATCGCTCGATGGAGAGTGGGACCGTAGCTCAATACGCAGTCCTCATGTCCGGCCATTATTAGGTATATCCTTCAGGCTCAGGCACGGAGCAGTTCTATAGACTCAAGTGATCAATGGTCAGCGGAGTACCGGCGCCTACTGGATTAGTAATAATATTCCAGGTTAGACCGGAATCTCCGGAATAAGCCCAATCCCCGCTGGTCAGAGGAATGACAACGAAGCTTTCGCCCGAGCAGGCAATATCCTCAAGATTGGTTCCCAGGCCGGTATTGATACCGCTACCGGAAAGCTCATTGAATGTTTGTCCATTCGAGGTTGTGTAAACAAGTCCAGCAGGCCCGGAAGCAATCCCGATGTTCCCGTTGGTACAGATGCCTGTAAGAATCGTTCCGTAGCTCAGGGGATTCCAGGTATCCAGCGATCCACCACTGGTTGCGAAAGCGTCCACAGTTCCGACCCCCAGATAGTTCCCATTTAAGAGAAGCAAATCAACGATTTGATCCGTTGGAGCCAATGAGGGCACAGATAAGGTTGTAGGGTCACTGCCGAAATAGATGGTCGAATCCGGGGGCGTATCCCCCACAAACCAAAGACCCGCAGTAAACTGGAACATTTGAACCCCGCCGTTCCCGGACCCTAAACTACCAATGTTCGAAAAACCACCATCTGGGTCCAACCGGTAGAAGTTGCTGCTACCAGATTCCTGCGCATAAACGCTGGTCCCATCCCCTCCACCTAGAGTTAAGGCACTAACCCCGGATAGCAGGAACGGTCCATCCCAGGAATCCAGATTCCTGGTTACATAGAACGCCCCTGTCCCACCGCCATCTGAACCGAAAGCGATGATATGGCCATTTCCCTTCCCGAACCCATGAACAAAAAAGGCAGGATCACTGAGCAAAGTAACATTCCATGCTTGCCCACCATCTGTGGATTTCGCGATTTGTCCCTGGTTTGTACCAACAAGGAAAGCAGGCCGGGGAATCACGGAAAGCAAGGCAAATGTACCTGAAGTACTGCACTCAGGATCTCCTTCGCCGCAACCCCGCTCAGCGATACATCCAGATGTGAGAAACGCCACGGAAGAATAGAAGGTTAAGGCTAGAATACTGGCTGCCAGTTGAGTCGCATGCCTGCTCTTTGGTCTCCCGGACGCTACTGGATGTTCCATTCGCAAACTCTTCGGTCTCCGGCAGGCTGAGTCAAACGGATTATCAGATAAATCGATGGAACCAGAATAAGGACCCTAAAAATAATCGAGCAAAAATGCCATGAACCATTTAGCTTTTCAACGCCTGGCCTGACCGTACGCCTTATAATGGTACGCCAAATTTCTCGCAGTCAGCACGAACCATCATTTCCACAAGCTCTTCAAATTTGACTTCAGGCTCCCAATTGAGCTTTTCTTTAGCCTTGGCAGGGTTACCCAGGAGTTGCTCTACCTCGGCGGGACGATAGAATTTGGGATCGATTTGCACTACGACTTTGCCGGTCTTCTTGTCGATACCCTTCTCTTTTTCGTCTTTACCTTCCCAGGCAATGTCGATACCGGTTAAAGCAAAGGACTTCTCTATGAATTCGCGAACGCTATGCATCTCGCCAGTGGCCACAACGTAATCGTCTGGCGCATCCTGCTGAAGCATCATCCACATCATGCGAACGTAGTCTCCGGCGAAACCCCAGTCCCGACGAGCATCAATGTTGCCCATGGTAATGTGCTCTTGTAGGCCGGCCCGAATCTTAGCCACTCCCAGGGTAATCTTTCGAGTTACGAAGTTTTCTCCTCTTCGCGGGGCTTCATGGTTAAAAAGGATACCGTTGGATGCATGTAAACCGTAGGATTCCCGGTAATTCACTACAATCCAGAAAGCGTAGAGCTTGGCCACCGCGTATGGGCTCCGAGGGTAAAACGGAGTCTTCTCTGTTTGTGGGACTTCCTGAACCTTGCCGTATAGTTCAGACGTGGATGCCTGATAGAAGCGAGCCTTTAGACCGGTATCTTTGATGGCATCCAGAAGCCGGAGGGTTCCCACTGCATCGGCCTCGGCTGTGTATTCAGGCACTTCGAAACTGACCTGAACGTGAGATTGCGCGGCCAGGTTGTAGATTTCATCCGGCTCTACCTTTTCCAGAATTCGATTCAGATTACTGGAGTCTGTAAGATCCCCGTAATGGAGCTTCAGACTGGGATTTCCATGAAGATGCTCGATTCGGTCCCGGTTAAACAGACTGGCACGACGAACGATGCCATGGACCTGGTAGCCTTTTTCCAGTAAGAGTTCGGCCAGATAGGATCCATCCTGGCCGGAAATCCCTGTAATTAACGCTGTTTTTGCCATGAAGAATATACTCTCTTCTAATGTAAGCTTGCGGACGCCCTGGTTCTGCGGTCAGAAACCGCAGACTGTTAGCACGCTTCGGGATAAGTACCCAATGGAGCCGATGCTGACAACCAAGTAAAGAATAGATGGGGTCCGTAGATTAGTATCTTCTTATTAGACCAATTTCCAGCGATCCAACTTCTTCTTCATTGTTCAAAAGTGGAGAAACAATCGGGCTCAAAAGAGTTACCGCAACACTGGAATTGGTTCCCTGGAAGCCTTCGCTGTCCTGATTAGCAACGGAGATTTTGGTTGTACTATAGGTGGCCGATTCCCCCCTTAAGCGAGTAAATAGATCCAGGTTATCGGAAAGTCCGTATCTTAGCCCCAGGGTTACCGACCCTCCATCGATTGTTGATTTGTAAGCGAGCTTAGAGCGGATTTCTCGGTAAGACGGAGTCGTATAGATGGTGTTCCGCTCTAGATCTGCGGTAGTATCTGCGGAGAGCGAGTAACTATTGAGGCCAACCTCCAGTTTGAGTGGCTGGTCTATGGGCAACCGATAGATAATTCGAAAACCCCAGGAGGGGCCCTTGGCCCTGGAAAACATATTTACGTTTTCACTGGCATAGTACTGCGCCGGTCCTAAAGTCGTTTCCCCGAATGCTGTAGAATCAAAAAGAGCATCGTGCTGACGGGCCATGTATCCAACAAAAGGCTCCAGTTCAATATCCCTTAANTAATCCAGCCCATCACCGGCATTAAACCATCCNGCGATCTCTGCCGCATTGATTCGATAGCCCAGGTGCACATTTCCCGTAGTACGAACAATTCGGCCGTAATCCCCGGTCCCATAACCGGAAATGGTTTCTGCGCTACCACCCTGTCTGGTGTCCCGGCCCACTTCAAACACATTGAAATTCTGCGTTTGTCCGGTGGCTCGACCATCAAGCTCCAAAAAGATCAGGTCCCAGATAGGTGCAGATAAGCCGAAACCAAAAACTGCCGCACTCTCCTCTTCGCTATCCGGCGTAAGGATTGTTTCGCTTCCCAGCAGGCGAAAGGTTGTGAGATTATCTCGGAAGGCATCCGGCATGAGCGTGGCACCGGCAGGACCTGCATAAATCCAGATTGTCCATGGATTTCGCGCATCTCGAGCGTCCAGACGCGCCTGCTCCAACCTGGCTTTCTCCTCNGCTTCCCGGCGCTCTTTTTCNAGNCTTTCTTGNTCNGCCTGGCGGCGAGCCTCTTCGTCAGCCTGACGCTGCTCTTCTTCCAGTCGCTTCTGTTCCTCTTCGGCTTTCCGACGCTCTTCCTCTTCTTTGCGCTTTCTTTCTTCNTCTCTCTTCCGCTTCAGTTCGTCCTGCTGCTTGCGATAAGCATCACCGTAGAGAACACGACTGACATTCCCCTTGCCAATAGTCTGAACTCCCTGGCGGGTGCGGATGGTAATGGTTGTTTCGGACTGGTTAACAATCTGACCGTCCACTTCCTGTCCAGTTTTCAGAATGATAGTGTCAGCCAGCAAAGTTACTGGAAAGACGAGTGCAAGAATGAGAAGGGTACGCATCATTTTTATGTTCCCGGAAATGGAATGAGCTAACGTGACCACTAACTATGGAAAAGTCAAGCGCCATCTCCGGTTAGCGATTGATTGGTAGCGCCTAAGCCCGGCCAGGATGTCGCCCGATTTCAACGGATCGTTCGTTACGTTTCTGAAATTCGCCCTTAGATATGAACCTGTTCTGTGCTACCTATTCCGATTACGTTAAAACCGATTTTATGCATTTTCTCGGCATCCAGCCACAGGCGGCCATCGAACAGAAATGCTGGCTTTTCCATGGAGGCATAGATTCTCTGGTAATCAAGATCCTGGTATTCCTTCCAGTGAGTTAGCAGGATAATACTATGAGAGCCCTCGCAGGCCTTGTACACATCTTCTTCGAAAGTGAGATCACCTTCCTGGTCCTTCAAATCCCATCGGGCATTTTCCAGGGCTTCCGGATCATGAATGACCAGCCTTGCTTTTTCTTCTAACAGCCCCTGGGTCACAGTCAGGGCAGGCGTTTCTCGGGTGTCGTTCGTGTCTGGCTTGAATGCGAATCCCAGGATGGTTTGCTTTTTTCCGGCCNCTGTATTGAATTGCGTTTCTACAATTCTGCGAACGAACCTTTGCATCTGATACTCGTTCATATCAACTACGCTTCGCCAGTAGGAGGCAACTTCATTCAGACCAAAGCTTTCGCATATATAGCTCAAATTGAGGATGTCCTTCTTAAAACAGGAACCGCCGAACCCGACGCCAGCCTGCAAAAACTTAGGACCAATNCGCGAATCCATTCCAATGGCTCGACTGATCTCCGAGACATCCGCCCCGGTGGCCTCGCAAAGTGCCGAAACGCTGTTGATGGATGAAACACGCTGCGCAAGAAATGCATTGGCAACCAGTTTGGAGAGCTCACTGGACCATACGTTGGTTAATAGAACACGATCCGTCGGAACCCAGCGACGATATACGTTGGCCAGTGCCTCTCCCGCCTGTTCTCCCTCGGTGCCCGGTTCGTTCCCGATCAAAACTCGATCAGGATTGAGTAGATCTTTGATTGCAGTCCCTTCGGCCAGGAATTCAGGATTGGACAAGACGCTGAATTTCTTCCCTTCGGTACCGCTGTGCAGGATTCGGGAAATGGCCTCCGCGGTCTTCACAGGAACTGTGCTCTTTTCGACTATAATTGTGCCGCTCTTCGCATGCTTTAGAATATCACGGGCCGCCAGTTCCCAGAATCGCAGATCAGCAGCACGGCCAGCTCCTTGTCCATACATCTTGGTAGGTGTATTCACACTTACAAAGATCATATCTGCACTGGCAAGCAGCTCAGCAGAGGCCAACTTGAAATGCAGGTTCTTACCCCTGCGACCATCTACAATCTCTTGAAGACCCGGTTCGTATACAGGCAGGGAATCTGANTTCCAGGCCTTGATTCGCTCNTCATTGAGATCCACCACTGTAACATTGATGTCATGGCATTTCTCGGCNATNACAGCCATGGTGGGGCCGCCGACGTAGCCTGCTCCAAGACAGAGTATTTCTTTGATTTCTTTCTTACTCATTCAGGATTCCACTTCGTTCATTGCCGTTCAGGCCAATGGCTTTTGAAGGTCTATATTTTCCCGGTTCCCCTCTCTGGCAAGCGGATGTACAGTTCAATGAAGAGGTGAGACGGGAGCCCAGAAGTTTCTGGANNTTTTTGGTGGGCATTCCGGTACCGGACTTCCCATCTGGATCATGGCCCGATGGATTGCAGGTTCCTTACTGGTTTTCGCTCTATCCACCGCCGCATCCTGGACCACCATAAACCGGCCTCTAGACTTGAGGCATGATTGGTTAACGGCCCACACCTCCATCAATCTGGAGTATATGCGCCTGTGTGGGCCGCGCGCTCTGGGAGCCAGTATTCTATTTTTGCCAGGGCATGAGCTAGACTGCCAGAGCCCTTTTCGCCTGAAGAATCCGGGCAAACGAATCTACCTGAGCTATCCCACAGGTTGGCTTCTATTNTTATACCCGCCCTACTCATTGGCCAGGACGGCAGTACCGGGTACTATTCCCGATTACATGATTGTCCGCGGTATGGCTTTGCTTTTCATTCGGCTACCATTAGTTGCCCTCTTACTGTGGTGGATGCATTCAGTCTTTAGCTTGAGCTTTTTTAAGCTAAGATCCGGGCTATCCTTCCTTCTTGCGTTGGCTACCTGCACATTTCTTTTTTCTTCGCCGTCCTACTTGCACTATACACAGAACATTTTGTTCACCGACATGTTTGTGCTGGCTCCCATCTATTTTTCTTCCATGACTCTACATCGTAACCGGAAACGAAAAAGGATCACATCGAGTTCAGGTATTCTACTCTGGTTCGCAATCTGGCTCGCCGTAGCCACCGACTGGNACGGAGCGATCTGGGCCCTGCTGATGGCCGGATGGATTGCCATCGATTCTCGCGAATCGAATCGCAGACCTTTGCTTCTCATTTTTACCTCGGCTGCCGCGGTGGCAGCAGTCCATTATCTGCTTCAGGTTTACCTGCTGGATCCGGAGCTAACTCAAATAGCGTCCACTGCCAAATACAGGACTGGCAGTGAATTTAGCCTCAGCGAATACTGGAATGGCCTGGAGATATCAATTCGCAATACAATCTTTGTATTTCCCTGGAGCCCCAATGCTGCCCAGAGTATCTGGCCGCTATTACTTTTTGGGACGGCACTCACTGGTGCACTACTCCTTCTTTTCATTGAGCGGCACGGGGAGCTACGGATACTGCTGGCTCCCTTCCTCAGCGGTATCATCCACCTGGCCGTCCTGACTCAGCACTCGGAAGAGCATGATTTTTCAGTGCTCAAGTTTGGGCCAGCGATGGTAATACTGCTCCCCTGCNTGGNCCTTGCNGNAGTCGGCGGATTAAATAAACTCCNGGGAAAAGATCGCCTGACTGAGAATCATCGTATATTACTCTGGATTTCTATCATCCTTTCCATCTGGCTCGTGTATGATGCCAGTAACGGTGCGCCGTTGCATTTAAGAACTTCCGGCCAACCCCGGATCAACCAGGATCATCTAGCGATGACGGACCTGGGCAAGAGAGTCGTCGCACCAAAAGAAATCCCGGTAACTCTAGAAGAAGCTGAAGATGGGGTAATTCCCATGGAGGCCCGAGGGTGGGATTCGCCCATAGGTCTCGCATTGGCCGGCCGGGAGATCTACACGCCTGAAAGGCTTCTGATTTATAGTTCCATNATGACGCAGGAAGCGAATTCCTATCCGNTCNTNNTNCTNGCNCTNTCCCGGAAGAAAGGCTGTAATGTAGGCTGGCAGGAATCAGGACTTCAATTTCAGGATAAGCCCATCTTTCTTTGCAGAACCGGGCTTTCCCTCCGTAAGTACCTAGAGCTCCGGGTAAAAGAAGGCGATTGACCTGCTCCACCCCGGTTCACAAATGATGAAACATGAAGGTTCTGGTCACGGGCGGTGCCGGCTACATTGGACGACATACGGTGCAGTCCCTGATTGAGCATGGGCATTCTCCGGTCATCGTCGATAATCTGGTGTATGGTCATCGAGACTTCCTTGAATCCGCAAAGGTTCCCTTTTATGTCGGCGACATCGCCGACTCTTCGCTACTTCGCAGAGTCTTTCGCGAACATCACTTTGATGGTGTAATGCATTTTTCCGCCTTTGCCTACGTTGGTGAATCGGTGCGAAGCCCTGACATCTATTATCGAAACAACGTTTTTGGAACCCTGGAGCTNCTGGATCAATGCGTGGCAGCGCAGGTTCAGAGTTTTGTGTTTTCCTCCACCTGCGCTACATATGGACTCGCGCAAACAGAAAGCATCGATGAATCCCATCCGCAGAATCCAGTGAACCCCTATGGTCGAAGTAAATGGATGGTAGAACAGATTCTGAAGGATTATGAATCGGCCTTCGGAATTCGACATGTCATCCTGAGATATTTCAATGCAGCCGGAGCTCATCCGAACGGACTCATAGGCGAAGATCATAATCCAGAAACGCATCTAATACCGCTTGTCCTGGACACGGCCCTGGGGCGTAGAAATGAAGTCCAGATCTTTGGCACCGATTACGATACACCGGATGGAACCTGCATCCGGGACTACATCCATGTTTGCGATCTTGCAGCAGCGCATATTCTGGGCCTGGAAAAAAGTATCAAAGAGGAAACCAGCATTATTGCAAACCTCGGCAACGGAAATGGCTACTCGGTGCGAGAGGTGATAAATGTATGCAGAAAGGTGACTGGCGAAGATATCAGGGAAATGGAAAGCGACAGAAGACCTGGTGATCCTCCGGTACTGGTTGCTTCTGCAAATCTGGCCAGAGAATCACTGGGATGGAAGCCCGAGTACCCGGATCTTGAGACAATAATCCGGCATGCCTACAAATGGCACAGGTTGCGACATGGCTAAGCATTTGCTCCTGAGAAGATTTCGCCTCTACACGCTTTTCTCAAGCCTGGCTGCCGGAGTCAACGTTACTTCCAGGATTCTGTATGAAGAGATCATGGGTTTACAGTTTGAGCTTGCCGTCGCTCTCGCCTATATAAGCGGTATGGCCGTGAACTTTGCTTTCAGTAAATGGATTACATTCGACTCCGGACAGTCCCGACGATTCAATCGAGAGATCCTTAAATTCTTCGCGGTCAGTAGCGTGGGACTGGGGGTGACCGTTCTTGTGTCTGCCGTGGCCGTGCGGATATTGATGTATTATCTCCTGGGCCAGAGAATGTTCAGCTTCATGATCGAAGAAGAATCACTTGCTATGGTCGCTCATCTTGCCGGTATGGCAGCAGGCTTGGTAGTTAATTTCCTCGGACATGAGCTCCTCTCATTTCGAGAAACGGGCATTGCCGGAAGAATCCAGGCCCTGTTTAAGCAATCCAACAAAGAATCATCATGAGCACTCATCAAAAAGTAGCGGTGATCGGAGCAGGTCCTGCTGGCATGTCCGCTGCCTATTGCCTTGCCCGGGCAGGATTAACCAATGTAGATGTGTATGAAGCCAGCGATTCTGTGGGCGGCCTTGCGCGAACTATCGAGTTGTGGAACCAGAAAGTGGACATCGGGCCACACAGATTCTTTTCCAGCGATCGACGAGTAAACGAACTCTGGCTGGAAGTTGCGAAGAAAGATTACAAAATGGTGAATCGCCTCACCCGCATCTACTATAAGAAGAAGTTCTATTATTACCCTTTGAAGCCATTCAACGCATTGTTCAATCTTGGTATCTTCCAGGCTTTGCTCTGTGTCCTGAGCTATGGCCGACAGAGAATTTCTCCCACTCCAGAAGATGNCAGCTTTGAATCCTGGGTAACNCGTCGCTTCGGCAAAAGGCTCTTCCGCATCTTTTTCAAGACTTATACAGAAAAGCTATGGGGAATTCCCTGCGAAGAGCTGGATTCCGATTTCGCGGCCCAGCGAATCAAGAAACTCTCCCTCTACGAAGCGATCAAGAACGCAATTCTGCCCTCCAAGAAAAACAAGCACAAAACTCTGGTGGATCAGTTCGCCTATCCGCTGGGNGGCACAGGAGCCATCTATCAGCGAATGGCAGACTTTGTGAAAGCGAAAGGGGGGACTGTACATCTGAGTACTCCGGTCCAGCGGATCATCCAGGAGAGCGGACGTGCCACAGCCCTCCAATTAGAAGATGGAAGCATCGAACAGTATGATCAGATCGTTTCGACTATGCCTCTCACATTAATGGTAAGCAGACTGCCAGAAGTCCCGGAAGAAGTTCTGGCCCGTACAGAAAAGCTCAAATACCGCAATACCATCATTGTATTTCTGAATGTGGATGCCGTCGATCTCTTCCCCGACCAATGGCTCTATGTCCATTCACCAGAACTTGACACCGGACGAATCACTAACTTTCGAAACTGGATCCCTGAAGTATTCGGAAANGAAAAGAGTACAATTCTGGCGNTGGAGCTCTGGTGCTACAATGAAGATCCGGTCTGGAAAGAGAGGGATGATAGTCTAATTGCACAAGCTTCGCAGGAAATCCGAAATACCGGCCTCATCGGAAAAGCTGAGATTCTGGACGGTCATGTTTATCGCATTCCTCGCTGCTATCCGGTGTACGATACTGGCTATAAGGAAAACCTGGAACCGGTGGAACGCTATCTAAGTGGCGTTCAAAATCTCCACGTAATTGGCCGGTATGGTGCCTTTAAGTATAACAATCAGGATCACAGCATTCTAATGGGCATGCTGGCTGCAGAAAACATCCTGGAGAATCGAGGTCATGATCTCTGGGAAATCAATACCGACTACGAAACGTATCAGGAATCCTACGTAATTACCGAAACTGGACTCAGCAAACAGGGCGAATAAACCGAGGAAAGGCATGACAGCCTAAAGTGCNGCCTNTCCGGGACATGAGGCCTTTGAATCATTCTCTTTTTCTACATGCAGAAGGAATTCTGTGTTTTTCTAACTACTGCGAATTCAGCCTTTAAAAATATTTCACCCGTGGACGTCGATGGTCCTCTAGAAATCTCGCCAGCTCTTTATGTGCGAAATAGCGCTTCGTCCCATGGCCAGCACTGCTTCNATAGAATTTCCGCCTATATGCGGCGTGCATATCAAATTGGGCAAAGCGAGAAACGAGGCATTCGTCGGGGGTTCGATCTGAAAGACATCCAGTGCTGCGCCGGCCAGAGTTCCTGATTGCAGAGCCATTTCCAGGTCCTCTTCCTTTACCACGGCTCCACGGCTTGTATTGATTAAGAAGGCATGACTCTGCATTTGTGCAAGAAAGTCGGCATCAACCATATTCCTCGTCACATCAGTGAGAGGTACGTGAAGCGTAACTAGGTCCGATAATGCAAGTAGTTCCCTTTGCTCCACCTGGCGGGCGCCTGTGCGAAGACATAAATCGCTCTTATCTAAAATATCGCAAATCAGTACATTGCAACGAAATGGCTGAAGTAGTTCTAATAAATCGGAACCTACATGGCCGCATCCAATGATGCCCACGGTTTTGCCGCTTAGCTGAACGCCTCCGCGCTTGTCCCACTCCCCATGATGAAGTTTCTGCGAAGTAACAAATAAGTTCCTGCATAGGCCAATCATGAAAGCAAGGGCCATTTCGCTGACACTGCGGCAATTCACACCGCCAGTCCATCCCAGACCGATTCCACGGTTNTCCAGAGCCCTCTGATCCAGGTTATCCAGTCCCACGCCGTACTTTGCTATGAATTTGAGATCCGGTAATTGCGCCAGAATCGTATCCGTGATTTGCTCGGTGCCCACAATGGCGGCTTCATAACCACTGAGAAATTGAATCAACTCTTCATTCTGAAGCACTCGACCACTCTGGTTTAGCTTCGCCTCTGGATACATTTCCGATAATTCCTGAATCAGGACATGGTTTTTGCAGAAACTGGCGGCACTCACCGCAGGACCGATCATGCAATGAGTATGAAATCCCGGTCTTTGCTGTCAGTCGAAATTGGTACCCGGCGTTGCCGGCCTTAAAGGAGCGGTCTCTTGCTAATGATGACCAACTCCTGAGCGGTTCAGGAATCGTAAGTCTCAGGAAATAGAGTTCGGCCAGACAANCAGGGGGGCTTACATTTACATTACGCTACGGCGAATATTGCGTTGTAGCTGGCCCTGTGTTGCCTGATGGTCCAGTGCCTGTGATGGCACCGGGATCTCCTCCATTGCCAACCGAAATAGTAACATCAGATAACTCTGGAATGAGCCCGGAAGCAGAAGCGAAGATAGCGTAGGAATGCCCTCCGTCCCCGGATCGTCCATTCCTGGAAGCTCCGCCGTTCCCCCCGTCCCCGGCCTGTAAGGTGAGATCGTCAAAGTCCATCGCTGACTCCACCAGAACAAGAGCGATGGACGGTCCGCCGCTTCCACCGCTTCCATCTCCACCAGGTCCACCATCACCTCCGGCTCCGCCGTCGCCGCCTCCTGCTCCGTAACCGCCGCAATTATCGCTCCCGGAACCCGCGTCCCCTCCGGAGCCACCGGGGCCACCTTCGCCGCTGGCTCCACCGTTCCCACCGGACCCAGCTTGAAGCGTAGTATTTGTTAAAATCAGATCAGTGTTGTTTGCATAGATTGCGAAACTGCCACCACCACCGGCTCCCGGTTTTCCTCCTTCCCCACCAGAGCCTGCCGCACCACCGCCGCCGCCACCATTGCCGGGTGCATCATTACAGGTGAAGCAAGTATGGGCTGCGCCTCCGCCCCCNCCACTTCCGGGAACACCGTGCTCGCCGTCNTCTCCCGGGAGCCCGGAGACCGGAGAATAGGAATCAGACATGGTGCCAGGCCCATTCACTAGATCTTCCGCCGAATCTCCCGCATTGCCGGAGTCTCCGTTACATGTCGCCGGGGATCCCGGCGGGGGTGTATTTCCAGATTCCGATGGAGCACCTCCGCAGGGACCATCCCCGGAACTTGCAGCTCCCGGATTTCCACTGGTGACCATGTCTCCTCCATCACCCCCTTTATGCCCATTAAGAGCTTCAATGCCGGGGTGGGTACCGCCATTGCCACCAGGGGCTCCGGTTGTATCTGTAACGCAATCCGGCGTAGTTCCGCCGGGATCCCCCGGATCCCCGTCTTCACCCGGCTCTCCGGGGCTACCCGCTCCGCCGTCTCCACCCTTTCCGGCAATGACCTCGGAATCGATAATCTCCAATTGTGCCAATTCGAAGACATAGATTCCATAACTCGAACCTGATTCTGCATCGTCGGGAGCGGCCGCCAGGATATCCCCGGACTCAAGCGAGGTATTCTGGATTGTTAGATTGGCCGTGCCGTATACTATTCTAAGGGCCATACTATTCTGGGAAGATTGAGCCGGGTCGGTCGCCTTAATACTGATGGTATTTAGCTCAGCATCCCCATTCAGATTCGAATAGCGCAGAGCAATTCGATGGCCCATTATCGGTGTGCGGTTCTCTGTATGATTCCAGTTTGTATCAAAGCCGCCAATTAAACTAACCCCGGAAGGGATATCAAGCGTCGCTCCAGTTTCGTCATAAGGAGCATTTCCGGCACGGCTTTGCAGACAGAGGCTATCGCCGGGGTTCGCCAGACTCAGGCCATAGTTGATGCTCTGCACCGGGTTGCTGCTTGTGTCTCCAGAGTTCGAGTCGGAGCCATTATCATATGAAATGAAGATAGCATCTTCTTCGTTCAGACATGAAGCCAATCCATCGCTGGAGGCTGTAGGTTCAGGATCTACGGTTTCACCGGATTCACCGTTTCCTACGCCGTTTTCAGGCGCATCAGGATCTCCGAGGAGGCCCAACGCCGCCCAGGTCATTGGCTCGGAGGGTTTTCCAGTACAATAGAATGTGGATACAAGAAATCCCGATATGGCAATAAGCTTTACAAAAGCTCGGCAAGATAACATAGGTATCAAAGATTTACATACTTTAATATTAGTCAAGGACTCTGTTCCTTGCTTTGAAAAGCGGTAAACCAACCTTTCCTATGACCAGTAACCTGGCAACGAAAGCCAATCACTGTAGCGTTGCGCAAAACTGTGGATTGCCGGAGTTTACGGAGCCAAAAACGCATCTACCAAGGTAGATGACCGGGTCTGCGCTGTAGGGGCCGGCGGAGGTGTACACCGGATCCACCTGAGTGTCGGCCATCCACCCTGGAATCCGGACATTCAGGGTGGGATAAATGGCTGTCTGGCACCCCGCTTCACCGAAAGACCCGGCCAGTACAACAGCGAGAGGCATATACAGATTTGCTTCGTATTCGGCCACACTCGGAGTTCTTGCCAGACTTATTTCAGCTGTGGCATCTGCTGCGGAAAACCCGGCACTTGTCAGACCACTCTCCGCTCTACCTCTGCCTTCTCGAGGACCATCAACAATTTGAAAGCCCACGAGCTGAGAATAATCGGTGGTGTTTATGAGCGCAGGATTCGACGCTGGAGAGGAAATAAGGCCTTGAATCCCGCTGATCGTTGCGGAACATGCAGATGGAGCCGTCTCTTGCAGAAAGGCTTCCGCTTGAATCAGACGAAGCCGCTCTCGATTCACATAGGCTTGATAATCNACGCCGAAAAAGTAGGTCGTGTTGCAACCAGAAGCGTGAAAAGGTCGGATTTCTACCTGAAAGTCGTTCGCGCCCGGACTGCGGATGAAGGCACAGTCACCACCGGGTTCAATGAGGACCCCCAATGAAAGCATCTCCTCAAGACTTTCCGTTTCCGCAGACCCGAAACGAGAGCAGCTCAGCGCGATTAAACAAATGCAGCAAATCAGTGTCGCTTTTCCGAGAATTTTGTTTCGCACACCTATGCTCCGCTTCATACTGTTCGCCCTCCTAAATTAATCCGCTTCTTGCCCATAGCTCTTCTGCCCTGTGCTTCCGTGACCGGCGGGCTAAAACCGCCGCTCCCATTGAATCTTCAGGTACGTGCCTCTCCTGACTTCCCTTGTTGTAAAAAACCCGCCCAGGAAAATGGGAAAAATTTGAGCTCTCAGAGAGCTTGCAATATCGCCGTCATCGGTTTCATTGTATATCTTCTGGGTTTTCAAAAGCAGGGTGGAGCCGTATCCGCCCAAATGCAGAGAAAAATGCAACGGCAGGGCAAACTTTAGCCCGAACAGTCCGCGACCACCGGTTCCTTCGTAATCTGTGGTAGAAGCCCCCATTCGACCACGGGCACCATACAACAAAGAAAAGCCCAGGGGTGCATAGGAATAATGGTGCGTGCCAGCCATAGAGATGTAAGCCGCTTCCCACTCGACGTCCGGCAGATAAGGGCGATATGCCTCCGGAACCATTTCAGACGGCAAGTCCAGTGTTCCGCGGAGGCCGGCCTCCCACCCTTTTAGGTTCGCATAGGAGCGAATAGAATAGGTTCGATATTGTTGATCCGGGTTCGCATCGAATGAGGCGAGCCCGGCATAATCCAGATCAGCCAGCGAAAGGCTGCGATTGAGACCGAGAAAAAAGTCCAGGCCTATGTCATCGCCGTAAAGGATTTGATACCCGAACAGGAGGCGGCCGTCCTCCCATCGCATACGATCGTTGGACAATACACCCGGTTCCACAACGTTGCCAAAGACTGTCTCAATGTTGTTAATGAATAGGTTTCTCTGAAATCCAGCTCGCAAATAATCAATCTCTCCCTTTTGACGACTCACCGAGAATTGCACGCTAACAAAATAGCGATTAATACCGTATTCAAGATCTACAGTGGAATGCCACCCGCTTCGCGGCTGCAGATCTCCCTGGATAAATACCTGCGACTGAGAAAACAGACTATCCGATTGCCGAAAGACACGAATCGGTGANACTCCCAGCCAGTCATGGTTCACANTTCCGACGGAGAGACCAGCCTGAAGCCGATGAAGTCCCAGATCCGGATCCCAGATGCTACGGGAAAAGCTGAAGTCAGGCAGCCAGGATTCAGATTCTTCTTGCTGGCCTTCGCTCACTTCCTGTTCCTGATTCTGCTGCTCTTCCTCTTTTCTCCGCTGTTCTTCCTTACGTAGTCTCTCAGCCTCCTGCTGGCGCCGCAGCTCTTCCTGGCGTTGCCGCTCGGCCTCCTTTCGCCTTTCTTCTTCTTTCAGACGCTCCTCTTCGGGGTCCGGAAAATTGCCATACTGAATCCGGGCAACAGTGGACTTTGCTACTGTCTGGACACCCTGCCGAGTGCGAATGACAACGCTAGTCTGGTTCTGGTTAATAATCTGCCCGGTCAGAATGGCACCGTTTCGCAGTATGATTCGGTCCGCGAGAATTGAGGCGGGCAACAGAAGGATTAATAGAAAAAAGGAAATGCGAAACAGTTCTCGGTGGCGCTTCATAGCGTAGATACAGCTCCAGTTGACTNTTGGACGCCTCGGAGGGCAAACCGGTTCCAGCGAAAGGCCAAAAAGAGCCATAGAGGAACTTTTGACGCACCCCTCTTTCAATCGCGTACAATCACTGAACTGGATTACGGACCGATGACAGCCACTCTAATGGCCTATGCACAACTCTAATGATCTGAGGCGCAAATTAGGAGTAGCTGCAGGGCGGGAAACCGAGATTTACCCGAAAAACAGTAAATCTCGGCCTTTTATGCAAATCGGCAAGGCCCGAGCCTTCCCTATTCACCTGAATTTCATGCTGCGTATTTCTTTGCGAAATCCGAGAGTGTNACCGGTCGGATCTTGCTTGCATTGCCGGCTGTCCAAAAGCTCTGAAACCGAGCGGCACAAACATCTTCCATGGCTTTCATGGCGGGCTTCAGGAATTTACGGGGATCAAATTCTGCAGGCTGTTGAGCCATAATTTCGCGGACAGCCGCGGTCCACGCCAGGCGTAAATCTGTATCGATGTTTATCTTACGTACTCCTGATTTGATGCCCTTTTGAATCTCTTCTACTGGAACGCCGTAGGTTTCCGGGATCTTACCGCCGAATTCATTGATCTTCTTGAGTATATCCTCTGGAACCGAGGAGCTACCATGCATTACAAGGTGGGTATTCGGGAGCTTCGAGTTGATCTCTTGAATTCTCTTGATCACCAGCACTTCTCCCGTAGGCTTTTGCTGGAATTTGTAAGCCCCGTGACTGGTACCGATGGCTACCGCCAGGGCATCCACTCCGGTTTCTTTTACAAATTGCTCGGCTTCGGCTGGATCGGTTAGAAGCTGTTCCCGGCTAAGGGTTCCTTCAAATCCATGACCGTCTTCCTTGTCGCCGGTAAGGGTTTCTAGAGAGCCCAGGCATCCCAGTTCACCTTCTACACTCACTCCCAGAGTATGAGCCACGCGAGTCACTTCCCGGGTGACATCTACATTGTACTGGAAATCCGACGGGGTTTTGGCATCCTCTTCCAGGGAACCATCCATCATCACGCTGGTAAAACCGATGCGCATGGCAGAATAGCATGTGGCCGGGCTGTTGCCATGGTCCTGGTGCAATGATACCGGGATATTGGGCCAGGTTTCTTCGGCTGCCAGAATCAGGTGCCGAACAAAGTTCTCACCGGCATAGGTTCGGGCCCCTCGGCTCACTTGCAGGATTACCGGACTATCCGTGGTTTCCGCTGCTTTCATAATGGCCAGGACCTGCTCCAGATTGTTCACGTTGAATGCAGGGATTCCGTAACCGTTTTCAGCTGCATGATCCAGTAAAAGCCTCATTGGCACCAATGCCATAGTAATCCTCCGAAGGTTCCTGTCCGATTCCGAGCATCGGCCCGGCTCCCGGTAGAACCCATTTCTAATTTAATTCTTTATTACAGTAAGAGACAGGCCGGCNTAAGCGGCAAATCAACGAAATCCCTATCCGGCTCTGGGTAAAGCAGATTTCAGGAGTGGAAAACAGGCCGGAGATCCCTTCCGGGGGCTACCTTCTGGGAAATTCTTCCCTGGGCCTCGCTTCTGGGGATTCAGGCCCTTCTGGCGGTGGCTTAAATCCGGGCCCCTATGCCCTCCCCTACGGAGACCACAAGAGCATCTGGTCACGCCGGAACAGGGCCTGGCTGATGGCAGGTTGGTGGCTGGGCCTACAAAACCCATCGCTCAGACTGCTGGACTCATTCAGATGGAAGGATCAAAGCCACGAGGGATGTCGTATTTCACTACGCAGACTTCGCAGTACTTCTCGCTCACCAGGCCCAGCCGAATGGCCTGGGCAAAAAGGAAGCAGGCGGCGCAAAATCCGACGCTGAATTCTAGGAGCGAAAAGAAGGCCAGGACACCAAGCAGAGCCTGAGCAAGAACTACTTCCCCCAGTAGAAGTGAGATCAGAGCGGATACAGAGAAAACCGTCCCCACAAACTGGGCAAACCTCTTGGGCGCCCCAGGAGTAGCCCGAAATGGACGATGCATGGGCTTGACGATGAGATGCCGGGCCAGAAAGGCCTGAAAGGAAATCCCGGGCCCGTACACCAACCTGGCGAGGAATTCGTAGGCCAGGAAAGCCAGCACCAGCCAGCTTCCGGTGAAGATACCCAGCAAAGCTGTGAGAAAGACAAAGACAGCAGTGGCCCTCACC
Organism: Leptospiraceae bacterium; assembly: GCA_002717505.1. Taxonomy (GTDB): domain Bacteria; phylum Spirochaetota; class Leptospiria; order Leptospirales; family Leptonemataceae; genus UBA3465. The sequence goes on from PBEB01000031.1 coordinate 20,137, forward strand.
GCGTTCTCATCCAACTGCTCGGGAAACTGAGGTTTCAAACTGTTCTTTTCCATACCTGCCTCCGGCGAGAATCCCCACCTTTCCCGTAGGAAAAGGAAGACTGCAGTTACAGGCAAGCCCTTTTCCAGAATCTGCATTCCCGGTGCGCGCCGCTGTCCAGGATTCCCGATTTTCCTGTCCTGAGCCGTAGGCAAGCGCGAGCATCAAAGTCTTGAGAACCTGCTGCGATGCCCCCAGGCCGCGGTACTTCTCTGCAAGGAGGCAAGGCTCTGAACTGAACTGAACTGAACTGAACTGAACTGGATTGGACTGAAATGGAAGGCGTTTGAGGATCCCGGAAGATTTCGGATTACATATCAAAGATCAAATTCGACCTCAAGAATCCGATCCGCAGCCTCATTCAGGCCGGATTCCTGAAACTTCAGGTTCCCCGGTGCCCTGTCCCCCCATCCGGCCGGTTCTCCTTCCTCATTGCCCACCAGAATACCGGGTATGCCCAGATGACTGGCGCAGGCCAGGTCCCGAAAGCGGTCTCCGATAATCCAGGTCAATGCGGGCTGGAGCTGGAAATCTGCCACAGCGGCATCCACCAATCCAGGGGCCGGTTTGCGGCATGCACATCCATCATCATCCACATGAGGACAGAAGTAAATCCGCTCGATTCGAATGTAATCCCTCTGCAACAACTCAAGAAGTCGGCGATTTACAGCGTATAGTTGCTCGGGAGAAATCAACCCTCTACTTACACCTGACTGGTTCGTAAGGACGATGAACTGAAACCCCGCAGACTGCAGCTTCTGAAGTCCCGGGACTACCCCGGGCAGAAGCTCCATTAGATTCGGATCATTAATATAACCGGGATCTGGATTCAATGTCTTGTCCCTGTCCAGGAGCACCGTCTTACGTTGATAGGAATGAAGTGGGCCGCCGTTCTGGAACTGGATCGGATGAGACATGGAACAAAGGAAAGATAAAGGCAATGGATGTAAACCTGTTTGACAGGAGGCCTGCTCTGACTTTCATTCTGGCATCTTATCGGGCGGGTCGAACGCATTCGGGGGAACAATGGGGATCTTAAAGAAACTACTGGAGAAAAAGAAGGAACTGGGTCTGGGGCTATTAGCCTGCTTAATCCTGATTGGCATATATTTTCTTTTTCGCGATCCCTATATTCAAGTTGAACCGGGAACGATTAGCGGTGAGGCCCTGAAAGAAAAGGGGCTGTACACGGCAGGAGAGTTCACTCTGGAAATTGCCTCCGGAGAAGAAGGTCCTCAGCTCATTATTCGCAACCTGGCAGACCCGGATCATATCATCATGTCATCTATCCCCGGTCGATCGCTGGCCGGTACCGGTCGAGCCAATATGGCCATTCATGAATCCAGAGGCTCTTTCACCGTAGAGGAGGATTTCGAGGAAGTCTGCACCGACCAGATTATTGAGTCTGTCTCCGAACGCAAGTCACCGGACAGCATCTTGATTCGCGGCAGCTTTGTTTGCCCGGATGAAAGCCGCATCGCCTATCAGATGAGATTTATTCCAGCCACCGAAACCAGAATGCTGGTGGAGGTTCAAACCTTCGAAAGGTCCAATCGTTCCTTTCTATTCTTGAGCTCAAATGCGAACGAAGGTTACTTTGGATTCGGAGAACAGTTCACTTTTTTCAACTTGAAGGGGAAGCGATTGCCGATTCTGGTCCAGGAACAGGGCATTGGTCGGGGAGCAGAACCCATAACCACGGGAGCGAATATCACCGCCGGAGCAGGGGGCGACTGGCATACAAGTTATGCTGGTGTTCCACACTTCATAACCAGCGAAATGCGCTCTCTGATGCTTATCAACTATGAGTATTCCGTCTTCGATATGCGCGAAGACGATTATACCGTGGTAGAAGTAGCCTCTCCTCGTTTGATGGGCGAAATCTACTACGGAAAGACTCCCGGGGAACTGGTAACCGCTGCCACCGAATACACCGGCCGAATGAAGCCCCTTCCTGACTGGTTTCATAAAGGTGCCGTTATTGGCATGCAGGGAGGCACAGAATCCGTGCGAGAAAAACTGGCCAAACTGGAACAGGAAGAAACCCCGGTGGCCGCTTTCTGGCTGCAGGACTGGGTGGGTCAGCGAAAGACCAATTTTGGAAAGCAACTCTGGTGGAACTGGGAACTGGACCAGGACCGGTATCCTGGCTGGGATGAACTACTGGCAGATCTCGGAGAAAAAGACATTCGCGTACTGACCTACATTAATCCATTCGTCGCGGACATTGGAGATCTGAAAGAGAACATAGGAAGAAACCTGTTCGAAGAAGCGAAGGCCAACGGATACCTCATCAAGACTCCTGAAGGCGAACCCTATCTAATACTAAACACCGATTTCCATGCAGGACTTCTGGACCTGACGAATCCAGAAACCGTAAGCTGGATCAAACAGGTTATCAAGGACGAGCTGATCGCCACTGGAGCCTCTGGCTGGATGGCCGACTTTGGCGAAGCCCTGCCATTCGATGCAGTACTCTACAGCGGCGAATCCCCGGCCACATACCATAATCGCTATCCGGAAGTCTGGGCGCGAATCAACCGAGAAGCGATTCAAGAAGCTGAACGCGACGATATAGTTTTCTTTACTCGCAGTGGGTTCACTCGCAGCCCGGAATTCACAACATTATTCTGGCTGGGCGATCAACTTGTAAGCTGGGACGAATACGACGGCATTAAAACCGCCGTAACAGGCCTGGTTTCCAGCGGTCTTTCCGGTTATAGCCTGAATCATTCAGACATAGGCGGCTACACAACAATCAATAACCCGATCAAAGATTACCATCGCTCCAAAGAGCTTTTTCTCCGGTGGACAGAATTGGCAGCCTTTAATGCCGTATTTCGCACTCATGAAGGGAATCGACCGGAGGAGAATCACCAGTTCCATTCCGACGAGGAGACACTGAAGCATTTTGCTCGCTTTGCGAAAATCTATGCAGCCCTCTTCGATTACAGAAAAGAACTATTTAAAGAAGCAGAGACCCTTGGATGGCCGGTGGTCCGGCCTCTTTTCTTCCACTACCCGGAGGATCGAAACACCTACAATATACATCACCAGGAGTTTCTGCTGGGTCGAGATATTCTGGTAGCCCCCGTCTTAGAGGAAGGGGCTTCTACCAAAGATGTCTATTTTCCGGAAGGCCAGTGGGTGCATATGTTTACCGGAGAGTCCTTTGAAGCATCCAAAGAAGGTCTCAGGAAAACCGTGGATGCGCCCATCGGTACTCCCGCTGTATTTGTGCGAAAGGAAAACGAAGAACTACTACTATCCCTTCAGGATGTAGCAAAATAACCATGGTTTGAACCTGGACTGTATTCGCTTTTGGCCCGGGGGACTACGCTGCTGCCGTTTTTATCAGGCACAAACCAGAAGAGGCCTGGCCTTCCATTAGGTCTCGATATACCCGTCCAAGCGTCCTGGATTTCACAGAGGATTCGACTAGCCCCCTGAAAACACTGACCGAAGGGCTAGCTCGAACCAATTCTTGATGAATGCAGTCAGGCTGTGTCGTCTGATGTCTGGCTCAGCCCAGCATCATGAGTCCAAAAACTTCATCAGCTCTGCGGCAAACTCTGCAGGCCGCTCTTCCTGGCAGAAGTGGCCTGCATCGAGCTCCACCAGACGTCCGTTGGGGAAGCTGCTTTCGAATCCTTCCACATAACCCAGGTTGATCACCGGATCCCTGTTTCCATAAAGTAGTAGAACTGGCATTTCGAACTGATGTTTGCGTAGCCCCAGCCACCGTCGGGTATCATAGGGCAAGGTCCGGTACCAGTAGGATGCGGAGGCCGGCGTTCCCTGAATCCGGTAACATTCTATACTTTCTTCGATCGACTCTTCCGGAATAGAAGGCCCATTCTCCGGGGAGCGCAAAAAGTAGCGAAGAAAAGCCTCTTCATTTCCCGGAACTAGCAAGGATGGCAAATCTGTCTGCTGAAAACTCTGGTACCAGTCTACGTCGAAAATCCCGCGCTTGGCTTCCTTTCCTTTTCGAAGGCCTTCCAGATGTGTAATTAGAGAAATGTTGCTGATCACCAGATTGCGAATTCGTTGGGACTGCTGGATTGCCACCTCCTGAGCTACTACGCCACCCCAATCATGGCCCACAAGATCGAATCCGTCCACTCCCAGTTGGTCCAGCAGACTCAAGACCTCACCGGCCATGGTCTGCTTTTTATAAGTCTTCCAGTCCAGCGATCGGCTGCTATGACCAAGACCTTTTAGATCGATGGCCAGTATCGTCCGGGAAAAGCCAAGTTTCTGAAGGTGATTTACTACTCCGTTCCAGCAATGAGATGCTTCAGGCCAACCATGAAGCAAAATCAGCGGATGCTCCCCGCTGAAACCATCCGTACCCGGGATTTCTCGATAAGCCAGGGTAACGCTTCCCAGAGTGATAGATTTCTTGTGCTGGGGAATCTTCATACTGTTACGATGCAATTCCTGGACTGCCTAGCAAGGAGAATTGATCATCCCTAAGCATCAACCGGTGCTGCCCCGGGTATAAAAACGCTGGCGCTCCAGGTAGTAACGCTACTCTATCGAAATATGCCCGGAGAGCTAAAGAGACTCCAGAAAGAGCTATTAAAGCGTACTCTCCGAATTCTATTAATTCCGGCGGTGCCGGCCTTTTTGCACTCGGGCTGGCAGAACGTGGAAGGCGGCGATCTGGATCGGCTGCTCTTTCTATACGCTCCCTTGATGTTGGCTTTCTGCACTGTAGTCTTCGTAGACCGAATCCCCTATTCCATTCGATCGGGCTCACTGATTCTGATTGTTTCTGCGGTAAGCATTAGCGAACTGATTCTATTTGGGCTGGCAAGTCTTGGATTTTTGTTCCTATCTCTGGCTACGCTGATCGCCACCGTTTTTCATGGTCTGAGGGTTGGACTGGTTACTCTGGCTATATTTGTGACCATAGCTCTTCTTGCGGCTTACGGCTACGAGGTTGGCTGGATCGAGATAAGAGGACCTTCGCCTCAACAACTGGTTTCCAGGAGATTCGTTAACTGGATTACTCCAATTTTGTTCTTCATCACTGCTGCCGGCGGCGGTGCCACCATGACCTGGACTCTTCTTTCTGGTCTATCTGGTACTCTGGAGAAGCTCTTCTTGCGAGAAAAAGAGCTGGAAAACCTTACCGCAAGTCTGGAAGAAAAGGTGTCAGAAAGAACGCGGGAACTGGAAAGTCTGTA
>PBEB01000032.1 GCA_002717505.1 Leptospiraceae bacterium
CCAACGGCCATCGTTCCATCGTAGCCTTCTCCGGCATGTCTATTAAAGGAGAGGCAATGGGCACTTGAGTATAGCAGGAGCAAAGCGACAATTGCCAGGGAAATGTGAGACTTTCCAGTTTTCATATTCACGAAGCACATTGAGGCTTACGTCAAAAGAAGCAAGTTATTAAAATGACCCAATAGTCCTAAATATAATACATCAATCCTTCTTCTGCTTCCTGATTCTTTCTTACGAATTCGGTGAGAGGTATCTCCAGAATGTGCCGAATTTTACTATCCAGTTCGTTCCAGAAAACGCCCTGTCTGCCTTCTCGGAGATCGGCATCCTTCTCCAGAACGGAAAGGTCTCCTTCCAGCGCATTCAAAATCTCAAACACAGTGATAGTCTCAGGTTCTCGGGCCAATCGGTATCCACCCTCGGAGCCGCGAACGCTATCTACCAGGCGCCTCTTTTTTAGAGTATTGATAATCTGCTCCAGATACTTCACTGGAATACTCTGCTTCTCTGCTATTTCACGGGTCTTGAGCAGCCGGGCTCGAGCCTCTGGCTCGCAAAGGGTCATCATGGCTTTCAGTCCGTATCTACCTTTACTCGTGATCTTCACTTCGATAGTCTTCTCCGTGTTATGTTTACATTTTTTTTGCTGTCCCTCTTGCTTTCCAATGTATTTTCGTTAAATTCTGGCGGAAACTCCTGTGAACCATGAATTTGAAATCCATGCCCCGAGAATTTCGGAAGAGGAGCTGGAAGCCATCATCCGAAGACGGTTGGCCAGCCGGAACCTGGATCCAGCCGAGATCGAGCGCGTAGAAAGCCTGAGTTTCTCCCCTCTTTCCGGCACTGGAATGAAGGGGTTTGATCCTGCGGAAACGGCGGATCTATTTGAGCGGTCTGCTACGGTTCCCAATTTCAGGTCCGGAAAATTTCGCTGGCTCAAAGGTCCTCTGGCCGGATTGGCCCGGTGGATCTACAGGCTTTCATCAGCCTTGATGGATAAGCTATCCGAGCACAAGATCGAAGCCTTCTATAATGTAATTGGTGAATTGATCTTTCTTAGAAGGCAGGTAAGTGACCTCCAGGCACGGCTGGGGGGGGATGCCGGCGCCTACCAGCGGTCCGGAGATCTCTATTCCGTGCCAACGATGCAGGGGCTGGATATGGATCGCGATCCATTGTATCGCCATAGTCAATCCCTGTTGGAATTACTGGATGAGAATCAAATCCAGGCTCCGCTGTCCATAATCGACGATGCTGGCGGATATTTGCAGATGGCTGCCTCGGGTGCAGGTCTGGAAAACGACAGTATCGCATCCATGGATCTGATCTTTCAGGATTCGTTTTACCTGCGCCCTGGCAGTGTAGTTGCAATACCCTCCTTCCAGAATCTGCGATGCAGTCCTGCCTACTTAATCTCAGCCCTTCGCAGATTCGCCGGCCAGAACTCCTACCTGCTTATTGGAACTGACCTGGCATCTGATGAATATACGGAATCCTTACAGGCCATTTGCTTTGGTCGTGGCTACGAACTCCTGGATCAAAAAAAGGATTCAGAAAGGCAAAGGTTTCTTTTCATACTGCGATAATGGCCCGTTTGCTGCAACTCAGTCCAGGAGTAGCGCCATTCGATGCCACTCTTTCCTTGATGCTGGGTGTGGTTCGCATTTTTCGACGCCAGGGCATCTATAAATCCTTCGATCTTGCGGCCCGACATGTTCCATCCGGTTTCAAGGTCCGCGGACATGGTATTTCCGGAAATCGCGTCTACCCTCTGGAGGATCTGGATCATAAGAAGTATTCCTCCGGCGATCTGCTTATCTACCATCATGGTATTGCTTGCGACGCAGAACCGTTTATACGGCAGTTTCCCGGGAGCCGCTTTATGGTATATCATGGACTGACTCCGGCCAGTTTCTATCTGCCCTACAATCTTACAGTGGCCGGTCGCCTGGAAAGAGGACGCAGAGAGTTACAGAGGCTGGCCTCTGCATTTGAAAGAGCCTATTGTTTTTCACGTGTTACCGAGGCGGATCTTAGAGAGTCCGGCTACCTGAACATTCGCAAAGTTGATCCACCACTTCAGGATGTTTGGTCCGGGAGTGCAACCGGCTCGCCGGAGGGCTTGCAACCCTTTGAAACCAGGTCGGATCGAACAGGCCATGGGCGGGATGACGAAAAGCCTGCAAGAAAGGAAGGGCCAGTAATTCTCACTGTGGGCCGCATTGTTCCCAACAAGAATCATGAGCCCTTGATTCGCATGATGGCCTTGCTGCGTCAGATACATCCAGAGGCTCGTCTGATCCTTGCTGGCGAATTGCGACCGGGGCTGGAACATTACCAGCGTCATTTAAAGGACCTGGTGCGAACCTTGAGGTTACAGGATGCTGTAGATTTTACAGGATTGGTTCAGGCGGACAGATTGGAGCAGATCTGGAATCAATGTGACGTTTATTCATGCAGCTCTCTGCATGAAGGCTACTGTTTACCTCTGGTTGAAGCAATGGTGCGAAACAGACCTGTCGTATATCTGAAGTACGCCGGAAGCGCTGCAGCGGAAACTATGGATGGGGCCGGTCTTGGGCTGAACCCGCTGGATCCATTTGTTCTCTCCGAATTGATTTCTGAATTGCACACCAATGACACATTGTACGCAAGTATTGTGCGAACACAGCAGGAAAGGCTGCAACGTCTTCGCCCGGAAGAGCTGGCACAGGACATAGTGAATCAGATGGCATTGGTGGGGGGAGTAGATGATTGAGCAACAGGTAGAGGAGATCATCGCCTATGTACTGACTCTGCCCACCGTGGGGATGTACTGGTTTCTATTTGTTAGCACTATCATTGAGAATCTCTTTCCGCCCTGGCCGGGCGACACAATGATCGTTCTGGCCGGATTTCTGATGGCTCATGATGCCGTCGATCCTCTGGAGCTTACCCTGGTTACCCTTGCCGGCAATATGGTAGGAGCATATATCATGTACTTCGCTGGTGAAGGACTGCTGGCCCTTGCCAGAAAGTACCATGCCCGTATTGGTTGGTCCTGGGCTCGAATACAGGTCGAGGAATTGATTTCGGAAGAGTCCATGGATCGGACGGCTCACTGGTTTCGCAAATGGGGACTCTGGTTCGTTCTACTTTCTCGCTTTTCAGCGGGAATACGCTTCTTTGTTAGCATCGTTGCCGGAATTTCTCGTACGAATCTGATCCTGTTCTCCATTTCATTCGCCATTGGAGTGGTGATCTGGAACTCTCTCCTCTTATATGGTGGCTATGCTCTGGGGGAAAATTGGCGCCAGATCCTGGATTGGCTGCGAGTCTACAACATAGTAGTGATTTCCTTGATTGTATTGGCCACCCTTGGTTATCTATACTATCGCTTCAGGAAGGGACAGTCGGCGCATCCACCAGTTTGAGCACTTGTGGACACCAGTCCGGGATTCAAATGTGGGCGAAAGTGCGTTCCTCCGGGACTACGGATTGAGGACAGCGAGGTTACCAGTTCCCGATACCAGGTGTTTGGTGTAGGCGATGTGCATGTAGTTTTGCCCAGGACGAGGTCTTACCGGAGTCGCTAATTAAAGCAATATGAATGATTCTGATCTTAACAGGTTATTGAAAGTCGCCAGTCAGGCTCGCTCGGTGGCCGTCCTGACCGGGGCAGGTATGTCCAGAGAAAGCGGCATCCCAACGTTCCGGGGGGCTGATGGCCTGTGGAAAGACTTTCGTCCGGAAGAACTGGCCAGTCCTGAAGCTTTCCAGAAAGACCCAGCTCTGGTCTGGGAATGGTATGAATGGCGAAGGCAGATTGTTCTGAAAGCTGAGCCTCATGAAGGCCACAGAGTAGTGGCTGCCATGGAACAACGCTTTCCGGAGTTCTTGCTAATCACTCAAAACGTGGATGGATTGCACCCAAGAGCCGGCAATGAAAAGCTAATCGAAATACATGGTTCCATCAATCGAGCTCGCTGTACAAAATGTGGGAGTCGATTCGATCTGGGAAATCGCATGCTTTCGGATCTGCCTCTGAAATGTGATTGTGGCGCCCTGGCTCGGCCGGACGTCGTATGGTTTGGCGAATCCTATGATTCGCAGCTTCTTTCTGCCAGCCTTGACTTTCTGGCTAGCGCGGACATGGTATGGGTGATTGGTAGCTCCGGCATGGTTTCGGTACCGGTCTATCTGGCAGCTCAGGCCCGGGAAGCTGGCGCTTTTCTGGTAGATCTAAACCCGGAAGAAGCGGAATTCTCCCGCTACTGCGACCTAAAGATTCGAAGCACCGCCGGGGCTGCGCTGCCAAGCTTCTGGAATGCCCTGACAGGGGGCAGGACCGAATGAGATTGACAGTGAAGACCGCTGCAGACCTTTTGCGAAGCATAGCTTCCGGGGGCTTAGCTCAGTTGGTTAGAGCGCTTGCTTGACATGCAAGAGGTCACTGGTTCAACTCCAGTAGCTCCCACATCATTCTACTCGCCTTTTCGGGCAGCGACACCTCCCTGGCCGTTTTAGCGATCCAACCTTGAATCGAGTAAACGGATAGCACCATCGCATTACAACCTCTGCTCGTTGCCGTTGCCGTTGCCATTTGACTTCAGCCCCTCCATGCACCGAGCCTTAGAGCAAAATCTCCGGTTTTCTTTTCGTGTGAAGCTCCAGCCTCGGGCGGAGTGAGTGATAGGCGACCTGCTGTTGGCATATTCGGCAAGGGGATGTCCGGCCAGGAGAAAGGCAGGGTAGGCTTGGGCTCTCCGATGGGAGGGGCCCAAGGCTCCTTCGGTGGGCAAGCAAGGAGCCGCAGCGGGGTTCCGCCTCACCAGAACCAGAAATTCTAATTTACCTTCCTCTACGCCCCGGGATCATGGCCCATGACTCAGCGCAGCAAAATCCTTGCTTACTCGGGGGCCCTGTTCGCTCTCATCGGAGCCATCATAAGCGCCATTCTTGTGGCCAAGCATTCCTTTCCGGACCTCATTCAGTCCTCCGTAGGATGTGAGATCAATGGTACCGATGGATGCAAAGCCCTGGGCCAGACGGAATACTCCCATCTGTTCGGTATTCCCATCGCAGCTTTTGGATTCTTTTTCTATGCACTGGTTCTGATCTCTTTCATTCGCATCACTTTCATGCATCATCCAGGAAAGCTTCTGGGACTTATCGTCTTTCTTGGAGCAGTGGGCATCTTTGTCGATATTGTCCTGGGCATAATTAACCTGGGCATCCTCGAAACCCCCTGTATTCTGTGTATCTATACTTATCTAACCACCGCCGGAGTTATGATTATGGCTGCCATGCTATTTAGAAGCGAAGCGAAAAGCAAAAAGGTAAAACCAAGCGCCGCTATTGATTGGTCTGCTCTCACCGTTCATTCCATAATTGCACTGGCCCTTTCCCTGGGGCTCTATGGTTGCTATTCGCTGGCAAATCCAGGAAGCGTTACTCCAGCAGGCGGTGTATCGATCATCCCCGTTGAGCAAGTAGATCAAATCATTTCTGACTTTGAGACTCTGCCAGAAGCGAAGTTACCCACCGATGGTATGGAAACCAGGAGTGGAGCAGAAAACGGTTACATAGTTATTCAAGAGTTCGCGGATTTCCTCTGTCCTCATTGCAAGCATACGACAGAAATGGTAACCAAGCTAAAGGAGCGATGGCCCGGTCGAATCAAAGTCTACTATCGTCAATTCCCATTGGATGGGACGTGTAACCCAATGATCCAGGGCGTGCGAAAGCCCATCGGTGATTGGCGCTGCAATGCAGCCCAGGCCGCTGTCTGCGCCGGAGGTTCCGATAACTTTGGCGCTTTCAATGAAGATCTATTCGCACTTCAAGAAAACAATCCACCTGCCATGACTCCGGAAACCATTCGTCCTATTGCTGAAAAACATGGCATGGACTGGAATAAGATATATCAATGCATGGGATCAGCCAGAAGTCAGCAATTGATCAACGCAGATGTTCAGGCAGGAAAATCCATTGAGATCAATTCCACTCCTCTGGTCATTCTAAACGATCGTATCTTGAGCCGCGGCTCCCCACATGAACAATTTCTCTTTCATCTTGTAGATGCCCTGGTTTATAAGAAAGAAGGTGAAGCTGCATTTGAAGAATTGAGGCAAAGGTCCAGAAACTGATGCAGAATCTGGAAGGTAAGCTAAATGGTGCGGGACAGAGACATGCGATCGTCGTTTCTCGCTGGAATGAGTTTATTACAGATAGATTGAAAGATGGAGCCGTAGCTGCGCTCCGAAAGCATGACGTTTCCGAAGACTCTGTGACCCTGGTAGGTGTACCCGGAGCCTACGAACTGGGTTCTGTGGCCAGGAAGCTGGCGCTTACAGGAAAGTATGATGCCATCACCTGCCTGGGGGCCGTAATTCGGGGAGCCACTGACCACTATGACTATGTTTGTGGCCAGGCAGCCCGGTTGATTGCCCAGGTTTATTACGATACCGGGGTCCCCACTGTTTTTGGTGTCATCACCACAGATACCATAGAGCAGGCCATCGAACGGGCCGGCACAAAAGCGGGAAATAAAGGCTATGAGTCAGCGGTGGCTGCCGTAGAGCTGGCTTCCCTGACCAGGCAAATCCAGTAATGCAAACAGCTACACCCAGGAGAATGAAACGCACTTTTCGCCATAAGAATTCCCACGGTCGGGAAGTGGCTCTTCAGGGCCTTTACCAGTCCGAAATTGGCGGGCATTCTATCTCTCAGATCCTTCGGTTTACCTGGTTAAATGAACCCCTGGAGGCCGATGTTGCCGAGCTTACTGAGCAGCTCATCCAGGGAGTTCTTGAGCATACGGACCGAATCGATCAGGTCATAGATGCTCTGTCCGAAAAGGATGCTACACAGATTTCTACAGTTGTCCGATGTATACTACGTATGGGCATCTATGAGATGCTTCTGGGATCCAATGCGCCCAGAATCATTATCGATGATTTGTGTGAGCTCACGCGCCGCTATGATGTAGAAGAATCCGTGGCTTTTGTGAACGGAATTCTCGATGCCTATCGAAAGAGAAGAGAAAGCAGGACGGGCAGCGAGGATAAAGGTGGCCAGGAATCGATTAACGTTTGACGATAGTGCCCCGGACCATGGTTCCGAGGAATATACCCGGGATGGGGATCCGGTAACGGTCTATCTGGACGAATCCTCCCCCGAGCGAAAGAAGAAACGCCTGGCCCTCTTCGGTGGAATCGGACTACTGCTGATTGCTCTTCTGGTCGGCGGATTCGCACTCTATCACTATTTTTATCGCGGCGGCGCAGACTNGGCAACCGAAGACATGGCCGGCCCCATGGATCTGGACTCGGTCCGNGACCGATTCTACCTTCCAACCAGCCCGGATGATCCAGAATTACGCAAAGCCATAGACCGATACCGGGAAGGCTTTCGAGATGAGGCCCGTAGAGGCTTTGAAGAATACCTGCAGACAGATGNATCGGACAATGGAAAGGCCATAGCTCTTACTTATCTCGGGGTAATGGCTCTTGAATCGGATCAGCTGGGTCTGGCCAGACATCATCTGCTTCGGGCTCTGAAGTATGACCTGAAATTTGTGCCAGCCCTTGTAAATCTTGCTATCGCGGAACGGATGATGGGGAATCTGGAAGGTGCCCGTGAATATGCGGAGCAGGCCAGGAAAATCGCGCCCAACGATCCGGCAGTATCGCTTCTACTCGGTAACATCCTTATGCAGGACCAGAAGCTGGATGAAGCATCTGAAATGTATCGCGAAGCACTTGAAGATGCTCCGGCCGATGCTTACCTTGCATACAACCTTGGCATCTCCCTGGTGCGACAGAACAAGTTGGAAGAAGCCATTATGGCATTTTCCAGGGTCATCGACAAGGAACCCAACAGCAATCTGGCCGTGCGATCCCATGGACATATGGGGCAGATCTATTTTTCCAAAGGGAATCTGGAAATGGCTGCGGATCATCTTCGCAAGGCGGCGAGCCTTGCGCCCGCTGAAGCCCGTTACCACTACAACCTTGGCATCGTCTATCTTCGCATGAATCGCGAGAAAGAGGCAGTGCAATCCTTTCAGACGGCCCTGGATGCTGGCGGCGATGACTCTCGAGTATTTCGCGGACTCGCTCGAGCCTTTCTTAGATTGAACCAGCCCGGAATGGCCCGCAGGGCACTGGAAAAGGCATTGTTGATCAATCCCCAGGATACGGAGAGTATGCTGGAGCTCGGGGACCTGCAATCCTCCCAGGGCGATCTCTTATCTGCTGTTGATTCCTATCGTGCTGTTGTGCAGATGAGTCCAGGCAATGCCACAACAGCCGATGCCCTGGATCGACTGGCAAGAGTGTATGTAAAACTGGAGCGATACGAAGATTCAGTGCAGTCCTACTATCAGGCATTACGCATCGATCCCAATCGAAGCTCGCTTTACCTGGGCCTTGGTCATGCTCTGCAAAAGGCCGGCAAGCCAGAAGAAGCCATTGAAATCTGGAAGAAGGCTCTGAAGCAGGGAGTAACTCTTTCCAGAGAAGAGGAGAAAGAAATTCGTTTCGCCCTTGCCCGGGTTTATGAGGACAAGGGAGCTTTCGAGTATGCAGTGCGAGAGTATCAAACCCTGAAAGAGCGATTGCAGAGGCCGGGACAATCAGCAGTGGATCCAGAAGTCCACTTGAGATTGGGAAGAGTGCTTCTAAAGTCCGGTAGCAATGCCGCTGCCGGGGAACTGGAAACCGCTGCCACTTCTCCAGAAGCCTCGGCATCTCTGCGAAAGGAAGCTTACCTGCTATTGGCCAACCTGTACGGAAAAAGCAAGAATCCAGACTCTCTGGAAAAAGCTCGCAGGGCTATCTATCAGGCCGCTCGTCTGGACCCTCAGGATCCATCGGTGAATCTCAGCCGGGCACGTATTCTCCTGGCTACCGAATCACCTGTAGACCGAGAGAAGGCTATCGAGGTGTTGATGGCGTTGACGGCGACTGACCTGGATTCCAGCACTTCGGCTCAGGCCTATAATCTGCTGGGTGTGGCTTATTACCGCAATGCAGAGTACCGGCGGGCCATGGGCGCCTTTGACACGGCCATTGAGCTGGATCCAGGTCTGCGGGAAGCCTATGATAACCAGCGAGCGGCATCCAACGCCTATGAGTCCAGCCTGCGCTAAAGACCGGCCTGCCGGGCCCCTCAATTCCACCATCCTGGGGCTCCGTATTGGCTTTCCTTTCCAGTCCGCTCTGGCATTCTGTCCCAAATCATCCGTTTTTCCGAATCTGCGGCCATTTTCCCTGCGGGACGTGGCCGCGCTCTAAGCCTATGAAAGCTCTCAAACTCAGCTTTATCTATTCCAGCTTCTTTCTGGTATTCGTCTCCTTGAGCGGAGTGGAAGCACAGTTTGCCATCGTCGATGGCAAAAAAGAAGTACTGGAAAAGCTGGAATCGGGAGGCCCGGCTCGCAGGCAGGCCATCTGGNATATCTATCAGAATCGATACGATGAGCTTCTGAGACCAGCCATTCAATACCTATTCAAGAGCGATGATTTTGAAGATCACCGAGCCATCATTCGGGTCTTTGAAGCATATGGCCCCGGGCTGGAGCGATACGTGCCGGANTGGTACCGAATCCTGGATCGCTACATGAATCGCAATGTACCCGAAGATATTTTGATCCAGTGCATTCAACTGGCTTCCTCCTGGAAAGAACATCGTTTGATTTTCGCACTGGGCCGCATGGCTGATCACCCCCGAATGAAGGTGCGACTGGCGGCCTATCGTGCCATGGCGCGAATGGGTAACGATAACCTGATTCCCATTCTGATTCGCCAGATGAAATCTGATCGGCCGGTGCATAAGATCTATGCCCTGGAAGGCGCNAGACTTTATCAAGATGAACGCCTGGTTCCCTTTATTCGAGATCTCTTAAACGATTCCAGCAAGAGTGTGCGCATATTNGCATTAAAAGCTATTGTAGAACAAAAAACAGATCAGGATGTGTCCTATCTGGTTGCTCGCAAATTCAAAGACGATCCCAACGATGAAGTTCGAGCCCGGGCCATCGAAATGATCGGTCGGAAAGGCTGGGGCAGACAGAATTATCTGATTCATAGCGCTGTTGGCGATTCCTCAGATGTGGTTCGATGGGCCGCGGTTCGTTCAGCCGTAGCCATGAAGGATCGCGCCAGTGCAGGGCCCATTTCGCGACAACTGCGAGTTGAAAAAGAAGACGAACTCAAGCTGGCCATGATTGAAGCTCTACTGGATTTGCGAGTGGATGATTCGGCCAACGCCCTGGCTCATCTGCTACGCTCAGATGAAAAAGAAGTCATTCGTCAACGAGCTGCCATGGCCATCGGTAATCTGCGCATCAAGGACGGCGGATTCGCTCTTATTCAGGCCATCCGCAGCGATGAGAAGCTGGAAGTGCGTCTGGAAGCGGCGGCGGCTCTCGGCGAACTGGGGGACCCTGCCCTGGCTGAATCCATTATTGACCTTCTGGACAAACCAGGAGAGGATCGACGGGTGCTTCAGTTAGCGGCGATGGCTATTATTCGCTCCGGATCGGACGAGAAAATTAGAAAACTTCAAAGAGTGGCCAATACCTTAAAAGATCGCGTTCTTGGGGAAGAAATTATTCGCATGGTGCGCAAGTACCAGGAAGACAGATAGCTATGGCTGATTCAGAAAAAGACCAGCCGGAGCTTGCTTCCCCCGGCTCATTGGATCTGGATCTGAGCGATCTTACGGATGCTGTGCAGGGGACCGACTCCGAGGAGGATGCAGGTGAAGGAATTTCTGTTCCTCCATTGAGTGCTATTCCAGCAGAAGGCGGAGCTTCTGATTCCGAAAGCCCAGGCCGCGCCTCTACGGTGATGGGCGAATCGGAAGCCCTGCCTCCAGAACCAGGATCCGATTTTGCCGCGCAATCTGATGCTACCAACTCTGTCTCACAGGCTTCGCAAGACTCTACTTCCAATGATGAAGATGCTTCTGATTCCATTGTGGACCCTGAGGCAGGAGACGCTCCGGATGATGACGGGGATGATTCCCATCTAAGAAGAAAGCGTCGACGAAAGCGGAAGGTCCTGCTCCCGGAAACAGGTTCCAGCGCAGAAGCGGCCATGCACCGTAAAGAACTGGCCAGTCCCGGTGAGCTCAAGCGTTTGCAGCGGGCAGGCATTAAGAGGCATGGCCAGAAGGTTGTTGCAGACGATGTAAACAAACTCAAGAGCTTAAGTGTTACGCCTCAGCTGGAAGGGGAGTTCAGCGATCACTATATTGAGCCGGTTCGCATCGAGTATTATATTCCGAAAGAATCCCGCTTTGTTACAGAAACAAGATACCTCTATGTTCCTTTGATTGATCCAGAGCCTCGGACCGACCCGGATGATGCAGTGTTGCGGGATCATATCGAAGCAGAAAAGTTTGTAGATCTATTGCAGGTGCTTGGTGATTACCCTCAATACACCACCCTCATTCTGGATTCCTACCATGAAACATTTCATATGTATGAGAGCCTTTCGCGTACAATGAAAGATGCCAGAGCCGATCCAGAGAAGTATCGCACTGCTCTGTATATGGTCGAAACTCTGGGCCAGCATGAACCAACACTTGCTGCTCTGGAAGCTCTGGGCGAATTTCAGAGCTGGAATCTGAACTGGTTGATCCGAACCATGAACGAAAGAGGAATAGAATTCGCCTGCGCCGATTACACCATCTCCTATTTGATCAAACGGCGAAACGAATACTGGGAGCAGAGCGAAATGCCATTTGATGAGCGATTCGAGATTCTGGCCAGTCTCTTCTTCGATCAGGCATTTCCCAACCGCGGTTTGCATATTGGTGAAGAAGATTACTTCTTTGATATCTTCGACAAAAAGAATTTCATCAGCTGATGATACAGTTATTCTTCGTCAAGGCTCCCATTGAAGGCCAGGTGAAGACGAGGCTGGCCAGGTTTACCGGATCGCTATTCGCTACCGAATTGTATCGGAATCTTTTGCAATCTGTGCTCCAGGGATTTCCCCCGGAAATAAGTTGTCTTTACGTGGCCGGCGAGGACCCGGATAACTATTTCTCCACTGAGTTTCCTCGATTCATNCAAACAAAACAGTCNGGAGNGGATCTGGGAATGCGAATGGCCAGGGCCCTCCTGGAAAGCTCTCTTCGGTGGCCGGACCAGCCAATTCTGCTAACAGGTAGCGANATTCCNNAATACAACCTTGAGATTGCGAAAGAGGCAGCGCGGGCTCTAGAAACCAACGATATGGTGCTCATCCCCTCTAAGGATGGTGGCTACACAACCATCGGAATTCGGGCCGGCCTTCTGTATAGACAGGACGACAATGAGTCGGGTTCCGTGGCATCGCATTTCCAGACCAGGAATCCGGGCAGCGTCGAGAGATCTGCGAAGCTCAGGCAGCGCATGGAATCCCGGCCGCATTTACCTGGCATCGCCCATAAAAGGCAGAGTGAAGAGAGCCCTGGTCCGGGTTCGAATCAAATCTTTTCTCTGTTCGAAGACATCGAATGGTCTACTCCTACTGTTTTTGCGCAGCAAATGAAGCGAATCGAGGAAGCCAACCTGAAGGTATTCGTAATGCCACCCATGCATGACCTGGATGATGCCCGAGACTTATTCGCACTCATGCAATCCAATACTCTGCCAGCTCCTGTTCAGAGCCAGGCGCGCAGGCTTCCTGGAATTAGCGTTATTCTCCCTGTGCTCAATGAAGTGGAGAACCTGGAGTATGTGATTGCTCCTCTAAAAGAATGTGGTTACTTTCGTCATATTGTTTGCGCTGACAACGGGAGCACCGATGGTTCTGTAGAAAAGGCCAGGAGCCTGGGAGTGCTGGTAAGTCAGTGCAGCAGAAGAGGTTACGGCTCTACCTGTCTTGAAGCGATGCGGCTTCTTGATCAAATGGATGACTGGGACATTCTGCTATTCATGGATGCAGATGGTTCCGATGACCCGGCGGACCTGGATGCTGTACTGGGACCGGTGGTTTCAGGGGAGGCGGATTTTTCTCTTGGTGCGCGAACCAGGGGAGTGCTACTGCCGCATCAGAAGTTCGGGAACTGGCTGGCTACTTTCTTGATTCGCATTCTTTACGGACACTCTTACGAAGACCTGGGCCCTTTTCGCGCCATTCGCAGATCGGCTCTCAATTTATTGAGGATGGATGATCCAGATTTTGGATGGACGGTGCAGATGCAGATCCGAGCTCTGAAACATCGATTGTCCGTTACAGAAGTACCCGTTATGTCCAGGAAACGGTATGCGGGCCGTAGCAAGGTAAGTGCAACCATTCGTGGTTCTGTGATGGCCGGCTGGATCATTCTTCATACAGTGTTTCGGGAATTTTTATTGAACAAAAAAGAATCCAGTGACTAAACTGACGGTATATGGCAAAGTCAGACAAGTCGGGCCCCACAGGGAAGGACCGTCGAGGACAGGCGGATCCGAACTACGAAAAGCGCAAAGCAGAGGCAGAAGCCGGAGCAATTGAGATCGATGTGCACGAAGAAAAAGTGCCGGATCGAGTTGTAAAGGAGCGAAAGGAAGAATCTTGAGTCAGCCCGTTGAAGATCTGCGCCAGTACTACATTACCCCGACTTATCTGGAAGTAATGCGAAGCAGGGCTCGAGATTGGTCCGATGATTTTATACAGGCCCAGTTAAAGCAGTTCCGAAACTCCATTCCAGATTATCCCGAAGTGCATGAACTTCTGGAAGGAGAAATGCATCGCCGAAGATTAAATCGCATCAAAGCCAGGATTAAGAAGGCCAATACGTCCGATCTACAATCGCTAAAGGATGGGCAACGGGACCCGGACGTTCTGGAGGTTATTGAAACCGAGCTTTTGATTCGGCAGGGAGTGAAGCGACTTCCTGACTCCGAAGAGAATGCCAGAATCCAGTAGCATATGTATCAAGAGAGAGCATTCGAACTCCATACACATCTCTACGGCTGTCTGCGCGAAGATGAACTGAGATGGTTGGCCGCTCGTAAAGAACCCAGATGGCATATTTTCTCCAAAACCTATGAGTCCACCTATGGCGCCACCCCTGACCTGGAAAACATCTTTGATCCTGAAAGAGCCGATGATCTTCGCAAGTTTTCCATCTACNATTCCATAGGAAACTTTCCTCAGTTCCAGTGCTGCTTTGACTTTGTCATCAGTGTGGCTCATGCTGACCAGGAAGAAGTCTATGAGGTAGCTCGTCGGGTATCCAGCAAACAGGTGGAGCCCTACGCAGAATACCGGATGTTGTTCGGCCCTCAGCTGGATCTGGATGAATATGCGCGAAGGGTCAAAGCGCTGTGCGAAGGATTTCAAAGCGCAGAGGGGAACGGATATCTTGTCATGTCGCTATGGCGAGCCGGTGATCTGGCGTCCAGACAGTACGATGTACTTCTGGATTTGATGGGCGATTCCACGGCCGTGCGCGAGAGACTTGTGGGAATTGATTTTTGTGCACAGGAGGAAGGGTTTCCGCCCTCGCAAAAAACGGACCTGTTTTCTCGAGTGTTGACGAACAATGCACAGAATCCTGCCCGGGCTCTGGCCATCCTCTATCACGTGGGCGAATCCTTTCAGGATAAGAGCCTGGAAAGCGCGGCAAGATGGGTATTCGAATCTGCGGCAATGGGAGTACATCGTCTTGGGCATTGCATTGCCCTGGGCCAGGACCCAGAGGAATTTCTGGGAACCACTCGGACTGAAACGCTTTCGGAGCGGATTCAGCAATTGGATTTCGAACAGCGCATGGATTTCATGGTTTCCTTTGATAGCGAAAGTGAACTGATCGCCGAGTTTCATCGNNTGAAGGAGCAGGAACAGGAATGGCTNAATTCTCNAAAACTCGGATCGAATCTATCAGAGGTGCACAATTCAGGNGTCTCAGGAAATCAGGAGCCGGTCTCTGCCGCTACAGCCCCATTGATCGACGTTCATTATTCGCAGAAGCATGTCAGTCGATTGCGGAAATACCAGGATGAGCTCATGCGACGATTGGCCGAGATGCCAGTTGTCATAGAAGTGTGTCCGACTTCCAATCAGCGAATCGGAGCAGTAGAGACCCATCCAGTGCACCGATTTCTAGAGAAGGGGTTGGACGTTGTTGTAGGGGCTGACGATCCCGGTATCTTTGATACAGATCTGGAACAGGAATTCCTAATTCTCAAGCAAGAGGGTGTAAGTGAAGAATCCCTGGAACAGATGGTGGAGCGATCGAGAAAAAGTGAGAGCCGTGAACTGAGCGGAAGAATCAGTTAGGTTATTCTTCTTCTCGCTCTATATACTTNCCTTTGCCGCGAGCTACGATTTTTCCAATCTCATTTTCGATCTCAGCGCGGTTCTCNACNACTCGACGGTTNTTCTTAACAAACCAGCCTCGCAGNTAGAGGTTCTCGCCAACTCTGGCAGGTTGCAAATAGCGGATAGTGAGTTCACCGGTTACTGTGTCAAAATTCATGGCATCATTAATACGAGCCATGGTNTCATCCAGTATGACGGAAAGGATGCCGGGATGCACTTGATCGGGCTCACCGACAAATTTCTCAGGACAACGGTATTCACCGTACACAGTTTTCGTATCCTCGTCGAACGTTAACTTCAGTTGCAGACCATCAGGATTGTCGGTTCCCGAACCAAAACTGAGGCTTCCATTTCGACCGGACATGGCACTTAATTAAGTGATACTTCCTTTTTGTCAAGCATCTTTCGTCCATGATGGTTGACCGGCTAGATGCCGAAAATATACATAACCTGGGTTTTCCATCCCCGGGCTTCTGACATTATTAATGAAACCAATTTCTACTGCATTACCATTTGTGGCTCTGTTGCTCGGTTCTTGCTACGGAGCCTGCTCTTCCGGTCCCAGATATCCTGGAATGGAAGATAGCGTTCTGGATATTCGACATCGTGATGGTGATCGAATCCGAATCCTCTCAATATCCGATTCGCACGTACCGGACGAGGAATCAGAAGAAAACCTCTTACCAATTCGCCGGAAAGGTAGAGTGCTGTCAGGCCTTGACATCATTGAAATCGATGATTTCCGAATGCTTCGAGGAAGGAATTTTGCCCTCCTAACCAATGCTACGGGGCTCAATCGAAACCTTGTACCAGGGCTGGATTTACTGGCCCGGGCCGGAGTGAAACCTGCGCTCATTCTCGAGCCGGAACACGGGCTTTACAGTCATGAAGACCAATTCCTGCCCGGTGGATTTCGACAGGAGTCCAGGTATGGGATTCGGCTCCTGAGTCTGTACTCCTCTCAGAAGAAACCCATGGATTATCAATTACAGGGGCTGGAAGCCATTGTCGTAGATATCCAGAATTTACCGGTTCGCTGCTACACATATATTTCAACGCTGACCTATCTAATGGAGTCGGCTCAGGATAACAATATTGAGTTAATCATTCTGGATCGTCCTCATCCCTACGGTTTCTGGAAGGCAAGTGGCCCTTATTTAAAAAGCGGCTTTGAAAGCTTCGTGAGTCTGGCTCCGGTCCCGTATCTGTATAGCATGACCATGGGTGAGTATGCTCTTTACATGGCTCAATCGCGATTTCGAGACCTCAAGCTTTCCATAGTTAAAGTTAAAAACTACGAACGCGATGATTCTGAAATCTCGCTGCAGAGAGCCTGGATTAATCCGTCCCCCAATATTCCTGACCTTGAAACAGCGCTGGTTTATGCGGGAGTTGTATTCTTTGAAGGCACCAATGTNAGCCTGGGCCGCGGGACCACAAGACCATTCGTNTATTCTGGAGCCCCNTGGATGGATGCGGATNCCGTGCTTGCGGAATTACGNAGGCTCAAGCTACCGGGCGTTCGCTTTGCTCGCACAGTGTTCACGCCTACCGCTTCTCTGTATCGAGGAATCACCTGCTACGGAATTCAGATNATCCCTGTTTCCTATGAATTCGATCCCATNCAGACNGGATTCGAATATATGAAAATCTTGCACCGCTTACATCCGGAGTTTCGCTTCCAGGTTCGCGGATCGGGCCACTATTTCACCGATCATCTGTGGGGAGACTCAACTTACCGTGAAGCCGTCCTGGAAGATGCGGACTTCAGTCAATTCCGCAGGACCTATGTTCAAGATGGTATTCATTTCGAACAGCTGACCGAGGATGTCCGTCTATACTGAAACCGGACTCGCTGCCCGGGATAATTCTGGATTCCGTGTTGACCGGAATTAATGTAAAGTCTATTGTCTGACCCACTATGGCCGAATCCGGAAGCGCGCGTAAGATATTTCAGAAAGTCTCTTCATCACCTACAAAGCCACCTGCAGAGAAGAAGGATGCGAAGTTTGATGTTGCCGATCTTTATCAGGGCCCGGCCAACAGTGGCGAATCGCAGAGCGAGTCAGCGGGGCTGGATGAAAAACTGAGACAGGCCTATTTCTGGATTGTTAACAATGCAATCATCTCTCCTTTTTACGATATCGAATACAACGATGATCCACCTACGACTTACCAGATAGGGGATCGCAAGACTACATTGACTTTACCCACCGGGCAGAGCTATTCCAGCTTCGTTCTCATGCCTTTGCTCAATCTTGCAGTACGCAGGCGATGTCTTTTTGTAGGCGGACCTGGACGCGGAAAAACGGCCAGCGCCATCTTGATGGGCGTCCTCGCAGGCTATTCGCTCACTGATATTCGTCGAGCGATTCAGCATGGTCAGCCCGAAATGACGGTTACCGATCTACTGGGGAATCCAATACCGTCCGATCTAATGAACGCTTCTTCCATGGATGAAGTCCGTATCGCATGGAGACGATGGCTGGGAATGCGAGTGAAGATTATCGACGAGTATAACCGAATACCCACTCGGACTCAATCGGCTCTCCTTACTGTTCTCGCGGATAACTATGCCGAAGTTCTGGATCAGATCTATGAATGTCCTGACGCAGCCTGGTATCTGACTGCGAACGATGATGCCGGAGGGGGCACATACCAGGTAATTGAGGCTCTGCAGGATCGCATCGACATTGTAGTTCATGCATTGCATTTTAATACCCGGTTTATAGGCGATCTGCTCATGCGCATAGAGGCCGGGATTTCTCCGGAGAAGATGGTGCCCGAAAGCATAATCTTCACAGAAGAAGAGCTGAGCCAGATGAATGCAGATATTCTGGCCGTACCCATTGCCGAGGATTTGATGCGAAGAGTAGAGTTCTTTGCATCACACTTTGAGTTTTTTGAGTCTGCTGGCGAACAACTGGAATACAAAACCAAAGACAATGTGAAGCTCTCGGGCCTGGAATTATCGCAGCTTATGCTGGAAGAAACAGGAAAGGATCTGGTCAAGGACCTGGGTAGTCAGACCAAAAACGGTCTTTCAGTACGAGCAATCATGACCTGTCTGGTCTTTGCGAAAGCCATCGCTTATTTTCGAGGGCAGCCAGAAGTCTCCTTTGAAGATTTCAGACAAATGCTACCCTTTGTACTTCACGATAAACTGGCGCAGAATGCGGAGTCTCCTTTTTTTGATGGGTCGAATCATAGCATCTATCGCGTGGACCGCATTGGCTGGATTCGGAAGCTCTTTGATCTTTCCTCTTCTGAATTTGATCGGATTGGCCTGGAAAAGGACGATCCAGTGGCCAGGCTGCGCCAGGAGTTTGATGCCGGACTGGATGGGTTGAGCGAAAAGGAAACCAGAGCCAGGTTATCCAACATAGAAAAGACGATTCAAGAACTGATCAAATCCAGGAAACTTTACGGACATGTCTTTGACGATCTGTTGAAGCTGAAGTATTTGCATCAGAGGTACACAAATTACCTTGGCTGGCTACANTGGTNCTCAGGAAAATAGCTGCTGCTCGCNTTCAACCAGCGAAAGAATTGAAGCACNATACAGTNATGGAAAGTGTATGAATCAGATCTGGGCGTTGCAAACATCATGACAGAATCCAGCCATCTATTGCCAGAACTGGAAGAGTTCCTGCGTTCGCATCGGGATGAGCTGAATCAACTGTATCGGATGCAATGGCTCCAGACTCGTAATCTGCAATCCCCCGAGTTTTTACAGACCTTCCAGGACCTGGCCAACGCATATCTAAAGAGTTCCGGGGGATCCGAGTCCGGTGCAAGTGCGGGGGCTCTGCTCGGTATCTACAGGTTATTGTTACAGACTCTGCCGAGCAGAAGCTGGTCCAGGGAAATCCGGGATGTACTTGAATCGGCTCTCCTGGATTTTCCGGCTCTGGTCCAGGACCAGGGGCTTACGTTTTTATCGCGAATCTATAATGCTGTCTATTCCTTGCAGCAGCATTCTCTGGCCCCCCAGCGCTGGTGGACGCTGATGAGAAAGCTCGCCTTTCTGGACTCCGAATATACAGGGGCCCGGGCCTCAAGATTCTACCGCATCGCAGCGTCACTCTCCTATCTGGCGGGAATGGTACACCTTCGTAAAAGCGCTCTTGTGGAACTGCAATCAATCAACGATGACGAAGCCAGAGCCCTGTTTCCTAAAGTAGAGAAAAAGGCACTGAATCAGTGGCTGATTCAAATGGAGCAGAATCCCTGGGCTGGCCAATCCGAACCTGCGCCAATTCTTGCAGGTGGCTACCAGGGTTTTTCATCTCGGATGGCTGCCGGGGGTAGGGGCTTTTTTCGGCCTCCTGAATTGCTGGGGGTCGATAAGGAATACGATGCGATTCGACTGAAGGATTCCCGGGGAAACTATCTAATCTTCGCAGACCGGTTCGGTGTCCAGATTGCTGTGGCCGGCGATTCCATCCGGGAGTCCTCAGAAATGGGAAAGGTTGAGAGTCCTGACGGCAAAGCGATCCAGGAAGCAAGGAAAGCGATTCGCAAGGCCTCATTGCCGGAGCCTCCAGAGCTTCAAGGAATACATTTCAAAAACACTCTGTTCTGCGTTAGTCCGGACAGCCATTTCGTCTGGGTGGTGCCCGTTAGATGAAAGACTCTGAGATCTGGAAAGCGAACTGGCCGCGAGCACTGGAAATCTGGGGCCGNTATATTAAGCTAAAGGATCCGAGGCTAACCAGGCGAAAAAAGATCCCGGGGAAAAAATCGGCCACACCCATAGCTTATATTGATCTTCAGAATAAAGAGGTTGTGATCGGGCTGGACCAGGTGGAGCGTCTGGGCCTTCAGGAATTCTCTCTGGAAATTCTGGCCCATGAAATCGGACACCATGTATTCGCCCCGGGAGATCTACTGGATGCCGCGCGCTGTATGGCGAGAATCCAGAGGGCCCTCCGGGAATTTGCNGGCGAAAGTGGACTGATCCTGAATCTATACACGGATCTTCTGATCAATAACAGGCTAAAAAGCCAGGGCCTGGCCATGGATCAGATTTACATNAAGCTCAATCAGGCTTCGAAAGAAATGGATCCACTCTGGGCGCTCTACATGCGCACCTACGAGCTGCTATGGTCCCTTGCGCCGGGCACTTTATGCCCGGTGCAGAGTCCGGAAGTCGAGGGAGATGCTACTGTGGCCGCCCAGGTTATTCGTTCTTTCGCCAGCGATGTCGTTCGCGGAAGCGGCATGTTTGCTGCCATATGCTATTACTATTTAAAGTCCGATGGTACTGTCGTTACGCGCAAGGTTATGGAACCACTGCTTGATTCCGAACATATGACTGCCGATGACCTGGTGCCCGATGGGTTTGTGGAGATGCAGGAAGGCGAAGAGGAAGAATGCTCGTACCCGGACTTCGACGAAAGCGGAAACTGGCAGCCCCCGAAAGAGGCTGAAGGAAAAGGAGATGCAGTTGGCGAACCCGGTGCAGAAGCCCAGAGCAGAAGGGGAGGGCAGACTCGCATCCCGCTGGATTACTTCAACGCCCTGAAGGCCATGGGAATTACAGTCAGTCAGGAGGATGCGACCAATCGATTCTATAAAGAAAAAGCCCGTCCTTATCTGATTCCGTTTCCGGTAAGCGAAAGCGAGCCATCCACAGAACCCTTGCTGGAGGGATACGAAATCTGGCAACCAGGCCAGATGGTGGAGCGCATCAATTGGTTTCAGACTTTAATGCGCAGCCCCGTGGTCATCCCTGGCTATACCACAGTGCAAAACAGGTACGGGACTTCTGAAGGGCAGGCCCGGGCCGAATCGCCCATCGATCTGGATATTTACGTAGATTGTTCCGGAAGTATGCCGCGACCATCTATACAGCTCAGTTATCCTGCCCTGGCCGGAGCNATCATTGCTCTATCCGCTCTTCGTACCGGATCCTCGGTTCAGGCAACCCTCTGGAGTGGTCCGAAGCAGGTACAGATCACAGAAGGATTCGTGCGGGATGAGTCCCAGATTCTTACCGTACTCACCGGGTACATTGGAGGAGGTACAGCCTTTCCGTTGCACATTCTGCGAAAGACTTACCTGGAAGAACCTCTACCGAAAAAAAAGGTTCATATTCTGGTTATAAGCGACGATGGAGTGGACACAATCCTTCAAAATGATGAACTTGGGACCAGCGGGGCAGATATTGCCCGAAGAGCCCTGGAGGTTGCCAGCGGAGGAGGGACCTTCGCATTGCAGCTATACCATGGCTGGGAACAGAATCCTCGACTGAAGGAAGCCAACAAGCTGGGTTTTAGCATGCATCNGGTATCGTCCGCGTTGGAGCTCACAGAGTTTGCTCGTCGATTTGTTCAGGAGAATTATAGAAATGGACGAAAGGGCCAACAGATCCGAAGACACTGAGCGGTTTTCGATGACAGAAGGGGNAACGTCTCCCCAGGAGCAGAGTACAACGACTGTGGAACACCAGATACCAGGAATAGATAGCTTGTCCGTCTCNNCGAATTCTGCGAGCTTATCGTCNATGGAATCCGCGGGTTCCATGGCTATTTCTGGCGTTGCACCTGTCTCATCTGTTCCGGGCACCGAGACAACAAATCGATTGATTGGATTCGCAATAGCATTAAGTGCCATTACCATCGTCTATAACGTTATCGAGGGAATAGTCTCCATTGTCCTGGGAGGAAAGGATGAAACCCTGGCACTGATGGGGTTTGGCATCGACAGCTTTGTGGAAGTAATGTCTGCCGTGGGAGTTCTGCATATGACCTTACGTATGCGAAGTGATGGAGCAATGGCCGAGTCCAGGGAGCGGTTCGAGAAGCGAGCTCTGAAAATTACGGGATACTCATTCTATATCCTGGTTGCAGGAATTATTGCAGCCAGCGTCATACAAGTGTTAAGACAAATTCCACCGGAATCCACATTCTGGGGGATGGTAATCACAGGAATCAGTATCCTGGGAATGGGATTGCTGATCCGAGGTAAGACTGTTGTAGGTCGTCGCTTGAATTCTCCTGCAATTCTTGCGGATGCGAATTGTTCCAGAAGTTGTCTGTACCTTTCCGGGGCTGTGTTTCTTTCCGGTTTATTCTATGAATGGACGGGCATTCTTTACGCAGATACTCTGGGGGCCCTGGCTGTAGCCCTGTTCGCCTTCAAAGAAGGAAAGGAATCCATCGCAAAGTCCAGGAGCAATGGTCTTTGCGGATGTCATGACAGTTGCCAGTGATCAGGCCTGGAAGGCATTGTCCAGGATCATCATCATGGCGAAGCCAACCATCAGTCCAGCTGTTGCCTGATGTTCGAAGCCATTCTTCTGAGTTTCCGGAATCATTTCGCTGCTGATAATATATAGCATGGCTCCGCCAGATGCAGATAATCCCCAGGGAAGCAAAGCAGCACTGAATCCCACAGCGGTGGCACCGATCAGTACACCTATTGCTTCTACCAGTCCCGTGGCCAGAGTTACCAGAATGGCTGTGCGCGAGGCGAATCCCTCAGCAATCAGTGCAAGAGCTACGATCATGCCTTCCGGAATGTTCTGAAGACCGATGCCCGTCATGAGTGGAAGCGAAATACTCTCTTCGCCGGTTCCGGCGCCCACACCCAGAGCCATTCCTTCAGGAAGGTTGTGAATTCCTACAGCAAATATGAATAACCACAAACGACGAATCGCTTCATTGCTACTACCTTCAGGTCCGCGAAAGAAGTGCTCATGAGGCACGAATCGATTGGCCGTATGCAAGAAGGCGCCACCCAGCAAAAGGCCCACCACGGCCAGTCCTGCATTGTTCAGGCTGGATCCTCCAGAGAAACGATCCATGGCAGGTAGTATCAGGGAAAAGAAGGTGGCGCCCAGCATTACACCGGCGCATACCCCTGTGGTAATGTCGTGCAGGCGAGCACTGAATCGAACCCGAAATACCACTGGAAGAGCACCCAGCCCGGTGGAAAGAAAGGCTACGGACGCTCCTATCAGGACTTGATGGTTCCAGATATCGTTGACGTTCACCTTTAAAAAGAAGTCCGGAAGGGCCTGGGGGTCAAGGCATTCGCGGCTCGACCTTTTCCTGCCTGGGAAAATCAAATGTTTGTACCGGGACCTGGTTTCCCTCAATACAAATGTGCTGGCCAAATGAGCCATTCGTGCTGTAGGATGGATGATTCCAGCATGGCCGAATCTGAAATCGATATTCATCAGTTAATGCGAAGACTTGCGCAATGCCCGGGGGAGATCTACGACTTCACCGGTATGAACGCCGAATCCCCGGTTCCGCTTGCTCTGGTTCAGGACACTATCTACTACCTGGGCGGACCTGCTCTGGAACAAAAGGCCCGGAAGAGCGTCATGAAAATACAGACCGAACGACCGGTGGAAGCAGC
The DNA here is from genome assembly GCA_002717505.1 of Leptospiraceae bacterium. Lineage (GTDB taxonomy): Bacteria > Spirochaetota > Leptospiria > Leptospirales > Leptonemataceae > UBA3465. The sequence continues at coordinate 23,658 of PBEB01000032.1, forward strand.
CTTTCTGATGCTCGGTTGCTACGTTCTTTCTGACCCGTTATTCTGCGAGAAAAAAGAGCTCGTTTCCAGATCCCTTTCTTTGCTGGTTTCCGGTTTTACAAGTCTGGCAGATCTGGCCCAGGCCCGGGACTTTGTACTGAATACCGAGAGACGCGAAGAACTGGTTCGACTTTGCCTGAAGCATCTGGAACTGCGTCCCGAGGGCGAAAGCAAAGATGTTTTCAAAAACCGCTGGGAGTCCCTGGATTCCGTGCGCCGGGTGGAACTGATGCAAAAGGCCACGGAACTGCGAAAGAGACAGGAAGAGCTTCGCAAAGCCATGGAACGAAAGGCCGCGGAGGAAGCCGCGTCCAAGTGGTCCAGGGAGTAAGCAATGGAAATCGACCAGAGCCTCAAAGAAAGAGTTCCCCTGATTCAGAAAGCCCACATCGCGCAGTATAGCCGTATACTGGAAAACCAATATGCTCCTCGCTGGAATGCTAGGTGCGGGGACCGGCTAATCGAATCGGATCTTCCTGCGCTGGATCAATTCTCGGAGCGCCTCCGCGAAAGCCCGGTGCCCGCTAATTCAGATTGGCTGGATCGCTGGATGCGGAGTAATTCTTTGAACAGCCCTTACTTTCAAAAAGTTGTAAATGGGCATCAGGAAAGGGTCTGGATGAGTCGGATGGATATTCGCGACCGTCTGCATGAGATTGTTCCGGTGGACGCAGACCTTAGTCGACTGGTGCTAAACCCAACCAGCGGAACCACCGGAATGCCGGTGCAGGTACCCAATACTCCTCTGGGAGTTGCCCATTATCAGCCCATCATTCTGGAAACCATTCGTCGCCATGGCGTGGATCTGAGGCCGCAGGGGGATGAAATGGCAGCAGTGCAGATTTGCTCGCAAAGCCATACTATGACCTATGCAACCGTGCATTCCTACTACGATGGAGCCGGTTTTGCGAAGATCAATCTCCCCCCCGCAGGCCGGAATGCACTGTCCGCCGAATGGAATTCTGTGGAGCATCCGGATCGATTNTTGAAAGCTCTAAGTCCTCAGATTCTTACTGGAGACCCATTTGCTTTTGAAACCTACATGGATTTCGAGATCGATTACCGGCCATTGGCTGTGCTGAGTACTGCATCCACCTTATCGCCTGCTCTCAGGAAACGAATGGAGGATTTCTTTCGCTGTCCTGTGGTAGACTTTTATTCTAGCAATGAAACGGGCCCACTGGCTTATAGCTGTCCGGAACATCCGGATCGGTTTCACACTGTTGCGTCNGATATATATCTTGAACTGCTCACCCCTTCGGGTATTGTGCAGCAGGGTCAGGGCCAGCTCCTGGTGTCAGGTGGAAGGAATCCCTTGCTTCCTTTGTTGCGATATAATACTGGAGATGTTTGTTCTCTCGAGCAAGGTCTTTGCAGTTGCGGCAAATCTGGCTTGATTCGGGGCTTGAAAGGTAGGCCCTCTGTCTTCTTTCATAACCTGAACGATGCCAGAATCAATCCCCTGGATTTCGCACGNATGCTCAGGTTTGTTCCGTCCAGAAGGCATCGAGTGCAGCAGAACAAGGATAGAAGTCTGGATATTTTTGTGGATCCCGGGAAATTCGCACTGGATACCTACGCGAATCGAATTCAAGAGGAGGCTCGAAAGATCCTGGATGGAGCGCCNGTTCGCGTGCANNCGTGGGATCCGAACCTCGAAGATGCATACCCGTACGAGGTTATTCTGTGATCCGCGGACTGGTGCTGGGTAAATTTCTTCCCCCTCATCATGGGCATCTACACTTAATCACCGAAGCCAAAAAGAGATGCGATGAGCTCACAGTTGTAGTGGGCACTCTTAAAGGCGAACCTATCTCCGGCGAGCTTCGTTTTCGATGGATGCAGCAGCTCTGTGAATGCAACGTCGTACATCTTACCGATGAGAATCCTCAATACCCGGAAGATCATCCTGATTTCTGGCAGATATGGAAAGCCAGTCTGCAGCGGATGCACCCGGAGCCAGTGGACATTGTTTTTACTTCGGAGAACTACGGGAATCGTCTGGCTCAGGAGATCGGAGCCACCCATATCTGCATTGATCTTGAGAGAAAGCGAGTTCCNGNTTCAGGCACTCTNATCAGGGAAAGGCCGCTGACGTACTATCGATTTGTGCCAGAGCCAGTTCGCTCATATTTTAACAAAAAAGTCGTGATTACAGGAGCAGAATCTACCGGAAAGACGGTTACTGCCCGACATCTTGCCAATCGCTTTCATACTGTGTGGGCCCATGAGTATGCAAGGGAATACCTGGATCGTATGGGTCGATTTGTCGAGGAAGATGACATAGAAAGCATAGGTCGTGGACAGATTGAGCTGGAAGACCAGATGCGAAGTCAGGCAAATCGTGTATTCTTTTGCGACACGGATTTAATGGCCACTGTTATATACAGCAACCATTACTTTGGTAAATGTCCTTCCTTTATTCCAGAAGCTCTTTCTGGAAGGATAGGGGATTTTTATCTTTTCATGGACATAGATATTCCATGGGTGGAAGATCCACAGCGCGATGCTCCGCATATGCGCAATGAATTCCGCGAAAGATTCTTGAACGAACTTCATAAGCATGGAGCCCGGTATGAGATCATTCAGGGAAACTTTGGCCAGCGATTACATAGAGCTTTCGAATGCGTTGAGAACTATCTGAGCCAGTATTGATTTGGCTTGACTTTCTTCTTTCTTCTGGTTGCTGTTAACTGCTACCGGAGATAAAAAATGTATCGCATAAATTGTAATTCTATTGTAACAGTATTGACTTCTGCCCTGCTAACGTTGCTTCTTGCTACGAATTGCTCGGAAAGGCGAAAGGTAGTTATCAAGGGTTCCAACACAATGCTTCCAATCATGAAGGCTGTGGAAGAAACCTATGAGAAAGAAAACCCGGAGATCGATCTCGTTATTTCAGCTCCGGGTTCAGAGGCCGGCATCGATGCACTGACGGCGGGCGAAGTGGANATTGCCCCCACTTCTCGCGCTGTATATCCCGGGGAGCTCGATAAGCTAAAGGAAAACGGCCCGGTAGAGGTTATGGAAGTGGCCTTCGATTGTCTGCTCCTCGTTGTTAATCCGGACAATGAAATCTCGGCGCTTCGTTTGAAAGAGACTTCGGACATATTTTCTGGCGAAATCAAGAANTGGAAGGACCTGGGTGGTCCGGACNTGCCAATAGTTGTGCTGGTCCGAGATGAGAAATCCGGGAGTGCCGATTACTTCCAGGAGCATGTGTTGCGGTTACTGGATCTTGGGGAAGATGCATTTGAACAGGCCCGCCAGAAGGAATATGCTGANGANGCCATTGTGGTGAAATCCAACACTGAAATGAGCGAAANGATCCTGAAAGAAAAAGGGGCCATTGGTTTCATGGGAATGGGCAGTGCAGAGAAAGTCCATACTCGCCTGGTTAAAGCTCTAAACTATGCACGGGTTCCTGGCGAAACACCGGTAGCGCCTACCATCGAAAATGTGTATAACAGAACCTATCGGCTTTCGCGTCCTCTGTATCTTGTTTTTCGCCCCGGCCTGAATGCCGACGTGGATGCATTTACCGAATGGATGATATCGGACCAAGGTCAGAGACTGATTAAGACCGCCGGCTATCTTCGCTATACAATGGAAGAAGTTCAGGTAATCGAAGAAAAGGAAGAGAAAAAAGAGGAGTAGTATCCTTCCATCGGCGGTCGTTCCACGATTGCATGGCTCATCGGTGAAGCGGACCAGTCGCTTCCGACGCACTAGAAAGGTCATGCATCGGTCAACTGTGTCAGCTGCTCATACCGGCTGCAGAGGTCTTGCGGAGTGAATGCTCCATCTGCAGCGTTTCTGAATTCCTGTGCGAAACAGCCCCTGGATCGATTGTCAATGTTCAGTTCAGGATCCGCGGCTTGCAGATCCTGCCTTGAACAAAATCGTAGCTCCAGACTGTATCGGTTTCTTCCCGAAGTATTGGGCATTGTACCATGAAGATGGCGGGATGCAAAGATCAGAGCTTCCCCCGGTCCAATTTCAGGAATCAATGCTTCCTCCAGATCAGGCTGTATCAAAGCCGATGGATAGTTGAGTCCGGTGCCTGCGACCGCTGAATCGTTTCCGCGAAAAGCCTGAAAGCCGCCATGATGGTTCCATTGGTTCAAATCAAAGGTATGCGAATCATTCTCCACTGGATGGTTCAATAAATCNGGGAAGAACACGATTCCATTGCTTCGGTCGCAGAAATCCAGTGGTATCCACAGATTTATCTGACAGCAGGGGTTGGCATAGTAAGTGTCTCGGTGCCAGCACAGTAGGCCACGAGCTCCGGAATGATCCTGAAAATCCGCAGGTATGCAGCGAAAACGGACCTGGTCTGCGAATAGGTTGTTAAGGTTCCAACCCTTCGTCTGAAGCAGATCCAGAAGACGGGAACGAATCAATGGAGACTCCAGAACTCTTTTGCGAATCGTGTTTAGATTCTCGAGATAGATCTTGTTCAATGCAGAGTCGAAGATATCCAGATCCAGCGGGTGCTCGCTCAGTAATTCTTTAAAGAAATCAGGAAGTTCTGCAAGAGAAGGATGGTTGAAGCGAATAATCTCTCCATTGTAGAGGATTCGCCGCGATAGACCAGATTCATTGATTCCTGATGCTACTTCAGTCATTTCATATATTTCTTTCGCTCAGCTGGCTTTAACTTTTCCAGGCTGTAGCGTAGCATTGTTCGCGGCATCTTGCTCGCATAGGAATCCAGGAATCTGCGTAGTTCTTCCAGATCCTTCTTTCCCAGTTCTCGCAGGACCCATCCGCAGGCCTTATGAATCAAATCATGAGAGTGACTCAAAAAGCCTCTACAGATTCGGATAGCCGGTCTTGAGTTACCGTGCTTGATCAAATAAAGGTTTGTAACCACGGAGATTCGCTCCTGCCAGAGATCCCCTGTTTTCGCCAGATCGAAAAGCAAGGCCGGGTTATTCAGGCAATCAGGGCCCAGTATCGGTCCGCAAGATAAGTCCACCAGGTCCCAGTTATTAACATACTGCAGATGGGAAAGGTAGAGCTTTTTGAAAGCCTGCCTTTCTGCAGGCTCAGCCTTTTGCATCTTGCGGATCAGCAGTACCAGAGCGAGAAATCGACATTCATGGTATTCATCCTTCAGGAGCTCTACGATTACTTCCGGGGAAATCTGAGATACAGGAACACGGGCCACGGAACGAATGTCCGGTACTGTAACGCCCAGGAAGCGGTCCCCTTCTCCGTACTCGCCCGGACCCGTTTTAAAGAACCGCGGGTAAAATGCTGCTTTTTCTGGCCGAATGCGATCTTTCAGTTCTCTTCGAAACCACCGAGCAGGAATCGTTTTTTCGTTTGAAACCAGACTGTCTCTCCATGACTGTTATCTGAGGTTGATTATTATGCCACCCTCTGTAATCAAGACGGCATTCTGGAACGTAGTCCTGGCCCTTGCCTATGTGCTAACTGGACTATGGGGACTGGATCTGGCAATTGTAAATTCCAATGTCACGTTGATCTGGCCTCCTACAGGCTTTGCGATGGCGGGGCTACTATTTCTGGGATTAAACGCATCCCCAGGGATTCTGATAGGCGCCATTATTACGAATCTATTAAACGGCGCCGACCCCGTAATCGCAACCTGTATTGGAGCCGGAAATACCGTGGGCATGGTGGTGGGTTACGGTCTGGTTCGTTCGGCCTATCGCGGCATCCCGGATCTCAGGCAGGTTCGATTTACCATCCTTTTTGTTCTTTATGGCGCCATCGCAGGTCCTCTTTTTACTTCTTTCTGGGGTGTTTCCACGCTTTACCTCGCCAATGTCATTAAGTTGGATCAATACCTGGAGACCGGCTTTGTGTGGTGGATTGGCGATGCAATGGGAGTCTTGTTGATTGGTCCGGCCCTGATTTCCCTGGGGGTACTGCGCGAAATACTGGTGCGAGCTCGGGGGGCGCTTGAGTTTTTGCTCCTTCTGGCATCCAGCACTGTTGTATGCTACTGGATCTTTTTTGCCGATCTGGGGATAGCTTCGCATTACCCGCTCATTTATTTGATTTTTCCATTTTTGGTCTGGGCCGCCATCCGTTTTGGCCCCACCGGTGGTTCCATCCTGATCCTATTAGTTTCCCTATTTTCGATTAGCAGTACTGCAGCTGGACTCGGCCCATTTGCTAGAGATAGCGTGCATTCCAGTCTCCTTTTCTTACACACCTATTTGAGTTTATTCGCTATCACGACGTTACTTCTGGGCGCCGTGCTTGAAGAAAAAAGAATCTACCTTCTGGATATTTCCGATGCTCGTCAGAAAGCGGACGAATCGAATCGCTTGAAGAGTGAATTCCTGGCAAACATGAGTCATGAAATTCGTACCCCGGTAAGCGTCATTCTGGGATTCCTGGACTTTCTAAAGGACCCTGATCTCAGCGACGTGGATCGAGAGCATCATATTGAAACCATTCGCCGAAATGGACACCACCTTCTTGCTCTCATCAATGATATCCTGGATCTATCTCGCATTGAAGCTGGTCGAATGCCCGTGGAGAAACAGAGAATCGCGCCCATGGCATTTCTGGAAGAGCTTGCGGAGCCGTTTCGCGTTCGAGCAAGCCAGAAAGAACTGGCATTCACGATTCGGAGCGAAGGGAATATTCCTCGATACATTCTTTGCGATCCCTTGCGACTTAGACAAATCGTCTCCAATTTGCTGGGCAATGCTATAAAGTTTACGGAGAACGGAACTGTGGGGTTGCAGCTCACAGGAAACAATGTAGGCTCCGGCCTCGAACTGCAGTTTACCGTAACAGATACCGGGCCAGGTATGGATAAAGCGCAGCAACGAGCCCTTTTTCAGCCTTTCTCTCAGGTAGACAATTCTGCCAGAAGAAGATTTGGAGGTGCAGGGCTTGGTCTGGCCATATCTTGTCGGCTTGCGGAGTTGATGGACGGAGAGCTTTCTGTACAATCGGAACCGGATGCTGGCTCCAGGTTTAGCTTGATGCTCCGTCTGTCGCGAGAGGAATGTCTGTGGGATCAGCCGGAGGAGGAAATATTGGAGGAGCAGCCCACTTCTCCTTCTCCCGGGCGCATTGTTCTGGGGCGGGTTGCCGAGCGAAAGAGAGAAGTCCTGGTGGTAGAAGATACGGAAGATATCCAGGCACTGTTGAAGCGCCAGCTGGAACGCCTCGGAGCGAATGTGACTCAGGCGGTTAATGGAAAGGAAGCTCTAGACCTGGTGGATTCCAGGATGGCCGGCGGCCGGGATGGCAGATTCGATGTCATATTGATGGACATCCAGATGCCGATTATGGATGGCTATGAAGCAGTAAAGCGATTAAGGGCTTCTGGCTACTCTGGCAGGATTGTGGCCCTCACTGCTCATGCCATGGAAGGAGAGGAGCAGCGCTGCCTGGCCGCTGGAATGGATGGTTATCTTTCAAAACCGGTGGATCGCTCCGCGTTAAAGAAAGTCATTGGATCGAATGGAAAGCAAAAATAGTTGCGAGGGATGACATGGAACAGATGGAAGAAAAGGGCAGAGCCTTTAAGGTATCCGCCGCGCTGGATGCATTGCTACTTCTTGCCTCCTTCGGGGTTACCATTACATGGCTTATCGGCGAGCCGCCTTTTTATTCGGATACATCGCCCGTAATGTCCGGTTTCACTTCGCTTTCCATCTTTCTGATGGCCGGAAGTCGACTGGCCCGGAAGCTACTTTTTGGATGGCCTACCGCGCTTACCCTGGCGGTGATTGGTCTGGTTATGGGCGGCAACGTATCATCCATGCTCATCCACCTTACAATGCCACCGGAACTCCTGGCTTCTTTTAATATCGTGCTTACTTCTGTCATGACTTCTGTGGGACTAACTCTCTTTTGCCTTTACGAATTAATGGTGGCACTGAGAGAAACTCCGCAGAGCCCTATTATTCTGGATGACATCTTGTTGCATCTTGCCCTGGTTCCCGGGGGGCTCAGCCTCCTGGGTGTGCTCCTGAGCAATCCCACTTACATCAGCGAAGGCAGCGATCCCCGGGTAGGTATTTCTCTTTTTGAGATGGCATTTATGGGTGTTTACGCAGTGTCCGCTGTACTTTCGAATCCCGATCTATTTCTCTGGCAGTTCCTGGCAAAGTCCTGGTCCAATCGTGTGGTCTTTCTGGCTTTGTTCGCAAATCAGTTTGTTGCGCCTCTAGTTGTAGCTTACCTTTTTATTGGAGTGTCTGCGAATACTAGCGGTCCAGGTCTGGAGTTATTTGTGCTTCTGGCCAGCGTCGTTGCCACCGTGTCTTTTCTGGCTATGCAGGCGTATTTGCAGCGTCGGGCCGCATCGACATAGCGCACTTCTCCGAGCATCTGCTACAGCTCGCAAACTCGAACTCAGCCTATGGTAGCCAAGCGATGACAATGCATCGGGTTCCGGGCATCTGTGGTCGGAACCCGATCGTCCTCGGCAATCAGGGATTTGCCAACCCGGGTTCCGGGCGCCTGCGGTAGGAACGGCATTGACAGATTTAAGGCCTGATGTGCGATGCAGTATCCCATGTCTTCTTCCCAGGAACAGAGCCGGCCGCTTCACGGCATACTACCGGCCTTCAAGGATCAGAAGATAGAGCGAGATTTCCTGCGTGCAGATGCACGCAGGACGCGCCGGTTCATACGACTGCTTTCCCTGCTTGCTCTGGTCATTACCGGGCTTACATGGCAAGGATCTCTGGAGCCCCTGGCTCATCGTCCTCAGGCATTGATCGTTTCCAGTATTCTCCGGGTTGGTTATGCCTCGCTTTGTATCCTATTGCTATGGTACAGTCAGAGAGATTCGTCCATCTTCCGGGTGTATCATTTTACTACAGCGATCTACATTGGAGCATTACTTATCATTTCCATGCGAATGTCTGCCATGGAACAGTATCAGTCCGGTGTATTCTGGGAAGTGATCTTTGTCAGTCGAGATGGATTGATTTCCTGGATTGTAGTCAGCGCAGCCGTTCTTCTGTTCGTTCCAGGGCATTTTCTCTACAACGTAATAGTTTCGTTCTTAGGATTTGTTTTCCTGTATCTAATGATGCTCCGGGCAGGGGCTGAACATCCGTTGCAGGCGATCTATGTTTTTGGCACGGCCTATCTGATTACACTGGCAATGAGTGGTCATTTTCAGCGGCTACAGAGAAAGCATTATCAATTGGTGTTGGATCTACAGGATGCTAACGGTCGCCTGGAGCATCTGGCCAGTACCGATGCTTTAACCGGCATTATGAATCGCCGAAGCTTCGTGGATGCCCTGGAGCGGGAATACCGTCGATGCATGCGACACAGAGAGGATCTGGCCCTGGTCCTCTTCGATCTGGATTACTTTAAGGAAATCAACGATACCCATGGTCATCCGGCCGGAGACGCTGTACTTAGATCCATGGCTCAGGCGGTCCTTGAACAGATTCGCAAGGAAGACTATTTCGCCCGCCTCGGTGGCGAAGAATTCGCACTTCTGTTGCCCGAAACGGACCCTCCACATGCAAATCAGTTTTCAGAGCGCATCCGTCAGACTATCGAAAACCTTCGGGTGGCTTTTCAGAACACCCAAATCAAAGTCACTGCCAGTTTTGGCGTTACCTACTTAAATGCAAAGGACCAGGATGAAGATTCGATCTTTATTCGCGCGGACCGGGCCCTGTACGAAGCCAAGAAGAAAGGCCGGAACCAGGTAATGGTAGTGCAACATGGAGAAGAGGGGACCGATTCTCAGCCAGACTGAGGGCTGACTTTAGAACCTACACGGTATCGGATGGCCGATGGCTGCAGAGCGGCCTCTTCTCTGTTTCCCTTTTCATAATTCTCGAATCGGAGATCCTCTCTACTGTACCGATCGGCCTTTAATCGATATCCGTTCGGATACCCCCACAGACTATCGCTCAGTTTATAACACATCAAGGCAGCGTCGAACCTTTGAGCCCGCATCGATCCGCGAATAATCCCCGATGCTCTGTCGGATACCCTGGCTCTTCAGCGGCAGTAGCTCACCGCCGATTGCTGTTGCCGGCCCTCAATGCAGATCCACGGCCCCTTGCCAAATGGAGCGATCGCCGGTTCCCGGGCCGTGTTTAAGAAGCCCGTAGCAAAGACAATTGCATTGATTGTGGTGAAAGACCTGGCGCGAATAAGACAATTTAACGAATGAAAAAGAAAGGCCGCCCAGTTGGGCGGCCTGCCGATTCGCATCATGGAGTTCTATGATTAGAATTTGTATGATGCGGAGATGGAGA
>PBEB01000033.1 GCA_002717505.1 Leptospiraceae bacterium
GCATAACAATCGAAGAGAATGCCCCAACATCGTCTGTTGTCTGGACTGCGATGGTCTCCCAGGTAGATCCTCTGTTCAGGCTGCGGGTAACAAAAAGATCCTGGGCGATTCCCTGTTCCTGATGCGCGATAAATATCCGATCTCCATCCACGACGATGGAAGGGTCAGCCCCTTTGCTATTATCCCCCTCGGCCTCTATAACACTCCAGGATTGACCTTGGTCCTGGGAGTAGAGTAGCTGAACCCCGAGATAACTGAGCACTATATAGACTTCGTTACCTATGACTGTAATCGCCGCTTCCCCCGAAGTATCGAAGGCAGGATCATTGAGCTGAGAAGTGCTCCAAGTTCTGCCCGCATCCGAAGAATAGGCAAAGCGATTATTCAAGTCATCTGCATCATTGTGAACAATGAAGATTTCATCTCCTCGTGCGAAAATCTCGCTATCGTATCCAAGGTCGGCCCCGACTTCCACATCCGAAATGTACCAGGTCATTCCCGCATCGTTGGATCGAGCGAATCTGAGCGCAGCATTAGAAGGATTCGCATGAGCGATATTGATCCTCTGGCAATTGGCAAAAAGGGAAGTTTGCCGTCCTACATTAAAACCCGGCGCATCCACAGTCTGATTCTGACAGGGCGGTACATAGTTGCAGGTAGAGAGCCAAATGATGGCCGGCAAAGCTCGTTCTACACAGTTAAAATCATCGGATCTACAATTAGTGGGAGGATAACCGCAATTCGCTGCCAGGTGCAAAAGCACTCCGAAAACCAATATAGCAATCGATACAAATATTCTGGTTTGAGCCTTCATACCATAAAACCGCAGAGGACGCCAAGATTTAGGGACGGATTAAACGTTGGGTCAAGCGGTTTTGCAACAGAAAACAGTCGAATCAGTATCCATAGAATTTCATATTCCATGAGGTAAAGGTTCCATTGGCTGTAGCACGAGCACCCTGGTCCCGGATGTTCAGAGTCCAGGTACCGTCAGCGGATTCGCCCATAGTACGGAGGACTCCTAAGCGAAGGGTACCATTGAACAAACAATTTCCATTGGGTTCGATAGAGCTCGTGCCAACGTTAACACAGATTCCATCGCTTCCCCTGGAAAGAAGACGACTCTGCGTGCCCGAGGGAGATGTGAGCGTAATATCAAGGTCTCGCAGGTAATTGATATTCAGAGTAACTCGTACTTCAACGAATTCCAGATGATTGATGCCAGTTCCCGAGACCACAATGGAATTCGTTACACCGGTAGCCGATCCATCGGTGATGGTAGTGGCAACATTGCTTGTTGAGGACTCCACTTGAATCTGGCTTGAAACATAACGCCAGGTTCGAGCCATGTCCACGGCCGCGGCGCCATCCACTACTCCAAATCCGTATTTGTGGTTTATGGGAAGACCGGCTCCGTTTGTGGTCCAATCCGAGTCTGTGGCATCGTTCTTTCTGGCGCTCCGGGCCAAAATGATTCGCACGTCTCTCCAGGAAAGATCCGGATTTACAGCGATCATTAAAGCAGCGACGCCGGCTACCTGAGCCATGGCCGCCCGGGTACCGCTGTAGGTTTTTGTGTAATTGGAGTCAGAGAAATCTGAAGATGAGCCCCCATTGTTGAAGCCCGATGTTCCCACGGTATCGGTGGTAGCAATGCCCACTCCGTCGGTGCCCCGGGAATGACCACAGATCAACAGATTGGCACCCTGCTCCGATAGCTGTGTGCGAACACCGGTCTGCCCCACTCCACATATGGCCATGACGCCCTGGTAATTCGCATAACCGTTCAGGTTGGAATCATCAATGCCTGTGAATGCGCCGGATTCAGCCCCATCGCCGGCAGGAAAGAAAAACAACGCTCCCAGGCCACGACGCCCCGAATTCAAGCTGGTGTCGATGGCTGTCCGCCATTCTGAGGTAGAGTCGTTAAATTTGCCACTTAGATCTTCGGGCCCCCAATCATTCAAGTATATATCCACAATTCCCAGTTCGCGGGTCATGGCATCTACCTCATTGGCGGTGGTACGGTTCTCAGAAAGATTGTAACCGCGTAATTTCGCAAACGGCGCTACACCGCGAATTCCGATCCTGTTCGCATAGGCAGCAAACACCCCGGCAAGAGCGGTTCCCGATCCGCTTCCTCCTGTTCCTGGATCTGTCCCGCCAGTGACATAGTTATGATTCAGTGCAAGTATGACGTTATCTATCAAATCGGGATGATCCACATCAAGACCATCGGATACGATTGCAGCCTGTACCCCGAAGCCGCAGACCCCATCGTCCCAGAGATCCTTTACGTTCGCATCCTCACCGGAAGCACCGCCGGTTTGCGCTACATTTCGTAAATGCCATTGATTGGCATAAAAAAGGTCCTGAACCGGGGAACAAGAGGGAATAAGACCGAGAGTGCCATCGTCCGTTTCGCAGGACAATGCTAAGGTCAGAGTGAGTGAAACTAAGAGCAGAGGGATCTTATGAATACTGTATCTTGGTACATGTCCACAGGTTTGCATACTAAGCAATATCAATCAATAATTACAATATGCAAGCTTAAATCGGAGCCTGGTTAGCGCTCGAGTTTTCGATTCCAATAAGCAAAGAGCCTTCTAAAGCATCGCCCTGGTCAGAATCTCCGACTCTACTCCGTGGTAGTAACGATGGTCTTGCTGCCAGCCCAGGGTCCGTTACACCGGCCATGGATTTCTGGATTGAGATGCCGATTAATAGAAAGCAGCTCCTTCCTCAATGCCAGCCGGTCCGTTCAATTCATACTCATACACAGAACATAGGCCATGGAGTTCCGGCTGTAGTCGAAGGTACTGGCTCCGCTAAAGAAACCGCTACCATAGAGATAGAATGCTGTACCTCCGTCCTGAACGCCGTGCCATATTGGCTCGCTATCGGGTAGATCCGGAGCCTCATCCATAAAGTCCATGTCGATCAACTCTTCCGGATAAGCAGAGGGGAATCCAGGTTCGTTTACATAGAATGGATGATAATCCTCAGATATTATTGCCAGGCTCCAGGTGCGTCCGGCTGTGGTGTCCGATGCGCAAGCCTGGTGTGCCGGACTTGAAGATGTTGGTATTCCATTTGAGCCTTCACAGGAGTCATCGTCTGTGGCACAGAACTTTACTTGAGTGGCTCCGTACTCGTTTCCCGAGTTTCCGGTACCGCGACAGTCGTTTTGCGCAGCTCGGTACACCTGCCCGTGAAGGCATTTTCGAATGTAGATGACAGGATACGCTCGTTTGCCAGGACAACCATTTACATACCCGCATTCATAGTAGAGCTGCTCGCGTTTAATGGTCCCATCGCCAAGATCGGTGTAGTCAGGCGCAGCCAGAACCGGATAGCCAGTTCTGGCTCCTGAAAGCAGATCCAGAATCTGGAGATTCAGCATGAACTCACTTCCGGATGCCTGAGCCTCGGCGTCTTCCCGGTTGCTGATGATTTCGCATTGAATAAGTAAAGCCCCGAGCATCAAGATTCCTGGAATTACCAGAACGCTTCTGATACGGCCGAATTTCCTTCTGGGCTTTTCGATTCTACCTTGCATTGCTCAGCTCCGGAAGCGACTCAGCAGAGAGACGCCCGATACCCCAATGAACGATTCTTCATAAGAGTCAATATTTATTTATTTTTATTGATCTTTTTGTATTTGCATTACCTTATTATTCATCTCCGATGATTGCACATTGTAAACTGTAATTGATTGTCCAGATTCTCTGCAACGATCGCCGCAAAGCTAGCACTCCAAGCAGCTTCGACATTTCAGCCGGATTGTGTTTCTTATCCACAGGAATGCTTTGAGTGCCGTAGCCAGAATTACCTATTCAATCAATCACCCAGGAGAACAATCGGGCAGAATAGAAAAATGGGAAGACCCGGATTGGCAGATTCCTCAAAGAATAACCCCTCACAATCAGACAAAGTAGTTGCGCGGAACTTATAGCCTTAACATATCAAAGAATGAGTCAGTCAGGCCAGCAACCGACCACTCTAAAGGTGATCAAGCCTCAGCCAATATTCAAGATCCTGCTATTGCTTGTTGGTCCCGGCCTACTTCTAGTTAGCCTGGGAATGATTGGATGGATTCATTTCAGTCTGAGCGAGGTGGCCGATGCTAGAATCGTATCCATAGAGCAATCCGATGAGCGCACAGGCAGAATCGCCTATACACCGGAGTTTTCCTGGTCTTTCCATGGAAATCAGCTTCAAGCATTCAGTCAATACGCCAGCCACGACAAGAGGGAATTCAATGTTGGTCAGACCCTTGAGATTCGTTTTCATCCAGATAATCCTGACATGGTCTCCCCCAATACATTCTGGAGCCTGTACGGATTTACTACGCTTACACTGCCTGTATCTCTGGCATTGACTCTGTCCATGTTCTATTTATATCGTCGAAAGAAATAGATTTCCGGGCAGTAGAATTGCGGGGCAGCTCTGTTCCGGATGCAGACAACCGAAGGTTGTCCACCACCTTTCCAGATCGAACATGGCCTTGCGGAAAGTGGCCTGGGGTCCGTCCGAGAACGGGACAGGAAGTCCCAATCCCAACGCTCGACCCATTAAGGAACCGCGTGCGCGGCGAGGGCGGTCCCCAGGCCACAAATACGAAAGCTGTCATGGAGATGTGCGAATTCGCTCCGGATAGTTGGGGTTGACAATTCCCGGAAACGGATGGAGGCTCGTGCATGGATTTTCCTCTGAGCAGAAAACGCGCAGGGCTGTCCGTAAGACTGTTTGTTCTTCTGATTTCTCTTACATTTGTGCAACGATGTCAGCCAAATCTGGATTGCCGAACAGAGGATGCTTTCTGTAGCACTGAGGCAGGGATACTCCTTGTGAATGCACTGCAGCCACCAACAGAATGGGTGGCCACAGGAGTTAATGGCGCTGCCGCTTATTCAATTGATAGCGGACTGACGTGGACACCGGTCTCTACTCCGGGAACGGAGGAGTTTCGCGGAGTAGCCACTGACGGTACCGGACGCTGGGTTGCTACGGGAGACAATGGAGAAGCGATGGTAAGCACAGACCAGGGGAAAACCTGGAGTTTTAGTTCTTCGCCGATCACTGGATCATTGCTGGATGTTGTGTGGAATGGAGAGGGACGCTGGATCGCCACCGGTAATTCCGGAATTCCGGACCGAGCCGCTTATTCTACCGATGGAGGCGACACCTGGACTGAAGTCATTCCCGGCACAGGAGGGACCATGCGGGGTATAGCCTTTGATGGTATCGGCCGCCTTATCATAGTTGGCGGAACCGGAGCGTCCCTCTGCGCCTACTCGGATACAGACGGGGATACCTGGAATGCATGCACGATCTCTACCGGCGTTTCCATGTATGCAGTAGCGACGGATGGGGCCGGGAACTGGGTAGCCGTCGGAGTATCGGACTGGGTGGCCTACTCAAACGACAATGGACTAACCTGGACACCCCTGAATTCGGGTACGGGAACAAGCTTTCGCGATATTGCGTACGCCGGAAACGGTCGCTGGATTGCCGTGGGGGTCGGTGGCGCGGGCGCTTACTCTGATGACAACGGTGCGAGCTGGACAGCTCTGGACACCGGCGCCGGTGTGAATGTAAACGCAATCGCTTGCGGCAGAGTTTTTTGCATTGGAGTAGGTAACGACGACGTACTGGTTCGCACCTTCGACCGCGGAGTTTCCTGGGAAGTCTATAGCACTGGCACCGGAGAAATCATGTACGGGATCGGAGTTCATATACCGTAAGATAGTCTGACCAGCCTATGGAAACCGCCGAATCCTCTGGCTCCAATTTAAGGCCGCGCAAAGCGAGACTGTCCGTAAGGCGGTCCAGACGATTTCGCACGTCCCGATAGTCTGAGTGCATTCGGGAGAAGCCTGCGTGCATTTCCTCTCTTAGCTCCGATCGCAAGTTATCGATCCTGGCATCGAGCCGGTTTCCCTGCTCTTCGATTTTGGAATCGAGCCGGGCCCCTTGAGCTTCGATCTTATTGTCCAGGCGCTCAAAGTCGGCACGAGACTCCAGCCGGGTCACTGCAGCGGAGCGCAACGTTGCATAAGAAAGCCCCAGCATCCCGACGATAGTCGTGGCGAATCCAGCGATCATAGAGATGAGAAGCGCACTATCCATGTGTTTGGTCAACATTGTGGAGCAGCAGATTTCAAGGAAAAAAATCGGTCGTAATCCTCGGCAGAGTAAGCAACAGAAGGCCGAAGGCTTTCCACTAAACCCCGCCACCTCGAACATGGAAGCTTTGAAAATCGAAGGTTGTCCACCAACCCTTTCCACATCGAACATGGAAACTTTGAAAATCGGCGGGGGAGGTGTCTGAGCCAGCAACACGATGTTGCGTCTCGGCCACTCGATCCAGGGATGGATCGCGTGGCCGACGAAGGCACCGCCCCCGCCGAACACTCAAAGGATTTTGTGGAGATGTGGGCCCGATTGTACAAAACTTGAACCCGGATGTCATTCGGAGCCCGGAGCCTGAAGGCCTGGATCCGGCCGTTTTGTAGTTCAGGCTCTGGATGAAGCCAGCTTAGAATTCTAATTTGACCTAAAAGACTAGAGCCACCTTTACCTACTCATTCACAAAAGGGTACTGAACTCAGCTTATCCTGAGCTCAAAGCTGGGACCGTACCCCGAACCCAAGGTTGAGACTCCGCTCTTCGATGCGGGCAATGTCCTGAATAATGAGCGGCGCCCTTCCCGACAGGAGAGGGGTCAAAATCCCAATGTCTGAAAACCCAGCGTTGCCGACTGCGCTGGATCGATACAGACTTGCCCTGGCAAATAGTGACGTTGTCGTACCTTCAATTGCTCTTGCCACTTCGCTCCTCAGTTCCATCGACCAGCCTTTGGCCTCCCATATGATGGAACGGTTCCTCGTGTAAATGAAATACCTAGAAGTCGAATGCACGTTCGTTATCCTTATTCCCAGGTCGAACGCCCATGGACCGGAAGTCCACTCACCCCCAAGAACGATACCAAGACTACGCTCAGTATCTTTGATCTCGAAATCTAAGGGAGAATAGCCAGTGAGAAGAATTGGACCTGCCGTTGAATAAAACATTGAATACCCGGGGGAGGATGCTTCTATGTCCGTTGTATTGTAGCTCGCAGCCAGACCGATATATGGCGCGCCCCAGAAATAGAGACCTTCGACGGAAAACCTTTTTTGAGCTCCTCTTTGCTGAAACGGAGAATCCTGAAACGTTAGTGTCCTTTGACTTGAGTAGACGCTGTCTCCGGTTCGCGGCCCCCCAGGAAAGGCACGCAAGCCTATGCGTGAGTCTTCCAGCCTCAGGTAGTCCTCATCGGACCCTTCGCCAAGCAAGCTGCCTCGCGGAGAAAGACCTAGGCGAAACCCTAGACGCCACGAAGGACTCTTCAACCCATATCCGAGGTTCAGCACCGGACCCTCAATATGGGAAAGAATTATTGTATTTGAAGGCAGAAGCGGTCCCCCGCCAATGTCAGGAGTGATCGGCAAAATATCTTCAAGTATTCGCGCCTTCTCACTGCCATGCCAGTCGATCCCAATCTCCAGTTCGGATTCCGCCATTATCGGCTTAAGAGAAAGAATTACAATCAGCGGCAATGCCAGGCTGCGAAGCTGAATTCTCATTCTCCTGCTGTCTCTCTTAAACACCCAAATATTACGATGTTACACCTGAGTTCATCGAGCCCTAAATACCGTTGCATGAATATACTCATCTTTTGTATTTATTTGAGGTACAATTCTTTCCATAGTTCATTTTTTTAGTATCGGTTCTTGAGGTTAACGATGAATTGACAACCTTGGGCCCTTCTTTTTGTTTTTCAGGTCTTTTCGCATGGATAGAGATTCCGATCACGAAAACCTTAAGCCACCAACGCCAGTGCAATACAAATGAGCCATAGGAAAATTATCAGCAATACGGGATGGACCCTTTGTGCCGTTCTTCTCTCCATCATTACGCAGGGCTGCTTCATTAAGGATGAGCAGGAAACCGGAGAAATCTGGATGCAAACCTATTTTTTGGTTTATCTGGCCCCAAACCTGGAATCCGGCGTTTGCCCGGCGAAAGAAAGTGTGCCAGAAATCCAGCCCGGCGGACATCTTCAGTCCATATCTGTGGGACAGACCTACTACTTCACCTTTCCCATTATCAACCGGGACAATAGGAACGATCCATCAAAAAAGTATCAGATAGATTTCACCGAAAACCCGAGCCAGGATGTTAGGATGTTCACGGTTGATTGCCTTAAGCCGGCAACCAGTGCCTTTTATGCTTTGGACGGAGACTCCGGGTTCTCCGGGCAGAGCGAATCGGTTACTAGCACGATCTTCAACTATGTTCCGGCATCATCCGGCTTTGGGCGAACAATCATTCTCATACGCGGTTATTCTGGCAGCGGGAATGTCAATATCAGCGTACCCGCTTCCGCTCTATAAGACCAATCCTCAGCGCCTAATCTACGAATCTGTAAGGCCCGCTACCGCCGCGCGAGCCATTGAGGAATCGCGCGGCGGGCGAGGAAGAGGTGCCGCGCCCTAAAGCTACTTGCACCGAGATGTGGGATTTCTTTAAACCAGAGACAACCGAAGGTTGTCCACCTATCTCGCCATATCGAACACGGAAGCTTTCCCAACGCGGGCTGGGCTCCGTCTGAGCAAGCGACAGGACGTCGCGCTCCCGAGGCTCAATCCATGGAGGGATTGCGCCTCGGGCGAGGGCGGAGCCCAGCCCGCGGATCTAAAGACTGTCATGGAGATGTGGGCCCAGTGGGACTTGAACCCACGACCAAGGGATTATGAGTCCCCTGCTCTAACCAACTGAGCTACAGGCCCGATTTTCTTTGAGAAGCCTCAAGGACAGGCCTCTGTAACGCAAATGTTCTGTGACCGGGCTACAAATCCAGTAGAAAACGCTTGAACCGGACCAAAAGGGATGCTGTCTAAGTAGCAAAGATAGGCCATCCAATCCCCNGGGAGGGGCGGCCCATAAAGGAGACAGATATGTCCTTGATACCAGGCTTTAAACGCTGGAATAGCATTGATAAAAGGTACAGAAATGAGTTCTACCGACTGGTAGCAGTATCCCTGTTGATTATGGCCGTGGTGGCCAGTTGCTCCAGCGCTTCGGAGGTTTCCGGCGCAGAGGAGTTCGAAGGTTGGAGAGTGGAAGAAGGCTACGATGTATTTTACATACGCCGATCCGGACATGCGTCAGAAAAAGCTATAGAATCGGAAAACACAGCCATGCTGCAATCCACCTGTATGGAAGCGGCCCGATTGCAGGCTATGGACTTGATTATTCGCAAGATGGTGGGCGAAACCGTAGAAGCGCAATCAGGAATGATCGATGGACAGACAACCGGACTCGCTGTGAATTCCATCCGAAACGGAATCATTAAAGGCGATGTAGTCCAAAAAGAATGCGCTGATCGCGGCGAAGACAAAGACTGGGATACCTGCGAATGCGTTTTCTTTATCAAAGGAAAAGGGCTTCGCAAAAAGGTCGAACTGGAAGTATCCAAGGTCGTTTCCGGCGGCTGATCGCTGATTCGTGACAGAAGTAGACCAATCGAANGTTCAAAGNCCGCACCCTCCTCCGGGTGCGGCACTCCCTCCCACACTTCCGGCTCCGGAGTTAAGGCCATTCATCAAGCACTACCGGCTTCAGGAAGTTGATATCAACACCATGGACCGATGGGCTCCGGCCTGGACTCAAACTTTCCTATTGCTCCATTACGGAGAAATTTACAGCATGAAGGCTTTGAAAGGACCGCTCATTCAAGGTTATCCAGCGATGATTGCAGGGGTTCGGACCCTGCCGGCCATTGGAACCGTACCATTTGTAAAAATGCGAACGGTAGCTGTGGAGTTGCAACCCTTTGCGACTTTTAGCTGGGTCGGCGATAGAGTCTCTGAAACCGTGGACGGAAGCCTCGATGCGTCGACGCTGATGCCAGGGTGCTCGGACCTGCTGAGAGATCTGAAGGCCATTTCTTTTCCAGAAAAATGCTATAAGCTGGATGAGTACTTTCGACCTCTCTTTGCGAATATTGAGCCCTTCAAGCATGCAGCCCTGGAGCAGGCCCTTTCTGTATTGCTGGAGCCGGCCGATCAAAAGCCTATCGAATCCCGGGTGGAGCGCGCCGGACTCAGCAGTCGTCATTTTCGCCGCTTATTCCGCCAGATCACCNGCGTTTCGCCCAAGCTTTATTCGCGCATTCTTCGCATGGAANGGGTTCTGCAGGAGTTTCATAGCAATCCGGATTTAAACTATCTGGAAAAAGTCCATGGATTCTACGATCAGTCACATTTTATTCGAGAATTCAAACGCTTCACGAACGTTACCCCTCGTGCTTTGATCAAGGCTTTTCAAAAGGAAGACATTCGAAAAGTGCATTCAAATCTGGAGACGGGACCGGGTATCNACGATCCTTGAATTCGANGATTTATAGCTTCCACCATTGTTTGTATACTTGAGCGACCTCGATCCATATTATCCCGTGCTTTCGTATTATTAGGTCCAGAATAGGATTATTCCACCGAATTCCTTTTCTAATTGCTCCTGAACAGTTCATCGCCTCTGGATTTCATGAACTGATAGACTGCAGGAGCCGCTACTTCTGGAATTCCTCCTCCATGGGGATTATCGTTTGAGTCAGGAACAAAGTAATCTTCACCATCAATCCAATTGCTGGCTAGGGCGTATGTCGAATGATCCAGATGCAATGAACCAACAACCTCCAGGCTGGAATTGTATACCGTTATTCTGGTCTCTCCAGGATCAATCCAGACCGCCGGGACAGTACCCAGGCTAAGAAAGTGCAGCAGATAGGTTACAAGAAAGATCATTCTACCACCCAGTGTTGGCCTGCGAAAGGTGGGCTCATGAAGCCCGACCGCCAGATAAGGTCTGCCGAAGTCATTGAGGTAAAGCTGATCTGTATTCGCATCGTAGTGAAAGAGTCGTGCAAAATCCCCATAACCACCAGATTCAAGGTATTTCGCAGCCTGATAGATGCCACGCGGGCTTTTTAGGTCCTGTTCAGCTATGGCTTCTTCATTCATAGCTGGCCTCAGACCGTTGTGTAGAATCAGGTTAGCAGCGTTTTGCAGCTCTACGGGAATTCTTCCCTGAACAGGAAGGTCTCCTACGTGATGCCCACTATACTCTTCTCTAAACTGACCATTCCCGGCTGAGTACAGTCGATACATCATCCCCGATTTCTCGACACGGTAATTGTAGAAACCGGCAAACGCTACTTCTCCTTGCGAAATAGGTTCATTTGATCGAGCATGATCAATGCCCACCGAAGGCTCCACATAATGCGTCTTGCAAAAAGCACAGAGAATTAGAATCAAAAGAGACGGCAGAAAGTAACGGACCATAGGGTAATCACTACCTGACTCTATATTTCGGTCAATATGTATATTTCTTTTCTATATTACTCGGGACACAGCTGGCTCAGTTACTCCAATTTCTCCTTCGCTGATTCGAGGTTCNCTTGACGATTGGCTTCTAGCGTTACTGATTGCATTGTGCGGAAAATACCAGTCCTTCTGTTAATCCCGATTCTACATTGTCTGGTCCTCTATGAGACCAGGACTCCGCCCGCTCAGCTTGAAAAGCGGAGCGTATACTTTAATGAGATACAAATTCGAGAGCTTTCCGAAAATGAGCCTATTTCACATGATTCACAGTCCCCAATATGGATGAATGTAGAAATAGTGCAACTTTCCGAAACCAGTGCCTTCTCTGTTGCAAATTGCATTATCTCCGGGGTCACTTTTACACTCCTTCCCTGCTACGCAAAGGACAGAGTCAAAGTACAATATGAATTAAGAGTGCCTGGCACAAGTATTCGCGAAACCTTTGAAATGGAAGTAGAACAAGAAACCTATGTGTGGATGCCTTTCATGTTTACCGATCCGGGGCTGGAATTGAAACAGGGAAGACCCTGGCAGTCTACAACTCGGGCTGGGAATAGGGAACTAGCGGCGGCCGTGGACCGAGTGAACGATCAGATTATAGGAATCCAGAACCGAACCCGCTTAACTGCAGATAAAAAAGAAGATTATCCGGTACTGGTTTTGGGCGCATCTTACTCCAATGTCAGCAAATCTGGATTGAATACTCTTTTCCTCAGTCTCAAGAACAATTCGGACAGAACGATTAAAAGACTGATTCTGCATATGAGCCCCATACCGAATCGGGATCCAGCGCGAGCCATGAAAGATAAAAGCCCCGATTCCATCTCCGCTGGAATGAACTTCAGTCAGGACATTCCCGGCNTTCACTTTTCGGGACCGCTCGCNCCGGGGGCAACCACCGATATCCTGGAATTCAGGAGCCACTACGTTGGGGCTCATTATCCGCACGCAAGACTGGACAAGATCACTATTTTTTTTAGCGAAGAACAGAGCCTATCTCTGGAGGGGGCAAAGGCAGCCCGTCTGGTGTTCGAATACCCGCTCCCTCCCTCTCTGGTCGTGGAAGACGAAGAGAGCTTTTATCATTTCCGACTCTAGAATACTATCCCATGCATAGGAAACGGATTTGCACCAGAAATGGTTTTCGAACGAATCTTGAACTTGAGCCTAGCGCCAATCGGCAGCATAGTTCTTCGGTGCGCTTAAAAAAAGCAGCAGGACCGGCATCGATGAGTAGTGAATGAGCCTATAACGGCTTGCTGACTCATTCAGAGATTATTGGAGTTTTTCTGTGAGTATCAAGCATCCACTCGCTCAATGCGAGCACCCAGTTTGATGAGACGTTCATCGATCCGGGCAAATCCGCGATCGATCTGACCGATGTTTTGAATTGTNGATTCACCCTGAGCACAAAGTGCAGCAATGAGCATCGCCATTCCGGCGCGAATGTCAGGACTGGAAACCACGGCGCCGCTCAGGGGGGACGGCCCCATAATTACAGCACGGTGAGGATCACAAAGAACGATTTTTGCGCCCATAGAGATCAACCGATCTACAAAGAATAGTCTGGATTCAAACATCTTCTCATGGATCAGAACAGTACCGTTGCACTGAGTTGCAGTAACGAGAATTACCGAGGTCATGTCCGCGGGAAATCCAGGCCATGGCGCATCATCTATATGAGGAACAGCTCCACCCATATCATTTATGATTTCCAGGTTTTGGTCTCCGGGAACGCGTAGAGCATCGCCCTCCGGTCTGGTTTCGATGCCCAAACGCGAAAACACCTGACGAATCATCCTTAGNTTGGGAAGATCCGCATCTTCAATCAGAACTTCTCCGCCAGTAACGGCGGCCAGAGAGATGAAGCTACCTACTTCCAGATAATCAGGGCTTACGCGATGGGTCGCTCCTCCCAGCTTACCCTGGCCCTTTATGCGAAGGATGTTCGAACCAATACCTTCAATACTCACACCCATGCTTACTAGAAGTCTGCATAGCCCTTGCACATGAGGTTCGCTGGCGGCGTGGCGAATGATGGTCTCCCCTTCGGCCAGGGCAGCTGCACATACGGCATTCTCGGTACCTGTTACAGAGGCCTCATCCAGCCAGATGTCGGCTCCCACCAGTTTCTCAGCCGTAAGCTCAAATCCATCCGGAAACATCTGGACCTTCGCACCCAACGCCTGCAATGCCAGAATATGAGTGTCCAGTCGCCGACGACCAATTCGATCGCCACCGGGTCGGGGCAAGAAGACACGACCTGTACGGGCCAGTAACGGACCGGCCAGGGTTACAGAACCGCGAAGCAGAGTAGAAAGGTCGGATGGAATATCGCTTTTGGGAGTATCTGGAGTATGAATCCTTACATGTCCAGGTTTTCCTTCCAGAGCCACTACATCGGCACCCAGATGCTGGATAATTCCCATCATCTGTCGCACATCTTCAATGTCGGGCACGTTCTCCAGAATAATCGGTTCCGCAGTTAGTAGAGCGGCAGCCAGCAGGGGCAGCGCCTCATTCTTGTTTCCTTCCGGCCGAATCACACCCTGTAGTGGGCGACCGCCCTGAACTCTAAATACCTTCTGTCCCTCAGACATGGGTGCAGGTTCGGTTCCAATCATCCACGGTCCAGCAGTAAATCCGACTAAAAGCGCAGGCAGGCAGAATGGCTTGACCAATTTTGCAGACACTTCGTCCTTTCAGAATGAGTCTTCCCGTAGCCCTCACTATAGCAGGTTCCGATTCCGGAGGTGGAGCCGGAATCCAGGCCGACCTCAAGACCTTCCAGGCTCTGAGTTGTTACGGCACCACAGCCATTACAGCTATTACCTGCCAGAATACTACCGGAGTTAGTGCCGTGCAGGCCATCGATCCGGACATCGTAGCTGGGCAAATCCGAGACGTTCTGGTGGATCTTCCGGTAAAAGCGGCGAAAACGGGGATGCTCTTTTCCCGGGACATCATGGACGCGGTAAGAAATACCTGGAAAAAATATGCAGAAAAACAGGCCTTGATAGTAGACCCCGTTATGGTAGCTTCTTCCGGCGATCGTCTGCTGGAACCCGATGCAGAAGATGCATTGATCGAATTCCTGAATGAGGCAACCCTGATTACCCCAAACCTACCAGAAGCAGAAGTAATCCTGAATCAATCCATAGGTAGTCTGGATGAGATGAAAGCTGCGGCCGAAAAACTCTACGAACAAACAGGGGCAGCGGTTTTACTGAAAGGTGGACATAGGCTCTCGGAAAGCTCCAACAATAANAAGGTCACGGATGTCTTTTTTAACGGAGATGCGAAGCTCCTGGAGTATCCGCTGCATCCGGAGAAAAACACCCATGGCACGGGATGCACGTTAAGCGCCGGCATTGCGGCTGGCATGGCTCGGGACATGAGCATGGTGGATGCAGTCACACTGGCCCGGGAGTTCATCGATGGGGCCATAAAGAATGCTCCTGGCCTTGGGGCAGGAACGGGTCCCCTGAACCATCTCTGGAATCAACAGTTGAGCTGACCGGATGGAACCGGTGCGCATATTGCTGTAGCCCTGGCGCAAATGCTGCTAAGTGTACATTAAGAAATGGCAATTCGCAGTGTTACAGGCGGAGCGCTCTCGACGAACGCCGGACCATTAGTCTTTTGCTATTGCCGCGAACCGCTAATCTCTATTTCGAACTGCTGGCCGTCAATGCGAAAGGGTAGCCGGGGCTACCCATCCTGGCTAACAATGCCTCTACCCCGGAGTTACAGAGTTTCCAGGGTGATGGTCGTTTCTACTTGCATGGGAATTACCATCTCTTCCGAAAGCTGAGGCATAGAAAGAACCTTTGTTTCCCCTTCCAGAGTTCGCTTGAGTTCGGATCGGACCACTACGCCCTTTTCCAGATCAATGACCTGCTCCCCGGTTTGTTTTCCGCTGATATCGTAACCCAGTTCCATGGTCATGATCTTCATTGTCTGACCCTCTATGCTCGTAATCTTTCCTTCGGTACTGAGCACAGCTTCGCTGGAATCCAGGTCCTCTACTACGTAAGTGTTTTCTACTTTCAACGGGAAACCAGCGCCACCCAGATCCATGGCATCGTTCCAGGTATCGCCTTCCGCGACCTTTTGCTCCGGATAGGGAAGGTAGCTTCGGGATAGCATATGCTTCATGGTCTTCGCACCGAACTGTTCATGAAGCATTTTCTTCACTTCCTGACCCTGCGGAGTATCAGGAATGTTGAGGCCTGAGTAGACGCGATTCAAGAATTCCTCTACCCCCAGCATATCCAGTACTTCTGCTTTTGGTGAAAGTTTCACAGAAAAACCGTTACCGATCATCACAGAATAGGCAATGGTCTCAGGATCGGTTGGTTTTTCGTCTTTATCGGAGTCATAAACCGTCTTTCGGCCCGGAGATTCTGCGTTGGACCCTTCGGTAGCCATAGATTGCTCTTTCTCTGCCTGGATGCGATCATAGGTAAGTTTGATGGTTGTGCCTTCTTCGTCCACATCCGTGCATTCGATTGTATAGGTTATGATAACCGTGCTGGTCTGGGTTTGCTTACCGGAAGGCACTCCGGGACCCATAGACGGTAAGCTCTGGACAACCTTTTGTTCGGTTGTCATCTTTTGAACGTATTTGTCGCCCTCTTTAAGACTTACACGCAATTCCACTGGATCAGCGGGAGAACATTGAGCGGCCAGAAATATAAAGGCGGCGATTAGGTAATATCTGTACATGAAACCTCCGACAGAAATGCAAGAATTTCCCCAGAACGCATTTGTACTACAGGAAGTAAATTGATTTTCCTTGCTTCGCTTTTCCCTGCGCCGCTTCGCTCCTTTCCATTGACAATACATTAAAAAACTGCGTATATCTTTATATGAGCGAAAACAACCCCTCCTTGAGAATCTATTCCCTCCTTGCGCGAGTCCCCTTCTTGCGAGGCTATAGATCCAAAATCATGGTTGTGGCTTTTCTGGGTACCCATGTCCCCTTGCTCTCTCTGTTGCTCTGGTTCTTAATTAGTCAAAATGTTCCCCTGTCTAAAATGCTTCCAATAATCGGCGTTGCTCTGGTAGCAACCCTGCTGGGGACCATCGTCACTCTACTTGTAATCAACGGACTGCTGCGGCCTATTCTGCTGTCTTCCCGAACGCTGCGAGATTTCTTGCAGGATAGAAAAAAGGTGCGACTTCCCGTTTCCTACAACGATGAAGCGGGCACACTTATGTCCGATACTTCCGTTACCTTGAATCGCCTCTTCGATCTTCTGGACCAGATGGAAAACTATGATCCCCTAACAGGCTTACCAAATCGGAGACTGTTTCTCCAGGAAGTTCGGCATTACCTTTCTGAAGAAAATGATGAGGAAATGCAAAGTGCATTGATGATTGTATCTCTGGAGCGCATCCCGGAGGTTCAGGTGTCTTTCGGCCAGAAACAGGCGGATGAATTGATCAACTCCGCAGGCCTGGAACTCTTGAAGGTTCTGGGGGACCGCGCCATCATTGCTCGTATTGGCAGTCAGGAATTCGGACTCTTCATTCAGGGTTTTGGCTCTCGACGTGAAGATACATCCCTGGGCGATGACATTCAATCCCTGGTAGAATCCAGCATGCTTCCCAGCGATGCCAACCGGGGCATGCCGTCGAAAGTCCTGGTTTCTGTGGCCTTTTCGCCCGGAGATGCAATGGAGGCTACGGACCTTCTAGAAAAGAGTTATGCAGCGCTCCACACGGCCAGAGAGAATGCGCTGTTTTCCGGGACCTCCTTCTTTTCCATTGCCATGCGGGAGCGAATTCAAAATCGCATTGTCCTGGAGGACCGAATTCGCACAGCTCTTCAAAACAACGAGTTCCAGCTTTATTTACAGCCCAAGCTGGATGTTCGAACCAACTCAGTACTTTCCGCCGAAGCTTTGATTCGCTGGCCAGATGGTCATGGAGGCTTCATCTCTCCGGGAGANTTCATTCCTGTGGCCGAGGANAGCGGACTGATCCTATCTNTAGGTCAATGGGTAGTCCAGGAGGCGATTCGGTTGCAGAAAGCCTGGAACTCGCAGAGCAATCAGGTGGTCACTGTATCCGTAAACCTCTCCCCCAAGCAGTTCCAATCTTCGATGGATTGGTTCTTCTCATCGTTCAGCGAGCATAACATGGCACCACAATCCATTGAAGTCGAAGTGACTGAATCCGTGTTTCTCAAGCCTTCAGATCAGTTATCCAGCATAATGGAACGATTTCGAGAGCACGGTATTCCCATTGCACTGGATGATTTCGGCACCGGTTACTCCTCTCTAGCATACTTACGTCATTTCAGAGTGGACCGATTAAAGATAGACAGGTCCTTTATTCAGGGACTACCGGAAGACCGGTCTAGCTCCGCAATTGTAAGATCCGTCCTGGACATGGCTCGCTCCCTGGACATCGAAACCACGATTGAAGGAGTAGAAACAGATGAGCAGATGAAGTTTCTCACGGGCGAGAATACAGGAGAAATCCAGGGTTATTTCTTTGCCCGGCCTATGCCCGAAGAGGATTTCTTTAACTTTTTGAATAATCAGGCACTGGCATTAGAGCCTGGACAAAGGTAATTCAACAACTGCACCGCGAGTGCGGCGCATCTCAGGGTCCGTTTTCATGGGCCGGTCTCTGAGAATAGTAAAGGAGCCGTACCTTTTTTTATTGCAGAAAGAAATAGCATACAACTAAATACATAGCGACTACCAATGGTGAGTTCTCTAAAAGCGATTCTGGTTCTCTCCCTTCTTCTCGTATTGAGCTGCCAGAAGCTGGAAACCCCATTCTCTGTTCCAGGCGTTATAGACCTGCGAAGCGTACCGGAGAACAGGGTCCTGTCTGTGCACGGACCCATTCGCTTTTACCCCCACCAATTCTTGAGCCGAAGTGAATTCCAGGGAAATGAGTTCCATCTTGTTCAAGTCCCCGGCTCCTGGAATCTTTACGAAACGAAACAAGGATCCTTCGGTCCTTCGGGATATGGAACCTTCGAATTCAAAGTCATTCTCCCTCGCAATTTGAATCGCCTGGGAATCAAGATAAACGATATAGGCACTGCCTATCGCTTGTACGTAAACCAGGATCTGCTGGGTCAAAAAGGTCAACCCGGAACGAGCGCTGCAAACCATGATCCAAACGTTGGTCAAGAACTGTATCAGATTCGTCCGAAAAGCGAAGAGGTGCTCATACAGCTGGAGGTATCCAATTTTAGCTACAGAAAAGGTGGTATCTGGAATCCCATCGCAATAGGAGAGTACAGCGCAGTAGCTCGCTCCAATTGGCGCGATAGTTCCGTTCAGATTCTCATGGTAGGCATTTTATTGATCATGGGCCTGTACCATTGTGGCTTCTTTCTGATCCGAAAGCAAGAGACCTCTCTTTTTTACTTCGGATTAAGCTGTTTTCTTATCGCTTTACGTGAGCTTACACTGGGCACCCGATTATTACCTCTTCTCATCCCTGAGATATCATGGGAGAATTATCTAAGGATTGAGTACTGTTCTTTCTTCATGGCCCTGCCCGTTTTTGCTCTCTATGGGCAGTCCCTCTTTCCGCGATTCTTCTGGAAGCCCGTTTCTCTCTTCCTCCTTGCGGCGGCCACGATTGCCAGTGCGACAACTCTTATCACTACGCCGTCCTTCTTCACCGGAATCATTCCATTCTTCCAGTATCTCATGCTTGGCTTTATCATTTACAGCATGGTGTCCCTGATTCGCGCAGCCACGCATCGGGAGCACGGAGCCAGGACTATTCTGATTACGGGACTGATCATGGCCGCTACGGTGGTCAATGACACTCTTCTGGTCCGCCATTACTATGATGGACCGCGAACCGTGGCCCTCGGCCAGATTCAGTTCGTAGTGGCCCAGGCCTTCATGTTGGCGCTGCGATTCTCCCGCAGCATTAAACGGGTAGAAACCTACAATCGGACAATTCAACAACGCAACGACAACCTGCTCCAATTAAAATCCAACCTCGAATTGCGTACTATATACGACGATTTGACAGGGCTGGGAAACAGAAGTCTGCTAATGGATACTCTGGAGCAGAGCATTCGCACCAATCCCACAGAGCCTTTCTCTTTGATGCTTCTGGACATCGATGATTTCAGGAAAGTCAACGATACNGCCGGACATGTGGTGGGTGACACGATGCTGGTAGAAATCGCGCGGCGAATCAAATACAAGATGCCCAGCGCCGATCAGCTTTTTCGCCTTGAGGGAGATGAATTTGCCTTGATTCACTGGCACGCTGGAAGTCCCGATAGCACAGCTAAATTTGCTGCGCGATTGAGAGACATNTTTGCCAGACCTGTGGAGATCGGAGAGTCTTCTTTCCAGACAACGGTCAGCGTGGGTATAGCCCATTTTCCCGAACATGGCCAGACTCCATTGATGCTATTTCGAAGCGCTGACTCCGCCGTTATGCAGGCCAAGAAGCGAGGCAAGGACCGGGAAGAAGAGTTCGATTCAGAACTGGACATGGAGCACCGTATTCGCCTGGATCTTTCAGAACGATTGGAACAGGCCATTCGCAAGAGAGAGCTTTCTGTCTATTTTCAGCCAATTATGGATCTACGAAACTCAAGACTGGCAGGCGCAGAAGCCTTGCTTNGCTGGAATGAGCCGGATCTGGGATTTGTAGCGCCGGATGTATTTATCCCGATTGCGGAGGAGACTGGACAAATTCGCGAACTGGGCGGGCTGGTACTGGAAGAATCAATGACTGCACTTTTCCAATGGAATCAGGTGCTTCCAGAGTTTTCCATTAGCGTTAACATCTCCCCGGGACAATTGAGTCGTGGCGATTTGCATTCCAGACTTCAGTCATTAATCTCCCGCTACTCGGTGCGGCCGGCCAACATAAAACTGGAGATCACAGAAAACATGTTATTGGAAGATAAGAACGTTAGCCTTTTGCAAAACGTTCGGGAACTCGGGATTCGATTGGTGATGGATGATTTTGGAACGGGCTACTCCTCTTTCGCCTACCTGCAAAAGAACCTGTTCGATGTATTGAAGATTGATAAGAGCTTTTTATTACGCCTCCTGGAAGATGAGAAGGCAGCGCCTCTNGTGCAGGCCATGGTTCAGATGGCCCATAGCCTCGGACTTGAAGTGGTGGCCGAAGGAATAGAAACCAACGAAGTCGCCGAGTATATGGCAAACCTGGATTGCGAAATGGGTCAGGGCTATCTTTACAGTAAAGCCATACCGGTGCCGGAATTCGAAGAGAAGTACATAGGGCCCACCCGGGCTTCTCTCAGCTCAACAAATGCTTGAGTGATTGACCTTCGAACCTTCCTACGTTTTCAAAACCCTGAACTTCCTGACCTTGCAGTAAAATCTTTTCCAGTGTCTTTCTTGCACGAAATACCTTCACCTTGACGGCCCCGGGCGTAGACTGTACCGCCTCTGCGATTTCCGCAAAACTGAAACCATCCAGATCATGCATAATCAGAGGGCAACGTTGAGCTCTGGGTAACTTCTGAAGGGCCTGATGCACAAGATACTTTCTATACTTCTCTTCGCACATTTTATCAGGATCATCTTCTGGACGAGAAATTTCTGGCATTTCCTGACCNGAATGGCGGGCATTGTGATTGGATCGCTTCTTGCGAAAATTGAGTATTACATTCAATGAAACGCGATAGGCCCAGGTATAAAGGCTGGACTGACGCTTGAAACCAGGTAGAGACCGATCAATCTGCACATAGGACTCCTGAAGCGCATCAATAGCATCATCATAGTTCCCGAGCATGCGAAAACACAGGTTATACAATCTTGTCTGATATTCCTTAATGAACAGTCTCCAGGCCTGGTCTCTCTTTCCGGACGCCAGTCTATTCAGAATCTCTTCGTCCACGGATGCAGATTTCGTAGGATCAGAACCTGCCGGGGCTGAAAATTGCGCTGCACGGAGACCCTTCTCTTTAACTCGGGGGCGTTCGATAAATTCTACCTGTTGGGATTCCATTGTACTACCTCAAAAATTAAGACTAGTTCTCCGAGTTCTGCAGGGCGATGTTTCCTAGCATTTCCAGATCAGAGTTAGGTCCGGGCCTCTGAAACCCACCGCTTACATATCCTGCTGCTAAAAAGAAATAGGATGGATGAGCAATGGCCAGCTTTTCCATGTCCTGAGAATTGTTTCTAGATCGGAGAATATTGGCCATAACCTGTCCTGCTGCACCCAATCCTTCTGACTNCCCTTCTCGTTGTAATACGATCAACTCGGATGGTATAGATCGAAAAGCCGCGAACTCGGCCAGCATTCGACCGGTACGAAGAGAACAGATCGGAGACTGGCCGCATACAAAGGCCAGNACATCAAGAGGAGGAGGAACGACCTGGCGGGATGGGTTTGCTTCCTCGTCCGGAAATACCAGTAACTCCCTGGCGAAATCCAGGAAGCTACCTTTCAATGCCTGTGAGGAAGACCAGGAAAAATGAAGCGGTGCGGATTCATCCAGCACTCCCTGACTCTTTTCGGGATGCCGGTCATCGATCAAGAATGCCAGTAAGCCAGCCTCTGTCTCCTCCGCCTTTTTTTCCAGGTCGGCCCATAATTGCTCCCCGCAGGAGCACGGCAGGATTCTGGCCTGGCGAAACATCTATTGATTAGTTTCCCGGGGGATGCGGAGGTTACGTCCTTTTTTTGGGTCGCCAGCAATCTTGGTACCACCCCGGGGGCGCCATCCAGACGAAGAGTCTGAGGCTTTGACCCGGCCTGCCCGAAAGAAGCTTTTAGACATCGGTGGCCAGAATCGCCACATCTCGCACGGTGTCTCCTTCTGCAAGATTTACGATTCGAACACCCACTGTGTTACGGCCGATGGTAGATATATCCTTGGCAGCCAGCCGAATGGCATAGCCGCTTTCTGCGATTACCAGAACATCGTCCTTGTCTCCGAGCGTGCAAAGAGATACAGCTTTTCCGTTCTTGTCGGCCACCTTCATAAAGGTAATCCCTTTTCCGCCGCGGCCCTTCGCCGGAAAGTTCGAAAACGCCATTCTTTTACCAAAGCCCTTTTCAGAGATTACGAAGAGGGAGGAGTTCTTTTTCACCACATCCATACCCACGATGGCATCATCCTTATCCAGTCGCATGCCAATGATGCCTGCCGCGCTACGGCCCTGGCTTCGCATTCTGGCAAGGTTCGTCCTGAGAGCCAGGCCTTCCTGACTTCCNATAATCACATCGTCATCCGGATTCACAAGGCAGACATTGATGAGCTCATCCTCTTTTCGCAGATTGATGGCAATGATTCCGCCTTTCCTGGCATTCTCAAAAATGTCCAGGTTACTCTTTTTCAGAATGCCTTCGCGGCTGATCATGACAATGGCCTGGGACTCGGTGAATTCTTTCACTGCGGTCATGGCCGTTATCTTCTCTTCCTGAGCCAGATTGAGCAGAGCCTTCACGGATTTGCCGCGAGCCTCCCGGCTGGCTTCCGGCAGTTCCAATACTTTTATTCCAAAGACCTTTCCTTTGTTCGAGAACAGCAGCAATGTATCGTGAGTGGATCCAAGACGCATCAATCGAATGATATCTTCGCGTTTGCTGGAGCCTCCGCGAACACCCCGGCCTCCGCGTTTTTGACGACGAAAGGAATCTACACCCATTCTCTTGATGAAGCCATCTTCCGTAAGGGTAATCACTACATCTTCGTCCGGAATCAAATCCGTTACGTCGAAGCTCAGGGTATCCACGCTACTTGTGTCCACTTCTGTTGAGCGTTGCGAACCATAGGCCTTGCTCATTTCGCCCAGCTCATCGGAGACAATGGTGTATTGTCTCTTTTCGCTCTTTAGAATATCTTTGTAATCTTTAATCCTTTCTTTTAGCTGGTTGAGCTCTTCGATAATCTTTTCCGATTCCAGACTGGTAAGCTTCTGCAATCGCATATCGAGAATAGCATTGGCCTGGATTTCGGTGAGTTTGAAACGCTTGATTAACTTCTGTCGGGCTTCATCCACGGTTTTAGATCCGCGAATGATTTTAATCACTTCATCGATGAAATCGAGAGCGATCTTCAAGCCTTCCAGGATATGGGCTCGCTTTTCTGCCTGATCCAGTTCGTATTGCGTCCGACGAACTATTACTTCTTTGCGGTGCTGAATATAGTGAGCCAGAATTTCCTTGAGGTTCAGGATGCGAGGTTGCCCCTCCACCAGAGCCAGAAAGATAATTCCATAACTTACCTGAAGCTGAGTTTGCTTGAAGAGCTGATTCAGAACAATCTGAGTCATGGCATCTTTCTTTAACTCAATCTCAACTCGAATACCATGCCGGTCCGAAAGATCTTTGATATCGGCAATCCCTTCGATGACTTTGTTTCCGACCAGATCTCCTATTTTTTCCAGAAGATTCTTCTTATTCACCTGGTAAGGGATTTCTGTAATGACGATTGTGTCCCGACCCTTCTTTCCTTCTTCCACATCCACCCTGGCGCGAATGCGAAAAGATCCACGACCTGTAGTGTAAGCAGACTTCAGACCTTCTCCGCCAATGATGATGCCACCGGTGGGAAAATCCGGAGCCGGCACATACTTCATTAGATCTGTGGGCGANAGGTCAGGGTTCTGAATCAAGGCATGACAGGCATTGATTACCTCGGTAGGGTTATGAGGAGGAATGTTAGTGGCCATACCCACGGCAATACCGCTGGATCCATTGATCAGCAGATTGGGTAGAGCCGCTGGAAGGACCTTGGGCTCCTGCTTGGTATCATCAAAGTTGGGTAAGAAATCGACTGTATTTTTATCGATATCGCGAAGAAGTTCCTCAGCCGCTCTGGTAAGTCTGGCCTCGGTATATCGGTAGGCNGCAGGGTTATCCCCATCGATGGAGCCAAAGTTACCCTGGCCCTCCACCAGGGGGACCCGCATAACAAAGTTCTGAGCCATACGGACCATTGTATCGTAAGCTGCGGAGTCACCATGGGGATGATAGTTACCAATTACCTCCCCCACTACTTTCGCAGACTTGACGAAGGGCCGATCGTGACGCCAGGCCCGCTCATGCATCGCGTATAGAATTCGCCGATGCACTGGCTTGAGGCCATCTCGCACATCCGGCAGAGCCCGACCGACGATTACGCNCATGGCATAATCCAGGTAGGCCTCTTTCATTTGATTGTCGATGGAGACATTGACTGTGCGAAGCCCCTTTTGAAGAGCAGAAGCAATGTCGATTCTTTCTATGACTGGAGTCTCTGTGGCCGTAAGCGCCCCGCTACCGGATCTGGGCTTTTTTCCCTCGGTGGGTTTGGGTCCGGCGCTGGGCTTGGCCGAGCTCTTTTTGGGAGCGGATTTCTTGGACGCCGATTTTTTGGCACCCTTTGGCGCCGATTTCTTGGATGATTTTGAGGACTTTTTCTTGGCCATAAGCAGGTTCAGAATTCGCTGTACGGCCTTCCAAGTAAACAAGATTCCCCGTTTTCAGGGCTACCTAAAGCGACGAAAAACCCCGGAAATATGCCTGATTCGGGCCTGAAACCGGAATTCGGCTGACCGCCTGGAGGCCCGACCACTACCCCCACTGGAAGGCCACCGCAGCTTCCGTTGCAGCCATTCTCTGGAATACGTGCAGATACACGTTTCTTGACCAGCGCGCCGGTGGATCTTTTCTGACTTATATGCAGAAGATCGATACACCTCCTGGAGCTCCCCAGGGAATTCCCAGCATGACAGGACGGGACTGGCACCATGCGAACTGCTATGGGTGTGGGCTGGACAACCCCAAGGGATTACAGGCAGATTTTCGATTCGATCTGGAGCACGGAGAGGTTCGATTCGATTACCAGGGAACCGCCGACTTTGAGGGTGCACCGGGCTTCTTTCACGGAGGAGTGCTGGCCACCATTCTAGACGAGGCCCAGGGTGTGCTCTGTTTTCACGTCGGCCATTCCGTAATGACAGAAAAGCTGCATATGAACTACCACAAAGCNACTCCATTGCACTCAAATATCAAGGTACGAGCCTGGCTTACGGCCGTGCGCAAGCGAAGACTGTACACCCGGGCTGTGATATACAACGAAGAAGAAGAAATCTACGTTAGTTCCAGCGCTTCCTGGTACGTTCTACCAGATCGGCTGATGCGAAAGATGTTTCAGAATCGTTTTTCCAACGATGAAAGCGAAAGAGTCAAGAGCATCCTGGATGCTAACCGAAAGCGAGCAAAAGAGATTCGCCGGCGAATCCGCAAGACTGCAGACGGTCAGGTTCGAAAATAAGAAAGGGCTCCGATTTTCAGCTGGGCCGCGAGATCGCGTAGCTCATTGGACTTCTTCCTCTGTCCGGGTATTCAGCTATGGCAATGTAAATCAGGGAGTAAAGACGCACCCTGTTCCGGGGGTGGCGATACTCAGTTTCAAGGAAGAGCCGGAGGCCTGATGAGAGACAAAAACCCCGGGTCCAGTGGCGCTTATGCCTGTATAGCGACCTGCGTTGGGCCCTGAATCCAGGGTCTTCACTTCCCAGGTCAACCCATCATCCACAGAACGAGCAGCCTTCAGAGATGTATTCGTAGCATCGTAATAAGCAACATACAGCGCCGATCCATCGGATGTCAGATCTGACTCTGTGCCTACACTGGCCGATGAGTCAATAGTAGCCAGAGACCAATTGACGCCCAGATCTGTTGACCGGGCTACTCTGAGCCTGGTATTTGTGACGTCGTAATAAGTCACCAGTAGGACGCCATTCGACAGTATAAGAGAGCTATACCGTCCCACATCCCCCGCAGATTCAAGGACGATGGACTGCCAGGTGCTCCCTCCATCCGATGAGTGATTGAAGTACAGATCCCGATCGGCCAAATGGTAATCCGTTGTGAATATCTGGTTGCCGGATACAAAAATGGAACTCTCGTACCCTCGGCTGGGGCCTGGAATGGCAACGTACTCCTGCCAGGACAGACCCCGGTCGGCAGAGTAATAGATGGTCAAGCTGTTGTTGACCAGAGCGGAAATCCAGATCTCCGGATTTCTAACGAACATACCGGTTACGGAGTCCGGATCCTCCGCTACTTTGTTTACTTGAATCTTCCTCCAGGTCTGGCCTTGATCCCCCGAATAGGCGAACCATAGATCTGCGTTGCCCGCATCGTGATAGGAAATGAACACTTCGCTCTTATCTGCATAGATGCGGCTTGCGTAGCCGGTGTCAGCTCCATCGTCCACAATCGTATTGTACCATGTGAGTCCACCGTCATTGGATCTGGAAAAACGCAAATCGCCGCTGGAACTATCCCCATGGGCGATATTGATCCTCTGACAATCGGCAAATATTGAGCTCCCTGTTCCAGCACTGGGGGCCAGACCATCTAATGTCTGATTGCCGCAGACTGGCTGGAAATTACATGTGGACAGCCAGAGAATACCGGGCAAAGCTCTATTCGGGCAAACTAGATCATCGGAACGACAGGATTCCTTTCCGGGCCGGCAGCCCAGGGTCAGGGCAACAATAATTGCGAGAATTGCTTGAATGGTATGGCGTAACAACCGCTGCCTCCGAGAAATTGAAATCTACACTGGATCGAAGAACAGGCAAGAAGCCAGTTTCAGAAGGAATAACTCTGAACTGAACCGACCCTGACTTCCTCTAACAGAAATTAGTTGGCCATTAATACCGCGGAGTTCAAACAAAAAATGATTCGATCACCTTTAAATCGCCTGATAATCGCTCTATTTGGCTGTTTTATCATGTTTTTCCCGGGAATGTTCCTCAAAGCCGAGGGAATAAACCTCGGACTAATGTCGGCCCAGTATTCCAGGCCGGACGTAGTATTTTTTCCTGATGGCCAATCGTTCGCAGTAGCTAGCGATAAGCTGGTTCGTGTCTATGATCTCAAGGGAAATCAGATTCGAAAATACCAGAGTTATCTCGTAGTGAAAGGTCTGGCCATTTCGCCGGACGGTAGTCAACTGGCCACTGCAGAATCTGATGATGGAGGCAACGTCAACGGCCTGGTCAAGGTCGTAGATGTAAAAACCGGACGATTACTGCGTCAGTTCCGCCATCGGGCCGGTTATGCTGAATGGCTCTCTTTTTCTCCCAATGGACGTTATCTTGCCAGCGCTGGCGATGAACCGGCAATTTATGTGTGGGATCTACTTACCGGAAAAATGGCTGCGCGGATCGATGACCATACATGGGGCAATCTTTCGTCCGTGCATTTCAGTGCAGACGGTAATTATCTGTTTTCCGGAGGACAGTATCGCGACAATGAAGCTCTGCGCAAGGCGAAGGAAGCGGAGGATCGCTACTACGGAAAATCGCATTCCGTTGCGGAAGCGAAGCGAATGCAGGAAGAAATTGCCAGATGGTATGAGGTTTTCAATGAGAGCTGGAGGACAGGAGAATTCTATGTCTACTCCACATCCACCTGGCAGAAGATTCGCCGAATAACAACACCGGGAGCGGTCCATTCCATCCAGAGCTTCAAAGAGAGCGAAAGTGTAATCGTTGCAACAAACATGGATCGCCAGGTAAGTGAAAACAATGATGGTTACCTCCTGCGCATTGACCCCGGAAGCGGAAACATAGAAAAGATCCAGGCATTGCCTGCCATGCCAGATGATTTCGCTGGATTGGACTCGGAGCATCGATTTTACTACCGTCATAATTTCCTGGGTTACTACCCGAAGTCCGAACGCTACATTCTAAGTACTCTGGATGAGATCCAGGTTCTGGATGATGACCTTGACGAAATCGAATCGTTCAGCATTGACTCCGAAGCAATCCAATCTCCAGCTCCGGCAGCACTATCTCCCGATGGTAAGGTTCTGGTCATTCTGAAATACAATCGTCAGAGCGGTCTTGGAACGGCGGAGATACTCAACATCGAGGACTGAATCCGGCTGA
Organism: Leptospiraceae bacterium; assembly: GCA_002717505.1. Taxonomy (GTDB): domain Bacteria; phylum Spirochaetota; class Leptospiria; order Leptospirales; family Leptonemataceae; genus UBA3465. Next base: position 28,313 of record PBEB01000033.1, read on the forward strand.
GTGCAAGGGCAGATTCCCAAAAGATATCAATATACCGGATAAATTGAAAGCTGAAAAGCGGTCCCAAGGACCCTTGAAAGATCTGTTGCAACGAGATCATTATGCGAATTCGGGCAGAGCCGGACCGGAGTTGATTGTACTCCATGTCCGGAGGAACCCTGTATGGCCTCCCAGCTTCGGATTGGTGGTCCAGGGAAAAAAGGGGCTTGCGATTTTCGGTAGATTTGTAGAATCCACTCCATGGCATTAAGAAGATCTGTTTTTATTAGCGCTTCCGAGGATCGCCTGGAACGTTTGATCGACCAGAGAGTACAACCGGGGGCGAACAAAGAACAGATCGATCAGCGGATCTGGGATCTCTTCGGAGAAGAGTGGTGCGTGATGTTCACCGACCTTTCAGGCTTTTCCAGAGGCGTGGAAAAATTCGGAATCATTCATTTCCTGCAGACCATTCATGAGTCAGAACGGGTGCTGCTACCGATTGTAGAGGAAAATGACGGCATCTTGCTCAAAGTTGAAGGCGATAGTTTCATGGCTATTTTTCGCAAACCTTCGAAGGGACTATCGGCTGCCGTAGCCATGCAAAGAGCTCTGGAGGAGTACAATGTAGGTCGCATTCCCGAAGAACAGGTATTGCTATGCGTCGGGCTCGGCTATGGGCATATGCTGCGAATCGGGGATGCTGATGTTTACGGAGCTCAGGTAAATGCAGCCAGCAAACTGGGCGAGGATATAGCAGAAGCGAAAGAAATCCTGGTAACTAAAGCCGTGAAGGAAGCGTCTCAGGATTTCCCCGATATTGGATATGAACCTATTGAAGATGTGCCTCCCGGAGCAGAGCAAGCTTTTCGAGTGCTCTATTCCTGATTCGCCCGTCCGAAAGTCAGAACCACCGGCCGAACGAACGGGAAGCTTCCTTCTCCTGGTAAAAAGGCATAATCGCTCGCATTAGATTCGATTGGGATTGACACTTTTCCTGGCTTTCGATTTTATCCTGGCATGCGCGCAAGTTCTCTCCTTCTAATTTCTGCCATACTTTCCCTGTCCTTCTACGGATGCTCCGTTACCTCCATTGACTCAATCAGGGAGAAGCAGGGCAACTCAACAAAAGTAGAAACTATGCTGGAGGAGCTTGGCTCGCAGCCCCGTGGCCCTATCCGGTTTCAAAAAATCGTTTCTGCCGATTGGTCAGTGGACCGGGGCGGGTTGATCAACCTGGACCATCCCAAAGCCGAAGAAGCAGGCCTGGAATCGGGTCTGGAACCTATTCAAATCTATTTCTATGTCATCGACCATCCAGAGAATGGCCGGTTTCTCATCGACACGGGAATGGGAACCATATTTCAGAAGCCATCCGAAGAATGGCCTGTATCCGGCATGGTGCAGTCTGTAATGAACATGGATCTATTGAAGATTCATACCAGCACGAGCCAATGGTTGGAAGCGAATGGAGGATCGCCGAAAGGGGTCTTCCTCACCCATATGCACCTGGATCACATTCTGGGCTCCGGCGATATCGATGCGAACACTCCATTTTACATTGGACCGGCTGAAGCCACAGATAGTATGCTTCTGAATATGTTCGTTCAGGGTAGCACCGACAATATCCTGGGAAGCGACAGGATTCTCAAGGAACTGGATTTTCCGGCAGCCGACGATTCGCAAACCGAGTCGCTTCGCATACTGGATTTCTTTGGCGATGGCAGCCTTTATGTCGTGCATGTTCCGGGCCACACTGCCGGAAGCATGGCTTTTCTCATTCGATCAACCAGCGGTCTACAATTAGTAGTAGGCGATACCTGTCATACCACCTGGGGCTGGAAAAACAATGTGACCCCCGGATCCTTTACGGCGAATCAGGAAAGAAATGCAGAGAGCCTTAATTCTCTGATCGATATTAGCAAAAAGCTTAGCGGTATTACGGTCCACCTGGGCCATCAAAGCCTCTAGAAACCGGTTTCACGGAGAACTGCCTTCTGGGGACTGACCCAGGAAGGCATTCGCCCATTAGAACTAGATGCCAATCCTTTAAAGGGATAGAACTCTCAGCGACAATTTCGATCATCGGGCCGTTTCGTTTTTAGTTGCAACTGGCCTTTTCGGGTGGCGTCTCTTACAGGGATTCGCAAGTCGCGACAGCAATTCATTTCGGATGGCGTCCCTTGCAGTATTTCGCCTATCGCCACAACCGGTCATTTCGAGCGGCATCCCCTTTCCGTGATTCGCTTACCGCTACGAGGGATCACTGCGGGTTGCGTCCCTTTCAGTGATTCACATTTCGGTGGCTGTCTATTCAGCGTCTCCTGGGCCAGATATCCAATTGTATAGCAAGCCGAAGACTCCAGCCAGAAAGGCCACATCCACAGACATATAGAGCAAGTCAAAGAACACTCCAAACAGGTGCTCGTACCAGAGAAGACCCGGATTGGCAGCAGCAAAGGGATGCGGATGAATGGAATTATAGGCCTGCATGAAGTAGGATCCAAAAGAAACGGACAATCGGGACCAAACACTGAGCAAGAGAATGACCAGACTGGCCGGTAAAGTGGCCGCAATAACTAAAGCTTTAATATTGATTCGCATATATCCCTCTCTCTTTTTACTCTTCACTCAGCACTCTGAGTTGCGGATGACCTTTCTACAACTGGGCGTAATTCGGCGGATGATTCCCTGGCCCGCCATATCGAGCCTGCTGCATCAGCGTACCCTGCGAAAGGCGATCATGGCGATATCATCTGTAAGCTCGGTAGGTCCATCCTTCATTACCTTTTTGCCGGTAAAGGTTTCCAGATTGGTCACCATACTGCTCATGATCGTCTCCGGCTTCTTCTTGCCGGCCGCCTGCAGGATTCGCTCAATCCTTCGAGTTCCAAATTGATCGCCACTGGCATTCACAGCCTCATTGATTCCGTCTGTGTACTGGAAGAATAGATCCCCTTTCGCCAGATCCGTTCGATGTTCTTCGAGGATAGAGGAAAAAACATCATCTTCTTCCAATCCCAGCGGTAAGCCTCCGGCCTCAAGAACTTCCACCGAATCCTTTTCGTAGCGAAAGATTAGCCCCCGGTTGTGACCTGCAGAGGCGTAATGAATGTTGTTTTGCTCTCGATCATAGACACCCAGAAGCATTGTAATGAAAACATGGGATGGAGTCTCGGCATAGACCCGGCTGTTCAAATCCCTGAGGATGCGACCCGGTTCGCTCATTCCCATTTGAACCAGAGATCTCAAATGGGATCGCATCATCGCCATAATCATGGCCGGTCCCGGGCCATGTCCCGTAACATCGGCAATGCAGAAGACCAGCCGCGAATCCGAAGCTTCGATAAAGTCAAAGTAGTCTCCGCCAACACCGGATGAAGCTCGATACATATATCCGAAGCTAAGTGAGTCTGTAAAACGCTCGGGCAATCCGCGGGGAATTAGCTGTGACTGGATTTGCTCCGCCGCCGATAACTCCTGAATCATGCTTTCGCGATGCCTGAGATCGGCCGTCATCTTGTTCAATGTGCCAGCCAGAACACCCAGTTCATCCTTGCCCGGATAGTGAAACTTTGTATTCAAATTGCCGGCGCCCACAAGCTCGACGCTTTCGATGATGGATTTGATTCTTCGCACGAAAAAAAGCGAAATGAGCAGAGCTACCAGTACCAGGCGCAGACCGATGGAAAGCGCCATATCGAGAAGGCGATGCTCTTCTTCCTGCAAAGTCTGATCTATCGCAGAGCGATTCGCAAAGATTCTGGTAAAGGCAGCTGTGTTCTCAAATAAAGCCAATCGCGCAAGCTCTAGAGAGGAGGAAGTGTCATATTTCCACATCAAATCCTCCAGAACACTTCTGGGCCGAACCCATTGCCCGTTCCCCGCAAGATAAGGCAAATATACATTACCGCAGGAGCTTACTTCGGAGCATGCAGTGCGAATCCATAATCTCATAGCACTCCATTTGCTCTGACTGGTTTCGCGATTTACCTGCGAACCTTCGTAGCTAAAAAAAGCGGTGGGATCATACACAAAATCCAGAACGGCCTTATCCATCAACATGGTATCGGAGAGATAGAAAAATGCATCTGCCAGTCTTTCAGAGCGAGGATTAAATTCTTTGATCTGCCCTTCTATGGATGGAATCCTCTTTTCCAGGACCTGGATTGCGCTTTGCTCATCCTGAATTTGCTGCTCCAGATCCACAATTTTTTGTTCGCTTCCCTCCGGCGCAGATACCCCGGTATCGGATTCCGATTCATTCGCTTCTGATGCAGGCCCTGGATTCGCTGCACTTTGCTCTCTTGCATCCTTGAGTTCGCTGCGAAGTGCTTCAATTCGCTTTCGGGATGCCTCGATTGCTTCGCGGGTATCCTCCTTCTTCTGCTCCAGATCTTCTAGCGCTTCCTGATCCAGAGACTGCGCCGAAAGCACCGCCTGTTGCAGGGCGGCTTCCTTCTCTCCCCTGGTTTTTTCATATTCCGAATAAAGGGCCCTGTAATCCTTGCTGCGAAGGAGGGCATAGGGTTCATCGCCTATCTCTGTGCGAATTACTCGGAGCTGCTCAATGATTCCCCGCAGCTTTTCGTTGATTCGCGATTCCTCGGCCAGATAGCGCTTCCAGATTTGCGCATCAAGCGAATCAACACTGGACAGTATCAGGCGAGCTCTTTCGGAGATTTCCGGCTTCATGTAAAGGGTTCGCGTAGAAATCAAATAGTTATTTTGTTCGGTAGAGTAGGTAGAATGATGGATCTCAGTGGTGGGTGCCTTTTCGTAATACGCGTCTCGCACACTATTCAGCGAAGCGCGTATTTCATCATTCGTTCCGGGCTGCAAAAGGTTGATTTCAGGATTGCCCAGCCGATTCAATCGGTTGCGTCTTTGAAGTAGCCCTCGCAGGTTCTCGTAGAGGGCAGCCCTCTGCTCCGGCTCCAGATCCGGATCGTTCAATTGGCTCTGCAATCGTTGAACATCAAAATCGATGTCTTTTGCAGGAGATAGCAATGAAGTATCGAAATAGGCCTGGAAGAATAGGCCGACGGTTTGGATTCTATACCTTGAATCCAGGCCTTCGAATGCGGATCGCAATGTCTGACGATAATCAGTTTGGCCGAGAACTCTCCAGTCCAGCGCGCGGCCTATCTGGGTGTACCCTTGCAGGAGCTTCTTCACTTCCTCTGGACTGCTGCTGTCCATTTTCTTTCTGGCAGAATGAGTATAAGAAGCGTAATAGCCAAGTTGACGAAACCCTGCTTCGCTAAGTTCCTTGCCCCGGGAGCTCAAAGCAGTTCTGAGTCGTGACTTAAGAGCATCATATTGTTGCAGATCAAAATGCTTCCATTTCCTGGAGCTATCTTCTTCGTCTTCCTTATCTATGTAATACGAGCGAATATCCTGGAGCTCCTCCAGGGCTGAACCATAGAACCGAATCTCTTCAGTCTTTCGCTCCACTGGATCCAGTTTTCCCTGGATTTCCTGAAGAGAAAAATCCATGATCAGACTTTGCTGCTGCCGAAGCGCAAGCAGCAAGATTGTGCCTCCCAGCGCCAGGAGCAGCACGCCAGTAATCAAACCGATCTTCAGCGTCAGTCCAGGTCGAAATCCGAACATCAGCTAACTTCCTCTACAGAAGGATAACGTTTCTTCAGAATGAGACGGTTACCGCCTTCTGGCCCCGCTTTGTGTTCTACATGCATTATGCTTCGCATTAGGAATAGTCCGTAGCCTCCATCTCCGCCGCTGGCGGCCAGAATCTCGGGGTCAGGCATGGGAATACTGGTAGGGTCGAATACTGGACCATCATCCTTCAGCTCCAGACAGACCCCATCGGATTGATGGCTCATTGTGATTTCCAGGGTTCCATCTACGTGGCGGTAGGTGTGCTCGAAGACGTTCACAAGAGCCTCCTCCAGTGCCAAAAAGATTCGATTTCGGTCCAGGGGCCGGAATCTCGGACCGAGAAACTCTTCCAGAGATTTGCGGATTTCTTCCAGGGAGTAGTCGCCTTTTCGCAGCGATAATACAATGTTCCCGGATGAGCTCAATTCCTCTAAAAATCCCTTAAAGCTTCTTCCAGCGTTGGAGAGATGGTAAAGATGCGAGTAAAGGACAAGAGCTCGAAAACATCGAGTACTTCCGGAGTGGGACTGGCCAGTCGCAAATCCCCATCGGCGCCTTTGAGTTTTTTCCTGGCTGCGGAGAGAGTTCCAAGCCCGGCCGATGAGATGAACTTCAATGATTTGAGATCGCACACTATCTTATGTTCACCGTCTGCGAGCAACTTAGAAATGGCCTTATCCAGCTTGGGAGCCGTATCGGCATCCAGAGAGCCTTCCAGAGTGACCACCACAACATCGCTTTTTCGGTTGGCCTTAATATTCAGAGTTTCGGACATAATGGGTAACCTGGTTCATCACTGTCGGGAACGAATCAATTGCTTCATCATCCCTTTTTCACGGATCATAGCATAGAGCTTCCTTTCCAGACGGTCAATGTCTTTGTGATAGAGGGCCTCCGAATCCCCTTCAAAAATGAAGGCGTATTTTCGGATTCCCTGAATCGTCTTCTTTAGATCTGACGAAGCAATCCCCTGGCTGATTCGATAGAATAGATCGATAGCCATAAAATCATGTAGTTCTTTTCGGAAGGAAGGAGACCGTTGCTGCAGGGCATCGATCAGCTGCTCTACCTGATCCCGATTATTGTCTTCCTGGTCCGCGAATCGAATTAAATACGTGGCAATTAGCTTGCGGCATGCGGCCAGGTTGCCTCTTTGATTGGCCTGCTTGATTTTTTCGAAGAGGATTCGAGCATCCTGATTGAGCCGGACTATGTCGGATTTTCGTCCCAGGTCAACAGGACTGAAGGCCTCTTCGATTTCTTCCGGAGACATATCCGCCAGCTTTAGCTCGAAATCTTCTGAAGATTTGCGCGTCAGAATGGCTTCGAACTTTCGCAGAGGTCCTTCAACAATTCCGATAAACTCCAGGGTTTCCGGGGCCACCGAGACGGGATAATGTCGAATACTCATCTCCAGAAAAAAGATCGATGCATTCCCCACAGCGGAGGTACTCTCGGTTAATGCTTCTCCCACCAGGCGTTTACAGAGAGGGGCCACTGTATGCATATGGTCCTCCGCCTGCTTTTCGATGCGTTCCATCATTTTATGACTGGTTTCCGCGCTGTAATCCCGGCCCCAGGAAGCATAGTGCAAAGGCGCGATCAGGTACTGTTTAAAATTGCTCTTCCCTGATTGGGCCAATAAGCGAATCAGCTTCACCAGACTTTCCGCCGTACTCAATGCGACCTTTGCTGGATTAGTGGATTGGGCCATAGCAATGACTAACTAATCATCCCATTCAATACAAGGAAAACCATAATCCAGGGATCGGGGGGAAAAGCTGTCAGTAATGCAACCCGTAAAAAAAGGATTGACTGAGCCCATTAGGAATGAATATTCATTCCTAATGGCGGTTCGGGATCCTGAAATCACAAGAAAGTGCATTCTTGACGCTGCCCTTAAATTGTTCGCTGAACGGGGCTTTCATGGAACGAATGTGCCGGAAGTTGCGACCCAGGCTTCGGTGGGGGCTGGGAGTATCTATCGTCATTTTGATGATAAGATAGCTCTCGTGAATGTCCTTTACAGGGAATGGAAAGCGAAATTTCGCAAAGCTATCATGATCCCTCCCCCCGACCCTGCTCATTCCTTTGAGAATCAGTTTCGTGAGTATTGGGCTCGGCTTTGGAAGTTTTACAGGAGCTATCCGGAAGCATTGGTTTTTCTGGATCTCCATGCCCATGGAGCCTATCTCACACAAGAAGCGCGCATGGAAGCGATTGAATTTGAGAAGGATCTTTGCAGTTGGGTGGAAGCCGGCCAGGAAAGCGGAGTTATCGGTAAAGCTGAACCAGCGGTACTGATAGCCATGGTTTATGGTTCTTTCCTGGGTCTGATTCGACACGAACAGGCCGTAGGTACCATCAGCGCCGGTTCGGAAGAAGAGAGCGGGAAGAGAGCCTGGGCTTTGATTGCACCTTAATTGGGTTGCCTGGCAACGGAATGAATTTTCATTCCTTGGAGTGCCGAGTGGCATCCGAGGATCCCGAATCAATGATAAGGAGTGGAGTAATATGAAAAAGTTTGATTTCACAGGAACAGCTCTCGTCACCGGAGCATCCTCCGGGCTGGGCGAAGAGTTCGCTCAGCAACTGGCAGAACGAGGAATGAACCTCATCCTTGTGGCCCGGTCCGAGGCGAAGCTTCAATCTCTGGCGGGGGAGCTGGCCAGGAAATACTCGGTGGATGTGACTGTCATCGCTGCAGATCTTTCAAAGGAGTATGCTGCCAAAGAGGTAAAAGAAAAGACGGAAGCCGCTGGCCTCCAGGTGACGCTGCTGGTGAACAATGCAGGGGTTGGAACTTATGGGAGGTTTTTTGAGTTGGAGCCTACTGATGAACACCGTATGGTGATGCTAAATTGCGTAGCACCTGTGGATATGACTCATGAGTTTCTTGGACCGATGCTAAAGCACGGAAAGGGGGGCATTATCTTTCTAGGAAGTGTGGCCGCCTATCAGCCATCCCCTTATTTCTCAACCTACGGGGCCACAAAGGCATTTAACCTGCTGTTGGGTGAGGCGCTCTGGGCAGAACTCAAGGATCAGGGGATCTCTGTCCTTTCGCTATCCCCGGGTTACACAAAAACTCATTTCCAGGAAAACGCTGACGTAGACCTGAATCCTCCGGGTGGATATAAGACTCCGCAAGAAGTTGTTTCTTTGGCGCTACGCAAGCTAGGCAAGAAACCGTCGGTCATACCAGGGAAGCGAAATCGATTACTGGCATTTTCCATACGATTTACGCCTCGGTGGATGGCCGCCAAAATTGCAGGACGGGTGTCACGACCCAGAACCTAATGTGAGATCGAATGGCCTGGGATTTAGTGGCCTTCTACGATCCAACCCTGCTTCAGGGGCTCTGTGGTCTCGATGACTTCATCCCCTCTTTTTACTCGCACGGGCTTAAAGCGAAAGGGCAGACTTACCCAATTCTTGTCATACATACATACATGAAGATGCGGTTCGCTGGACATTCCACTGTTTCCGGCAAGTCCCAACAAAGTGCCCGGAGTTACTTTCTGTCCTTCTTTAACCTTGATGCTATGCTGCTTAAAATGAGTGTAGAAAGCAAAGGTTCCATTCGCCAATTGAACAGTCACAGAGTTTCCCTGCTTTCCGTAGCTGCCGCCAGTATTGTCTGGCTGATCCAGGATGACTGTGCTAACGGTTCCTGAAGTCATTGAATACACAGGCTCCCCGAACATCCAGTAATCGTCTGCTTTCAACTTCTTGCCACCGGGTCGAAGATAGTTGCCCGTGTCATCCACTCTTGAAAAGTCATAGCAATACTTGGCAAACCCGGTATGAGTCATATAGTCTCCATCAAACTCCGCCCAAACAGAGAAACGACTCTTGAGAGGCAGGGCCAAACCAGATACAACCGATCGCTGAGAATGCCTGGATTCGTAAGTGGACATTGCCTTTCTTCGATAGCTCAAAGCTTCATCCTTTATGGTCGCCTGGACAGGACCTTGCCTTCGGTGCAATATGTAGATCTGTCTTCCGTAAAAGTCCCAGAGTGGCACGGGATCGCTCAATCTGGACTCCATGGACTTCATTGCTTTACGAAGTGCATCACCATTTCCAGTATGCGTGTAAGCTTCACCGAAAGCAGTGATCAGATAGTAACAATCTTCGAATTTGCGACAGGCTTTCGCAGCGTCCAGGGCGTTTGATGCAAGTTCGTCAATCTTCGCATTGGAATCGGTCTTTATCCTATCGCGAATTCGCAACAGATGAGTGTACCCTACTGCTCTGACAAACTGATCGGAATCTGGAAACCTTTTCTGACCTTCCTCAAAAGCTTCTATCGCCTCCTGAAATTCTCCGTTCGATCTGAGAGCTCGACCGAGGCGAAACTGAATATACTCCTGATCTGGTCCCAGGCCGATAGCTCTTCTGTAACGGTGCGCTGCATCTGCGAATTGTTCGGCTTCCTCGGCCTCTTGGCCCCATGCGGCATAGGTTGTAGCCAGATTTGGCTTTAGCCAGGGATTGGTCGGATATTTACTGACTCCTTCCTCCTGTATCTCAACAGCTTCTTTATACCGGGCTAGTTTTCTCAGCGCATTACCGGTCCATACATAACTACTTTCCGAACCATCCACCTCGAGAGCTTCGCGAGCCAGCTTCAGGCATTTTTCATACTTCCCTTCCTGATAGCTGTCTGATGCGGCCGAAGTGAGAGCCCGACTGAGCGTCGTAGCACTTCTTTCTGTGTCTGGCCATTTCGAGCGCATCATTCTGGCGTGGATCACTGCTTCCTCGAACTTCTTTTGTTCACGCAGCGAATAATTTAGATTCGCATGGAGCCATTCACGATCGGGGTATTCCTGAATACCATCCCGCATGAGTCGCTCAAGAGCAGGCCAGTTCTGATTCTGGATATGCGCATTAGTTTCGTTCGAATAGTCTTCCAGGGACTTGCCGAATGTATCTGTCGTCGAGATAAGGAATGCAAACAGGAACAACGAAATAGCTGGTTTCAATAGATTGGGTGGCAGCGTTTTCACCTGCCATTAGACGACCTGGAACGATACTATTGAGGCAAAATAAGACTAAATTTCCGGCGAAATGGAACCCGGGAATTCTCAACCACGAGTTTTGAGAGTGGTTCAACGGGAATCCCCTGGAGCATCCCCTTAGGTTTGCCTCGAATGGACATGATCTCAAATCCAGGCCGGCAGCTCCCGGGATCAAAGCTCCATGGGCTGAACAAATCGCGAGGTCGGAGGGCTTCATGCTCCCGGCTGCGAGATGAGAGATTTCAGCTGGCCAGCATCGAAATCCACATGATTGGCTAAGTCCTCTTGAGAAAGGGGGTTTGCTCCGTATTGCAGATCGAAGTATCCCCAGGTCGTACAAGAGACCTATCAATTATTACAGCAAGACCGGATCTGTTTTTCTTGCTTTTGAGTTCTTCTGCTAAAGAGTCTGTATATCTTCTGGCTTGGAGACACCTATGACTCCGGATGGAAAAGAACCAGATAAGGCGCCCCGTCCATTTAAACCCGAACGCTGGTCTGCGCTGGCGGAGCATTTTTCCGGTGGAATCCTTATCACTGATTCCGACGGAAGAGTCCTCTGGGCCAATCCAGGGTTCTTGAAACTCACCGAATATTCGCTTCCTGAGCTGCTTGGAAAGAAACCGGGACATTTGCTCCAGGGAACCGGAAGCGATCCCGCCATTGTTACCAGAATCCAGCAGTACATAGCAAACGCAGAGTCTTTCGAAGCTGAGTTGCTGAACTATACAAAGTCCGGCAAACCTTACACGGTATATCTGAAAGTCGATCCAGTCTTCGATGCAGATGGGTCCCTTCAGTATTTCATTGGTTTTCAAACAGATGTAACCGCCCGCCGAAAGCAGGCCGAGCTGATGGAGTCAATTCTGAAGAGCGCCCACCATGCAATCGTCACTCTAAGCCTGGAAGGACGAATTCTTAGCTTTAATCCCGGAGCAGAACGATTGCTGGGTTACAGCGAATCGGATGCTCTGGATGGATTGGATCCACTTGTCTTCCACGACAAAGACCAATTAAGTGCCAGAGCTGAGTTTCTGTCCAGGCACCTGGGGCAGACGGTGGATCCGGACCTGAATCTCTTCTATACGATTGCAGATCAAGATCTGAGCTCCATGTTTGAAGAATGGACCTATATCCGGAAGAATGGGGATCAAATATATGCGGAGTTGGCCCTGACATTACTGCGAGATGCGGCCGGAACGGCCACGGGCTATCTTGCCATTGTAAAAGATCGCACGGAACTCCATGACGCTGAGCACGAATTGGAGAGTTTTGCTGGAAAACTGAGAAAGCTTTCGCGCTTGCTTCCAGGGGCTATTTACCAGTTTGAGATGCTGCCGGACGGCTCCTTTCGCTTTCCGTATGCCTCAGAGGCAATTCATTCCATATACAACGTGTCTCCTGACGAAGTAAAGAACGATGCCAGCCCAATTTTGAATGTAATCCACCCCGACGACGTTTCAAGGGTACTGGATACGATAAATGAATCAGCAGCAACCCTGGAGCCCTGGGTTCTGGAATACAGGGTACAACACAGGGACGGTCAGATTCGCTGGCTTTACGGGTATGCGAATCCGGAAAGGCTGGATAATAATAGCACTCTGTGGCATGGGTTCATTACAGATATAACTGATCGAAAGGACAGCGAAAGAAGACTTACAGAATCGGAAGCCCGGTTATCCTTCGCACTGGAAGCCACCCGGGACGGGGTATGGGATTGGAACCTTGATACGAATGAAGTCTTCTGGAGCCCAAGATGCTTCGAAATGCTGGGCTATGAGCCTTTCAGTTTTCCTGTAACCTTTGAGACATGGAAATCCTTGATTCATCCTTCCGATCTGAATCGAACTATTTCTTATTTGCAGGAGTATCTTACCCATAGCTCTCGTCCCCTGAACATGTCCTTTCGCCTGCTTCATTCCGATGGAGATTACCGCTGGATCTCCGGTCGAGGGAAAGTTACCGAGCGAAACTCCGATGGTACGCCCATGCGAATGGTAGGAACTCACCTGGACATTACCGACAGAAAGACCAAGGATGAACAGCTAAAGCTGGCCAACAAACGTCTGGAAGATACGAACAGACAACTTGAACTCTCGATCTGGCATGCAAATGAACTCGCGCGTCAGGCTGAGTCTGCCAACGAAGCGAAAAGCTCATTTATAGCAAACATGAGCCATGAAATCCGCACACCTATGACTTCCATTCTCGGATTTGCAGATCTACTTTCGGAGAGGGGACTTTCAGACGAGGAGTTTCGCGATCATTTGAGAAGCCTGAGAGAGGCCGGCGAACATTTGATGATAATCGTAAACGATATTCTGGATATATCTAGAATAGAGTCCGGAAAGCTCGAAATCGAAGTTGTCCCGGTCTCCCCGGCCGGAACGATTATGGAAGTCTTCAATATGCTGAAGGCGAAAGCTACTATGAAAGGTCTGGAATTTCGAAGGGACATATCTACTGAGACTCCGGATTCTATGTCCACCGACCCGGGCCGTCTACGCCAGATTCTACTGAACCTTGTAGGAAATGCCATAAAGTTCACCAGGGAAGGTTATATAGAGATTCGCTCGGAGTGCATGGACAATCAGTTGGAGATATCCGTTATCGATACAGGAATAGGGATTACAGAAGATGCTCTGTTGAACCTTTTTCAGCCCTTCACACAGGCAGATAGCTCGACAACACGAAAGTATGGCGGTAGCGGCCTGGGACTGGCCATATCCCGAAGGCTGGCTCACATTCTTGGCGGTGAGATCATTGTTAAGAGCAAACCCGGCGAAGGCAGTTCCTTCACGTTAAGACTACCCGTCCTGGGGCCAGGGAGAGCAGGTAGCGCACTGGATAATGAGGAAAGCCCACCGCGGCCAACACCGAATGGGCTAAATGCAAATCCCTCCGAAGGGGAAAATGATGAGCTGGTAGCCCCTCAGGTTCATGTACCTGCGCTGGATGGAATGAATGTCCTGGTGGTAGAGGATGATCCAGATATTCGCAAAATAGTGCAGCTCTATCTTTCCCGTTGCAATGTTCATGCAGATACCCTGGAAAATGGCAAGCTGGCCCTGAACAGACTATTGCAACTCCAGCATCCCTATGATTGCGTTTTGATGGATATCCAGATGCCGGAAATGGATGGAAAGACGGTAATGACGGAGCTACGAAGAAATGGCTACTCAGGTCCCGTTGTGGCCATGACAGCCCATGCTCTGAGCTCGGAGGTGTCCGATATTCTGGGAGCAGGCTTCGATGCCTATCTTCCAAAGCCAATTAATCGACAGATGCTTCATGAAACGCTGCAACAGTATCAGCCAGATTCCCGGGAATCCCGCAATGAATAGATCTATGCGAGCAGGTCGCATCCTGCTCACAGAAGTCAGCTTGAAGGATTCCTGAAGCAATCTAACAGGCGGCCCGTTTTTACCCACGCGGCCAGGAGCCTCCTGATGTTCTGGCATCAACACGGCTTAATAATGTCCCGGGCAAGAGCATAGATGGAGCGCTAACGGTTTTTGGGGCTTCTAGGTCTCCTGCCGTTCTGTCTCTAGCGCGATGAATACACATCGAAAGCAAGAATGACAATGGACCGCTAACGGTTCTTTGAACTTCTAAGTCTCTTGCTGGTCTGTCTCTAGCGCGATGAATACACATCGAAAGCAAGAGTGAAAGTGTGGCGCTAATGAGTCTTGAAACTTCTGAGCTTCGCTAGATTCTCAACGATGTCGATTCGCAAAGAGCTATATCAAGGACATCCAGTAGTGGTACTGGAGCCGCAGGCGCAGGCCAGAGAAATATCTGTATTCATTGGCATAGAAAAGCGAGTTTCCGAAAGCACTTTCTCAGGATACCCATCGTGCACTTCATCATAGCGACATTGCAGAACGTATTCACCTGGAAGAATTTCAGTCATTACATTGTCGCCGCCATTTCGCACCGGCGTTGCGGCCAGAGGTAGCAGATCCTGGTCTTTGTTGCAGATGACTGCTCCTGTTTGATCAACACATTCGTTCGCATAATAAACTGCGTAATAATGTCGAGTGCTTTCGGTGCCACCGGTAACCTGTATATTTCCGGTGAAATCAGGATAGAAGAGCCGCGCTCGAGTTAATGCATTTCCACCCATATCAAACTGGCCGGTATGCTCAACTCTCCAATCGCTAATACCCACCACTGTGAAGTACTCTCCCACCGAGTTGGGAAAACTATGAACCATCAGATTTTCTTTGATATTAGTGCGAATCTCCAGAACCAGAGAAGCGTAGCCATTATAAACCTGCATCGAATCCTGTTGGCCAGGATAAGTAATATGATGTAAAGGAAACCACTGAGGAGGCAGAGCCGCTTTTACTGCTGCATCCACTCCTGCATCATAGTTCAATAGAGGCAGCACATCCGCCCCGGAGGCATCGTTATTGTCGAATCGCCCCACTGGGATTACGCCTTCCAACTTCGCAAAGCCAGTAAAGAAGCTTCGCATGAAGACCCCTGCATGCGTGTAACCACCTGGACCAACATCCCTGGAAGGATAAAGAGCCCCTACTCCGTTGAAATACTCGACATAGTTCACAAGTCCCCCGGTATCGAGACAGGAGTCATTGGCAGAGATCGTCGCATAGAGCTGGCTGCAATACACCTGACGAGTGGTAGAAACTACATCCCAGAAATCCTCTGCATCCCGATCCGAATCAATGTCGTAAAGGTTGCTCAAATAGCCCTTGGTGCTTAGCCGAATCTCTCCAATGTCAAGATAGATAGGGAGCTGATTGTATGCAGGCACTCCTGCAGTGTCCAGCACCTCGGTGGTAGGAGCATCATCATCTACAAAGAGGGTATTATTGTTAATCTGTGAAAATTCCAGCGGGCGATCGGATGCATAAGTTCCTTTTAATATCACAACCATGCGATTGTTGATTAGAGCGGAAAGCAATGGATCATCACCGGAGGAGCATTGAGCAGAAAGCAGCATGGCCGCCGTCAGGATGAGTATTCTTGCCTTGTTCTTCATATGCTGTTTGTAGCTCTGCAGGATTTCCTATCAGAAAATAAAGCTGACCATTAAGCCGAAATGGTAAAACCCACCGTCTCGAAGTTCGTAGGTTCGGTTTTCCAGATATCGCGCATTGGTAGTGCCAGGATAAAGATAACCGATTCTTGCTTCCAGAGGCGGTTGCCGATGACTGTCCATGATATAATTTGCATCCAATCGCAGTCCAACGCGAAGCTTGCGGCTTGCCAGCAATGACATTTCCAGACCGCCATAGAGCATGGGATCCCATCCATGAAGGTTCTGCGGCCGCACTTCTAGATAGGCAGCCCCTCCGCCCAGCTTTGCCATGACCTGAAGTCGAAAAGGCAGAGGAAGCGGGTAAACCAGGGCCCCGTAAACCGGAGCGGAAACCAGTAGTTGCGTGGTCTGGGAAAAATATGTGGTATAGGAAAGGCCAAATTCAGTGTAGAAAACCCAGGGCCAGTTCACCCTGTAGAACATCCCTCCACCTACGTTGGAATCCAGAACATCGTCATAGGGTGTTGATGGAAAAGGGAACGATCCACCCAGCCAGACTCCGATTTCATGCTTCAGATGGTCCGATTCCCGGGCCTGCAGCGCTGCAGGAAATGCCAGAGACATAAATAGTATGGCGCAAATGAGTCGTCGCACGGTCAATAGAACAGGTCAAAGAAGCTGGATTTGCGGTCCATCGGAATTTCATACCGGATTGCTTCGAAACCTGGGATAATCCGCCAGGGTCATCAGGCCTGCCTGCTCCATGCCGGGTTCTTCAGGATAGTAGGCCCTTCGAAAGTAAAGCCCCTGCGGAGGCGCCGTTCTCCCTGCCCGGGTTCTCTCTCTGGAATCCAGAATGTCCCGGAGGCGGTCGGCCCGTTCATCCGGCGGACAATCCTCTGCCAGCATCATCAGAGTCCCAATCATGATGCGGATCATATTATGCAGAAATGCATTTCCCCGGATGCGAAACGAAAGCAGTGGCTCCCCGCTGAGTAAATCCAGCTTTTCATCCAGCTCCACCAGATCCAGATATCGCCTGGTGCCCTCGTCCAGATACTGTGGTCGAGTGAAGGCGCCGAAGTCTTGCTCTCCAATGAGCACGGGAAGCATGTCCTGAAACTCCCCAGCCGGTGGAGCGGATGTTCTATGCCAGACCCGCCCGCGAAGGAATGGGTTCCATCCCGGACTGCGCGATATCAGATATTCATACTGACGAGCAATGCAGCTGAATCGAGGATGAAAGCCCTCAGGCGCTGGCTGGACGTTCAGGATCGTCAGTGTGTCTGGAGTCAGTGCATTCAAAGAAGGAAGCAATCGTGGCCTGATCTCTGGCACATCAAATGAGATCACCTGGCCGGTGGCATGGACCCCTGCATCTGTCCTACCAGCACAATGGATTACGCAGCGTTGTTTATAGAGGACCTGTAGAGCCTCCTCCAGATGCGACTGAACGGTGGGTATTTCCTTCTGAAGTTGAAACCCGGCAAATGAGCTGCCATCGTAGGCCACTGTGGCTGCAAGAATCATGGATTTCGTCTGGATGCCTTTCTATAGAAGAAGTTGCAGTTAAACGGACAGGTTTGACTGCAAGGAGGCTGAGAATTTCGAACCTAGCTGCTTGCGCCCGATTCCACCGGTTCACCGGTGAGAGCTTCCAGGCGCTCGGATATCTCTTCATAGAGATCTTTGGCCATATCCATGAGCACAGAGGGCTTACTTTTGGAAGCCTTTCCCATTCCGTAGAGCTTTCCAAGATGCCTCTTGCACAGATCCAGAAGCTTGATCTGTTCTTGCGGATCCTTCGTAACAAAGTCCAGGTATTTGTTGGTTAAATAGCCGTTCAGATAAACCACACCATCGAATCCCCAGTTATTGTCTGTGTCCGGGCCCAGAAGGTTGATAAATTGCTCATGTGGTTCGCTACCGGTGGACATGATCTCCAGGGTTGGCTGATAGTATCGCACGGCTTTGGTGTACATGAAGTCTCGAATCTTATCGAAACCCATTTTGGGAAACTCATCGTTCAGATCATGAAAAAGCCATGCAGCCCGGAGGGAGCAAATCCCCTTCTTAGGAGTCGGCGCCACATTCATGCCTCGATGCTGATAGCAGTCCACAGCCAGTAGATAGGATGCGGCACCCAGCACTAGATTGCGGTTCTCGTTGAAATCCACAGGTCCCACAATTTTTTCAATACCCGTTCGCCGCTGCAGAGTGGCCTTTTTCAGTGTCTCGATCTCGCCAGCCTGAAGCTGATTGAAGTCTTTAGGAAACGAAGAGAAGAGGCATTGAGGACACGTTACGATCTGGTAGGCCTGTGGATAAATTCTGCCATACTTTTTAGAGATATCGTACAGACGGCGCAATTCTGCAGTGAGCTTACCGGCGATCAATCGGCCACCGCCGGAATGAAGCTGTTCAATCTGAAACTCATGATGACATAACGGACATTTGGTGATGTCCTTGGATTTGTAGGAAATGGATTTAACTCTCTGATCCTTGTTGCGCATACTCTTCTAATCCTAGTATCGGCATCCTGGAACGCTACAAAAAAACCAGCCCCGGAAAGCCCGGGATTGTTAGATCTTAATGGTCATGATAGGTCAGGCTATTGCTTCAAAAGTCAGCGGCCGGCCAGATCAGATTCTGCGACCAGAGAGTCCAATACGACATAATACGACTGCCGGGGCCTCCTATTTCTTGATTGCATGCTTTTTTTCCGCATGGGTACTGTCAGGTTGCCCTATTGAAACACCGATACATGTAGAGACTATTCAGGGGAATGGATACTATGAACCGCAAAGGAATTGCATTTGGATTGGCACTCATCCTGCTCAGCACAGGATACACCGGAGCCGAATCTGTAGGCGAAAAGGCCTACAATAAGAGAAACGAACTGATCATTTATCTACGCAAGCTCCGACCAATGGCTTACAATTTTCCATGCGAGCCATTGCCGGAATGCATGCCGCAGGACATCAATGAGCAGCGACGAGAGCCAGGTAAGAATGTTACTGTGTATCGCGACATCAAGCGAATCTACCAGGAAGGCCTGATCTACCTGTTCGAGAGAAATTACGTCAACTCGTACAGCAGATTTCTGGAAGCTCAGGCGCGGCTGGACAAATTGCTGGAAGACATGTCCCAACAGTACATCGACCGTACGGAAGTGATGATTCGTGAAGCGATCGAGCGACAGAATCCCAACGATCCTCGGGACACTTCAGTGGTGGATATTTCCATCGATTATGGCCCCGGATCCAAATTGCGGAGAGACTTTGATCAGGATCGTGAAATTCCGGTGGATGTTCGAAGATATGACCCGCGAAACTATCATTACGCGATGAACAAGTATCGCATCGAAGCGAACATGAAAAAAGGCTACGAAATGCTGGGCATGGCCAAAGAAGCCCGACTGCGAGCTGTGCAGATCGGACAGGATTTGCCAGAGGGCCGCACTTTGTCCCCGGATCAATTGCAGAAGCGAATTGAAGGGTATATGGCCTCTATTGAGCTGGCCCGCCAGGCGAAGATCAATGCAGAGTTTATCTTTGCCCTTAAGTATCCGTACAAAAACTACTACATGCTGAACCCCACAGGGAAGACCGAAAAGATCGACCAGGAAAACGGGGAAATCCCGACTATCCATGGAATCAAGATGAATTGGTCCAAAAATCCATATGCCTTTCCCAAGGAATTGCATCCGCTTTTTGACCTGCGAGTGCCTCAGAAGTGGCACCGTGACCTGGTGGATGCCAGGGAAAAACGGTTCGATGATGAAATAGATGTGCATCTGCGCTTTCGCTACCACAAGGATGGCGAAGAACCTGTAGAGATTATGGAAGATCCGCAGGGTCAAAACCTACAGGATGGAAGAGATCCAGGCCTGTAGAACCCATCCACAAGAATAGTTTACAGAGTAAATGCAGGCTTCGGCCTGCGAAAAAGGCCGGCCAGACGTCGGCCTTTTTTGTTGGTCTGCAGTTGTCCTGTTTCCCAGCCATCCGGGGGCGATGGCACGGTGGCGCACCTCTTGTGACCCGAAAGTCTCGCTTTCATTGGACGGCCTTTAGAATCGCATTTCAGTCTATTGGCGGGGTGCTCAATAGCAATTATTTGGATCGTGTCTGCTGATGGATCTCTGGCCTGGCACATTATGGACTTCTCTGAATGCTCGATGGACCGGTATCCAGGGCCACTCTGCTCCCTGATATTCCTTCAGGTATGGGATCTCATGAATCCGCGTGGCAAAAAAAAGGGGCCGATTCCTCGACCCCCTTCCGTAACCAGCCTATTTGCCAGCTACAATGCTTTTCGGTACTCTCAAGCTGCCTTGGACTTTCTGCCTTTGGCTATAAAGAGTATCGCAACTATGGCCAGTATAAACAATATCAACACAAGCCACCAGTACTCGATTAACAGGAACGTAATTCCCATTGCTACGAATGCGAATGCGAAAAACACGAAGCGGATGAGTCCTGCTCCAAAGTCACCAATAATCGGGATAAACTCAATTAGAGTTAACAGAGGACCAACAAGAAGGCTTAAGCCGCCGCCCAGACAGAGCACCGCTGCAGCAAAAAGGACCCAGGTCATCATTGTATCTTCAGAGTCTTTCGCAGCCATCACCGTCTTGTAATCGCCGGCGCCTACCAGGAGAAAATCCTTGAAAGGCTCAAAGGCACTTCCTTCAAGCATGCCCACTACAGTATGCTCTCCGGCTGGATCATAAGCTGTGCCAGAGTAGGAAAAGCGTTCGCAGCCTACCGTAGGGCTACTGGCGCATGCATCGTTTTCGTAGAATTTACCGTCGCTCAGAGGGTAATCTCCAATCATATCTTCTTCGGTAACGGAAGCCGAGGGCATCCCCACATAATCACGATCCTTCTTGCTGATCGTGTAGGTTTTTCCGCTTACTTCCAGGGAAGGATCTACAGATGCACTGTACTCCGGGATTGCGAATGCAGGGTTTACACGGCCTTCTTTGGCGCACTGCTTTCCGTCCGCAGATGATTGCGGATTGCTGAGCCAGTCCATCTCACAGACATAGTATTTCTCGGTTTTCTCTCCGACTTTTCTGGATTTCTCAACATTCTTATAGCCATACATCTGGCGGCTCTTGCGAAGCTCGAGAAAATTCCCTGGCTTGATAACCCCTGGCTCACCCAGTGCTGGAGCTTTCAATGTTCCAGTGGAATACACTGCTTTATTCTCTTCTTTTGCTTTGGCAATTTCCTCGATGCTAAATGCACCGGCCAGTTCTTCAGAAGCCTGCTCTCGCTGAGATGCATACCATACCACTACAAAGCTTGCTGGAATCAGAACCAGACCAAGCAACACTCCCATGACAGAGTTCTTTAACTTATCTAACGCGCCTTCCTCTTCGGCCATATGACTTTCTCCTTCACTATTCTTCCATCTGCGCCCTACAGCGCGATGAGCGATATTTACTATTCCAGGATTCTGGACCTGGCTCATTATAGACATGGATTCTGAATTGCAACCGAAATCCCGTTTTGGCTACACTGGAGGCTACAGTTCTTACTTAATGTCCGAATTATCCAGGAATACGCGCTAGAAGTTAGAAGCTTCCAACCGGTTGTTACACGCTGGATCTATCTGACCGGCAATTAGGCCAATGATTGGGGTCTATGGGATTTGTCGCTAAAACCCGGACCCGGGCTACCCACTCGACAGCCGAAGGGGCGATTGAATCCGGCCCAGCGATCCTCTGGCCCGGCCAGTCCCTGTACNGGACTGGAACCTTTTTTAGAAAAATAGAAAGAGAAGCCTGGCCGATTCCATTAGTCTTCGACCAGGCTTTCAGATGTCCGAGCGACTATTGGCCGCGGAGCCGGACGCAACTCTTCACGGATGGCCGGGGCTTACCAGCCTTCTCGATCCGGGAATTCCGGGGATGGTTCCTGAAGGGCATTTTGCACCAGGTCCATCATCGAGGAATAAAACTGCGCATTCAATCCCTCCTTCACATGGTCTGGTAGCTCTTCGTAATCCGGCCGATTCTTTTCAGGCAGAAAGACGTTACCAATACCTGCCGTTCGGGCAGCCAGGACCTTCTCCTTGATCCCGCCCACCGGTAATACCCGGCCACGAAGGGAAATCTCTCCTGTCATGGCCAGGTCATCCTTCAGCGGACGGTTGGTAAACAGACTGGTCAGAGCGGTGAGCAGGGTCACTCCCGCGGATGGGCCATCCTTGGGCGTTGCTCCACTGGGAATGTGAACATGTAGATCCTTATGCTTGAGGCTCTGATAATCAATGCCCAGTTCTTTCGCATGAGTCTTCAAAAAGGAAAGCGCCGCCAGAGCAGACTCTTTCATAACATCTCCCAGTTGGCCGGAAAGCCTTAGCTCTCCCTTCCCTTCATATCCAGTGGCCTCAATGTAAAGAATATCGCCTCCCACCGGTGTCCAGGCCAGACCGATGGCCACGCCCGGCGCTCTGGTATCTTCTTTCGTGTCCCGAATAAACCGGTCACGCCCCAGATGCTCCTGGACTTCTTCCCGACCGAATACTTGGGAGGATTCGTCTTGAGGGTTCTCATGGATCTTCAGGACTGCCTTGCGAGCCAGGGATTCCAGCTTACGCTTTAGAGTACGAACTCCGGCTTCTCGCGTATGGTTTTCGATGACTCGGCGAATGGCATCGTCCTCGATCTTCACCTTGCCGCCTTCCAGCTTCAAGTCAGATAGTATTTTGGGAAGGAGATGCTTTTTCGCAATCGCTTCCTTTTCCGCCAGAGTATAACCGGACATCGTAACCACTTCCATGCGATCCAGAAGCGGCGCAGGAATCGTTTCCAGACTGTTCGCGGTGCAGATAAACAATGCNCGGGACAGATCGTAGGAAAGNCCCAGATAATGATCTTCAAAATGGCTGTTTTGCTCCGGGTCCAGAACCTCCAGCAAAGCAGCGGATGGATCCCCGTGATAGGAAGCCCCGGTTTTATCGATTTCATCCAGGAGAAATACAGGATCCCTTGTACGGGCCTTTTTCATGGCAGCCAGAATCTTTCCTGGCAAAGCGCCTACGTACGTTCTGCGATGTCCGCGAATTTCAGCTTCGTCACGTACCCCTCCAAGGGCGGCCCGAACCAGAGGCCTCTCCATAGAGCGAGCCACAGAGCGAGCCAGGGAGGTCTTGCCCACGCCTGGAGGACCGACCAGACAGAGAATGGGAGCTCTAAATCCGCCCGTTTGTTTTTCCACCGCCAGGTGCTCCAGAATGCGCTTCTTAACCTCTTCCAGCCCTTCATGGTCCTCTTCCAGGGCCCCGCTGGCCTTTTCCAGATCGATGGGCCTGGGTTCTGGATCTTCCCATGGAAGATCGTTCACAAGTTCCAGCCAGTTTCGAATCTGCCCGGATTCCATGGTTCCGGACTGAGGACCATCCTGAAGACGGCGATAGCGTCCAAGTTCTTTGTTTACTTGTTTTCGAACTTCTTCGGGTAGCCATTTTTCTTTTAGCTGGTTCTCCAGCTCATCGTCATCGCCACCGTCTTCATCACCNAGCTCTTTACGAATTGTCTCCAGCTGCTTGCGAAGATAGAATTCCCGCTGCATTTTGGAAGTGTCCTGCTCTACTTTCTTTCGAACCTCATTTTCCATTTTCAGACGCTGGGTCTCTTCTACAAGATAGGCCTGCACTGTTTCCAGTTTTTCTTTGATAGAGCTTATTCGCAGGGCCTGAATCTTTTCTTCGGCGGACTTCTGTGAAAAGAATAGGACCTGATTGGCCAGCGCGCTGGGATTTGTAAGCTTTCGCACGAAAGTGGCGATTTCATCTGGAATCCCCGGATGACTTTCTACATATCCAAGGACATGGGCCTTGAATTCTTGAAACTGATCTTCGCTGTAATCTTTTATTTCGCCCAGGGCAGAAATGCGACCGGTAAGATAAGGCTCCTGCCCGGTAATGCGATTGAGCTCAATTTTCTGAACTCCCTGCAGCAGCACCTGATAGCCGCCTTCACTCATGGGCATAACTTTATGAATCTCTGCAAGAATACCCGTGCTGTACAGATCGTTTTGCTCGATCTGTTCTACATCTGCGGACTTCTGAGTGAACAATGCCACCAGAGCTCCTGGCTTTCCGAGCTGCTCAACAAGCTCCAGTGTCCCGGCNCGGCCGACGAAGATGGGTAAAATCACTCCGGGAAACACCAGCGCATTTCTCAAAGGAATGATGGGAGCCTCAAAGGGAACATCCTCGGTCTTTATCTCTGTAATATTTTGATCTGCGTATCGAATCACTGATTCCATCCTTGCTACTCCTGACTGGTCTTATTCCGACCAAATCATTGCTCAGCCGGGAAAGGGTGAATTGCAGGAATAGTGCCAACCCTGGAGGTCGACAGGGGCAGAATAATGCCTCTGTACACTTTTGTCGGCCGCAATTTGTCAGTCTGTCCTGTCAGTCTGGCAGTCCCGAACCGGTGTTCGGCGGCTCACGGGCAGCCAAATCTCAACGCAAAATCCGGGGCACCCTTGCCCTGACCTTCGTCTAAACCGATACTTAGAAAGACCCACGCATTCTCAGAGAACCGCTATGATACAATACCGTCGCTTACCCTGGACTCGAACTTCTTATATTATTTCGCTGAGCTTTATTTTTGCCCTGAGCCTGCTGGCTCCGGGACAAACAGCCAGTGCCAGGAACGGATTTTCGCCCATGAACGATCCGGCCTTGCGAGAATCCTATAAGAGTGCCCGGGATTTGCAACGAATCTTTCGCGCTGTATATGATTACGCTCGCCCGGGAGTGGTACAAATCACCACGGAAAGCCTCCAAGAACGACCGGCACCCAACGGTAGTGGACCTGCCACGCCGCAGTCACAGGGAAGCGGATTCATCATAGATTCGAACGGCTGGATTGTGACCAACCGACATGTGATCGGAGATGCAAAAGAAGTCACAGTTAAGCTACACGATGGCAGAACCTTTACAGCTCGCGTCCGGGGTTCGGATCCACTCACCGACATCGCACTGATTCGAGTTCAGGGTGCCGGTTCGCTGGATCCTCTGAAGCTCGGAGATTCCGACAAAGTCAAAGTGGGAGACTGGGCCATTGCCCTGGGAAATCCGTTTGGCCTGGATGGTTCCTTTACGGTAGGAGTTATTTCTGCTGTAGGTCGAGTAGGACTGGATGCAAGTGGACTGAATTTCATTCAGACCGATGCATCCATCAATCAGGGGAACTCGGGTGGACCGCTATTGAACCTGGACGGCGAAGTGATTGGAATCAACCGAATGATCCTTTCTCCTAGCGGGGGCTCCATTGGAATCGGCTTTGCTATTCCAACAAACGAAGTTCGGTACGTAATCGAAGAGATACGTAGAAATGGTAGGGTGGATCGCGGATTGCTTGGAGTGGCCGTAGACGTGCTTCCGGCGAAGCTCCGGAAGTTTACAAATGGCCGAGGTGTTCTGGTTACCGGAGTCAAATCTGGCACCGGGGCTGATATGGCCGGCATCAAGAAAGGCGATGTCATTCTGAAAGTGGATGGAAAGACTGTACTGTACCCGGGCGAACTGGTTGGTCTGATTTCCCGAAGAAAACCGGGTGATAAGGTGGAAGTAGAAATCATTCGAGATTTCAAAACGATGACACTGACGGTAACCCTGGGGCGTCGATAGCTGCCGTTTTTTCTATAGAGAAGGACTTTTCTTTCGTCCCCTGCATATAGTACTGAGGAAGCGCGCAATTCCTCGGTACCGGAAGAACTCTATGCAGGCCCCGGCTGTTTCATTAATGCGAATCATTGTTCCGGTGATTTTGCTTTTGCTCATTGCGGTCCCATCGCTGAGCTCGGAGACTATGCCTGAACCTCCAACGCATCCCAGGCAAGAATCTGCAGAGCAGGCTTCTCCCAAGATGGCACCGGCAGTATTCAAATCTGGTCTGAACTCTTCCCGGGAGCATATAGTTCTGGTCAGCGGATCCAGAGATTATTCAATCCAGAGTGACCAGGGAGTTCTATCTTCTCGATTCTCCGACTCTGAGCCAGAGCAAGAGTCAATTCAAGCGGGAGAGACCGAACCGGGTCAGACCCCGGGGACCGGGCTTACGATGCAGCCTTTGACTCTGAATAGNTATCTTACTGTCATTCGAAGCAGCCCTTCCCTGCATTGGGGCCTGGCTGTACTCCTGATGGTGAGCGCATTTGCGGGCTTCTTTTTTCGAACTCGGCCCACCGTAATCAACAGGGACTTTTCATGAACTTGCATTCCGGGC
The DNA here is from genome assembly GCA_002717505.1 of Leptospiraceae bacterium. Lineage (GTDB taxonomy): Bacteria > Spirochaetota > Leptospiria > Leptospirales > Leptonemataceae > UBA3465. Next base: position 54,210 of record PBEB01000033.1, read on the forward strand.
CATGAATCCCTTCCGCATAGTGCATCGAATGCGACATAATTGGGCAATTCTCCTGTAACTTTTGTCAGCTGTACCACGGTAGAAAGGAGTCCGATTGTGCAATTATTGGGCGTTTTCCTTACAGATTTCCCATTTTTCCGCCGTCTCTTCATTAATAGAGAGCTCGGTGTCGGTTTCTGCAAAGGCCGATCAAAAATAGAGCAAGCCGAGCGGGAGGATCTCAAATGAGAATAAACAGTCAAGTGCTGGCACTGGCCTTTCTGGCTGCCGGTTCTTTTATACTCACGGATTGCAAGAAAGACAAGGATGCGATTCCTTTCTTCTTACTTGGGGCTGATTCACAATCCACTCCAGGAACGACTACTACCGGAGAAACTTCTTCCGGAACCACAGTCACAACTACTAACGGCGATGTCACCGGCGAAGAAGAGTTTGAATTTCAGAACTCTGAAATCATCGATGTTAACATCACAGTAGTGGATGATGATGGCGAAGTAGATGGAGCAATAGTAACTATCAAAGATGGAGACACTGGCGAGGTGCTTTATCAGGGCGTAACCGGCGAAGACGGTGTTGCCAGCGGCACAATCGAAGTTACTCCGGACAATGAAACTCTNAACCTTGTTATCGTTGTAGGCGATGAAGTAATCGAAGACACCATCGACACAGAAAACGTGCAAGAGATTAATCGGGAAGTTGCCATCGACGGTTCTGCGGACACAGATACTGGAGTTGCCGACGCTGATGGCGACGGTATTTCCGACGAAGACGATGCTTATCCGAACGATCCGGATCGAGCAACCATCGTTAAGCTACCTTCGGCAGACGGACTGGTGGTTGCCTATGAGGACCTCTATCCGAGTCCGGGCGATGCTGACTTTAACGACTACGTAGTTAAAGTATACCATGAAATCGATCTAAACGCTTCCGGAAAGGTTGTGCGACTGCGCGGTGTTTATCAGCACCTGGCAAGGGGCGCTGGATACAAGCATACTCTGCATCTGAATCTGCCTGGCAGCGGTAATGTGAGCCACAAGCTTTATGATTATCAGGGCCGAGTGGAAGACGAAGTAGACGAATATCGCGCCAGTCTTCAGGACATTGAAGTAATGCCTGAGAGTAACAAGACTCTGGGTCATAAAAACACTGCCACGGGCCAGTCTTACAAAGAAGGAAAGTACTCCGAGCTGGAAATCACCTTCAGTGAACCAATGACGCGAAGCGCACTGGGGCGAGCTCCTTTTGATCTGTTCATCAAAGTGATCAACACAGGGCATGAAGTACACTTCGCGGGAAAATACTTCGAGAATGACGGATCTGACCGGTACCTGGATTCCAACGGATTCCCATGGGCACTATCCATTCCCAAGCAATGGAACTGGCCATACGAAAGATCCAGCATCTCCGAAGCATATCCTGACTTCGATACCTGGTATCTATCGATGGGACAGGAAAAGACTGATTGGTACAAGCGAGCCAATGATGCTCATACCTTCCCTTATGTAACGGAAGGAGCTCTGGCTGCTTATATCCGTGCAGGCTTCCAGAACGGTTCCATTCTCTGGACCCTCCTGGCTCTTGGAATTGCAGGCCTTGCGGCGCTGTTCTTCTACAGAGAAAAGAGCCACCGAGCCAACGGCTAATACAGGTAGCATACCTGACAGGAAGCCCCGCAGCAATGCGGGGCTTTTTTATTTCTTTATTCCAGAAAAGCTTTTGGAAGGATTGTCGCAACTTATGAGCGGCATTCTAAAATCCAGCATAGATACAACTTCCAGCGACTTTGAGCTAAATGCGAAGGCCTTGCGAGAAAAGACCGAAGAGATTCGGACCGTCTGGCAGCGGATTGCAGGTGGCGGAGGGGAAAAGAACAGAAACCTTCATGAAGAGAGAGGCAAGCTCTTTGTCCGGGACAGAATCAAGCTACTTCTGGACTCCGGATCTCCTTTCCTGGAAGTAGGGGCCTTTGCAGCTACCAATGTATATGACTTCGAAGCTCCTTCAGCCGGCATCGTATGCGGTATTGGGCTGGTCCAGAATTGTCCGGTAATGATTGTGGCCAATGATGCTACAGTGAAAGGAGGCACCTACGTTCCTCTCACCGTGAAAAAGCATCTGAGAGCACAGGACATTGCTCTGGAGAATCGTCTTCCCTGCATCTATCTCGTAGACTCCGGAGGAGCTTTCCTTCCCATGCAGGATGAAGTCTTTCCGGACAGAGATCATTTTGGTCGGATCTTCTACAATCAAGCCAGACTATCCGCCGCCGGAATCCCTCAGATCGCCTGCGTGATGGGTTCTTGCACAGCCGGCGGTGCTTATATACCGGCGATGTCCGAAGAAACCGTCATTGTGCGAGGACATGGAACCATCTTTCTTGGAGGTCCACCCCTGGTAAAGGCGGCCACTGGAGAAGAAGTAACTCCCGAGGAACNGGGCGGCGCCGATGTCCACACTAGAGAGAGTGGCGTGGCTGATTACGCTGCAGTAAACGACGAAGATGCTCTGACTATCGTTCGGCGTATTGTAGCGAATCTAGGTCCGGAGTATTCCGTGGATCCCAAAAGCGGAGCCAGCTTTCAGAAAGCTTCTTTCGCATCCCATTCGCATCAGGGATCCGGGTCCGAAAATATCGGCAATAAGCCGGACCATGTCNGTGGAAGNCGGGCTCAGGAGCGAGAGCCCCTNTATTCCGGCAAAGAGCTGTATGGCATAGTTCCTGAATCCAGCAGCAAGACATTCGACATTCGAGAGATTATTGCACGAATCGTAGATGGATCGGAGTTTCATGAATTCAAGCCAGACTATGGCACCACAATCGTAACAGGCTTCGCACGTATTTTCGGCATGCAGGCTGGAATTATAGCCAACAACGGCGTGCTGTTTAGCGAATCGGCACTGAAAACTACTCACTTCATTGAGCTCTGCACTCAACGACAAATACCTTTGCTCTTCTTACAGAACATTACAGGTTTCATGGTAGGAAAAAAATACGAGAGCACTGGTATTGCTCGGGATGGAGCGAAGATGGTCCATGCAGTATCCAATGCGAATGTACCCAAGATCAGCCTGGTGATTGGCGGATCCTATGGAGCCGGGAATTATGGAATGTGCGGACGAGCTTTTGGCCCGCGTTTTCTATGGATGTGGCCCAATGCGCGGATTTCAGTGATGGGACCAGAGCAGGCTGCCAATGTCCTGGCCACTGTAAAAAGGGATCAGCTGGCCCGGGATGGAAAGGAATGGCCTCTGGAAGAAGAAGAGAAATTCAAAGAACCTATTTTACGGGACTACAACCAGCGCTCCTCCAGCGTCTATTCCAGTGCCAGACTCTGGGATGACGGTATCATCGATCCTGCAGACACTCGCAGAGTCCTGGGAATGACTCTGGCAATATGCAATCGAACCGGCAATCAAGAAACCAATTACGGTGTCTTCCGCATGTAAGGATGTNANCCCCTTGAAGANAAAAAAGTCAGATCAGGCAACTGCTATCANTGCCTGATCTGTTCGAATTTTTNCAGTTTCGGTCCGCCCTGATAATTTGAAAAACACAGGACAGCACTACCCACTGGCAAAGCGACTTAAATCTCACTTTTCGATTAATGAATCCCAGGACAATTCCTTCAGAAAAAAGCACGNCCCTGCAGGCTTACACCGAAATCAATTCACACAGGATGTTTCGCTGACTCCTGGTATCGAAAAGCCGGTCAATCTGCGTAGCCGGCCCAGGGAGATTCGAGGAAATCCTCTTTTGCAAGATTTTGCATAGATTCTCGGGACGTGGAGTCCGTTTGAGCATTCATTTCCACTGGTACGTACGCATGCACTGTGTTTCCGAACGTATTGCTCAGTGCAGATTTATCGTAGTAGCCTGGAAGCATCATATTTGCCAGATGCTCCTGAAGCGGGTCGCTATTACTTCGCTCCGAGAGCTCCACTTTCGCATTGAACTTACCCAGGGTCGTTAGCTTGCCGGGGGCCACTACAAAAGCATGCTCGTTAGCAAAATCCAGAGAAAAGAAGGTCGCATAGACTTTGGTTCCTCCTTTTACCTTTACAGTCAGTGTTCCCTTGTCGCCCACCGGAGTGCTGGTCTGCTGACCACTCACAGTTTCTGAATAAGAGGCGCCAACCAGGGCATAGGCTCCCGGGGACGCATTCAACCAGTAGACTCCGGTATTCGTACTGTAAGTGGACTTGATAATGGAAGTGGGTAAATTGGCTTCCGTTAATCTGGGAATCCGAAAGTTAGCAGGGACACCGCCATCCAATCGCTTCAATTCAACGAAGTATAGCACATCCGGTGTGCGACTGGTTTCAAAACCCAGAATGGACATTCTAAGCTCCACGGCGGCCAGGACAGCCGCACTATCCACGTTCTGTGGGGCCACCGGAGGGGGTGTCTTGCAGGAAAAGCTCAGGAGCAATGCCAGAGCGAATACAGATATTAATGTAGTTTTCATGGACCGAGAAACAGTANTATTTTCGGGCTTCGCAAGTCACTTTCCTGNAGCCGAAGGCACAGCAGGTTCTATTGGGCCCATTCGCACAAAGCATTGTGTTACTGTGCGTAGAATGGGGCTCGTTCCAGGGTCCAGAATATCCTCTTGCTTCCCAGCACCGAGTACTCGAGCTTTAACAGCCGAGCCTGTTCCGTTTCGCCAGAGAAAAGGCTACAGCTGCCATCCGGACCGGGCTCCCAGCGATCTACATCCCATTGCCTCAAGTTTTGAACCATTATCATAACAGATCGATCTGAGAGTAATACGTCAATGTCATGGTCAGACAGAATGATGGGCCTTGGAATCTGGGAAATCATTCGTCGGGGCTCCACGCTTTTCAGGCTTGCAATACGAACCAGAGTAGCACATCCGAATCCGGCGACGGGTGAATCCGGAATGCGAAGGTAGTCGTTATGTACCCATCCAGAGAAAGTCCGCTCATTGACCGCAAAGTAGACCAGCGTCCAATCCCCATTGTTTGCTTTCCAGTTCTGGGCGGCGGGCAAGGTTTCATATAGCATTCCATGCACATCTCGAACATAGGACCCATCAGGAATCAAAGTGACCACCGGAAAATCGGTAGATGGCCCCTGACGCAATCGCAAGCCTCCTTGAGCCTGAACCAGATATTCCCACCATGGCCCCCCACCGCTGGCCCAGAGAGGCGCCACTGATAAAACGAAAAGAATGAACAGGCTACTTCTTTGCATATCTTGATCTAATTGCTGAGTGATAAGCCTCAAGACTTTTCTATATTTGAATCTATAGATCGATTCCGATGGAGACCCGGGGACAGGCTCCCGGAACCAGAAAATACCTCGCAAAGCTTCAGGACTCCCAGGTGATATAACATCAGGCCAGGAATCGGGCAAAACCACTTGATCACAGACCGGAGCCTTTAAGATAGTACCATGCATTTCAGGATTCCAATCATACTTCTTTCCCTGGCTCTCCTCCATTGCCAGTCCTCCGAGCCTACAGAACCCAAAAGCAATTCTACAGAACCAAGAGAAATGAGAGATGCGGTACGATTGGATGTGCCGGCCATTACTCAGAAAAGGGAATCTCTATCTGGATCCACTTCTATCGAGATGATATTTCGGTACTGGGGCGAAGACAGGTACTCGCAGCTGGATATCGCTCGCGCCCTGGTCTGGAAGTTTCGCGACAACAGAAGATTCTATAAAAGCCATACACTGTTTCAAATTCGCTCTGGCAAAACGGCCGATGACATGGACTGGAGCAGCTATCCCGGTAGTGGCACCGGCTACATTCGAGAGTTTCTAGAACCCATCGCCCCCACAGAAAATCCGAGGACAAAAAATCTGCCTTCGCACCCAGAGATGGCCAGAAAGCTCCAGGAAGAAAGGTTCCAGAAAATCAAAGAGTCCATTAACCAGGGAATTCCAGTAATCGTATTTCAGTGGGTTGATGGAAACCGCAAAGAACAAACCTTTCGCGTGGTGACCGGCTTTAATACCTCGGCTGGCGTAGTCTACTTAAATGACCCCGCCACTGGGGCCATGCAAATGAAGGATTCCGAATTTCTTTACCTCTGGAAAGTGGATGAAACCTGGTTACCATTCAATGCCATCATCTTCAATCAGTTCGGGTCTGAGCAGATCAAGAAAGGGAGCCTAAGAGTTACCCTGGATGGCCCGGAAGCATAGTAGTATCTGGTTTTTCGGTTGCTCTGGCGATTCTCCTGAAGCGTCGTAGTTCGCGGTCTGGATTGATAACCTATCGAATCGAATGCCCCTGCGGCCCAGCCATCCAGACCCCAACCTTTCCTCGAGACATAATCAGTTTTTTCCCGGTCGCTCAAAACCCGGTACCCGAATTTGAAGGGACAATTTCTCATGGCCGCAGAGTTGCCATTTTAGCAACTTTTTATTGACGGCCCTGGTACAGAGGGTTCAGTGCGAGTAATTTCGAAAAAGACTCTTCGGGAGTTCTGGGAGAAACATCGGGATGCAGAGGAGTGGCTGAAGGCATGGTTCAAGGAGGCCCAGGGGGCCAACTGGAAATCATTTGAGGATATTCGAAAGAGGTATCGATCTGCCGACTGGATTCGAGGCAACAAGGTTGTTTTCAACGTTAAAGGGAATCGCTATAGACATATCATCAAAGTTAAATTCGAGGCCCAGATCATATATATCCGATTCATCGGAACACACGAGGAATACGACAGAGTGGATGTCGATAGTCTATGACCAAGATAAAGGAAATCAAATCTGAAGCGCAGAATGATCAGGCTCTCGCTCGCATTGAAGCGCTGATGGACAAAGAAGTCCTCTCGGCATCGGAGCAGAGTGAGCTCAACGAGCTTGTCAACCTGGTCGAAGCTTTCGAAGCGAAAGCTTACCCCATTGATCCACCAGATCCCATTTCGGCGATCCGATTCAGAATGGAACAACAGGGTCTCAAGCAAACGGATCTGATTCCTTTCATCGGAGACAAATCGAAGGTTTCGCGGGTTCTTTCGGGTGAACTTGGCCTGAGCAAGGCTATGATTCGCAGGCTTCACGAAGGGCTGCAAATCCCTTTCGAGCATCTTCTGATGGACAGGCGATCTGTGCCGGGGAGCTTTTCGAGAAAACCGGAGGCCTCCATCGATTGGACACGGCTACCGATTAAAGAGATGGCCAAGCGAAATTGGGTACCCAAATCGCTATGTAGTATTGCCACTGATTCAGAAGCGCTACGAAATAAGCTCCATAAGCTACTTCCGGATCTGGAAGGCATACTTCGCAATCCGGCATTCCTTCGCAAGGGCGAAGGACAGAAGATGCAGTCGGATCATTTTGCTCTAGTAGCCTATCAGGCCCGGGCCGCAGAACTTGCTCGTCAGAACAGGATATCCGGGAAATTCTCTTATGATTCTTTATCTGCCGGCTTTAGAAGCGATCTAGCCAAAACCAGCTACTTTGAAGGCGGTCCACTATTGGCCCGNGAATTCCTGGCAAAGAACGGCATTCGACTGGTGTTTCTGCCCCACCTGCCAAAGACTTATCTGGACGGGATGGCATTCATGCTGTCACCGAAAGAACCGGTGATTGTCATGAGTCTGCGCTATGATAGGCTGGACAATTTCTGGTTCGTACTGTTCCATGAACTCGCGCATATCGCCCTCCACCTCAGGGAGCATCCTGAAANGCCTTACATCGATGATGTCCAAGCGGAAGCCAAGAACGAAGCAGAAAGGGAAGCAGATCGTTGGGCGCTGGAGTCATTCTTCTCGGACGAAGTNTGGAGGTCCAGTCGCCTAACGATCCACTCGACGNCCGCAGAAGTCAAAGAGTTCGCTCGCATCAATCGTGTCAGTCCAGCCATTCCCGCCGGCAGGCTCCGAAGGGAGGCTGGCAACTACAAAGCCTTCCAATCGCTCATTGGCCAGGGCGCCGTCAGAAAAATGGTTCTCGATTCCGCCATTCTACTGGAATCCTAATCGACTTTTCGAGGGGCACATTGCATATTATTTGCGGGTCCGATATTTAGTCACAGCGTCATTGTATATTACCTACAATGACGCAACAAATCGATAATCTAGTACTCTTCGAAGGCTTAGTATACGAACTTACCGAGCCATCGATAAAGGAAATATTCCACCCTCGCAGTGTAGGAATCGAACCGGAATTCTGGACTACGGCCTGCTGGGACGGCTATCATTGTTTACTTCAATTAACGAAAGTAGGGCTTCGGCTTCAGCGCCTGGTGGTTCGNTCTCAAAAAGGAAATTATCCGGCCATTGGGAAAGTGCGCCCCAGGCGGCTCCAGGATCGCGCTGTATACAGCAAATTGAATTATTCGTTAAATGTGAAAGGGACCGTCATCTTCGGCAGGGACTATTTTGGACCTGCAGGAGAATTTAAAGCGGCTTCTTCGGAGCAATACGGAACCGTCATTGAATGTATTTTGCGGAGAGAAAAAACTAGCAGTATTCGCAGGTACGCTAATGCCGCTTCTGGTCCTCAATAAGATAGAGCAAAGTAGCTATCGCAGCCGTACCATCCGTGTTCCAGGGAATTCAGACAGATCCGAAGACTTTGTTTACGCAGTCCACTCTGACATGCATCCTCGCTGCCATTTCCCTCACTCCAGCGAAAGTGCTCCAGATGGACATTGGATTACTTGATCTCGAATCGCCTGCTCCTCGGCGCCCTCCGTATTGATCCATGGCCGGACCTTCGGATTGAATACTCTCGGCAAACCTTTGACACAGACCGCCGAATGCTGACAAAGATGGGGCTGCCAGACCACAGTTGTGTCGCCTTTTTTATATCGAAGGGTCTTTTCCTTTTCGCTCATAATCCCACAATTTAACAGCTTCCATTTTTAACTCAATCCTTTGCGAATTCCCCTATTCAGATGCACAAAGGAGAGCCACCGAGGGCAAGATCATGAATGCCTAGAAACACAACTCTTCCGGGCAAAGCACCAGTATGGAGCCCGCTTTCGCTCAGAAGCTCTATAAAGATCCGGATAAATCTACAGAGGATGCTATTTCAGCGCCCCATAACCGCTTCATTCATGCCAGTGAGCTCACCTGGATCGAAAACGGTCAAAACCTCCGGGCAATTCTGCGAACTGGACACTNTGCANAAATTGTCTGGCATCAGTCCGCCCTGTTCTTGACAGGTTTTACAAAACGCCTTCCTATGTTTTATGAGACAAGTTAGCCAATTCGGCTCCGCTATGTTGTTGCCCGCTTTGGTCCTAATGACTCTGACCTCCTTCACCTTCTCTGGTTGTCGCACTCCCCATCCCACCATCCAGGAATCCAGCCTTGAACGGAGATCCGATTGGATTCGAAAAGCACAGGATGTAAACCTGGAAAGCCTTCTAAGCAGCATCGACAACCTCCGTCAATTAGCAGAAACCGGCGTCTCACCCTTCACTATTGCGAATGGAGTTGTGGAGTTGGTTTTGCGCCAGAAGGATCGCAGTGTTTCTGAAATAATGCATATTGCGGCGCTGGACGGCGCGCTCTCAGGACAATTAATCCAATACATTGGGATGCACGATTCCCTGCTAATATCTACGGATGAAAACGTAACGGCGTTTCGAGACGATATTGAGCCTTTTCTTATCCATGGATCGAAAGTCTATATGACCTATGTTCACTTTGTTAGTTATGAAGAGTATTACGTTGAGGTAAGGTCTTTTCGCGAAATAGGAACAACCTGGACTATGTGGTCCGTCCCTGCGGTTCGCATCGACGAGTCCGGTGAGAAGGTCTTCTATCTTTCCGGCGAACCCTACTACCATCGCTACAATGCAATTATTGGTGATGTGAAGAATTACATAGAAGAGAATTACCACGAATTACCCTGGGAGCCCTTGCCGGAAAGTCCGAATATACGATAGGAATGGATACAGCTACTGTGAAAATCGCAACGGTACATCAGTCGAGTTATNTTAAATAGTCCGGAGATTGCATTCATCATGCGTCCAATCATTCTTGCTCTTCTATTCTTATCTGCCCCGATAATCGCATTGCATTGCTCGGCCCCGAATCCCGACGGCGACCATAATCAATCCTCATCCGGGGAGCACCTATCGAGTTCAGATTCTCCAGAGTTATCTATTACCAGACTTGAAGAATCCGAAAGCTCTGTGGCACCAGGGCACAGGAAAAAATTGCATTTATTTATACTGGTAGGGCAATCCAATATGTCAGGTCGCGGAAAGGAACGTGCAGATAGCATTTACGATGCTGATCCCAATGTTTACCTTTTCGGAAACGACTATCGATGGAAGATTGCACAGCAGCCTGTTGACTCTTCGCATGATCAGCTAGATCCTGTTTCCAGAGATACGGGCACAGGAATAGATCCATCCCTTTCCTTTGCCCGGGAATTGCGTAACCGTTACCCGAATATCGCTGTGGGGCTCATTCCCTGTGCGATGGGGGCCACAACCATGTTTGAATGGGAACGAAGGATGGGTCGCGACTCGCTTTATGGCTCCTGTCTCTATCGTGCGAAACTGGCTGCAAGCATGGGTAAACTCAAAGCGATACTATTTTTCCAGGGCGAATGGGATGCTCTGGACATTGATTTCGCGAGATTAATTGCGGAAAACCATTCAAAGCCCGAGAAACGACCTGGAAACCGTATTCATTATTCTTCGAATTCACAGGCGCTTCCTGCAGGAATGACTTTGCAGGATCTGAAAAGCCGGAACCTCGCATTGGTACAAACCGATGGTGCGCCGAAGCCGGGTCAGAGGGAGAGGTTAGCAATTCAGCTCCAGGGAAGCCGCGGCTACAACCGTTCAGAGCCAGCCCTGTGGGGATTGCTCTTCGCAGATTTCGTGGACAACATTCGCGCTGATCTTGAANTACCAAGCTTACCGGTAATTTTCGCGCAGATCGGAGATCACAGGAGGCCAGATGTGTACACTCACTGGAAATCCGTGCAGGATGCACAGTCCAGGATCCAAATGAGAAATGTTTCTATGATCGAGACCAGGGGGCTTGCTCTGAGGGATTCAGTCCATTTTACATCGGAAAGTTACGTCATCATTGGACAGAGGTTTGCCAGAGCCTATTTGGAATACATGAAATAGAGGAATCCGCCTGCCTCTGGCGGCCCGAAAAAGGGCGCTGACCTCACAATTGCGACTCGTTCTATAATCTACTACTTCCATTCAACCTTCAAATTCGAAATACGATGGACTGCTCCAAGCATCTATAGCATTTCCGGACCCCGGATCATAGCTTTCCAGGCGATAGGTTCAAATGGGCCCTTTCGAACGTCGTGCTGAAGAATCAACATGGTTTCGAATTGCCTCAGGTATATCGAACCGATCCCATTGGCGTCCATAGCAGGAGATGCTTAAACCTCAGGGAAGGAACATGGAATCGACACAGGTTAGAAATGCTGAAGTAAGCGAGATACGATATGGCTCTCAGGAAATTGAGAAGTATTATCGGCAGTCTCAAGTGGACTACAGATTGTTATGGAGCTTCCACCGCTCCCATTCTCTACATTACGGTTTCTGGTCCGAATCAACCAGAAATCTGAGCGAAGCTCTAGAAAGGGAAAACGGAGTGCTGGCGCGAATGGCCGGAATTCACTCTCAGGATGTAGTCCTGGATGCAGGATGCGGCGTTGGGGGTAGCGCAATCTACCTGGCAGAGAACCTGGGCTGCCGGGTCCGGGGCGTTTCCTTATGCGATCACCAGCTGCAAAGGGCTCGACGATTGGTCCGAACCAAGCAGGTGGAGCACCTTGTGGACTTTGAACATGGTGATTACCATGNTTTAACACATCCTGATGAATCCTTCTCCGTCATCTGGTGTATTGAAAGCTTCTGTCACTCCTGGAATAAATCTTTGTTTCTCAGGGAAGCCTTCAGGCTCCTGAAGCCCGGAGGAATTCTCATTATTGCCGATGGCTTCGAAGCTAACAAGGCTCTTGACGAATCGGAAAGCAAGCTAATGCGTTCCTGGCTGGATGGTTGGGCCGTGCCTGATCTATTGAGCCCGAGCGAGATGCAGTCCCGGGCTCTGCATGCAGGGTTTGGTCAGATGGATTTTCGAGACGTAACTTCCAGTGTGCAAAGGTCCTCCAGAAAGTTATACAACTATGCCACACTATTTTCTCCAGCTGCCCGAATCGCATCCTTCCTGGGGTTGCGCCGGGCTCCTTTGAACGGCAACCTGAGGGCCGCCAGAGACCAGTATCTGGCGCTTCGCGCGAATTTATGGCAGTATGGAGTGTTTCGAGCATGGAAGTGATGGGCAAAAAACAAAGAGAAGCGAAGCAGGAGATGAATCGATGGCATCCTTCCGCGATGAGTTCATGGCAAGCATTGGGCGATCCGGTGGCCGATGCCGTAATCCAGGAGCTGCTCTCCAGGGGACAGATCGATGGACTGCATTCGGTTCTGGACGCAGTTCAACTGAATTCGGATCCCATACCCGAATGTCCTCCGATCCTGAAGTCCTATTTTGAAACTACCGAGGTTCTCCCTGACTTCGCGAACCCAGATACATTGCGATATTCGCAGGATATCTTCTCTCGTTATGGCCTGCCCATGACGCTCAGCCTGTTCTGCCTTGTTCTNCCAGAAGGATATGCAGCCCCACGACCTGCTCTGGCCCTTTCCTTTACGAGAACCATGTATGATCATACNCGAAGGCGCCTGGCGGAAACCGCTCAGTTCTTACTGGACGTAGTCTCCCCTGGAGCCTTTGAGCCGGAAGGAAGGGCCATTCGCAGCATTCAGAAAGTCAGACTGATGCATGCGGCCGCCCGATTTTTTGTNAAGCGGAGGCCGGAGTGGCCTGCATCCTACGGNGATCCAATTTCGCAGGAGNACATCGCCGCGGTAGCCGGTGGGTTTGGATCGGAAACCATCCGAGGCCTTGAAAAACTTGGAATCCAGCTGAAGGAAGAAGAAAAGGAAGCTTATGTACATTGCTGGGCCGTGATGAGCTCGATGATTGGACTGCAGCGCGAACTGGTGGCCAGAGATTTTGATGACATGGATCGATGTGTTCAAGCGTACAAGCGGCGGCAATGGGGACCCAGCAAAGAGGGAAAGGAGCTAACAGCCAGTCTCATGCAGATGGTGAATCGCCAGCTTCCTCCATTGTTGCGTGGATTGCCGGAAACCTATCTTTATTATCTAATGGGACAGGAAGGAGCGGAGATCCTGGGCGTAAAAAGGTCCCGGAGAAGCTCGCTATTGAGACCCTTTCTTGGCTTAAACTCCTTCATCAATATGTCGCAGCATAGATCCAGGCGACTGGCTCGGATTATTCGTTCTCTCACCCTTGGAATCCTTCAGGGCGTTATGGTGCGCGAAATCGGAGATAAGCCGGTAAAATTCTATATGCAGCCCGCCATTCGCGAGGCATGGCAAATGGCCCCGATCTATCGTAGATTCTCCCGGAAAGGAAACCTTTCTGCAATTTCTGTATCTGTCCGGAAAGGAAAGGATGATTCCAAACCCGGTGACCGGAATCGAACTGAGAGCTCACAGGAGGTAAAGCTTATAGATTTGAGTCGCACCGGTGCCGGCCTGCTGGTGAATCCAGACTGCTCAATCGGTACCAACGGTACATCCCTTCTGCTAGAGATTACCCGGGAAAACGTTTCCATAAAAGTTCATGCGATGATCTGCAATGAACGCAAGGAAAGCCAATCAGAGATGTATCAAATCGGTGTAGAATTTGACTGTCCGGATCCACGAACCGCGCGAATCATTCAGCACTGGTTGGACCTGGAAGAATCCCAGGATCTGGTTCAAGGCACAAAAGCCNTGGCAAACGAGAACAGACACTGAGCGTAGCTAACAATTAGTCGAAAGGTTCAATCTGGAGTAGGCCAATCTCCGCCCGGCGGGTAGGAGCCATTCGCATTGAGGAAGTTAGGTCGGATACTGAGTTCATTCCATGGTGGATCTGAAATGCTACATAATCCATGAAATCAGGAAGCTACCTGGAAGCGGCCGCGCAAGCGACCGTTCCGAGCAATAGAATTAATGACGCATGCGGCCAGTTAGATTCGCAGTGGGCTCCAGCTTGATGTAAGGAGCTTCAATGTCGCCATCTACAGTGCCCTTTTCGCCAATGTAGATTTCTTTGCTGGCCTTTACATTTCCTTTGAGCTGCCCCAAAACGATGGCAGTAGAGCAGTTAACATCGCCCTCCACTACAGCATCCAGTCCTACAGTAAAGGAATGGCCAGGAAGATTAATGGCTTTAGTTGAAACCTTCCCTTCGATGATCAGTTTCTCATCTGCGTTGATTTCTCCGACGATATTCAGTGTCGGTCCAATTACAGTCATTTGCATGTTTACGGGCATTGTTTAAGGCCTCCGAAGATATTTGTACTAAACCCTTACAGNTATGCTGGCAATCAAAATTTTGCATGCACCGAAAACCAGGCTGTTTTTGTACCTCTTTCCATCAGTTATTCGGAACCGGGGCACAATCAGCGCTGCTCATCAGTATTCTGGCAATTCACTGAGCCATTTCATCCAGGTTATGATTCACCCGGAACGAAAGAAAGCACTTCGTTTTATTATCGTTACCTGGAACCAAAACGGTAAGTGACTCGGAAATGAATTTGAAAATCTTCTTCCCTTTCCTGCCGGATAGCATAGGGAGCGGCAAGCGACATAGAAAAGCGTTCTGTCACATTCCAGCGCACTGAAGGGCCCAGAAGCCAGTGAACTCTCTTCCTTTCTTCGGGATCATACCGGTGGTCATATCTGTTTTCCAGAGCAA
>PBEB01000034.1 GCA_002717505.1 Leptospiraceae bacterium
AGCCACGGACTTTTTTCCTGTGGTCGGTTGGTTGGATGAGGGTCTGGCTGCCGTGATTTTAACCACTGCTCTGGGTAAACTGGGTATCCGAATTCCCTTCCTTGATGCTCTGATGCGGAGGAAGGCCAGGAAAGGAAAGAAAAAGCGAGAGGATTAGCCTTTTCAGAATCCGGGTTCGCTTGCTCCCCCTTTCAGCTCAGGCTTGAAGCAGCGAAGGCCCCTGCTATATCCTCCAGGGCTTGCTTTGCAAATTCCCCATTCGAAGCTCTGGCCCATGAATCTATCTTTGCTATCTTTGATCCATGGGCACGTAGCTTCGATGCATCTTGCCGGTATATACCTGACGAGGGCGAAAGCTGCGTCTTTCGGTTTCATTACGCTGCTCCAACCAGTGAGACAACCATCCGGAAAGCTTTCCGATGACTCGAATTACATTGTTCATCTCGGATGGAATGCCCAGGAGATGAAAAATAAGGGCCGAATAGAAGTCCAGGTTAGGATACAGCTTTAATTCCTTGAAGAACGGATGCCCCAGGGTATACTCCTCCACCTCCAGCGCTTTACGAATGAGTGGAGACTTAAGGGCATCTGGATGGTTCTTTCTGTATTCATGAAAGATCCTGCGACTGATGGTAGCCCTGGGATCTTCCGGGCCATAGGCAGAATGGCCCAGTCCATTGGAGCTAATCGGCTCTCCCTTTTTGATGAATCGCTCGAAGTACTGATCCGGAGTTTCTGAGTTCTGGATCATTTCGCGCAGTAGAACGATGGGCGGAAGATTGGCATCGGATTCCCGGGCACCCCAGAGGGTCATAATTCCGGCATTCACGCATGCAAATAGATTGGCTCGAGTGGAGGCCACAAATCGCATGGTAGTGGTGGCAACATTGTACTCATGATCGCTGTAGAGGATCAGGATTTGATTGAGTACCCGATCATCCGCTTCTGTTACCGTATGACCTTCAGCCGGCACAGCAAACATCATGTTCAAAAAGTTCTTACAGTAGGGCAATTCATCCCGTGGATAAATGGTGGGCTGTCCCACGGATTTTTTGTAAGCCCAGGCGGCCAGTGTTCTTACCTTCGCAAGCAATCGAGTTCTTACATCGATTCCTTTCTGAATGTTCTCTTCGAAGCTTTGCGGATAGTAGCTGGACAGCGCCGTTACCATGGTAGCCAGAATAGCCAGCGGATGCGCGTTCCCTGGAAATGAGTCGAAGAAGTTCCGCATGGACTCATGGATCATGGAATGCTTGGATAAGGATCGGGAATATTGCTCTAACTCAGCCTGGGTTGGGAGCTCCCCTTTGCTCAGCAAATAGGAGGTTTCCACAAAGCTGGAATGCTCCACCAGGTCCTCCACATCGATGCCGCGGTATAATAATCGTCCCGACCTGGAGTCAATCCAGGTGATGGCGCTACGAGCGATGGCTGTATTATGTAGATCTGGATCGTAGGCCGAAAGGCCTGTTTTCTCTTTTAGTTCACGAACATCGAAGAACTGACTGCCATCGGAAGCGGTCATCAAAGGAAAGGAAAGGCTTCCGCCATTGTATTGGATTTCTACCTGATCGGCCATGATTCATAGAACCTGCCAGGAAAGTTCACAGGCAAATCCTTTTTGATGTTTCTATCAAAAACCCGCTGGGTGCTCCAGAAGAATCCGGTATCGACCGAGGGCTACGGAGGATCAGTTTTCCCGCGGATCTCTGGTCGTCAGGCCTGCGCAGTAGCAAGCCTGAGACTTGCCACTGCTACCTTTACCGGAGTCAATGAGGGCATCGCACTGCACCGGGTTTGCATTTCTTAATTCAGATTTGTATATCCCGTGGCTTGCTCCAGCGGGCGCTGTAATTAGCATCTTGCCCGGCCATAGCAGAAAAAGCAGAGAGGACTGATAAGCAAACAATTCACCCCTTCTCACGATCTGGCTCCGGAAGGCCTTTCTTGACGGAGGGCGGGACTATGCCTATCTTCTTAGAGAGCAGTAGTAACTCTATGGAAATCATTCAATTAAACTTTCTGTACGCAGCCGGCGGATGTTTGCTGGGACTGATCAGCATTATTCTGACCATGCTATTGATCGACTGGACATTCGGTTTCCGGATTCGCAGGTCCTTACGTAACGGAAATCAGGCGGTGGCTCTTGCTACGGGAGGGGCCATTGTTGGATTGGGTCTGGCCTATGGGTTGATTATTGGACTGAGTTTAAATTGACCTTGAGCTTAGCCTGGACTTCGCATCAGTAAGATTGAAAAATGCAAAAAGCGAACACAGCTTTGCAACACCCGTCCTGGATTCAGCGTGCACCTGTGGTCCGCCCGTTTTGGTTGGCCATTCTGGTGGTGGCTGCCTGTAGCCTGGGCTGCGTCGGTGATGAGTCTCGATCCAGCCAGAGCTCCGTGGACTCTCCAGCCCATCCGGAACTCAAGAACCGGGAAATTCGCCTGAGTGTGCTCCATGCATCGGAGCATCCTCTGGTTTCTCGCCCAGTGGATCTAAACCGTTGGAACAGTAAATACGATCCTTATTTTCGAAAGTACTCCAAACGATTCTTCGGTCCAGGTATGGATTGGCGCTGGTTCAAGTCTCAGGCGATTGCAGAATCCGAACTCAAGCATACATCCAGGGGACCGCAGGGAGCTGTAGGCTTGATGCAAATTATGCCCGAAACCTTTTCGCAGTCCAACAACGAATTACTCCTGGAGTCCCATCAGGAGCGATGGCATATTGCTGTAGCTATTCAGTACAACCGTTGGCTCTGGAGTCGCTGGGAGAAAAGCACAGAAAGGGATCCCATCGATTTAATGCTCGCTTCCTACAATGCAGGTCGTTCTCGAATTCTGACTTCAACCTACTTCTGTGGCGGCTGCCTGTCCTGGGAACGGCTCCAGAATTTTGTGCCTCCTGTAACCAGGCATTATTTGATCAAGATTTACGCCCTGATGGGTAAGGATCTGGAGTCCTGAGTCTTTTCTCTTCCGAGACTGCAATGAGTGCTGCAATTCCTCCAGCGCCAGTCTCTGAATCGCACATCGGCCCTGGGAAGCTGCCGTAGTTGCAGCGCCAGCGCTTCAAGATCTATGAATGGCATACAGTGGATAGGGGCTGCCGTAGTTACAGCGCGAGCGCTTCCAGGTCCATAATTCG
This sequence comes from Leptospiraceae bacterium, assembly GCA_002717505.1. Taxonomy (GTDB): domain Bacteria; phylum Spirochaetota; class Leptospiria; order Leptospirales; family Leptonemataceae; genus UBA3465. Next base: position 3,151 of record PBEB01000034.1, read on the forward strand.
CGAACAGGGATAGGAAGTTGCCTTTGTTGCGGCGCCAGCGCTTCAAGGTCTATGAATGGCCTACAGGGGATAGGAAAGTGCCATAGCTGGAGCGCCCAAAAAACAGGGTCTTAGAATCGCGTGGTGGCCATATACAAATGTCATATTGAGGGCGTTACCGATATCCAGTTTTCCGGCATTATGCGGTCTTTTTGAACTTTTGCTTCACCCAGAGAACAAATTCCGATGTAGACATATTGGCATGAAACTGAACTTCGGGAGTCCGGTCTTCGCTTGCTGCTGCGGCTCTTGCCAGGGCTTCTGCCTCCTTGTCCTGCTCCACCAGGCTCACTACCTTTAGCCCGCCATTCTCGCGTTCCAGCTGCTTTTCTGCCGGAAGATGTGCATCCAGTCTAACATCGATGCAGAGAAACTTTCGATTCAGAATTCGCACATGCAGGGTTCCGTCAAGAATGCGAATAATCTCCTGAATAATTCCCCACTGGATCCACAAACCCTCCAGGTCAGGCAGTTTTCCGGTAAGGATTCTTTGCATCCTGCGCATGGTCTTGCGATCGTCGTGCTGCAAGAGGAAGCGAAAGTGCAAGTTCTCTTCCAGGTCCGAGGTCACGATCAGGTCAATGTGCCGGAAGGTTTTGAAGCCCGGAAAATCTACCAGGCGAATTACGGCGGAGTGAACCAGGTCCAGACTGCTTTCCAATTCCAGACTTGGGTGAACCTTAACGGTACAGGTTACTCCGCTGGTTGGCAATACAGCGCTCAAGAAATCCCCTACGTTCACAGGCACCCGGGCTTCTGGTTCTTCCATAACTTCCAGTCGGCTCAATTCCAATACGTCATCCAGACTCTTTTCCAGTTCCGTTAAATGAAACTGAACTCCGGTCGCTTCCTTCCTGGAAAAACCATTACTCATTTTACTGCGGACCTGCTCTGTGATTTCAAGAACTGGTTGCGAGATCGCCAGATGAATATGATGGAAGATTCGAGTGCGTAGTTCGTTTACGGATTCCATCTTTACCTGTCCCAGGTCTACGTCTCTCTGCAGATTAACAAGTTTGAGCACGATGATCACTGCAGGAAGGAGAAGGGCTACAACCGAGAAGAAGCTCAACTCAATGGCTCCCGGTTGCCAGAACTGCTGATTCACAATGGAAACCAGCCCATGTATAAGAAACATCAAGAAGCCACCTGCGATAATAAAACTACCGCTGGATTGTTTATTCGTCAACTCCCGGAAAGTAATGTACGCCGCGTAGAAAAAGACCGGAATATTTAGCAGCTTCCAGGTTAATTCTGCGATCTCCACCAGGAAGTGCATTCGCAGGGCATACAGAAGTGCAGTAACAAAGGAAACGCCAATGACAATCCACCAGTATGTGCGATAATACTTCGGAGTTTCCATCCCAAAGAATCGAATAACGAAAGGATAGAATAGGGCCGGAATTAAGATGCCAGAAACAGTGCCTGTGATTTCCAGCACTCCATGTAAAGGAAGCACCCAGTGCAGGATTTCGTTTTCGCACATGAAGTGCAGGGCAAGCACTCCGTAGCCCAGGCCGGACGGTAGGTAGATTCGGCCTGCCTCGACGCGAAAATGTAGCAATATGAAGAAGATACTGGAGGAGAAGAATAGCAGCGAGAAAACGAAGTTCGTTATTTGAGATTTCCAGAATACTTCCCGGGCAATTTCTGTATTCTGAACAGTGATGGGTCCCTGAAGAATTCCAGCGGATATTTTGCGCGAACTCTCCAGTCGCAATGATATGAAGTTCAGGCCAGGCTTGAGAATACTACCGGGGATGGTGACTACCAGCGGCCGTCCCGGGCTGTCCGGGCCTCCGCCTATGCGAATTCCGTTTATATAGACGTCCAGACGATCGTAGATTGGACCGGTGAGAAAGCTAAGGTTATATCGTCCCGGTTCCACGGTAAGCTCTTTTCTCAGCCAGATAATGTTCCCGGTTTCCTTGAGTGTAGGAGCCAGATTGCCGGGAAGTTGAACCACAGGCCAGGCAGAATCATTGGGATCTTCCATTCTGCCGGAAGGAATTACCTTCCATGAGCCGGATAGATCGAGCACAGTCCGAGCCTGTAGACTTCCGGTGATCAGGAGTAATCCGGCCAGGACAAAAAGCAGTCTTCGTATACCGATCATGCTGCCTCCGCCTGAGGTATAAAGATTTCCATGCTGGTATAGAATCCAGGGCCGCTATCCAGGCGTAGACTGGCTCCCATTCGCGCTGCAATTTCATCGACTATGGTCAACCCAATGCCGCTACCTGCCACAGATTGGTCTTCAGTCCCTCGAACAAATCGCTCAAATATTAGCTCTTGCTGTTCTGCAGGAATCCCTGGTCCTTCATCCCGAACATTAACTGTGATTCCTCGGTCATCCTTGACCAGGCGAATCTCAACATCGCTTTCAGAATACAGCAGGGCATTCTCCACAAGATGGTACACCATCGCATGAAATAGTTCCGGATCGCCGCGATAGATGATTTCGTCCGCCGAGGAATGTACAATTAGACGGGATTGCTTCGCCTGAGTTGCACGAATGGCCCGATCTGACACCAGCTTGATCTGATCCAGAAGATTAAAACGCACGTTCTTATCTGGATACTCATCGTTTTCCAGCTGACTCAAGAGGCGACTGTCCAGGATAAGGTTTTCCAGGTTCGTCAGATGGCATTCCAGATCGCGATTCTTTTTGTTCTGGGTGCGGGTAGATTTTTTTTCCGCAGTCGAGCCCAGAAGCTGTTTGATACCTTCAAAGAGATGCTGAAACTCCTGTGAGATGTTTAGAATCGTTCCTGTCTTCTTTCGCTCCAGTTGCCTGAGTTCTTTTTCCTGTTCTTTTACAGCTGCATTGAGCTGGATGATACCGTCGGAAAGCTGCAGAGCAATGAAACCAAGAAAGATGGGAAAGGCAAAGACCAGAATCCTGGGCGTGCTGATCACTCCCAGAGTCGAAAGCATATCGTTTAACACCGGCGGAATCAGACACATAAAACCAATACCTATGAATCGAAGTCGATCTCGATGTGGACCATAGGTTTTTTTGAAGAGCGAAATCCCGTAAACCAGAACTATGCTGACTCCTGCCAGATTGGAGTAAATGGTTACGTCGAACCAGAAAACCGATCGATTCTCCCCCAGAAACGGAATGGCAATGGTGAGCAGTGTCAGCGCTCCGTAAAAGACTTCCAGTAACTTGAGTACCATAGGTCTTTCGCGTTCAATCCAGGAGATAAAAAAGTTTAGAAAAAGCACCGGTAGCATGTAGAGGCAGAGTAACTCCACCTGATACGAAAAGACGAAGTCATCAAAGATTACGTATCTATAGCCGGAACGTATTAAATGATAAAAACCAAGGCTAAGGGTAAAAAGGCCGAGGAACAGGTTTTCCTTTTTTCTCGATGTGAAGATGACAAAAGAAAAGAAATATAGCGAAATGAAAAGAAATAGAAAACTGAAGCCGGCAGCCACTCTGGATGACAGCATATTCTCAGTCAGTAGATCCCCTTGATGGGCCACCCGTGGTTCATTTAGAATACCGGCGCCCCCGGTGCTTCCATACAGACGAATCGCTACAATGTTTTCTTCCTGCCAGAGACCAAAAGGGACGGAATAGATACGATCGCTTTCTACATCCGGGCTGAATGGCTGTAGCTTTCCGGTGCTTCCTATGGGGACTCCGTTAAAATAGACCTGGTCGGCATCGCGGACGCGGCCCAGATAGAGCGCCGCATGTTCTGGAGCCTGTCCGGTAAGAACAATTCTGCACCTCAGCCAGATCTCTCCGCGATACCCCTTCGCATTGCTGCTATCGAAAGTAAACGGTAGATTTATGGATTGCCAGTGCGAATCATTGAGAGATGGATTCTGGCCTCCGGATAGGGGGCCCTTATACAGTTTCCAATTCCCTTTTAATTCAAGCGCAGAACGTCCATTGTAATAGACCGGGCAGTCCGCCTGCAGGCTCAGAATAGGCGCCAGAAATAGGACGATTGCAAGAAGGCCTGCTTTTCCCACTATCCTATTATCGGTGAAGCGTACCGCGGAATTGAAAGGCTGGAAATAGTTCCTTTTTCCCCGCAAGCTTATCATTTGTTTCTCATCCTGCCAGTGGGCTTGATATAGTCGCCTTTTCTCACGCGATCCGGGCTCTTCAAGGACTCCAGCATCTGATCCAGGCTCTTTTGTCTTTCCGGAAACAAGATTTCTTCTCCCTGACCTTGCAGGATTTCCTGAACGGCACAATCTGTAGATCCCTCTGTATGATCGCAGTTTCTGAATCTGCATTGCTCGGAGGCTTCTTCCAGTTCGCGAAAGGATTCCAGTAGCTCCTTTCTGTCCAGATGGGCCACTCCCCATTCCTTGATTCCCGGGGTATCAATGACCATACCACCATCCGGTAAAACCATCAAGATTGGATTGGTAGTTGTATGCCGGCCTTTTCGAGTGCTTTCGCTCACATCGGAAGTCTTCTGAGCGCCGCTACCAAACAGTCGATTGAACAATGTGGATTTTCCCGTTCCCGAATGGCCCGTAAGAAGAGTTGTTCCTGCCATCACGACTTCCTGCAGTCTTTCCAGGTCCGGGGATGTTTCTTCTGTGAGCAGATCCAGAAAGTAGCAGGGATAGCCAAGCCTGCGGTAATTTAGAGCAGTGAGAAAATCGTAGGATTCCGCTGTGAAACTATCCCTTTCTTCCAGCGGAGGGTCCGGTTCCTTGTCCGGGTCCACAAGATCCCGAAGCAATTCCAGGCATTCAATGCTGGACGCGAAATGTACAGTCTCTTCAGACAAAAGATCCGTCTTTGTGAATGCAAGATGGGGTTCTACGTTCCCTGTTTCGCAGGCGCTGAGAAATCGATCGATGAAACCGGGCCTCAAAGAGGGATCCTTTAACGCACAAACAGCAATGGCACGGTCTACGTTAGCCGCCAGAACGTGAGTCTCATAAGGGGATGACCGGGCCAGGAAGCTCTCTCTGGGAAGTATTTCCTCGATGATGGCTTCTTCAGTGCCTTCTTCCTGGCTGAACAGAACCCGGTCTCCCACGGCCAGTGGATTTCTCTGATTGTCTTGCTTTTCCAGTCTCAGGCGGCCCCGGAGCACAGCGCGAAGCTCCGGCTCTCTTTGAGGCTCAGGCAGAATGCTGTAATAAGCGCCAAAGATGCGGCTGACAATGGCCTCCTTTTGATTGGAGGGCTTTGCTTCCTGTTTGTCCCGGTCTGCCATGCAGTGGGAAATGTTCTTGTAATAGCAACAGAGGTCATCCGAAATTTGATTTGTTGAAACTCCTGGATCTAATTCTAACGGTGTCATCCGGCGCCCTGGATGGTGCCATCAAAGCCGTCAAAAATGAAACCGGTCGCCGGGGATCGGATCAGATTGTGAGCGTAGGCCGCAGGCGTCTGGACCAGTTCAAATATGCTCTAATTCAGCTGAAGTCCACCGAAGAGGTCTGCGAGGATCTGGTAGATTTCCTGGTGGATTATCTGGAAACCCAGCACGTTGGAATCTATTTGTGGGATGAAGGGGAGGGATCTTTTTCCCTGCAAAAGGACATCCCAGGGGTTCGCCATGGCTGGCGCGTCTTTGAGCCATTTCTGATGCATATGGCCGACCATGACTCCATAATTCTTCGGGACCGGCCGGTGTCCGGATTGCATCCTGAAGTAGCAGCCCAGCGAGATACCTTCTTCAAGGAGACTGGCTCCGATCTAATAGTTCCGCTGGTATTGAATGAGTCATTGCTGGGAATTCTCTTCATTGGTCCACCTGGTTCCATTCACTGGAGCGCTTCTCGTTTGAATGCTCTGAGCGAGGTTCGTTCTCTTGTGACCATGGCATTGAGTAATTCCATTCTCTATGCTCGTCTGCAAGGGATCCTGGAACATCTGGAAGAGAAGGTGAAGGAACGTACGCGAAAGCTGGAAGAAGCACAGGCCCACCTGGTGCAATCTGAGAAAATGGCCATGCTTGGAGTGATGATTGCAGGCATCGCACATGAAATCAATACGCCTGCCGGGGTCATCTTCGGCGGCTCCATGAATCTGCAGCAGAATTTAGACGGAGTTCTGGATCATATTCCTTCGCTTCTTGGCGAACTGGGCGAAGAGCGATTGCGAGGATTACTCCACATTTCTCTGGAACAATCAAGGAAGCGATTGCACGTTTCTGGCGCATTCAAAAAGAAAAGAGAACTGCAGCAAACTCTGCAGAATCGTTGGCCCGGCACCGATGTTCAGAAATTGGTGAGCCATCTTGTCGAAATGGGATTTTATGAGACAGGCGAAGACCTGGAATCTCCAGAGATGAAGGCGATTCTGGATGGCTTCGATTCTGTACTGGAAAGGAACCAGGCCGGAGCCGAAATACTCTATGAATTTCTACGACTGGTATCCTCTACAGGAAAGAACCTCAGCAACATTCAGGGATCCATCGAAAGCATCGTTCGAATAGTTCGCGCGCTAAAAAGCTATTCCCATCCGGGGCAAAAGACATTTGGCGCGGCCCATGTAGAGGAGGGGTTGAGCAATACCTTGATTATACTTTCATCGGTCTGGAAGGGACAGCTGGAAGTAATACGAAACCTGAACGAAACTCCAGAAATACAATGCGATGCCGATGAACTCAATCAGGTATGGACCAATTTGCTTACCAATGCCTGGCAGGCAATGCAGGGTCAGGCCGGGGCCCGAATTACCGTGGCATCGCACTACTCAGAGCAACCGGTTCAGGAAATGCAAGATAGTCATGCACGACAGCCGGGTATTGTAACGGCTCTCGTTGGCGATCTTTCGGGTCCGGCTGTCATCGTTACGATAGAGGACAATGGTCCTGGCATTCCTGCCGATCATGTGGAAAAAATCTGGGATCCATTTTTTACTACGAAAGATCAGGGCGAAGGTAGCGGCCTGGGTCTTAGCATCGTTCGTCGAATTGTAGAAGAGCATGGAGGCTCCATTGGGGTGCGAAGTAGATCCGGAGAAGACCATGGTACCTGTTTCTCGATCGCGCTACCTCTAAGTCAGGACGAGGCTACAGTGCGAAAGAAGGAAGCCAGGAACCGCGAAATTTCGGACATGCAGAAGGAGAACCGATCCAGCTCCATGCCCTTTAAGTTTCGATAGGCCGGGCGTACGGTGATCGTCCCTGAACGGCACATTCCTGACCGGGGGTAGAAATATGGAACTAGCTCCAGACCTGCCCGCCTTAGCCAAATGGAAACTCATCTAGCATTCTCGGATATCATTGTGATCAGCGAACCCCGATAACCAAAATTCGAAAAGCCACCGCACGTAGTGGTTTGACCAGAACTCTGCTAATATGTTAATAGCGCAGGAATCCTGTTCTAATCTATTACTCGGCCCAATCCTTGACACGACCAATGGCTTTGTTCCAATAATGGATTTCCCGCTTTCGCCTGTCTTCATCCATGGCAGGCTTAAATACCGTCTTGTCCCCCATCAGCTTCAGCAAATCACTGGAATCCTTCCAGATGCCAGCGTGGATGCCCGCCAGATATGCGGAGCCCAGCGCCGTAGTATCTACATTGGCCGGTCGTTCCACCGGCTTGTTCAATATGTCCGCCTGGAACTGCATGAGATAGTTGTTGGCGGTGGCTCCACCGTCTGCGCGAAGAAAGGGAAGGTCCTGTCCTGTATCCTTTTCCATGGCGCGTACCAGATCGAAAGACTGAAACGCGATGGATTTGAGAGCCGCCCTAGTGATTCGGGCCGGATCTGTATCTCGTGTCAGGCCAAAGATGGCCCCTCTGGCATTCATATCCCAGTGGGGGGCGCCAAGCCCGCTGAAGGCAGGAACAAAGACTACATCGTCTTCTTCGTCTTTAATGTTTTCGATCAGGCCTTCGGTGTCCGGTGCCTTGGCAAAGAATCGAGCATAGTCTCGTAGCCATTGAACCACGGCCCCGGCAATAAATACGGCCCCTTCCAGGGCATAGCATACACCACCTTTACCATCCACAGCCAGGGTAGTAAGGAGGCCCTGTTTGCTGATCAGAAATTGGTCACCAGTATTAAATAGAAGAAAGCAGCCTGTTCCATACGTATTCTTGGCCTCCCCGGGGTTCACACAAACCTGGCCGAAGAGCGCGGCCTGCTGATCGCCCAGCATGGCACATACGGGCACTCCATCCGGTAATGATTTGAGCCCTCTGGTCTTGCCAAAATCCGCCCGGCTGGGATGAACTTCCGGTAACAGGGCCTTGGGTACCTCGATCAAGCGACATAGATCATCATCCCACTTCTTTTCTTCTATGTTATAGAGCAGCGTTCTCGATGCATTGGTGTACTCGGTTTTGAATTCACCGGTGAGTTTGTAAAGTAGCCAGCAATCGATGGTACCGGCGCATAGCTCGCCTTTTTCAGCTCGAGCTCGAGCGCCATCCACATGGTCCAGAATCCAGGCGATTTTTGTACCGGAGAAATAGGCATCAATTACCAGTCCCGTCTTCTTGCGAATAGCAGCTTCATATCCCTTTTCCTTGAGTCCCTGGCAAATGCTGGATGTCCTTCGGCATTGCCAGACAATCGCATTGTGAATGGGCTTTCCAGTGGATCGGTCCCAGACTACCACCGTTTCTCTCTGATTGGTGATACCAATGGCCTGGCAGTTGGCGGCCTGCAGCTTGCCCTTTTCCAGGGTTTCGCCGATGAGAGCTTCCACACCGGACCATATTTCGTCTGCATCATGTTCCACCCAGCCGGGTTTGGGAAAATGCTGAGTGAACTCTCGATAGGAGCTGGCGATTACGTTGCCGGAGGTATCGAAACAGAAAACGCGGGAACCGGTGGTTCCTTGATCGATGGACATTACAAAATTGCTCATGGGCACAAAGATTCAATCCCGGGCGTCAGAAATGCAAGTAGAATCGGAGGAGGCCTGAAGGAACATCCGGCTTACCACCTCGGCGGACCTGGACCTGGAGCAGTGCCTGGTCGGAGCGGGGTCTGCCTTTTCCTGACCCCGGCGTAGTGGCTGGCCTGAGCAAAATCTACCGCTACTTGGACCCGGCGCCGTGCCTGCTATCAGTAGGATTCGATCCTTCCCTCAGGAAATCGGTTATCTACTTACTTCTGTGCAACTTGCCTTCTGGCAGATGGCTTCCAGCTTGTATTTGGCGATGCATCCTGGCTCTACGGTTGCGCCCTGCTGATTTCGGAAGGGCTGCACCGTGTAGCAGTCTACTACTTTGTAGCCGCCCTTGCGGTCCGGTAGTTTGTAAACATAGGAGTACTGCACTGATTCGTTGGCAGCTGCTTCCCACTCAGCGGGCAACGTATAGTTTTCGGATTTAAACTGGGTGTAGAGCAGTGCACCCCCTAGAACTACTACGCTTCCGATGATGCCTGGAATTGAGAGTTTGCTTTTCATAGTCATCCTGCTTGCTAATTATATTGAAGGGCCGGAGTCCATACTCCAGCTCTGGATTCTGGAGTCGGCCGATTCATGTGCAACCTCTTTCAGGCCGAGAATCCTTAACTGTGACATTCCTCCCACGGGGCCCGAAAAAGAAAAAAGGCGCCTCCGGGACGCCTTTTCGCAGATCGGAAGGGAAACTTGAATTCAGCAGGAATCCGGTCTCCCCATCCATTCAGATGATGTTTATCTTAGCTCTTGGCCAGTTTCTTATAGATCTCTGCAGAGATTCCCAGGTTGATTGGCGTGAGAGCTATGGCGGCAATCAAGAGAAGGAATCCGCCGAGAAAATCGTTTATGGCAAAGCCAATGCCCACGACCAGGAAAATTGCAATGGAGGGTAAAGCCTTCGCAAAGTAGATTATCCACTTGTTTCCGTAGGTTAATTCATTACTCTTTCTCAGAGCAGCCAGTGGTTCCAGTTTCTGATCCAGCACTAGAAGTACCGCAAGACTCCAGGCAATGGAGAGGACATATCCGGGAAAGAAAACCAGAAAGAAAGCTGGCATGACGCCCATGCTGAACAATCCCACGGTAATAAAGAATTCGCCAAAGTGCTTTCTGTAGTCCGGGTTAAAGATTTCAGTCATGGACAGATTTTCATCGCTCGCCATCTTGGCCGGCAAGTTAGCCATCCCGATAGTAGTTCCCGCATTCAGGTATGGAATCCAGGCAGTTAAAGCCCAGAGGATGCCATTCACAATGAGGGCCGGGGCGTTTTTTAATCCGCGTTGGATACCGTTCTGGATGGTTTCCATTAGATCTAGTTTCATGGGTTATTCCTCCAGCTGCCAGAGGGCAGCTATTATTGGCGAATTGAGCCTTCGCACAGAGGCAGATTCCAGGCCAATGCGGGGCATCTGTCAATGGTTTTTAGTTTTCTTCCGGGACAAAACCGGGAAAGTCCGAAAAATACAGCGCATAGACAGGACCCAACGGCTTCGTCATCGATTAAGTGTTACAGCGTCGCATGGGACATGGCTTCTTCTGTGGCATCGCGGCCACCGGGATCAGAATGCGAATCAGTCCGGAAGGAAGATGATTTCACTTCCTGAACTGATCCGAATGCATTGAATCTATCCTGCTGTGGATTTTTTACCCAGGTTCAGGATGTATTGAATGGTAAAGGTGCCCACAACCAGGTTTAACAGCGGTATTATCATTAATAACTCTAGAATCCAGCTTGGGTCGTTCCCTGTTTTCTTTTCCAGTCTGCGATAATATCGAGAGAAGATGACAGAGAGTGGAAGTAAGCTGCCCAGAATCGTTACAGAGATAATTGTAAATGGATCATCCCCCATCACCTTTGCTGTTCTTGCCAGCCAGATGAAAAGATACAATCCCTGGGTGCTTCCAATCAGTACCACCAGAGCAATCAGATTAATATCCAGTCGTCTGGAATCATTCGCATTGATCCATGTCCCGCCTGCATTGTCCGGTACACTCTCTTCCAGGACCGAGCGAAAGCAGCCCTTGAATTCTGAGATTTCATTTGTTACGAAGCTAAAATAGGATGTTATTGTCAGGTCCAGACGCATGATTCGCAGGTGCAGATCAAGCAGGGAGAACAGATATTTACCTGTAATCGCATTATGAAGCCAGATCACAAGAAGAATGATGGCCAGGGCACCAACCACAATGCCAGCCAGCACTGCCAAGACGATTCCAGAGTAGGGGATATGCTTTATGGCCAGACTCAGAAGAAAGAATAGCACTCCAGCTCCTACCAGAATGGCCAGGCGCAAAAGGATCCATTGCACTGGCATTTCGCGGGAGTTCTTGAATCGAAGCCCAAAGCCGGTACCCGGATCGCTGGAATACAGATCTACGTGCGGTACCCTGTTCGTCAGCCCCAGAATGAAAAGCCCCACACGGGTACGCATATTTAGAAACTTGGTCATAAAATAGACCAGCTCATCGTTGTTCCTTTGTAGAATTAGTATGTGCAGGAAGTTTACCAGGCAAAGGACAGAGAAGGACATGCTGTAAAGAATGAGCATGAACAGAGATGGTAACAGATAGATCCAGACCAGGTTGGCCAATGACAGGAGCATTCCTGGATAGTTCAATATTGCAGCTACGATTTCCAGGTCCTGAGCTTCTAGAACTCGGGCAATGGCTACCAGAAGGATGCCCAGCAAACCAATGAGTCGGGCTAAATTGGACCATCGGGCTCTGGCTCCGTCCGGTCTGACTTTAAACAGTATGCTCTTATCCATGAATTCGCCTCGCGGGATTCGCCTGATTTTATTCAGGCGGGGTTCTGCTCCGGGGCCCGAATCTGCTGGGCCGGCCGGTTTCTGGAATATAGATTTAGGTCAACCAGGCTTCGTGGTCAATGAATTAACGTTGTGGAACAGAAGTGGTGGAAAAAGAAGACGAGTGATGAAAGTCGAGTGGATGCAGGAGCCGCAAAGAGTTCCCTCTTTGCGGCCTTGCCGAAATCAGGAAGCGATCTGATTGATACGTTCCTGAATAATATATAGAGCTGCCGGGGAAAAGAAGATTCCCAGTAAAAGTAGAAGAGTTCCTTCATTTTCTATGGTTTTGCCATACTTCTGTCCGACTTTTGGCAGCCATTCACCCATCTTGTAGTACCAGATAAGTGGATAGATACCACAGGTAACAAAAAACAGAACCAGTATCATTCCTGGATTGATTCCTTCCTCCGGCAGTTCCTGGGACAGGGCAGCCGATACCTGGTAAATCCAGATCAGACCGTAAATTCCACATGTTACGAATGTTAATAGCAATACTTTAATAGGATCCTGTACAATATCCTTCATGCATTTTCCTCCAGCAGAAATTCTGGCCGGACTCTAATGATTCCACGATATGGGTCAAGCAGATCCTGAATTTCCGGTACCTTTTCTTCTGGAAGGGTTATCGCAGATGGGATAAATGCTTTTCCAGCATTCTGCGCAACGACCGTTGATCGATAGGCTTTGCGAGAAAATCATTCATCCCTGCTTGCAGTGCACTTTGTTTTTCTTCTTCGAATGCCGCCGCGGTTACAGCAATAATAGGAGTCTGGATTTTGCGGCTTCGCATCCACCGGGCAACAGTTCTACCGTCTCCATCTGGCAATCCCAGGTCCAGCAGAACAAGATCAAAGGACTCCTTTTGAAGAAGTTGCATTGCCTGCGCTATATCCACTGCCAGGGAATGAACCAGGCCTGCATTCTCCAGCATCCTGGCAGCTACAAATTGATTTAGCGTATTGTCTTCTACTAATAGAACTCTTCCTGCCCGGAAAGGCTGATCATCGCTTTCTGCGGCCTCTCCCGGGGCTTCCGCCTCAGTATATGGGAAATAGAAACGCACCTTGGTACCGGCTTTCTTTTGCGGCACAGGACTTATGATTTCTATATCGCCGTCTACCGCATCGATCAGTCGCTTGCATCCACTGAGGCCTATGCCGGAACTGCTGCTGTTGTTTCGTGCCCGACTCCCCTGATAAAACATCTCGAACACGTGGGGCAGCTCATCTGCCGGTATTCCAGGACCTGTGTCTGTGATCTCTGCGATTAGAAAGTCCTTTTCGCTTCCGTTGAGTTTCGCGGGAAGTCTTCTGGCTTTTTCCAGGTTTACTTCGATGGTTCCTGCTTCTGTATATCTAACAGCGTTCCCCACAAGATTTACCAGCAGTTGCAGGAAGGCAGATTCCGAGCTGCGAACCAGAGAGGGCAATTCGGCTGCGATGTGCGATTCCAGACTTAGATTTCTGGATTCTGCATCCGAGTGAAACAGAGAAAGAGTTTTGCGAATCGCACCTGCGATGGAAAAGTCAGTTTTTGCCAGCGGTCCCATGAGACCCATTTCCACACGCGATAACTGCAGCGTCCTTTCCAGCAATCCTGCCAGGGCATCGGAAGAATCCCGTAGGATCTCAGCCATCTTTCGCTGGTTTGCATTCAGATCTGTGTCAAGAAGAAGATCCGCAATGCCCATTATAGAGTTCATGGGAGTGCGAATATCATGGCTCAGTCCTACGAAAAATTCGGTTTTGGATCTACTGGCTGTTTCGGCCCTGAGCGAAAGCTCTTCCAGGCGCATTTCCATTTGCTTGCGAGTGGAGATTTCCTGGCCTACAATTATGAGATGTCGCTCCGCATTTTGAGAGTTTCCATGAACAATGGGTGCGATATTCAAAAGGGCCCACTGGTTTTTGTTTCCCACCCGGGTCTGTATCTCAACCTGGACATCCTGTTCTCCACTGATTGCTCGATCCATGCTGTCTCTGAGTTGTAGATGGTGCCCTTCTTCCACGTAATCAAAGAGCGAATGGCCGATCACATCGGATTGTTTCAGCCCGAACTGCAGCTGCGGCCGATTCAGATACTGAATGATGCCATCTTCATCGCATTCCAGTACTACAATGGGAGCCTGGCTGGCGATGGCTTCTAACCGTCCGCGTTCATTTTCCAGAGCGATTCGAGCCTCCTGAAGCTCTGTGATTTCGATGGCCGACCCAATGATCTCTTTCACCCGGCCATCCTCTGAGCGACTGAATACCGTGTCATAGGTCTGAAACCAGTGATACCTTCCGGATGTATCTCTCAGTCGGTATCTGGTTTCGTGGACCTCTCCATCCTTTGCATCGTTCCATCGAGCTGCCCAGTTCGGGAATTTTCTGGCATCATCCGGGTGCAGGTTCTCGGAAAAATAGTCCATAGTAATGGGCCCATGCTTCTCGTGATTCCAGCCCAGGATCCTTTCAAACTGATTGTTCAAGTATTGGTTCTGGCCCCGTTGAAGGTCAAACATGTAAAGGACTACTGGCATACTGGCCGAGATCTGATCCATCATCTGATCCGATTTCTTGAGTTCTTCCAGTGCGTGGCTGGAAGGAAAATGGGAAGCGTCCGAAAGGTAAAACTGGAAAAGGGGCAGATGCGCTTTCGGATGAGGGATTCGCATTGCAGCTATCTGTAGCCTTCTGCAGCTACCATCGTGCAATTGCAATTCAAGATCCAGATGGTTTCTTGTAGTCTGCTTTTCAAGGCATTGCTGGATCAAAGCCTGAGCTCCGGAGGTCAGGGCGGGTAGCGTTTCAGCGATCTTTCTTCCTTCAAACGGAATATCGCTAACGGAGAAGAGGGCCGCGGCTGCGGGATTCATGGCGTGGATCATGAGCATGGAATCGCAGATGATCATAGGCTGAGGAGACTGCCTGAAGCTAAAATCCAGGATTCTCAATCGTCCAGAATCATTGGAGAAGCTCGATTCCTCGGCATCCATATTGCTTCAAGTATTTAGCTGTCCGTGATCTGTCCAGCAATTGCGGCAGCCAGATTCTAGAATTCATTTAGCGTTGACCCATTGTCTTACGAACGACATCTGGACAGTCATGCAGCGGAAGAAAAAGATAAAAGGCGGGTTCTTCAAGTATCTGGAGTATGCAACAGTTCGCATTGTATTCTTCCTTTTTATGCTCCTGCCTTTTCGTCTAAGAGTCTGGTTCATGGAAAGGCTAACCCTGCTTATGGGAATGGTTTCCAGCAATGTGAAGGACCGGGTTTATGGAAACGTCGCGGCCAGCTTCCCGGACCGGAAGCCTCATGAAGTAAAGGCAATTGTAAAAGAAAACCTGAAGATCCTGGCTCGTATGACCTGTGAGTTCTATCAGGAACCGCGAATGAAACGGGAATTTATCGATCGATGGATTGTCCAGGAGCCGGATGCAGACACCCATCGACAGCTTGCCAGGGATGGAGGAATTCTGGTATTGGGACACCTGGGTAGCTGGGAATGGAAGGGGGTTTCAATCACTCGGGTGACCGAAAAGGAGCTTTTTGTCTTTGCGAAAAGGCAGAGCAACCCCTGGGCAAACGCCTGGATTGAAAGGATTCGTGGATCACAGAACATAAAATTAGTGTATACCGATGAAAGTCCTAGAGTGACCTTTCGCTTGCTGAAGAACAAGGCCATCGTCGCTTTCATTTCCGATCAGGATGCAGGTAAGGATGGCCCGTTCTATCCCTTCATGGGTCGCCTGGCCTCCACATTTCAGGGACCTGCGCTGTTTGCCAGAAAGACCGATGCTCCGGTCATTTTCTGTTACTCGTATCATGATCAGCAGGGGCGGCTGCACTTTAAAATGGAACCTTTTGAAAGGCCGGATGTTGATCCAGATCAGGATCCCCGGGAATGGGAGCGTCATTTTACATATCGCTGGGTGAAGAAGCTGGAAGAGAAAGTCATGGAACATCCGGCGGATTATTACTGGTTGCACAAGCGCTGGCGTTCCCGTCCCGAGAACCCGGAAGAAGAGATTCGCTTCTGGACCGAATGGGAGACGCGTCATGGTTTCCCTCTAAGCTTTCCGGAAGGAAAAGAGTATCTGCGAAAGACGGATAGATAGCACCATCCATGCGATACCTTGGGTACTCTCCCAGTATAAGGACTACGCGATTTCCCTCGAGATCCTGGACTAGCAGCCTGAGCTGATTTGATTTTTTCTTCTGGCGCGCAAGGATACTCCCTTTAACTTCAGGAATCGAAAGCTAATATTTGTCCTCGGCTCATGGGGACGCTGTGTCCTGCAATCTGGATGCCATTAAGTTTTCCCTGTTTCATATTCATAGTCAGCTCGATCAAAGAAGGTCGGCCCATTTCATAGCCCTGGTGAATACGCCAGGGCCAGTCCCCTTCCTGTGGCAATTCATGGTGAAATTTGTGAATGAGAAAACCGGTGATGGCGGCCGCAGCTCCGCCGGTGGCCGGGTCTTCCGGAATGCCAAGCGCCGGAGCAAACATCCGACAGTGGATTTCCTGGCCTTCAATTACGAAAGGCATAACCTCGGGGGCCCAGTAATTGGCCAGGTGCATTTCATAGAGGCTGAGGTCTATCTTACAGCGGCTTAACGCATCTCTGCTTGCTAGTTCCAGAAAGAGAATGGGAGCGCCGCAGCTAAAGGCGATGGGCGAAGTACCCAGGTGGATGTCTCCGGATTTGAGCCCCAGAGCTTTCTCCAGGATCTCCACCGAAGGTGCCGCTGGGCCGGATTCTGGTAATCGAGGTACCTGGAAGCGGGCTTTCCAGAAATGGCCCTTCCGAGCCAGGTCAATCGTTGTTATGCCAGCATTCAATTGGACTTTGAAGGAGATTTGTTCCTGGGTTTGCTCCGCCGCCAGAGCACAGGCACTTCCCACTACTGGATGACCCGCGAAGTCCAGTTCCCGTACGGGAGTAAAGATACGAAAACGATATTTACATTGCGGATCATCCGGAGGCAATACAAAGACGGTTTCCGAAAGATTCATTTCGCGCGCAATGCTCTGATAGCTATTCTCTGGAATAGATCGGGCATCTGTAAACACGGCCAGGGGATTGCCGCCGAATGGCTGCTCTGTAAAAACATCCAGCGTCTGGAAATGACTCATTCTTTCTCCTTGGTAGCGATTGCCAGCTTCCGTAATGACAATACTTCCTCTATATAATCTCGGGCAAGAATGCTCTCATAATAGAGAGAGCGTAAAGTAGATTTAAGGCCGCCCTCCGTTGAAAAAAGGAATTGCGGCAGAACGCATGGAGGATAGTCTGATCGAGTTTCTGGCATGCTGTCTAGATATCTTCGAAATACTTTCTTAATGGTCCTGGTGGTTTCGCTATTATCCTGCGGCCGTGACCTGCCTACAGAAGAAGACCAGCTACTACCAGGAGACGGAGTGCGACTGGAAACTACCTGGGAGTATCGATGGGGCGATTCCCCTCGCAACGATGAAGGAAAGTTTACCTATCTGCAACCATACCGGGCCCCGGATTCTCCTGCAACCTATGATACCAGAGAGTCCGGTGACGTCTCCGCCGACAATGCAAGGTCCGGCACCCACGGTGCGCATCCCGGAAAAATCTATGATCCCGGGAATCAGGGAAAGGAAGGATGGAGCCCGCTTCCTTTTCCCGGGCAGCCAACGGGGCGAGAAGGCCACGATATTGTCTGGCAACGAGTGGCCCTGCCAGATGGACAATGGAGGGATCCGGCGCTGTATATATACAGCGTGGACTTGATCTTCGAAGCCTATATCGACGGAGAGCTGGTTTATAAGTATGGGAATCTAAATGTGGAGAAACCACGGTTCGAAGGATGGCCCTTTCATATTATACCATTGCCACAGGATCTCCAGGGAAAATATCTCTACCTGCGGGTGTACTCCAACTATCCGGATATTGGTATCTATCATCGCGTTGTGCTGGACGATCGTGCAGACCTTATTGAATGGTTACTGCTTTCCAATGTGGAGCTTCTGGCTTTTGCCGGCGCTTTACTTGTAATCGGCGCTTTCTCATTTCTTCATTTTCTTCGGACGCGAGAAAGCTGGACTCACCTGGCCTTCGCGCTGGTCTGTCTGACCGAAGGGTACAGGGCCCTGGCTGATTCTCTATACCCGCAGTATGTCTATGGAAACATGTTGTTCTGGCACTATACAAGCTGGGTAGCTCTGTTTATTCTTATTCCCTCCATCCTTGCATTCTTTCGCAGCATCTATACTGGAGTCGAGCGNCTGGTGATGACCTATCTGTTTCGCATCCAGATNCTGGTTTCAGGNGTCTACTTCGTCTACATGTCTTTTGATTTGATTGGCGTNATGGTTTCGNTNCCNTTTCGNGCTTTCGCNCTTTTGTTNATTGTCATCATTTCATATCTTGAAATTCGCAGGGCCATTCGGGGAAATATCGATGCCAGAATCATACTGGCAGGTTTTTCCATCTATGGCATTAACGCCGCTCTTGTAATGTTTATGGACATGGGGTTGCTTCCGGATCTTCGTTTGAATACGCATTACAGTCTTTTTGCTTTTGTATGTGCCCTTGGGCTTGTCGTGATCAGGCGCTACGGATTGATGCGAGAGGAGAATGTGCGCTACGCTATAGTCAACGAAGAGCTGGAAACAGCTCGTCGATTGCATCAATCNCTCCTGCCGGCAGATCCACCGGAAATTGAAGGGCTGGATCTTTCGGTGGCCTATATTTCTCAGGCCAGCCTTGGAGGAGATTATTACGATTTCATACGGATCGATAGCAGGCAGGTGGGCATCATGATTGCTGATGTTTCCGGGCATGGTCTTCCCGCTGCCCTGGGGGTCAGTATGGCAAAGATTGCATTCTCCGAACATACCAGTCTTGCGGATCGTCCGGAGCGATTGCTGGAACTAACCCGAGTTTCTCTGGTGGACAAGCTTCAGAGCCAGTTCATTACAGCCGGTGCTCTTTATGTGGATACGGATCAGGGAATTTTTAGGTATGCATCTGCCGGGCATCCCCCGCTGGCTTTCGTTTCGGCGGAGCGAAAGGAAGTGGAATGGATTCGACCAAGAGGTCATTTGATGGCGGCGTTGCCTTTTCGAGGGTACCGCATGGTGGAAATGCCCTTTCTACCTGGAGATCGCATTGTTCTGTACACGGATGGACTGAGCGAATGTCGAAACCCGGAAGGGGAGTTCTACAATGCACGTAGAATGAGCGAAGCTCTAAAAGAGGCCCCGCCGGGTGCTGAGGCCTGCAGCCATTATCTCCTGGATGATATGTCCCAGTGGGCTCGAAGCTCAGTTTTTGAGGACGATGTGGCCATTGTCGTGGTAGAGCGAAAAGCTGCATAGTCTACGAAAGCACTGAGGAGATCCTGGACATCCATTGAAATGCCAGGGATCGATACGCAAGCTGATTTACGGTTCCTGCAACGTAGAGATCCAGGTCGGCGCAATAGTAGTTGATGGCTCCGGATGCACCGGAATGACCAATGAATCCCGGAAGCGGCTTGAAAGGGGAAAAGATCCGGGGAAGTTGATATAACATCAACCCATACCCGTACTTGAAAGGAAAGAAGAGCGAGTTCCAGTGCTGCATGCTCTGAAGCGTTCTGTCGCTCACTAGCTGCCCCTGCATCAATGCGCGCAAAAAGTGAATCTGCTCCTGGGGAACCGATACCAGGGAGCCGTCTGTGCGAAAGGACTCCATGGCCCGGGGAATATCCAGCCACCGATCCTTAAANAGGAACTGCGCTGGCTGCGGTCTGTCCAGNGAAGTATGATCTCTCCCGTAAAGGTAAGTATTCTTCAATCCCAGAGGTTGAAATATCAATTCGCTTAATGCCTGTTCCATAGAGCTACCGGTTACCGATTCCAGAATAGCTCCCAGCAGTTGATAGTTGGTGTCCGAGTAATGGGCTCGTCCATTACCCTCATCCGGAGCTGGTGGGAAGGGCGGCTTCATTTCTCGAGTGCGTTCCAGTACGAAATCGAGATCCCAGTCTCTGTCTCCATCATCCAGAATACTGCGGAGCAGAGAACTACTACCGGTACCGCCCTGTTCGAAATAGTCTGGTAGCCCGGACGTATGGTCCAGGAGCTGAAAGATGCGAATCTCCCGGGTTCGATCCTGGCCCTTCCAGCGATGCAGGTTTTCCAGGTTTAGCTGAGGAAGATACTCTACGAAGGAATCCGCGATTTCGAGTTTTCCCCTTTCATGAAGCATGAGGATGGCCACCGCCGTAAAGGTCTTGGTGGCGCTGGCAGTAAAGTAGGGAGTGTCTGTTTTGATGGGAGTCCCCCGGGCAGCGGTGCAACCATAGGTGCCGGTCCAAACGAAGGAACCGTCTCCTGATTCTATTCGCAGACTGGCGCTTTGAATCTTCTTGCTACGGACAGTTGATTCAAATATCCCATCCAGCTTTTGTGTTTGATCCTGGTTCATCTTTTTCAATGGGCTCTGTTCCCGGACATTCAGGGGCGATAGTTCTATAGTTGTTATCAGTTCTCAATGCGCATTCTTACTGAGCCGCAAATCCTGCCCCTGGTATCCACCGGATTCCATGGTGGCGTTATGCGATCCTATGGATTGCGAGTTCCGCTCTATTCCAGCATTTCTATAGAGTTGGCCGCAGCGGTAGCTTTATCCCGGGCCTCCTGAATGGTGGCGCCTCTAGCCAGAACCACGCCCATGCGGCGGTGTCCATGAATCTCTGGTTTTCCGAAGAGTCGAAGTTGAACATCCGAATCGACCAGGGCTTTGTCCAGGCCCGTAAACCTGGGTTTCTGGCTCTCTCCTTCGAACACCAGGGCATGGCTGGCGCAGGCTCCCAGCTGGCGAATTCCAGGGATGGGCAGATCTAGAATGGCCCGCGCATGCAGGGCAAATTCGCTCAGGTCCTGACTTAGCAGGGTGACCAGTCCTGTATCATGGGGGCGGGGACTCACCTCGCTAAACCAGACTTCATCTCCTTTTACAAAGAGCTCCACACCGAAAATCCCCTGGCCGCCGAGGTTATCTGTAATTGCCCGAGCAATGGACATGGATCTTTCCAGGGCCAGGTCGCTCATGGGATGAGGCTGCCAGCTTTCTCGGTAATCGCCATCGATCTGTTTGTGTCCCACCGGAGGACAGAATGCGGTTCCTCCTTTATGCCGTACAGTTAGCAAAGTGATTTCATAATCGAAATCGATGAAACCTTCAATGATGATTCGTCCTTTACCGGCTCGTCCGCCCTGCTGCGCGTAGTCAAAGGCAGCATCCACAGCGTCTGGTCCATCCGATGCCCGTACCAGGCTTTGACCTTTTCCCGAACTGCTCATTACAGGCTTCACCAGAAAAGGAACTCCGATTTCCTGAACGGCCTTTTGATACTCTTCCCTGGTTTCTGCAAATCGATATTTGGATGTAGGAAGGTTAAGCTCTTCTGCTGCCAGTTTGCGAATCCCTTCCCGGTCCATGGTCAGGCGCACTGCTCGCGCTGTGGGAATTACGGGAAAGCCCTCTCGTTCAAGTTTTAGTAGCTCTTCCGTAGCAATGGCTTCAATTTCTGGAACGATGTAGTGCGGTTTTTCCTGTTCGATGACACTTCGCAAAGCGAATCCGTCCAGCATATCAATGACATGACTGCGATGAGCGACCTGCATCCCTGGAGCGCCTCCGTAGCGATCCACAGCGATGACTTCGACACCCAGTCGCTGCAACTCTATGATTACTTCCTTGGCAAGCTCGCCGGCTCCGCAAAATAGTACCTTGGTAGCCGATGCAGATAGGGGGGTTCCGATTGCAGTCATGCATTGCACAGGCCCGATTTTTCGCTCGCCAGGCAAGGAATTTAAGCCATTGCAGGGTAAAAAGAGGCAATTTCCTTTTAAGGGCTACTTGCGGATTCAATTTACCGGAGGCCCAGCGTATTCAGGGGGCGATGACTCATCAGGGTAGAAAGCAGGAAATCCGAACTCCCGGGCGAAATTCAGTGCGAGGACANAATAATTTTGCGTTTGCCCGGGATGTTCCAGGTAAATCAGACTCTAAGTCAGAAGGGATTTATGATTATTGCAATAGCTGCATTGTTCTTGTTGGTGGGGCTTGGTGCCTTGATGGCTGCCAGAAAGCAGTTAAACCGGCGCCGGGAATTGCTTCGCTGGCCAGAGATTGAAGGGAAGATTCTACGCAGGGAAGTGGCTGCAAGTGGCCGGCCAGGAGGTGGACCGCCAGCTTTTCGCAAGGAGGCGAAGATTACCTTTCAGGAACCGCAAAGCGGTGCAGTATCATCCTCCATNTTTCCGGAATCTCCCATTTCCGATGCGCGGACCATAGAGCGGTGGATGGATCGGTTTCCTGAAAGAGTTCCGCTACGAAAGAACCCTGAGAATCCGTCAGACATAGTGCTGCTGCATGGAAAGGCCGGGCTCATCTACGTAATCTACGCAGTGGGTCTACTGGCTTTGCTGATGGGAATTGCCATAGCGGCACTGGCTTTCTAGATTCGGATACCTGTTACTAAAGTGTCCTCTGGTATTCTGGGACCAGAGAGAGCCGCATGGATGGGCTGATCGTCTTTGCTTATATCCTTATCATCCGGTGCATGGGACTCGGCTTTCATCTACGGGCTTAAGACCAGTCTAAGGTTCCAGTGGCGTCCGGTTCAGTTCAGGACATTTTTCTGGATTCCCATGGGTCTGAATGCAGGTATTCAGACAAACTTCGATTTCGTTGCTTCCATGTTGCGGAGGGTATCTGCGATTACACTCTTCAAAGCATTGGTTCAGGTCGCCGCAATACTGGGGCCCGGCTGGCTCCTTTGCAGTGCTACAGCCGCTTGCCAGAAATAGAAGAAGCGAAAGCAGGGTCAGAGTAACCATTCGACCTGCATTTTTTGCTCTTAAGGTTGTCTTACTTTGCGGATGATTTGGGACGCATTGATCTTCGTTTTTGGAAAGCTCCGCAGCATACGAAGCTCCGGATGTTGAGCTACGTCGGGTTCGGCTCCACTGAATTTTTTCGCTCATAGCTATCTCCTAAACTTCCAGTTCCAGACCTTCGTAGGCAATTTTGATTTCAAGTTCAGATTTGTTGTCCACATCCATCATCTCACGATACCTGAGAGCGCGAAGAAACACTTCATCCAGTTTTTCATCCGAATACGAAGGGTCATGATGAAAGAGAATTAGCTTTTTCACTCCGGCTCGCATGGCGATGTCGGTGGCGATGGAGGCCGAGCTATGACCCCAGTCAATTTTCTGAAGCTGTTCTTCAAATGTGTACTGAGTATCAAATATCAGTATATCCGCCCCTTTGAAGTATTCGATGTAGGATTCAACATCATCCATGTCATCGGAGCGAAACTCTGCATCGCTTCCAAAAATCAGAACTCGGCCATCTTCTTCCAGTCGATAGGAATAGGAACCTCCAGGATGTTTCATCCCCTTGGTGCTGACATTCATTCCATACAGGGGCCATTTCTCTCCTTCCTGGTGCTGGTAGAATTTCTTTGTGGCATCCATCCCATCGAAAGCCACAGGAAAGTGACGATCATTATGCTGGTACCTCAGCCTTTGCTCGATTTCATCGCTTATGGCATGAATGTGAAACTCATTTCCTTCTATGAAGAAGGGAATAAAGAAAGGCAATCCCTGAATATGATCCCAGTGCGTATGCGTGAAGAGGAAAGTGGCTGATCCGTTGCCTTCCAGATAGCCTTCATCCAGAAGCTTCACACCCAGTTCTCGAAGCCCGGTGCCTGCATCCACGATTACCAGATCATTATTCTTTGTGCGAATTTCCAGACAGGTTGTATTGCCGCCGTAGGTATGGCTAAGCGAAAAGGGCAGGGAATCGATGAATCGATCCACTGAAGGTTCATCGATTACATCCGAGGGTGTGGCATAAGTCAGAATGCGCTTGAGTTTATCTCGAAAGGTATGGCCTTTCACTGGCGTGGCTATGGATCCTCGAACCCCCCAGAACTTCACCTTCATGGGCACAGGATTGCCCATGGCCATAGTCCGTAAACCGATTTCCCCGGCTCATGAAAGGTTCGTAACACTCAACAGAGTCAGCCTTCACATATGCTGCATTTTCGGGATCTCGGACTCCCCGGTATTCGACTCCCCGTGCAGGATGGCCCTGGTAGCTTCGGTGGCCTGAATCCACCAGAATACATTGCCTGCGGACTTCAGGAATGCTCCAGGGGGCAGTCCAAACATCTTGCGGAATTCATTTATGAAATGAGATTGATCGTAAAAACCGGCTTCCAACGCGGCTTCAGTCATGGAAGCCCCCTTGCTCAGCTCAATGGCCGCCAGCTTAAGTCGGACCCAATGTATTCTCCTATCACTTCCTATCGATCAAGTTTTGAATTGCTCCTTCCAGCTGTGCAAGCTTCTTGTCGTCGATGGATTTTCGATTTCCCAGGGAATTCCGGAAGACAATTAGATGATCTTGATCGCCGCTTTCTCGGAAGCTTATATACATATTCTGGCTAAATATATAGAAGANCAAAGCAAGGAAAATACCCGCAACATAGATCAATGCTGTAAAATACCAGGCCAGCCCTAGAAATGAAGCAAAGTAGATGAAGACCCCTGCAAGCACCAGCGCGGCCAGCCATGGTTTCTTATATCCATAACTGGCGGAAGTGACGTCAGAAATGCGAACATAGGTTCTAGCGAATCCCGTGGCGTTGGATTTCTCCAGTATTAGATTCTTTGAATCAATGGTGAGTCCGCAACTGGAATCAATCATGAACATTTTGAGAAGATAGTAGATTGGTCCTGCAGGCCTACCCTGGATATTCACCGCCGGGGATGGGGCATTACGCCTTGCACCGGTGACTTTCCAATTCTTTACGACCATGCTTAAGCCCGGGAATGCAGATTTGACGGGATTCATTTTGATTTCTCCTTATGATTATTCTGTGACCGCATATTCAGGAATAAAACCTGATGGTTAGAGGGTAGGGCACTTTTTCACCGGACCGGGCGCGGCCAGATGCGATGATTGAAACAATAAGGGCATAGAGGAGAAGCGGAGTCGTAATGGCCCAGAGAAAGTAGGCTACTGGTTGAATCTGCTCAAAGAGCAAACCANAAAGCGTGGCGATGAGAGCAGGTANGGCNCAAACCAGANTTGTTAGTTGAAAATTCAGGGCCTCCAAATAATGGAAGTCCGTCCATTTGGATCGGGCGGAGGTTGCCGCTGAACGACGCAGAAGAAATACTCCAATTGGCAAGAATACGGATAGATGGTAGAGCATGGCAAGGTTCTCCGGTTTGAATGAGAGTCCACCGGCGGAGCCCGAGCTGCTTGATCGGCTACCGGTCTTTTTTCCAGAAACGGCCTTCTTTTTGCTGGTTCTAGACTTTGCTCCCGTGCGCCTGCTCGCTGTTTTCTTGTTTTTGCTGGCCATGGGGATTTTCAAAGGGGGGGCGGACCGGACTCATAATGCAAACCAGGTAGAGGCATGCTGAACTGCAGATTAGGGAGTCATTTCGAAACAAGGAGTCAATAAAAAATCAGGAATAATAAGGAACCTAAATAGTGGTGCAGCTTAGAGGAAATGAATGGCTCCTACCTGTACGGGGGAAAGAGACCAGAAAGTTTCAGAGCGCCCGGGTCGCAAAGTCAGGTGGGAAGGCGAATCCACGGCCCCCGGGCCCTTCGTTCGGCCTAGCTGTGTACAGGCTCCCCCAGGTAGGGCTGGAGCAATTCCACTGTATTTCTGGCCCGAAGGTAATCCTTTCCGAACCCCTTTTCCGCTCCCAGGGAAACCGCCTCCTTCTGGGCATCCGACANATTGGATATCAGCATTACAGGAATGGAACGGGTTTTCTCATTGGACTTCATCATCTTGATGAGTTCAGTGCCATCGGAATAATCCTGATCGATCTTGCGATTTACCAATACCAGGTCATAGGAGTCCTTTTCCAGAAGCTCCATGGCCTGGGAGGGCAGGGCTACACGATCCATTTCTGCCCCAAATGATTCGATCAGCCCGCGGAGGGCCATATGGTCGGGATTGCATTGTCCTACATCCAGTACTCGTTTCTTCATTTCATTTCCTTTGTTACTGCCTGGCGGCCACTGTCCGCCTGAATCATAAGATCCGTCGTTTCCTGTATGGGCTTCTTCCCGCGGATTCTTCCGGTTTACCGGCTTTTTTACCGCACACCGAGGAGCCAGGGCAGGGAGATACCCTCTTTATCCAAACCAACCAGGAAAAGCCCTCCAGGGCAATCCTTTCCTGCCCACCATCTTTAATTCAGTTGAACTGGCGATTCGGTTACAGGAACTGGCAACATGTCCCTTCGTTGCGGTATTGTAGGCCTTCCCAATGTGGGTAAGTCCACCATCTTTAATGCTATTACAAAAGCGGGCGCTCAGTCTGCCAACTATCCTTTCTGCACCATTGAGCCCAATGTGGGCCGGGTGGATGTTCCAGACCAGCGACTGGAAAAAATTACGGAACTGGTAAAGCCAAAGCAAAAGGTACCTGCCAGTATGGAGTTCGTAGATATTGCCGGCCTGGTGGAAGGCGCGCATAAAGGGGAAGGACTGGGAAATAAATTTCTGTCTCACATCCGGGAAACCCATGCGATCTGCCATGTTGTGCGATGCTTCGATGACGATGATATTGTGCATGTCCGGGGAAGAGTCCATCCAATTGAAGATATCAAGATTATTGATCTGGAATTGATTCTGGCAGATATGGAATCTCTGGAGAAGCAACTGGACAAACTTCTCAAAAAAGCGAAGTCCGGCGATAAGGATGCGACCAAACGAGCGGATGTAGGCAAAAAGATCATGGAAGCCCTGGAAGCGGAAAAGCCTGCCCGTTCCGTAGATCTGGATGCAGAAGCCCGAAAGATTGCTGCGGAGTTTTATCTACTTACCATTCGGCCTGTGCTCTATGTAATGAACACCGACGAAGAAGCCCTTGCCACCGGGAATGAGTGGACAAAGGCCGTGGAAGAATATGCAGCAGGAGAAAACGCAGCTACCGTTCGACTATGTGGTAAGATTGAAGAGGAGCTGGGCGGACTCAGTGATGACGAGCAAAAAGAGTATCTGGAAAGCATGGGAATGCAAGAGCCTGGTCTGAACCGGATGATTCGCGCCTCGTATTCCTTGTTGGGACTCATTACCTTCTTTACGGCCGGCGAGCAGGAAGTGCGTGCCTGGACCACACGAAACGGAAGCACGGCACCGGAAGCGGCCGGCGAAATCCATTCCGACATTGAAAAAGGATTCATTCGCGCGGAGGTTACTTCTTATGAAGACCTGGAGAAATTTGGCTCTATGAATGGAGCCAAGGATGCGGGAAAGATGCGCCTGGAAGGAAAAGAGTATATAGTTCAAGATGGCGATATCTGCTATTTTCGCTTTAATGTATAATTAGAAGG
This sequence comes from Leptospiraceae bacterium, assembly GCA_002717505.1. Taxonomy (GTDB): domain Bacteria; phylum Spirochaetota; class Leptospiria; order Leptospirales; family Leptonemataceae; genus UBA3465. Next base: position 30,258 of record PBEB01000034.1, read on the forward strand.
CCGGGCTTTCAAATCCCACAAAATAGTGGCAAGACAGATCCGGGCCGAAGGTACAGTGAGAAGTTATGGCGATCTATAAATACAAAGATAAAACACCAGAATTGGGCAGTCCCTGCTTCGTAGCAGAGGATGCCCGCGTTATCGGCGACGTTCGCATCGGCAATGGTTCCTCGGTATGGTGGGGGTCTACTATACGGGGTGATGTGCATCATATCCGCATTGGAGAGCATACCAATATCCAGGATATGTGCATGATTCACGTTACCGGTGGACGATTTCCTACCGTGATCGGAAATCATTGCACCCTGGGGCATAATGTAACCATCCACGGTGCATTTCTGCATGATCATGCCTTTGTGGGCATAGGCGCCACCGTAATGGACGGATGCGAAATTGAGCCNTTTGGCTTTCTGGCGGCCGGTTCCATGCTCACACCTGGAAAGAAGATTCCCTCGGGGATGTTATTTATGGGCTCCCCGGCCAAACCTGTGCGCGAAATTACGAGTCAAGAAAGGGAAATGATCTTGAAAACCGCGCAGAAGTATCATCAACTATCTCTGGAATACAACGATCCGACCATAGTCAGTCGAATTCGTTGAATCAGAGATCATGTCTGCCCTGCATAAAAGCGAAAATGATTCTGACTCTATGAAGGAAGGGAGCCTGGACATTCGGAATCTTTCTCCGGATTCAGCGGGGTACGGTGCCGTTTCGAATCATGAAAAGAGGCCGGGCAGTGCATCAGATGGCGGTGTTCCTTTATCCGGCCAGAAGCAGCCGTACCGTGGTCTCGAGNTGTCTGGAAGGCCAGGTTTCCTTTTGTGGAAGGTCTTTCGGCTGCCGGGAACAAAAAACAGCAGACTTCCGGTTCTCCGCATTCTTGCTCCTGCCTTTCTTCTTCTAGCTTACCTGGCCAGCAGCATTGGAGTTTCGTTGTGCATTTTCTATTCGCTTACGGGATTGCCCTGTCCTGGCTGTGGAATGACACGTTCGGTGCATTTTCTGATTCATGGGGATTTGTTGCATTCACTGCAGTATCATCCGCTTGGGCTCATCACGTTTCTGGTCTGCGCTCTGGCAACAGGCACTCTCTTTTCCAGAAAGCTTACCCGGCTTTACGAAGAATGGGAACCGAAAGCTATGAAGCTGGCTACTCCCGGTTTAATCTTGATCCTTTTATTTGCGGCCTTTCGTGCTGCAGTGATCTATTCTGCATCTGTTTCCGGGGATTCCTGGGGTTCAGAATTCTCCGGACTCTTCGCTTCATTCGACGAGCCCGGCTTTTTAGATTTCTTACTGTCCCCGTCGCTGTTTAGAATCGGATCTTTTTGAAGTAGCTTCTCCAGTTCACACTTCGCGTACTCTCCTGCTGCCAGGTCTGCTCCTAACCAGCCAAAAGCCTGCTGTGGAGAGATGACATGAATATCCCATCCGCGAATCATCTTGGGACAGCTCTGCACATGGTTCTGGCATAAAATCTGGGCTGCTCTGGGTTTTGGGTAGGCCCAGGCGCTAGGAGGATGAATACAACGGTTTTCAATTTCAGCCAGTCTTCGCATCTTCCTGGCTTCCAGCTCAAACTCCTGGAACTTTCGCACTATGGGGCGAATCAAATCGTCGTGAAACACTCCTTTNCCTGCATTNTANCTTATNCGGTACACCATCTCTTCAGCGAAATAGTCGCTATCCTCNATGCGTTTCTTGGTCTCTAGAATGAAATGTGCAATTCGCAGGCTTTCGCCCAGAANNTCTCNGGCCTGTTCATTCATGGGCTGGTTGGCTATCTCATCNTCTTCTCCCGGCGATGCAGTGAGGTTCTCCAGATGCTCGGCCGAAAACTCCGATGCTTCGCCATCCGGAATGCTGTTTCGGGGAAAATCGGGGATGGGAAAGCCCTGAGGAAATTCGGCAATCGATGCGCTGACTTCAGGAGCCACCTTCAGTCGGTCCGACATTTCAGCTGCCTTGGAAGCTCTGGATCGGACCTGTTGAATATCTGCGGAAGGCTCTTTCCAGGTGCTCTGCCCGGCAAGGGGAAGGTCCGAGAGAAATCCAGCGAGAAAAGCGTTTTTATGAATTCCTCGCACTCGCAGGTACTTTTGCATGATGATGGCCATGTTGAGCAGACCCAGTTCACAGAGGTGTGTGAAGAAATCGTCATCATCCCGGTAAATTCGGTAAGCGGATAAAGCGATGCTCTTGTTGCGAAAGGCACTACGCATGTAGGCATCCGGTCTATGATGCGGTAGATCCAGAAGCCTTGTGAGAAAATGCCCGGGACCAGCATTACTCAGATCTCCCACCTTCCGAACCAGAAACTCCGAAATCTTTGCGATCAGTTCATTGGTCAGAGTAACATGAAAGTGCGGCTTGAATGAGCCAGACATCTCTTTGAGCTTCTCAAAGAAGGACTCCTTAACGAAGACATCCTCCTTGATCAAGATGTTGCCGGTGTTGTCCTGCACGGGCTCAGAAAACTTCAGCACTCCTTGCAGCTTGAGCTCCAGGTAAAAACCGTTCAGTCGCCCCAGATCCTCGAAGAGTATGCCTGTATCGGTTACTTTCATGGATGTTTCCTTTTCATCATTGTCGGCTCATTCTGGCAAGCGTTAGCCCAGGGGCTACAGCCGCGGCATTCGAAATCTACGGAACATTTCACGAACCGCATGGCTAACCGCTTTCGGCACCAGAACCACGGAACGATCGGATGGGACGGGAAGGCTCATTTTCGTCCAGGCATGGCTGGCCAGGGCTTGGGCCGCCGATAGAATTCCGTTGACGGAGAGGGCAGCCGTAACTTTTGGACCTCGATGGAAAAAACACTGATTATTCTGAAGCCAGATGCGGTAAAAAACAAGCATATTGGTCATATTGTCACTCGAATTGAGGAAGAAGGATTCAAGATCCTTGGAATGAAGCTACTTCAGCTCAGTAAATCTGACGCACAAAAATTCTATGAGGTGCATAAAGAAAGACCTTTTTATGATGATCTGTGCNATTATATGATTTCTGGTCCTGTAGTGGTTGCGGCGCTGGAAGCGGCCGGAGCGGTCCAGAAATGGCGTGATCTCATTGGCGCCACCGATCCCAAAGAAGCGGCTGCCAACACTATCCGCGCTCTTTATGCTGAGAGCAAAGAGGCGAATGCTGTGCACGGTTCTGACTCCGCGGAAAATGCTGAGAATGAAGTTTCCTTTTTCTTCAAGGACGGGGAGCTGATTGGATAGTTCTTTCCTGGAACAATACATTCAGGCCATTGATGCCTATTTCGAAGGGCCGCTCCAGAGATTGATCCAATCTCTGGGCCCTCCGGAATTAACCGAACCAGTCCTCTACAGTCTTCTGGCCGGCGGCAAACGCATTCGACCNGTGCTCTGCCTGATTGCTGCAGGTTACAGGCCCTCCGAGAACTTCGATCCCTTTCACTTGAATTCGGAGGAGAAGCGACTGTTTTCTCATGCAGCTGCCCTGGAGTGCATCCATTGCTACTCCCTGATTCATGATGATCTACCCAGTATGGATGACGATGATCTTCGCAGAGGTCGGCCATCCAATCACAAACAATTCACCGAATGGGCCGCTATCCTGGCCGGTGACGCATTAAATACCCTTGCATTCTACTTAACCAACCAGGATCGAGATAGCATTAGCTCTCAAAACAGTCAGATCCTCAGTCGTTGCGCGCTGCGCATGGTATCGGGTNAGTATCTGGACCTGAGCGCGGAGAAGGGTAGCTTCCTTTCGGAACGAACAGACTACTTTAAGCCGCATACGGCCGACGAAAAGATGCAGCTTCTGGAAACCATCCATCTGGAAAAAACGGCGGCCATGATCGAAGCTGCCGTTTCCATGGGTGCTGTATTGCAGGGATTGCCGAACCATAGAAGCTATGCTGAATTCGGTCGGAACCTGGGGCTTCTGTTTCAGATGGTGGACGATATACTGGATGAAACTCAAGACTCCGCTACCCTGGGCAAGACGGCCGGAAAAGACAGAGAAAGCGGAAAGCTTACTCTGGTTTCACTTCTAGGAATTGAAGAAGCGCATAACCGCATTCGCAAAGAGAAGGACCGTCTGGAAGATCGCCTGAATCATTTGCCGGTGGCGGATGGCATACAGCAAAATCCCNTTCCCCTTCTACGTTCCATCATTGAATATCTCATCGACAGGAAAAACTGATGGTTCCGGCCATTCGTCTGGATGAATGGCTATGTCAGCAGTTCGACCTGGAACTGGCTGTATCGCGTAGTTATCTGTTGCAGGGATTTGTCTCTGTTAATGGAAAGAAGATCCACCATGCTGGTTTTCACGTTCGGCCGGAACGAGATCAAATCGAGTTTCGTCGTCCAAAGGACTTTCGAAACAGGGGAACGGCCAAGATTGAGCCGGCCCTTGATTTCATAGCCGAGAAGGGAATAGAGTTCGGCGAAATGGTTTGCCTGGACATCGGCGCTTCCCACGGAGGATTCAGTGCAGCCCTGCTTGATCACGGGGNCGCGCGAATCTATGCCATTGATGTGGCTTACGGTATCTTCGATTATGAGCTTCGGAACCGGTCTGAAGTTGCGGTGCTGGAAAGGCATAACATCCGGAATATCGAACCGTCCTGGTTCGAAAGTGATCTTCTTCAGGCGGAATCCGTATTCATTGTTTGCGATGTATCCTTTCTTTCCCTTCGCAATATCCTGGAGCATCTGGTAAAATTCGCCGGAACCCATCTAAAACAGGGTTTCCAGGGGCTGTTTCTATTGAAGCANCAATTCGAAGCATCGGAAAAAAGCGAATCAGGAGTCATTCGGGACTCTGAGATTCGCTCCACCATCGAAGAGGAATTTCAGGATTTTCTTCAGCCACTGGGTCTGGTTGTGCTGGGACGCATTCCTTCCGGCCTGAGCGGTCGAAAAGGTAATCAAGAAACCTTCTTCTGGCTGAGCTATGCCGGAGCCCGGGAAAGCACCGATTCCAGTCCTTCGTAGATGGCCAGAGCTTTCTGAGTATCGTCCCCATCTGTCATGCTACGAAGTCTACTCAACCGATCCACTGGCAGTCGATTCAGAAGCATTTCTCGGACGATTCGATCTCGCTTCTCTCGTATTCTTCTGTAAAATCGCATCTCAGCCTTGTAAGGACTTACTGGGGATCTCAGGTATCGGTCCACGGTCTGCATTGCATCGGACTGAATTATGGACACATACTTATGAAGTGTTTCTTGATTGGTGGATTCGATTTGCAGAAACAGCCAGAAGGCTCGATCCATACATTCTGCGCCGCTTTTCTTTTCGTCGCCTGTGTCTGTGCAATGTAACTCGAGGAATTCCAGAATTCGGGCAAACCTCTGTCTGTCATCGCTGGAAGCGTTGAGCAAATCCAGAGCANCCCGGCTGTGCATCAGGAGCATCGCTGTCATGGATTCTACCTGTTCTTCAATGGAGAGTAGATGCTGCATCTCGGCGGTGGCATTCACATGGTTCTCTTCTCTTAACTCCGGAGCTCGAATAAAGGATTCCACGGCCAGGCGATTCAGGGCGATCTGCGCTGCAGAAGCGCCAGTTTTCTGCATTGTGCTCCAGAAAAAGGTGATCCCTCCGAAATTCACGCAATGATTGAGGACCTGCGTCACAATGATTTCTTTTCGCAGAGGGTGAGCTCGGACTTCCTGTGGAAAGGCCTCCACCAGGTCAGAAGGAAAATAATCCAGTAAATAGTGCTCCAGCTCCGGTTTGAAGCCTCCTGATTCCAGGATTTCATTCTTTAGCTCCAAACGCGCATGACCCAGCATCGAACAAAGTACCGGGCGAACAAAATACCGAGCCGGATGATCGCTTAGATGTAGATCTTCGGCGCTCAACCCTTCCAGCTGATGCCCGCAAGATTCAAGCCAGCGAAAGGATGCCANAAAGCTATCGGCGCTTTGTTGCAGTCTTTTCTGGTCCAGAGATAGGCAGAGGTTTCCAGCTCGATTGTTTTCCAGAACCAGTTCTATCATCCGATCTTCCAGTTTTTCGATCCATTGATTCCTTTGAGAAAAATCCGTGATCTGGCCTGTGCGAAGCAGTTGTTCCAGAAGGATCTTCAGATTCACCTCATGGTCCGACATATCCACGCCACCGGAATTGTCGATGGCATCGGTGTTCAGTCTGGTTCCGGAGGAGGCGGCCTCGATGCGTGCTTTCTGAGTGAATCCCAGGTTTCCTCCTTCGCCAATTACTCGAGCTCGAATCTCATTTCCATTGATTCGAACCCTGTCATTTCCTGGATCCATTGCATCCGAATCGCTTTCACTGGATGCCTTTACATAGGTTCCGATGCCTCCATTCCATAGTAAATCCACGGGAGCTCGAAGTATGGCACGAATTAATTCTTCGCCGGACAGTTCCGGGGCGGAAATGCCCAGACAGTTCTGCACCTCGGAGCTCACGGCGATGCGAGCGCTACTTCGAGCGAAGATACCTCCGCCCTTTGAAATCAGCGACTGGTTGTATCCATCCCATCCCAGAACTTGATCGAAAAGACGCTTACGCTCCTTCCAGGATTCGGCCTTAGGCTCGGGATCCAGAAAAATGTGTTTATGATTAAATGCAGCAACCAGGCGCATGCTTCTGGAAAGAAGCATGCCGTTTCCGAACACATCGCCTGCCATATCTCCGATACCGACTACAGTGATGGCATCGCTTTCCGGGTCCTGGCCCATTTCATGGAAATGCCTTCGAACAGACTGCCAGGCCCCACGAGCTGTGATGCCCTGTTTCTTGTGGTCATAGCCATGCTTNCCACCAGANGCGAAGGCATCGCCTAACCAGAAACCAGCCTTCAAGGAAACTTCATTGGCATAATCGCTGAATCGAGCTGTTCCTTTGTCGGCTGCTACTACCAGATACGGATCCGGATTGTCCAGACAGACCATGGGTGGACGTTTTACCTTGCCGGTGGCACTGCGATTGTCTGTCAGATAAAGCATGGCAGACATGAAGCGCTGATAACATTCCAGGGCGAAAGCTGGATCCGTGGACCTTTCGCCTTTCAGACAGAATCCACCTTTGCTACCGCTGGGAACGATGATGGTATTCTTAACCATCTGTGCCTTCATCAGTCCATGTATCTCCGTGCGAAAATCATCCGGCCTGTCGGACCAGCGAATGCCGCCCCGGGCGATGGATGCGCCCCGTAAATGCACGGCCTCAAAATCGGAGCAATATACAAAGATTTCGAAAAGAGGCACAGGTGCAGCAAGATCGCTCAATTCGTGGCTTCGAATCTTGAAACTTATCTCCGGCAGGAATTCGAAGTGGTTCGTCCTGACTATGGCCGATGCGATTTGCATGAGCCTTTTGCAGAGCAGAGACTCCATTACCGATGAAATACCATCCAGAATAGAATGGAGGTGATCCAGGGTTTCCTGCTCTTTTTCCGGCTCTCGCAATCCTGGTGCGAAGCGATACTCCATCCAGAGAACCAGAGTCTGAATGAATTCTCTCTGGATCAGACTGGCCCGCGCAATAAAGGCTCGGGAGAAATTTCGATCTATTTGAAAGAGATAGGCCTGCAGCGCTTTTATTAGTCCCAGTTGGTGGCGATCCAGGCCATAGACGGCCAGGCGATTGATGGGTTCATCACTGGAGGACTTTAAAATGACCGACTCCAGAACCCGGGCCAGGGCTGTATCGTATCGGCTGTCCAGGTCGCTGTCCTGGATGCGATAGGCGTAGATGTATCTGGAGCCATCCGGAAAGTTTCCGGGAAATGTAAACTCATCGGTTACTCGAAATCCAAAGTTAGCAAGCACCGGAACCAAATCTCCAATGGCCCGTTCATGATAGCTGTAGAATTTGATGAAAACATCGTCCATCTTGCGAAAGAAAGCCGCTTTCAATTCGCGGTCCGGACTCAGTTCTTCCAGACGAATCAGATCTTGCAGCGCTTCTTCCGGATCCTGATGCACTTCCGATGCAGGGCTCAGGGCATTTCTGTAAATGGCCAGCTTTTCTTCGATCAGGCGTTCTCCAATGAAATGATTGGTAAGAGCCTTGCGAAATCGATTTTGCCAGCTGGCAAATAGATGACTCACCGATGAAGCAAGATCGCTTTGTAATTGCTTCAGCTCAATTCCTGGATTGGGGGTAACAGCCAGCAGCATAATTTCATGTTCGTTGGTTCTTCGGCGAATTAGAATTTCCTGACTGAATTGAAATCTACCGGCAATGCGAGCGATGTGTTCCGGGGAAAAGGCGCTGGCTTCTGTACCGGAAACGATGCCCAGAATCCAGATCATCTCGTACTCCGAATCCAGATTTACTACGAAGTCCGGTTCATCTACATACAGGTTATCCAGAATCTCCGTAAGCCAGACTTCCACAAGTTGCTGCGGTCGGCTCAAGAAGATACCCACCGGAATCATCTGCGCGATTTGAAATAGTAGTTTTCTTCTGTGCGAATTAGGTGGAGCATAGATCTTCTCTGCAAGGATTTCTACTTTCCTTCGGGCAGGCGGGTTCAGGAACCTGGGAGTTAATTCGCCTCGGCCAGCAAAGTGTCCGGCCAGAAGGTACAGGGGCCTTGATGGAATAACGATCAGATGCAGCGCTCTGTGACGGTTCACCCGGCTCATGATCTGACTTTCGTGGAAAAGCATATGATCCTCGGATCCTGATGNACTTAACTGNTGTGGATCAATGCCTCTGGACTCGAACAATCGTTTTAGATCGGTAAGAGCCTGCTTGCGAACACCGCTTTCTCTGAGAAGGCCGGTGGGTTTTTGCAGCTTTCCGGAGCTGAACTGGGCGGAACCCAGGGTTACGAAGTTTTCAGCGATCCATTCTCGATCTTCTGCCAGCTCTTCATTGGCCAGATCCAGAGCTCTTAGCTGTTGCAGAGCTACCGGGAAATCCTGCACAACCTGACGTAGCTCTTGAAGGTTTCTGCGAAGATCCTTCTCTATATTCTTTTTCTCTCGTTCGGAAAGCTTTTGCACCTCTACATACACAAAAGCTTCTGTATTTTGATCTCCGGTCCTGGGTTCGATGGATTCAATCCCTTTGCTTCCGCGATGGATAGTAAGCAAGGCCGGTATGCTTAAATGAATTCTGTGGGACTCTGAGTTCAGATAATCCAGGACGGTATCTGTAATGAAAGGAGAATCCGGCATACCTACTTCAATGGTGCTGGAGTTGATAAGCCAGGGGAACTCATCCCAATCCTGGATGCGAATGTCAATTTCTCCGGTTCGATTCTCCAGGAAATCATACCGGGAGCGCAGGAATTTATTCAGGTCATCGTCAGTGAGGAATTGCTGTAAGGCTGCCGGCATCAACTTCCGGTAGGTGCTTTCAAACGTGGAAAAAGGGCCTGCCATGGTAAAATACTGCCAGCACCGTCTGAGAGAGCAACCATTGCATGCATGAGATTTCACTCTTCCTTCCCGTTCTGGCGCACCGCTGAGACAGGAGCCATCGGGGATTAATTGGTTGCACAATATGCTGGAATTGTCTTTCTGCCTCCAGGTCCCGGAGCTTGACTGGCTCCGAGCAAAAGCGATGCATATGCCTCCCAGTTGCGAAGTAACACCTTCCTACGACTATTCCTGTCCGGTGCTCCACATTAAAGGGGAGTTCACTCAGGACATGGAAAAGGATCTGGAGCAGCATTATCTTGCAATACCGGCTGGAAAAAGGGGCAAGGTAGTCCTGGATTTTTCGGAAACCCAGTACATCAACTCTTCTGGCATTGCCATTTTGATTGCACTNATTACTCGAGCCACGGATGAAGCTGCCAGCCTGGAGTTTGCCGGACTTTCCGCTCACTTCAAGAAGGTTATGGAGATTGTTGGCCTGGATGACTTTGTAACCATGCATGAGACCCTGGCGGAAGCGGTTTCTTCCACCCCGGAAAACTGACCTTTTCTTCCTTCAACTTCCGTCCCGGGCAGCGAGTTTCCCGGCTTGCCCCATCCAGCCCGAGACGCTGTCCACGATAACACATCCAATGGAATGGGGAGATGAACTGAATGGCTCAGCCCCAGATCTGCAGAGACTGCGAATCTAACCTGGAACCTCGAAAAATCTCCTCTGGAGAGAACCTGGAATGGTCCAGCCAGGACTGCATCCCTGCTACGACCTGAAGCTGAACAGGAGAGCTCCAATCTAATTTCAGGTTTTCTCCGTTTCTCCCGACCTAAGAAAGGAGATGAGTGGGATTGTACCAATTTCAGGCCTGGGCGGCTCTCCCCCGGAAAGGGCCCCTCAATCCGGATCAGTGACCGGGCCCGATTTCGGCCCCGGCCTTCATTCTCAATCTGCAATCCGGGTTGCCTCGGACGGGTATTCTGACTCCGGTGCTGCAATCCGGTCCCTCGCGGACCGCGGCCCTCAATCTGGATTTGCAAAACGAGCCAACCACGGGCTCTCTGTTCGACCCGGGCAGTGGAGCTGGAACACAGATTCTCTCTCTCGGGTACCATCGGCCTTTCGGAATCCGATGCGTCCATTGTCCGGGGTGATGCTTTTTCTGGCGGTGCTCTTGGTCCCGATGTTTCATTCTCCGGTTCAGGCAGCCCCTGTTTCACGCATTCTTCCGGATCCTTATTATCCCCAGAAGCCGGAGGGGGAATTAAGGCTGAACTACTACTATGATCGTAGCGGTCGCTGGGTAAAATTTTCGGAATGGATTCCCTTTCAGCAGAAGAAGTACAGTCCCCGGTTCTTTGAGGATTATTACGAGCTTTATGGCCTGAGCCAGGGATATCGAGTGAACCAGTTAAAAGAGAATATCTATTTTTTATATCTGGCTCAGAGCGCACCTTTTCGACATCCCCGAAANTCATTGTGCAAGATCGAAACAAAAGAGCAATATCATAAATATCGTAACCTGATGTTTATGCAGGCTCATTTGATGATCATGCGAATGTACCTGCGGCTTGGCTCGCTTTTTGACAAACGGCATCTCTATTTTCATGATCTGGATTTTGCAGACGATCTGGAGATTTCCTTTCTCATCGCTCGCACCTATTACAGTGAAGCGGAGAAATACTGGGCATCGGCAAAAAGATATGCAGAAGAAGCGAACCAGCATCGGTTTGAGATTGATTTGCCTCAGATTGAATCCACGAGATTCGAAATCGTAACCGGGGAACTGGATTTTCAGAGAATCATACATCGGCATAAACTAAGAGTCAATGCGAAGCTGGATGTTGTAAGCGACTTTCTGGATGAAGAAGGAAGACCGCGGCCTGTTAAGCTTCGTATGCTAAATGATATTCAGAATATGTACGATGAAGATTTTACTTCTGATCCTCTGGAAATGCCTCGCTTGAACGAAGAGTGGAAAGAGAAGCCTCTATTTCCTGACTGGCCTGAGCCCGAGGAGGGAGGTGTTCCCTGATGTTTCTCTCATTCGCGCTTCTGGCAGGCGCCCTTGGGATTTTTCCCTGCAAACGTAGAATGCTTTCCTCTATCCCGTGTAACCTCCGCGCCACTTCGACTGTGCTCCATTTTCGTTCCGTTTTATCTCTCGTTACCGGGCGGCGCTATGCTCCCAGAAAATTCTCCGCTCTATTGCTTTTCCTTTTCTCTCTCACCGTGCCGCTCCGTGCGGAGTTGCCGGATTCAGGACTGGACTTCTATGAGCTACAAAAGGTATTTCAGATTCCGGCCCGGAATCTCAGCGTGGAAAGAGCCCGGGAGATTGAGGAGATGTGGGCCTATCCGGAAAACATTCGCGGCCGATTCGATGAGCTGGTTTTTCGCAAAGACCACAGTAGTGCCTATTATCGTAGAGCTCTGTCCATGTTTNAAAAGACCCGAAAGGAAGACCTGGAGTTTCTTGAGTATCAGCGCAAGGTCTATCGAACATTGCCTGAAGACGATGATCCCCGACCCATGAGCGCCCGCGAAAAGAGGGATGCGTTGCGAAACGAATTCGCGCATAAGAAGATTCGGCATCATGAAATGATGGCCGATGGCTATAACCAGGTGCTGAAGTTATTGGATTCGGGAAAGGCAGGTCCTATGGATGGAGCCAACAATGATCTCTATCTGGAGGCTTTGCGATTGAACATCGTCCATGCAAGCAAAGGAAGAAGATATTCCGACGTGCTCTGGAAGCTACGCAGATACTATCAAATGGAATCGGAGGCGGCATCCCAGTGGCCCTTTCACTTTTATGTAGCCTCTACGCTTACGCATCTACATCGCAGAGCAAAAGCCGGTCAGGATCTGGAAAAGGCTTACCGTCTGGAAAGTCTGAAAGATCGCTATACCTTGAATTATCTGGAACTAAGGTACGGCAGGGATTCCTATCAGTACAGGGAGACTTTCCAGCGGCTCAGGAGGGAGGCCGGTCCCATGCACTTCCTTCGCAAAGCAGGACCCCTGGTTCCATAATCGACCTTTGCAGGAAAGNGGAGGTTCGGGCAAAGTTTTTCGAAAGAGGGTAAGCCTTCCTGTAAAGGCAAAGGGGCAGCGATTCAGCCAATGATCAGGTCCACTGCCCAAACGAAAGCCCGCATTTTATGACCGGATGGTTCAGCCGGTAACAGCCAGAGTCAAAGCTGTCTGACTGAGCTTCTCTCCGAATCTCTGAAAAAACAGCCCTTCCTGTTCAGCTATATAATGGAGTTCAGAATCGAAATCCACGGGCAATTCCCGGGCCATATTGATGATCTCTNTCATATGACCTTCTTCTTCTTTCAGCAGTCCGGAAAGATGGATGGGCAATTCCCTGTCTCTGAGCAATCCTTCGTAGGTCCCATATACTTCCACGGCTCGCTCTTCGATGACGTAGGTCACNGCAAGATAGGAATACAGGGTTTGAAGCTGNGTATTATCTGGAAGTATCTCCCGGGCTCTTCGCTTACATAGACCATCCAGGCTTTGAAAGTAACGAATTCCTTCCCACTGACAGAGCGGAGCCAGACCTTCGGTCGGCTGTTCCTCCTGGGAAATCAGGCGCTGGATTTGCTTCTTGAAGAAGAAAGCATGCCTCGCTTCTTCGGCAGCATGCTGCAGCACTGTCTCGGATCGNTGAAGATGCAGAGGAAACCGGGACATCGACTTATGAATCTTTCGCGCCCCCATGTTTTCCAGCAAGGAAAGTGTTTCCAGCCATCGCACGTGTAGCCGATGATCTTCCACCACCGTTTCCAGAAACGGCTTTAGATCAACTTTTTTGAGTATCATCGCGCACATAGAGCTTCTTTTGAAAGATCCAGATCAAACCGGCCAGAGCGATCAGTAATCCGAACACCTGACTTTGAGTGAATCCATACCAGTGCCAGTTCTCAAAATAGGCCGACATCCGGGCAGCCATCTCCGCGGCCGTTTCTCCAACCTCCCCGGTATGCTGGACGTGATGCTCAATGAGTCTTCCATCGGCGTAAGTCGGATGATCCAGAACGGGAATCAATGCATCGTTGATTCTCAAAAACTCCACCAGGAAGCGAGCTATACCGTTCCAGACCAGGAATATGGCCACCATGAAGCCAGGCTTAAAGTTCTGAAATCTAAGCTTGAGCATCATCCAGGCGAATAGAATCCATGATAGGATGGCCTCGATCATAGGGGTATTCCAGACTGTAACGCCAAATGTACCCATGACGCCGCCGGGCTTATATCCCAGCCAGCTTGTCAGGTAAACTACCGATGGATGGTGATGGAACTCCATGGTAAGAAAGGGAATGTCCCAGGAAGCACCGTATCCGAAGCAGCCATCGCCGCTCACAATGCATCCCAGACGACCTATGCCATAGCCAATGGCCATGGACGGAATAAAGGCATCCCCGTACTCCCAGATGGATTGCTTTTTATAGCGCAGATAGAAGTAGAGAAGGGCAAAACCCATGGCAAAGCCGCCATAGAAAACCAGCCCCCCCGCGCTGAACAGAGTCTCCCATAGCCCCAGGTATTGCGCATCGCTGGCGTATTTAACGCCCAGGCCTTCCCAGTAAAAAAGAACGTACTCCAGTTTGGTCCAGAATCCATCCGGTCCTCTCCAGATGCGGCCCCAGACCTCCAGCACATAGCCAATCTTGGCGCCAACAATGGTTCCAACCACAGCCAGAAGCAGGGCATGATCTCCGTACTCCTCTGTGAGCCCCCGGCGCCGCAATTCGCGAGGCACCAGATAAGCGGCGGTCAGGAAAGCTGCCATAAGCAGCAAGCTGAAGGTCGAAATATCAATCGAAAAAATTACAAACTTCTCTAGCATTTAAGCTCCTCGATCTGTTCTATCTCTACGGGCACCGCTGAGGTCAGGTTCAGCGGCGCTCCGTCTGTGATGACAATGTCATCTTCTATTCGAATTCCTGTATTTCTGTACGCTTCCGGGATATCATCGTCTCCCGGAATATAGAGCCCGGGTTCAACGGTGCAGACCATTCCTGGCTGAAATGGTCGCGGTTTTCCCTGAATATAATAACTTCCTACATCGTGCACATCGTAGCCAATCCAGTGTCCGGTGCGATGCATGTAGAATCGCCGGTATGTCTTCTTTTCCAGGCATTCTTCTTTGCTCTCTTTCACCAGCTTGAGATCGATGAGTCCATCTACCAGTACTGAAAGGGCATCGTTATGCACGGAATCCATGGTGGCGCCTTTGACGCTACTTGCGATGGCCTTCTTCTGAGCCTTCAGAACAATGGAATACAGATCTTTCTGTGGCCGGGTAAATTTTTCATCCACAGGAAACGTTCTGGTTACATCGGAATGAATATATCCTCTGGCAGCGGCCGCATCCATCAGCACCAGGTCTCCATTCTTAAGAGCTTCATCGTTCTTTATATAGTGAAGAATGCAGGCTCGTCCACCGCCGGCCACAATGGAAGGATATGCTTCGATTGCATTGGAACGGCGAAACACATTGTGAAGAATGGCTTCCAGTTCGAATTCTCCCATTCCGGGTTTGGCCGCCGCGATGATTTCTCGGTGGGCCATGGCCGTAATCTCAGCGGTTTCTCGCATCCTTTCAATTTCCCAGCTCGACTTCACCAGACGCAGTTCATGAAGGATCAGGGCCGGGTGAACGATTCGCTCCGGTCCGGAAGTGCCTGCTCGGCCGCGAATCAGAAGTCTTTGTGCCAGTCCAAGAATGTGTCTATCTCGCTCAACATCGCTACCGTAGCTATAATAGAGGGCGGAAACTCCGTTAACCCAGCTTTCCAGATCCTTGTTCAGACCCTCTAGATCTCTCACATCTTCAATGCCGGACATTTCTCCGGTTTCATGCAGATTCGGCTGCGGCCCTTCCCAGGTTTCTTTTTCCGGAGTGCCCGGTTTTACATAAACGCAACTTCTATCAGGACTTAGAATCAGGGCGCCTTCTTCAACGGGCAGGCCGGTGAGATAATAGAAGTCAGAATCCTGACGAAATCGATAGTGCACATCATTGGACATGATTCTGCGAGGTGCCGTATGGATAATGAGAACAGAACCGGGTTCCATCCTGGATTGACAGGCGGATCGTCTTGCTTCTAACTCTTGATGTGGGATTTCCGGGCTAAATCGACCCATATCAGGCATGGACTATGTCACCCCCGAGAATTTCCAGAAATAAATCATAGATCCGGTAGCTACCTGTAAACAGGATTGCTGGCTGAATCCCCGGACCGCCCGGACCAGGGTCCATTTGACTTTTCTTGAGGGATTCCCGGGACCGGACTCCATCGATCAGGATCCTTCGCAATTCTTCTGGCGGTAAAGCGGAATCCAGCCTGAACAGTAGGGGATCGCTTCCGATAGCCTCCGGTTTTCCGCGGGGCTCGGCCTGAGTTGTGAGTTGCTCCTTGCTGTATTCGCTTTTCTGGTTTCCTGGGGAGATGTACGAAATGGCGTCCATGGCTTGCTCCGGAACCGAAGCCAGACCAACGCGTTCAATGCAGTACACTCTCTCTACGCCAAGCCATCGGGCTACTCGAAGAAAATGAAGGTAGGATCGATCCGGCAGAATGCCCAGCACCAGAATTGGTGGCGAAGGAAAAGATCTTAGCACTGTGAAAAGGGAGGCCGGGTTGTGTCCAGAATCATACATCCAGAGAATTCCGTGTGCGTTATGATCCAGCATACGACCCGGGGGCGCAGAAACATCCGACATTTCAATGTGCCGGGTGTTTCCTGTTTCTAACAATGCAATGCTGTCTTCACCATTTTTAGACTGCTGTATAAGATCAGAAAGGATCCACTTTGCGAAAGAAAAGTTTTCCGCCAGGTATGAGGAGTGGGCTCGCTTTTGCCATTTTTCAGTGTCCCGGGGAGGAGAGATCTCCAACCCCTTTTCATCTTTGTTCGGGTCAGTGGTAGCGTCCGATCGTGGGCCGGACTCAAAAGAATGCACCTGGATTGAATGGACGTGGATTGGGGCGATATCTGCTGGAGCACTGGAACCATCCGGGGCATTTGATCCATCGGTGGTCCCGGTATTTTGCCACAGTTGCTCCACCATCGTCTTTGCAAGAGATTCGTATCTGGCTTCCATCAGATAAACATGCCGGGTGTTCGTCGTCATAATACCCAGCTTTTCTTGAAATATGGCCCCCCTGGTGTTTCCCAGGAGTTTCATATGATCCAGCGCAATGCGAGTCACGATCACAACATCTGGATTGCAAAGGCCGGTAGCATCCAGTCTGCCTCCCAGGCCCGCCTCATAGATTTGCACTGGTAAGCCTTTGTGCTGAAAGAGCTCAATGGCCAGCAGGGTTAGTAGCTCAAAATAGCTGAGGTCCTTCCATAGCGATTCGTTCCGTTCTCGGAAGGCTCTGCGCAGTTCCAGGTAAGCGTCCTCCAGATCGCCTACATTTGATTGCCCTGCAATCTGGATTCTTTCGGAGAAATGGTTTAGATGTGGACTGCTGTAGACCCCGGTTTGTATACCGGATTTCTGCAATAAAGAAGCAAGATAATGACTTACGGAGCCTTTTCCATTGGTTCCTACAACGGAGATTCGCAGTCCATTCTTTTGGGGCCAGTGCGAAGCCGCGAACTTTCGAAGTTCAATCAATCGCTTTCCAAACTCTTCGGGAGCGAATTGACGATTCTTCTCCGGGTTGATCCTCTGCTCCAGGTCTTGATCCAGTCTCATGAATCCCTGCTGCTCCTGCTGCTCCTTGTTGAACGTTCCATCACTCTTTAGCTTTTATTCTTTCGCTTCAGATCATTGCGAAGTAGCTTTTCCCAGCGCTGGATGGGTGGCTCCTTGCCAGTAAACCAGCGAAATTGAAATACAGCCTGATAAAGAAGCATGCTATAGCCATAGACGATTTTGCATTTTCTCTTTTTCGCAAGAGTGAGGAGAGGAGTGTTCATGGGACTGTAGACAATGTCAAAGACTGTCATGGATGGTTGAATCAATGCAGGGTTCAGCGGTAGATCTTCATCACTGGCCTTTGCACTCCGTCCGGTTGGTCTGGCCTCCGGTTTCTTGCTGCCACGATTGGAAGCGGATTGATTCGTCATGCCCAGAGGGGTGGTCTGGATTAGAATATCCGGGCTCCGTATGTTCAGGTTTCTTTCAGAGGATTTTCCGCCTGGACCATCCTTTTTTCGCGCTGTTTTTCTACTGCTCACAGAGCTGCCCGTTCTGGATACTCCACCGGCTCTATTCTTTGACGAGGCGCTAACGTCGGTTCTTGCCTTGCCGGCCTTTCCTGGCAGGCCCGCGGCTCCAGAATCCAGGGATCGTATGGAAGCTCGGGGGAATTGCTTTTTCAGATCCCGGATGAACGATTTAATTCTGGTCGGATTGCGACCGGTAATCCAGATTTCGGATGGCTTTTCTGAAATCAAGAGCTGAGCAGCGATGGCTCGGGCGGATCCACCGTAGCCGCAGATCAATACGGACTTTCCGCGAATGCTGGTTACCTGCCGGAGAGCTTGAATGGCTCCAGGTCCATCGGAATTTCTGGCCTCCATTTGCATCTTACCCCCTTTTTCTTTGAAAAGCAAGGTATTACTGGCCCCGCAGATTTTGCTCAGTGCGTCGGATTGATCGGCCATTCGAAAGGCCCAGATCTTATGAGGTATGGTAACCGAGAGGCCTCCCAGGTTCAGGTTCTGCAGAGTTTTCTTGAGGAATGGGCCGGTCTCTTTTACATCCAGAGGAATATACACCCCTGGATATCCGGTGTTCTCAAACGCCATGTTGTGCAGCAAGGGACTCAGAGAATGTGCCACCGGATGGCCCAGTATGCCAAAGACCCTGGTATTTCCGCGGATTTCCATCCCGGGTAAATCCCTGCAAATTGCTGCCATGTAAATTCTTATTTACTCAAAGGCAGCACCTAAAAAGGTTAACTGGATTCGCATGGAAATGTTTATTGATTTTCTTCTGATTGTTCGAGATCTGTTTGTGTATGGGCTTTGCGGTCTTGCCGGGGCTTACTATTACTACTTCAGATTGAACCGAGATCTGCTGGGTGGCTTCTGGGGTGCTACACTGATTGGCACCATCGGTGCAGTTCTCGTCCATGTGATCGCCAATATCAAGAGCTGGTTTCCTCTGGTAGTGAATTTTCTTATGATTCCCAAGTGGGAAAACATTCACCTTGCCAGAGTTAATATTATCGCTGCGCTCATTGGCTCATTTCTCTTTCTGTATGTTCTGAACCGCATCAATCATGACAAGGAACGTCGCAGGAACTGAGCCTGACGTTCCGCAGAATCTGAACTCCCGGAAAACCCATCCAGCGCTTAATTCTGAAGTCAGCTAGCTATTCTTCTCCGGTGGCAGGCCATAGAGGTTGGCCGGCCCGCCGGATGCTCCGGCATTTGCGCTGCCACCCGGTAAAGATACTACCTTTGCTCGCGCTCTGGACTGCCGATCCAGCTCTTCGATTCGCACGATGCTGTGCATTGGCAGGATGATGCGTCTGGTGTCTTCGAATTCCTTTCGGAGGCCATCCTCGGTGGGATCCACAAGTACTTGGGACTTTTCTCCAAAGACCAGATCCCGGATCTCCAGAAATCCAAATAGATCGCTGGCCTCCACTTCCCGGGCCAGAATCTCATAGGATTTGCCCTGATTCATAAAGATAACTCGAAAGAGGCTTCGCGGTCCGGTCTGGCTCATAGATCCAGGGGGCCGGGGGGTAGGGCCCTGTCAAGTCTGACCATGAAAGTCCAGAATTCTCCGGCCTTTCCGTGCCTCCAGAAACCAGTTTGATGCCAGAGGATTGGCGCTGTGAACCGGGCGCCAAGGGAAAGCAGGGAGGCCCGAGGACTTCGGAGGGTTCCACGGATGAGCAGGAAAACCTTCGAGGAATGGTATTTTACTCCTCTACCGAGGCCTTTCAGGAACCGGGATTCCAGTCATTAATCCCGGCAAATTGGCCTCATATACTAATGGAATTTTCTGAATTCCCGATGTACACTACAGAGGGCCCCGGGCCCTGAAGGAGCAAGCATGCCAGCACCAGCTATTTTCCAGAACAATGCCGGAGTGAATCCCGGTGAGATGATTGAAAAACTAATGCAAGCGGAGCGTATGCCTCTGCTTCGACTGGAAGAGGACATCGCTCGTAGCAAGGTTGAAATCAAGGCCTTTGAGGAGCTTCGAAACCGAGCCCGTAAGCTATCCGATGCCAGCCGAGATCTGTATTCCTTCGCCGGTCCTTTTGCTACCAAGTCCGTAGAGTCTTCCGATCCTGGAGCAATAACCGGTCAGGCGGCCCCGGATGTGGATCCTGGATCCCAGGAAGTGGAGATTCTGGAATTGGCCACCAGACATCAGATTACCAGCCGTCAGCTTTCTCGCAAGGAGACCCTGCCGGAGGGCAAATTTATCATTAATGTAGGCGACAAGGAAATCACCGTAGACTTTCCCGGTGGTGGTGTTGTGGATCTGGAGCGAGCCCTGAAAGGACAGGCTGGCCAGGATTACGAAGTAAGTGTAATTAATATTGATGCGAACAATGCTTTGATCTCCCTTCGGTCTTCCGTTAGCGGTTCCGATGGAGCATTCAGCTTCGCCGATCCCGATGGCATTCTAAAACAGGCCGGTTTCATCGGAGACAAGAAAGTAGAAAAGAAATCTTCCGAAGAGATTGCATTCGAACAGAGCAAGCTCCAGGCACCGGCGGATTCCAAATACAAAGTCTCCACCGATGCAAAAGAGCTCAGCCTGGAAAATGGCAGCGAAGCCAGTCTAAATGTATCCTTTGACCCAGGAGTCATTTCCCTTTCTGTAACCGGTCAAAATCCCGAAAATCAGGGGAATCCATCGGAAAACGGCTCGGAGTCGGAACGCAGAAAGGTACGCACAGAAAGCACACGGCCTGGACCGGACGTCGAGGTAGAAGCCGGGGACATTAAGTTTCCTGCAGCCGACATTGAAAGAACCAGAACTGTGCGAGAAGACAAGCCTGCGCAAAACAATCCGGAGCAGGCAGGCCAGAGTCCAGGAATCGTTACGGTGTTTTTTGAATCCGGCGGTTCTGCGCAAAAAAGGCAGTTTCAGGTAACGAACAATGGTCCTATGGAAATTCCTGTACAGGATCTTCCGGAAGGAAGCAAGATTACGTCCATTGCATTCGATGCCAATGAAGGCTCTACCATGGTTGTCCGAGATCTTCGCATCGATACAACAAAGACGGATGCCGCTTTCGGACCTTTGAATGAAACCCAGCCGGCCCAGGACGCCAGACTGAAAATGAATGGGATTGAGATTACCCGAAGTAGCAATTCCAACATTACAGATATCATTGAAGGGGCCAGCCTTACGCTACACCGGCCGACCAATGGGCCTGTGGAAGTTACCGTTAAGGCGAATGCCGAAGAGATCAAAGCCAAGATTGTCGCCTGGGTGGAAGCCTACAACGAGCTACTGAAATTCATCAAAGAGAATGACCAGTTTGTTAAAAGCGATGAGTTTGAGATGAACCGTTCTTCCAATCCGAATGGCGACATTCGCGATGGGTACCGTCAGCTCAAAGATCGGTCCGGCATATTCGCAGGCGACCCGACTACAAGACAGATCGTAAGTACCCTTCAGGTGCTGGTGGCTTCTTCCTATCCTTCTTTGAGCGAGCCGGATTATCGAGTGCTGGCGCAGATCGGAATCACCACCGGAGATGTAGGAGCCAAATGGTCCGATATCAAAGATGGCTACCTTCGAGTAGATGAAGGGAAGCTTACCAAAGCCCTGAGTGACTCACCTCAAAGTGTAAAAGATCTATTTGCTTCGGACCTGAATGAGGATGCCATCACCGATAACGGTGTGGCTTTTAAGATGAATGAAACCTTGAAGCCCTATGTTCAGTTTTCCGGCGGCTTGATCACGGCTCGTATCGAAACGATCAAGAGTCGAATTGATCAGAAGAAAGAGGCCATGGCCAGTAAAGAGAGAAGTCTGGCCCAGAAGGAACAGCAGCTCCGAGAGAAGTTTGGACGTATGGAAAGCTCCATCCGAGAAGCGAAATCCAGGTCGGAATATCTAAAAAGTAAGCTGGGAACTCCCTGATTTTTTATGCAGTTTTTCTGCAATGTTTACGACATAATAAGCAGACCTGCAATGTCGGGTCTGCGGGCCAATCCCTGATTCCAGGCTGATGCTCATCCCACGGGGAGGTGGCAGAGGCGGAGGAGAAACACCGCAAAGTGCACTGGGAAGGTTCGTAGCGGAGGAAAGCCATGAATATCTATGTAAATGATCAGAAACTGGACGCATCTTTAAATGAAGAGAAGACTCTTCGGGAAGTTTATGATGCTGTGGATCAGTGGACCCGAAATCAAAATCACTATATAATGAATCTTCTGGTGGATAACCAGGAAGTGGCGCCTTCGCGACTGGACTCCATGGAACTGCAAAGCGTGCAGCGAATGGACTTCACGGTGGCTGACCATGATCACTTTATTGTGGAAGCAGCCCATGAATTGGATCGCTACCTGGATCAAGTTGGTTCCTTCTTATTTCAGAAGGAATATCTATCTGAGTCTCAGATGCATGATCTCCAGGAAGGGTACCAGTGGATTGACCAGGCGGTAAACAGTCTGGCCGGCTTGCTGAATCTGGATCTGGAAAATCTGGTGGTGCCTTTGCCCGAAGGTCAGGTTTCGGCACCCATCGCCCATACCATGAATGCTTTGAAAGTGAGTCTGGAAAACCTGGATAAATCCGTAGAGCAGGGAAAGGACCAGAAAGAGGAACTGGGAACGGTACTTCTGCATATGCGTCCCATAAAATCCATGTCCATGCGATTGGCTCTACAACTCGCGGCTCAAAGCGCAGGAATGGAAGAGCTGGCAGAAGCTCTGGAACAATTTGAAAGCAAGCTACCAGAATTCAAAGAAGAGATCATTTCCCTGAACGAAGACTTTCAGTCCGGGAAAGAAGCCAGGGCGCTGGAGAACCTGGATTCAGTTGTGGAAAAACTTCAGGGATTCATGTCCTGTCTTTTCGCTCTGGAAGCCCGTTGCAAGAATGCAGGCATGGAAGAAGCTACCGTGGAAGGTAAGCCGTTTTCGCAGGCGGCTGCCGATCTTATGGAACTTTTGAAAGATCTGTCATCAGCTCTGGAAGAAAATGATATTACAGCTGCCGGGGATATCCTGGAGTATGAACTCACAGAAAAACTGGATCACATCAGTCCCTTTCCTGTGGTTCTTCGAAATTTCGTTGTTGCCAGTAAATAGCAAAAGCAGGCCTGTCTCATTGTGACCCGAGTCAGGCCGCTTGAAATAATTCGATTCTTCTATTCTACCTCTCTTGATCATATTCCTCTGGTTCGGGACCTGGACGGTCAACTGGAGGGATACCTTTCCCGTGAGCTCTTGAATCGTGAGCTTTCCGACCTGGACCGAGCTCAAGCCGACTACGAATCTGTGCCCGAGACCTGGGTGCGTCAGGACATTGATCGGGAAGAACTACTGAAGCTTTCGTCACAGTGCCCGGTGCCGGTGGTGAATCGGGCGGGTCAGAAAAAGACCGATTGGCAGGATACAGAGTTACTTCGCAATGCATCCGAGCTCAAGGAGCGAAGGGCCCAGGAGTCAGCGGATGCTGCGGAGGTCATCAGCCCGGAACCGGAAACCAGCGATCAGTGGTTCGCTCGCCTGGTACTGGCCGCTATTCCACATCCCATTCTGGCCACGGATCTGAACGGGCATGCACTTTTCTATAACGAGGGTTTTCAGCAACGAGTGCTGGAAAGGGATTTTTTCCATAAGAATCTGGCTCTGGCTGAATCCTATTTCCTGGAATTGACTCGAGGACTGCTGGCACGAGTGTACAGCGAAGGTCCCCATCCTACGGATCTATTATTCGCATCCATCCCAGAGCTGAGCATTAGCGTCGAAATCACCACCATTCATCGAGAGCAACAAATCTCAGGATATCTCTACATATTTCAGGATCCGGAGTTGTCCGGCATTCCACATGAAGTGCTGAGTCGGCTGGAAAGAGGGATGAGTCTCGATGAGATTATGGAAGAACTGGAAGCCGGAATTATTGCCAGCATGCTGCGACGAAATGGGCAGAATGTTTCCCATGCATCCCAGGCACTAAGGATTAATCGCTCCACCTTACAGAACAAGATCAAACGATTGAAAGTCAACGAGCGCTATGCCCGCAAGGTAGATGGCCCGGTTCGACGAGTCCGGAGTGCTCGCTCGGAGAATTCGGATCCGGAAAGGAAGCCCCCGGAGGAAAGTACTGACGCTTCGCCTTCGGTGGGATCCGGTAAGAAAGGATCTGCAGTTCCCTCCGGGAAGAAAACGGCGAAGAAATCTACGGCCAAGAAGAAGAGCAAGAAGTCTGCACCCCAGAACAGCGCTGACTTGAAGAAGAAAAAGAAAACAGCCAAGAAGTCTGCGGAGAAATCAGGTTCAACCATGGGGCAGGCCCGATCCTCAAAGAAAGCAACGCAGAAGAAAAAAACTGCACTCAGGAAAAAAAGCGGACCCGCATCCTAGCGAAGGTACAGGCATGCGTTGAAGCATTCCTGTTCTCTGAAAAAAAGCTGACATAGAAAAGGCTTCTGAATAACCTCCGGTCAAATATAGAGGGGGATTTAATGAAGAGTAAAATGCCGATGATTGTGATCGGAGCTGTAGTGCTGGTTCTGGTCCTGGTCACCGTATACCTGCTTACATCAGAAACAACAACGCAGGGACCTACCGGGGATGAGGAAATCACCTCGGCTCCTTTCGATCCAACCGTTGAACGGCTGGGTGAAGATGGAGAATTTGTTGCAGTGGATGAAGACCCCATTGCGAAACTGGAACGATATAAGAAATGGGCTCAGTACCCACCCTATTCGCGTCCTCTTTACGATTGGCAGGAAGACCTGACCAATCCGTTCGATTTCAAGCTGCCTCCTGCAGGTGTCGTTCAGAAGCGGGCAGAGGGATGCGAAATGACTCCGGAAGGAATGCCGGATTGCGAAACTCCAGCCGTATTTGCCACAGAGAAATGCGAAATGTGGGCCGAGCAGTCCATATCCGTGGGAACCGGTGATTTCCATGTCTATCTACGCTGCCAGGATGAGAAAGGTCAGGCCGTCAAGATTGAAGACATTGAGCCAAGAGTGTATCGCAAGCTTCACAGAAAAACCTATGGAACCTTGCCGCCTGTGGGATTCGGTGATGATGGCGAAAATGGCGATGAAAAAGCCAACGATGGGATCTATACATTCCTGGTTCGACCCACGGCCCAGGACTGGGGGGATCTGTATCTTGAAGCGAATATGACCGTCAATGGGAACGAGCATAACCAGCGAGCGGGTTGGTTCTCAACTCCCCATACTGTGGCCAAATTTGGCACCAACATGAATGACTCTCTGGACAATGGCAACCTGTCCGTTCGTATTCCGTTCACAGTAAACAAATCAGGCTACTACCAGATCGATGCGAACCTTCAGGAAAAAGAAGGCAAGCAACGGTTTGTAGCTACCAGTAGCTGGCAGGGCCAACTGGAAAAAGGGAATCATACCCTGGAGCTGGAATTCTTTGGTAAGATTCTTAAAGACCGAGGAATTGATGGACCTTACATTGTAAGAGACATTCGGGCTCGTAGAAATAACTCCCCTGTAACGCCCGATATGGTTGAGCGATCCATGCAAACCGGAGAAGAGATCTCAGGGTCGCATACGGAACCTCTGTGGGAGTACGCGGAGCCTGCTCAAAGCCATGAAACATCGGGCTATAGAGCTTCTGAGTTCTCCGGAGCCGAATGGCAGTCCGAGGAGAAACAGGAACGCATCGATTTCCTTGAAAAGATGGCCAATGAATAGTCTTTTCGGGCTATAAGAACCCGGCCTTAACTTTAGACCGGGCAAGTTAGAGGACCGTCTTTCTGAGACGGTCCTTTTTTTCAGGCGGCAGAGCGAGTTTATATACCGAATGGATTAATCCGGGCAAAAATGAGCGAAAGCTGCTTCTCTATTCTTTTACCAGGAACAGTATTGCAAATTTATTCCTGCGAAAGTCTGCGTCCTGAATTTATTATAGACAGGCGCAAATATAGGCCGCATCCTTTTATTGGAAGCCTGTCTGAGGATGGGCATCCCCGAACTCTAGATGAGTTGGGACCGGCAATGTCCGGTAAAAGAAAAAGATTTCCCGCACAGGGAAGAGGAGTGTTTGAATGCGCAAACTCGCGTTAATGGCTGTTCTGCTATTTGTAGCAGGACAAGGACTATCAGCGGCAACTTACCGGTTGTTCGTTCACGGTCGCTCTGGAGACAACCACTGTCGTTCTTTGACGAGTACAACAAGTGGAACCAGCGACTATAACAACTACTGGGGAGGAGCCGTATCCGGCCTTTCCAACGTACGCTACGTTGGATTTGACGGAACTCGCAACGGCGGTGCCTACAGCTGGGAGACATGT
Organism: Leptospiraceae bacterium; assembly: GCA_002717505.1. Classification (GTDB taxonomy): domain Bacteria; phylum Spirochaetota; class Leptospiria; order Leptospirales; family Leptonemataceae; genus UBA3465. The sequence goes on from PBEB01000034.1 coordinate 56,061, forward strand.
GGAGCTCAAAAGCAATTGCATGATGCTCTGCGGACTTTCTGCACAGGTTCCAATGACTGCGAAATCTACACCCACTCTACTGGTGGGCTGGTACTGGCCGCTTACTTCGGTTTGAACAATCCATCCGGNTTGAACATCCGTCGTATTCAGCTAATGGCCAGCGCAGCCGGTGGTTCGGAGCTTGCTGACTTTTCAACCAGTTATCTGGCCTGGCTGGGGTTTGATACCCTGGGCGGCGAACTGGATGATTCAGTAAGTACCAGTGGTGCACGAAACGGATTTAACCATTACACATCTCAAGGAAGGACCTATTACACCACTTCCGGAGAAGGAACGGACTATGCTTACGTAACCAGTCCGCTGCTACCCGGAAAAGATGATGGTGTACTGGCAAACCACTCCCTTTGCAATGTTAACACTGTAAAGGATGTGGATCAGTCCTGTACCCGCGGAAATGGAACTATGACTCGTTCCTATTCGTGCGGATGGTTCTGGTCAGATACCTGCTACGATCGTAGCTATCGCTGGACTCCTTACTACACCGTTTATACTGGTGGAGGGGGACATTCCCACTCAGACGCCAAATCCGACTATAATCGTCGTTAATTTGGTGAGGCCGGGTCCCCATGGGCCCGGCTTTTTTCGCGCTTCCGGTCTTTTCGTCGGTTGAGACCCCTGGCTGAATCTATACGAATCGGAAACCAGGCTCAGGACCCTTCGCCACAGAGCAGAAACCAGGCCGGCATGGATTGCATCTGCGACCAGGCTACGTTTCTGGAGATCGAATCCGGCTTTCCTTTCGAATTCTCTATAACCATCGTTAGATAAAAAATCCCGGTAGTTTGCCAGGGATGCGAAAATAAGTCCGGAACGCAATAGGCTATTCCCCGGTGCACTCGGTTTCGCATGGGAATTCCGGGCCTTTCGCCGAAAAGTGCTCCAAAAAGATAAGCGAAAATTGCACATAATGCTTTTTTTATAGACACGAATTCTCTGGATTCGGAGAATTTTGGAAAATAATCCCTCAGGGAAGAGGAGTGTTTGAATGCGCAAACTCGCGTTAATAGCTGTTCTGCTATTCGTAGCAGGACAAGGACTATCAGCGGCAACTTACCGGTTGTTCGTTCATGGTCGGTCAGGAGACAACCACTGTCGTTCTTTGACGAGTACTACAAGTGGAACCTACGACCATAACAACTACTGGGGAGGAGCCGTATCCGGCCTTTCCAACGTACGCTACGTTGGATTTGACGGAACTCGCAACGGCGGTGCCTACAGCTGGGAGACATGTGGAGCTCAAAAGCAATTGCATGATGCTCTGCGGACTTTCTGCACAGGTTCCAATGACTGCGAAATCTACACCCACTCTACTGGTGGTCTGGTTGTGGCTGCTTATTTCGGATTGAATAACCCAAGTGTTAACATCCGTCGTATTCAGCTAATGGCCAGTGCAGCCGGTGGATCGGAGCTTGCTGATATCTCAACCAGTTATCTAGGTTGGCTGGGGTTTGATACCCTGGGCGGCGAACTGGATGAATCTGTGAGTACTCGAGGAGCTCGTAATGGCTTCAACCATTACCAGGCAAGAGGCAGAACTTACTACACCACATCTGGTGAAGGTACAGACTACCTGTACGCTACCAGCCCATTCCTTCCTGGAAAGGATGATGGCGTTCTGGCAAACCACTCCCTTTGCAATGTTAACACTGTAAAGGATGTGGATCAGTCCTGTACCCGCGGAAATGGAACTATGACTCGTTCCTATTCATGCGGTTTTCTCTGGCTCAGCACCTGCTACGATCGTAGCTATCGCTGGTCTCCTTACTACACAGTATATCGAGGCGGTGGCGGACACTCGCATGGCGATGCCAAGCGGGACTACAACCGTCGCTAAGCTCTAGCTCAAGCCGGGCTGTTTGGCCCGGCTTTTTTCCTTCCCCGAGAGATGCAGAAGGTCGCCCCGTGCGGCCTTTCTTGTTTGTGGACTTACCTGGATTTTTACCTGAATTCTACGCCGAGCAATAAGGCTCATCTGCAGAGAAATGAGCTTTAGTTGCAATCGAGAAACGAACACTGTTTAGATTGGGGCTCACTATGAAGGATTCCAGAACGTTCGATGCTTATGGGTCGAGCAATTGTTGAAAATATAATACCTTTTATCCTATAGGTTGAATGGTTCACTTGACTAAAATCCCGGAGAATAAAAAATGCGAAGAATATGAAGGTAGCAAAACTAAAGCTATTTGTAGTTCTTCTGGCATTGCCGGTTCTGCATTGCTTTGCAAATCAAAAAGTTGAATGGCTGGATGAGAATCGCATCCCTGGACCAGGCGATGTAGAGGTAACGGTAATGGCCTCTGTGCCCATGCCGGAAGAAGAAATCCAGTATCTGGAACGTACCATCCTTGAGAATGCCCAGGAAGTGCTGGCAGGCGACTCAGGGGCCTATAAGATCAATGTTTCCATCACAGAATATGAAGAAGGAAGTGCGTTTGCCCGATGCATGCTTATTGGTCTGGGCACCATGCACTTAACAGCACGCATCGAAGTCTACGAAGTGGGAAAAGATGAGCCGCTGAAGCGTGGCGTTCTGGACAAGGACTATATAGTGGGTGGATTCGTTGGGTTTGCGGCCACAATGAGAAAGGACATTACCTCAAAGGTTGGCCCCGATATCAAAGAGGCCCTGAGGGAATCCATGAAGACGAACTGAGATTGATTGGTCTCACTCATCTATCATCCAGCTCTTCTTTGGCGAGCGGGAGATGGAGATTGCTCTAGAAATGGAGACAGGAAAGGTCGCCCCGAGCGGCCTTTTTTGCGCTGTGAAAGAGGCAACTCTGCAGGTTGCTATGTCTTTTCTTGCTACTTGCCAGGGAATGGAGCAGGGACGCACGATCCAGTAAGACTTAGTATCTGGGGCCTCCTTCTCAAACAACCAGCTATAGACCAAAGCACTAATCCTCAGGCATTATGTTTTTGCCGATGTACAGGCGATACTCCTCCAGTTGGGCTAAAAAAACCGGCGTCTGTAACGCTGCTTATACTTTTTTTATAGACATTGACATAGTGTCAGATCCAATGTTGGTCAAAACAGTCCTTCGGGGTAATGAGGAGTGTTCAAAATGAAGAAACTGGCTTTAATGGCCCTGCTGCTATTCGTAGCATCTCAAGGCCTTTCAGCAGCTACCTACAAGCTTTTTGTACACGGTCGATCCGGTGATAATCATTGTCGGTCACTGACCAGTACTTCCAGCGGTACATACGATTACCGAAACTACTGGGGCGGAGCTGTAAAAGGTCTGAGCAATGTGCGCTACGTAGGCTTTGACGGAACTAAAAACGGCGGAGCTTACAGCTGGGAAACCTGCGGCGCTCAGAAGCAGCTTCACGATGCACTACGCACATTCTGCACAGGATCCAACTCCTGTGAGATTTACACCCACTCTACCGGTGGTCTTGTGGTAGCTGCCTATTTCGGATTAAACAATCCGGGCGGACTGAACATTCGGCGCATTCAGCTTATGGCAAGTGCGGCCGGGGGATCAGAACTGGCAGACATTTCCACGAGCTACCTGGGATGGTTGGGATTCGACACGCTTGGCGGAGAACTGGACCAATCCGTGAGCACCAGAGGCGCTCGTAACGGGTTCAATCACTATCAATCCAGAGGTAGAACTTATTACACTACTTCCGGCGAAGGTAGCGATTATCTGAAAGTCACAAGCCCCCTTCTTCCTGGAAAGGATGACGGTGTACTGGCCAACCATAGCCTTTGCAACGTAAACAAGGTGAAAAGCGTGAAGGTATCCTGCACTCGCGGGAATAGCCGATTGGTACGTTCTTATCGTTGTGGTTTNCTGTGGCTCAAGACCTGTAAGGATTACAGCTATCGCTGGAGTCCATACTACACCGTTTATCGCGGTGGAAGCGGTCACTCTCACCGAGATGCCAACAGCGACTACAATCGTCGATAAGGCCAATTCTTGAAAGAATTCTCTTTGCGGAGAGTTCGAAGGCCGGGTCTATGGACTCGGCCTTTTTTCTATCTTTTTCCCGTTAAATGGGATTTTCCGTCACCCCGGACCGCTCCCGAATGCTTTGGGACCCCCACAGAACGTCCGAAAACGGTTTCAGTTTTGATTGATTTCTGCCTTCGTTGTGATATCCCGTCCTCTATCCTGGAATATCAGGTCAGGGCCTTTCATGATTGGCAGATTCAACAGAATAATCGTTACAATTTTACTATCCCAGATGCTACTATTCAGCGCTTCATGCAGTGTGCTTTTCTGGAAGCCTGTATCTCAAAGCGTAGATGCGCGATGGGCCAATAGCAATCGTGTCTATGAGGTACTGCTGCATTTTGAAACCCGGATGTCCTGGAATCCCTGGAGTCAGGCTGCGGTTAACCGAAACTACAGCACTGAAATCATACTACATGCTGTAAGAAATGGACAGGTTGAAGAGTCCCGTTCACTGATCACCTTCGAAGGATGGGTGCCGCCGGAGTCTTTCTTTCCCTATGCCAAAGGATTTGTGATGCAACGGGGNACATCCGATGAGCTCGGATCAGGCACAAGGGAAGTGTATGCCATAAATGTGTCTCCGGATCTGAAGTCCGCAACCGGAAAAACATTGATCGAGCCTGAGAAACAAATTCAGGGACTCTTTGTTACTCCGGATGGGAGGACTCTTGTAATTTTTAGCAGCGATGCTGATCCCTCTGAACCTGGAGGTGAGATCCACTATGCATTTTATTCTCTGGCCGGAGCCACCGTGCACAAAGATCCAAAGCTCTTGTCCGAAGGCTCCTTTCCTTTTGAAGGCGCTCCCGGACTTCCTGAGTTGACGTGGGGGAACGGTATGGATCGAGTTTATGCACGACTGCCCGCCGTGGTTCTTGAACTGGAAGCATCCACAGGCGAGAGTCGAGAAGCGGAGCGGTTTCCGGCCTGTTTTGACATGGTTCGCATCTCCCCATTTGTCAGTATTCAGGGCTTCCGTTTTGCCAGAAGCGAAGAAGGCCTGGCCATCATAGATGAAGGAAAAAGGTTACCATCGCCTTTCGCTTTTGTTCCTATGATCGAAGATATGGCCGCTATCTCCACGGACTGTAAGCAGTATTTGAATCGATAGTGCGCAAGCATCTTTACGAAAATCCGGTGCCCGTGGAAGAATTGGTACCGGAGCATCCATCCTCTCTTGTAATTCGTTTGCCGCAACCGCCCAATGGGGATGCAGAGGATCTGGCATTTCTCTATAGAATTAAAGGAAAGACCGTGGGCTTCTTTAACCGTTGCGGTCATGTCCGCCTGCCCATGGATCTGGACGACGGTAAGTTTTTTGACCTTGAGGGGATGATTATCTGTCGCGTGCATGGGGCGCGTTTTGATGAGGAGCACGGTAATTGCCTGATGGGCCCGGCCTATACAGGTCTGTACCGTCTGATCCTGAGAAGTGATGACGTTTCCTCTACATCCCCATCGGTAAAGGGCTCCTCAGTATCTGCTAACATCTCCCAGGCGGAATCGGAAGTATTGGATGAGAGTACTTCTGCTTCCCCTGCTGCGAAATTCGGCAACCCGGTGACAGAACCCGCTCATAAGTTAAGCACCCGTTTAGAATCCAAAGAAAACCTTGAGCCCAGTTCGGCGGTTTCGGAACAAGCCCGGCAGACAGCTCAGGAAGATAGGCCAGGGAACCTGACTTCTAACAGAGGGGACAATAGCGAGACTGCCTCTGTCTGGGTACTGGGCTGGGAAGGGCCCGTAAGCAATTAAGAGGAAAATCAATTTCCTCTTTACTTCAAGGGCGCAGCCTTTCTTTGAAAGGTATGAATAGTTCGATTCTCTATGGCGACCAGGCAAGGCAGCTTGAAGAGCTGTACGAGAGATACCTGAAGGATCCGAGTTCCGTGGGTCCGGACTGGGCCAGGTTTTTTGAGGAGCTGAGCAACTCTCGAAATGGATCGAACGGGGCAGGAGCATCACCAGCTCTGGGTCGCTCCGCTATTGCAGGTGAGCGGAGAAAGGCTCAATCTGTGCAGCAATTGGTTCTGGAGTACAGAAGGCAGGGATACCTGGCATCCAAACTGGACCCTCTTGGTCTGGTGCAACCGGATCGCAGTCGCCTGGAGCTATCGCTATACGGATTATCCGATGCCGATCTAAATGAATCATTCGAATCAGGACTTCCCTCGATGGGAGCCNGGCCCCTCAAAGAAATCATTCAAAAATACGAAAGCATCTATTGCGGATCCATTGGATGCGAACATTTCTATATTCGAAATCGCGCGGAACGAACCTGGCTCCAGGAAAGGATTGAGTCCCCTGAATTCAATGCACCGCTGGACAAATACACTCGATTGCGACTCTACGAAAAGGTTTATCAGGCGGAGCATTTTGAGCGATTCCTTGCCACGAAGTACGTTGGAAAAAAGCGATTCAGTCTGGAAGGGGGAGAGTCGCTCATCCCGCTTCTGGATACGGCTATCGAGCATGGAGGCGAAACCGGCCTTGAAGGCATGGTCATAGGTATGGCTCACCGAGGCCGACTGAATGTGCTGGTTAATGTCCTGGAAAAGCCTGCCGGACTAATTTTCGCAGAATTTGATGAGAACTACAATCCGGATACACTGGATTACGCAGACGTAAAGTACCACCTGGGCCATTCCAATCGAAAGATGACCAGAAGTGGGCGCGAAGTTGCGCTGTCCTTGCTCTTTAACCCCAGCCATCTGGAAGCAGTGGATCCAGTGGTTCTCGGCAGTGTAGCCGCACGACAGAGAGTGAATCGGGATACAGAGAGAAAGAAATACCTGCCGGTGCTAATCCATGGCGATGCGGCTTTCATTGGCCAGGGGGTTGTGGCAGAGTCCTTGAATTTCATGAACCTGAAAGGGTATCGTCTGGGCGGTTGTCTGCACGTCATAGTGAACAACCAGATCGGATTCACTACGCTTCCCTCCGAATCTCGTTCCACCGCTTTTGCCACGGACCTTGCCAAAGGGTTTCAGATTCCAATCTTTCATGTAAATGGCGACGACCCGGAGGCTGTTTTTCGGGTGGCTCGACTCTGTATGGACTATCGACTGAAATTTGGCAAAGATGCTATCATCGATTTGATCTGTTACCGAAAGCTCGGTCACAACGAAACCGATGAACCTGCATTTACCCAGCCCAGAATGTATGAAAAGATTCGCAACCACCCTTCGGTGGCCAGCCAGTATGAGAAGCAACTGTCCGGGAATGACGATGTAACCGGAGATGAGCTGGATTTCATCAAGAACGGAATCAACGAAGGTCTGGAGCATTCCTTCAAGAAAGCAAGAGAATCGAACCAACGAATGGAAGTGGATACTCTGCGCGGCGTTTGGTCGGATTACAAGCGAGGGGATCTGGATTCCGAACCGGAAACTCGTCTGCTGGCAGAGCAGATTGAGCGGGTGGGAAGTGCGCTAACAAACATCCCCGAAGGCTTTAACATTCATAAAAAGCTGAAAAAGCTCGTAGAGCTTCGAAGCAACATGCTGGCCGGAGAGCAGGGCATAGATTGGGGAATGGCGGAGGCCCTTGCATTCGGATCCATTCTAGAAAACGGCCATGATATTCGGATGTCCGGTCAGGATGTGCGAAGGGGGACCTTTTCCCATCGCCATGCTGTTTTTACAGATACGGAGAACGAAGATCTCTGGGTTCCTCTGAATCGAATATCTGAAAATCAAGGCCTGTTCGATATCCATAACTCTCCCCTCAGCGAATACTCCGTGGTAGGATATGAATACGGTTACTCTCTGAGTAATCCCAATGCGCTGGTGGTCTGGGAGGCTCAGTTCGGAGATTTTGTAAATGGTGCGCAGATTATTATCGATCAATTCATCTCTTCTTCGGAGGTGAAGTGGTATCGGATGAGTGGTCTGGTGATGCTTCTACCTCATGGCTACGAAGGTCAGGGACCGGAACATTCCAGCGCTCGATTGGAGCGCTTCCTGCAGCTCTGTGCGCGAAATAACATGTATGTTGTGAATTGCACAACTCCCGCTCAGTATTTCCATGTGCTACGGCGCCAGATACTGAGCAAGGTCCGTCGGCCCCTGATCATCATGACTCCGAAGAGTTTGCTACGACTTCCAATGGCCACTTCACCACTGGAGGAATTAAAGACGGGCATCTTCGAAGAGGTTCTGCCCGACGAAGTTCTTGGCAAAGATAAGGTGCTTCTGTTTTGTTCGGGCAAGATCTATTACGATCTAATGAAAGAGATGGAAGATAAAGGCACCAAGGACATCTCCCTCATACGATTGGAGCAAATGTATCCATTTCCGGAAAATGACATTAAGGAAGTTCTTTCAAAAAGCAAAGCTGGAGCGGTGCGATGGGTTCAGGAAGAACCCATCAACCAGGGGGCCTGGCAATTCCTGGAGGACCGGTTCAATGCGCTACTGGACGGAAAGAGAATTCAGCCAGTGGCGCGACCGGAATCTCCGTCCCCGGCTGCCGGTCTCAGTAGCATTCATAAGTCCGAGCAGCAAGACTTAATGAATCGGGCTTTAGCAAAGGCTTGAGGCCAATCGACTTATTTTGCGATGCGCAGACATTCCTGGTGCGCTGCTTTAGTAAGGGCACTAGGAGACAATCTCGTTGGAGTGTTCCTGCTTCGCATCAGTAAAGCCACCAACCTTTTTTCTGGAATTTATAGGAATATTACGGAATAGTGGTTGACGGAACCCATGCTAAGCATTAGAACCCGGGAAGCAAAAAGATGTAAGGAGAGATCTATGATTAAAAAGATCGGACTCACTATGAGTCTTCTCGCTGCTCTGGCACTGTTCAACTGCGCCAGCATTGACAAGACCAGTGTAAACGGAAAAGAAGTTGTAACGGCCACTCGTGCAGCCCCAGTTATTTTCACAGTACTGGGAGCTCCAGTAACCAAGTGTCTGGATGACCTGGACGAAGAGAACGTATCAACTGTGGCGAGCGCTCACGGTGCTCCTACTAATGGGCTTTTCTCCATTAGCCGTCTAACTGGCTCTGAAAGCTGCCAGGCGACTGGAACCAAGTAATTTCAAGTCGGAATTCGGGCCGGTGCTATGCGCCGGCCTTTTCTTTCCATGCCCTTTCGGAAAACGCTCCTCGCATTCTTTCTCATCAACCTTTGCTTAAGTAGCTATCTAAAAGCCGAAACGCTCTATAAGTCCCTGCAATTAAAGGAATGGGCCAGCAAGGGTAATTTGCATCGCTCTCCATACTGGCAGAAGCTCCTGGGCTACAAAAAGGAGCCCTTCTCGTATCGCACGGCCGCCGATGGCCAGTCCTTCTTCTTCGCGGAAACCGGAGGTGATGATCCCGAAGCAGAATTGCACGCAAGCATTGAAGCATTCCTTCGTCCGGTATCCGGAGATTCGAATGACCATGCGATATGTAGATTTCCGGCACGGTTCCACTGGCTGACAGAGACTCTCAGTCTTGATCGGAATAGATTTCCTGAGGTTGATTGCTCGGATTACCGAGATTTCGCATCGCATCTGGAAGCGACTTCTCTATCCTATGTTTTCGCTTCCTATTATTCGGGCCATCCGGCTTCCTTGTTTGGCCATACGTTTCTGAAGTTTAACCGGTCGGATTCCGTGGATGTAGCGGTGGTGGCGGATGACCCCAGCGTATCCTACGGGGCCAGAGTAACCAGCACCAATCCATTTACTTACTTTCTGGATGGTATGTTTGGCGGATTCAACGGTACGCTGGAATTGCAGCCCTTCCAGAATCATCTTCGGGTCTATACTGAAGGAGAACAGAGGGATCTCTGGGAGTTCAAATTGAACCTGCGAAAAGAAGAGATTGATCAGCTCATTCGAGCCGCCTGGGAAATGAATTCCACTCACTATGATTACTACTTTCTCAGTGAGAATTGTTCTTACCGTTTACTGAATTTGCTGGAATTAGCCCGACCTGGATTGATTTTGAGCGATGCGTATTTTTGGACAGTTCATCCTGCAGACACTGTAAAGCAGGTAATCGACAAGGAGCAAATGGCTTCGTCCGTTGTCTTTTTTGCCGCCACAGAAACCAGATACAGACATAGAGTGCGTCTGCTCAGCGATGAGGGAAAAGAAGCGATGCTTGCCTTAAGTGAGGGCCGGAATCCGACGCTGGAGGGCCTGTCGCTTCGAGAGCAAGCTCTGGTCTACGAAGTGGCCGCAGACCGAGTGCTCCTTGAGGCAGACGGTGAAGGGAACCTCCCGCAGGAGTTGAAGTCCAGGATTGAATCGCTTCTGGAAACGAGATCCCGAATGGATGATCCCTCCAGCATAGAGGGATACCAGGTTCTACCCGAGGGACGCAATCCACTGATCGGACATGAAAGCACTTTGCTCAGTGGGGCCGGCGGTGATTCCAGCCTGGGTTCTTTTGCCGAATTTCGTTTTCGACCGGCATTACATGATTTGCATGACCGGGCACGCGGTTATTCGCCTTACGGGGAGCTGGAATTCTTTACCCTGAGGTTGCGTGCCTACGGCGACGATTCGCGGATTGAAATCCAGGATTTTGTAATCATGAACATGATGAGCATGGATCCGGTGATTGCCGGTCTATGGCCCATCAGCTGGGAGGTGAAGCTGGGGGCGCATTCCGTTGCCTCTTCATTCCATCGATCGGAGGGAACAGACAATTGGCAGGATTTGATTTCTTTTCCTGGCGAGACCAGGGATCCGTATAGTCATACGGGCTATGGTTTAATGAGGGCCGGCCTGACATGGGAACCACTGGCTGGGCTGGAAGAGGGCTCACTGATTCTATACTCGCTGGCGGGCCTCACCCTGGATGGAGGGCAGGGGATTTCCACTGAGCTGGCGCCAACGTTACGGTCCGGAATACTCTACCGGCCCTTTTCTGTGTGGAGCATTCGACTTGAGTATCTGGGAACCATGTACTCCGAGAATTCTTCTCTGGCTAGAGATACCGTTGAAGTGCATTCGAATCTGGCATTCACTCGCAGCTTCGCTCTGGAGCTTGGCTTTCGCATGCATCCGGATAACGGGTACACGGAAACCCTCGCTTCTCTCAAATACTATTTCTAATGACCGGGTCGGGGGCTGCAGGAGCGACCTAATGCTTTCGTGGAGGTCCGATCTGATCGAATGCGGGTACATCGAGGTTACGCTTTCGTATTCCCGATTCAGGCCCCGGCGAATTCAAGTTCAATCTCTTGCCCGGAGCAGGAGCAGGCTTGAGGGATCGATTGCGCTTACCGGACACAGGTTTCAAGACTGCAACCACATCGGAATGTCCCTGGTTTTCCGCCAGTTGTAACGCAGACCAGCCTTCAACGAGAACATCTGCCCGGGCCCCTGAATTCAGCAGCAGTTGACAAACCGCAGCATGCCCATAGTAGGCCGCGTAATGAAGTGCATACCATCCCTGAAAACTTGCATTGGGATTCCCGCCTCGAGAAAGGAAACCCTGTACCGCACTGGTATCTCCGCGCATCGCGCTCTGAAGAATGGGCAAATCCAGGGATGGATCGTATTCCACAGACTCGGGATCTACCGGATCTGTTGTATTGTCCGGGTCGATTACATTGTTTTCTTCTGAATCGACATCGGTATTTGTATTGTCTGTTACCACAGAACCAGGAGCTGAGATCCTGACGATTTCCATCGTTCGGGCATCACCGGTAACATCGTTCATCCATCCAGTATCTCCGTTAGGAAAGCGAAACATTTGAGTGGATCCGCGAATGGTGGCTGGAACATAAAAGGGAGCGATAGAAATGGAACCATCTTCATTGATCAAGGCAAGCTGAGTTTTCATTTCACTGGTTGTGGGAAACCAGGCCTTATCCGGACTCTTACCGCTGGTGTCCACGCCCCATGCCAGCAGGAGTCTTTGTCCCAGCGGATGAATGCGGGGAATCCGCTCCCGGAGGTTCGATGTCCGGGTAATCCACACCGGAGCTCCGGCCTTGCCGTTTGCATCGGTGCGGATCAGGCCAATATCATAATCGGAGCGGCTTAATCGGCTATCGAAAACGATCCAGCCTTTGCCATCCTTTCCATAGACATCACCGGTGCTGATCACAACGTATTGATAGGTCTCTCCAGCGCCTGCCTGGGGGACCTTGATCGCTACTTCACGATTCAGGGATTCATTCCTTGCATAGTTCTGTACCACCAGTCCCCGGGGATAGGCATCTCCCACAGTAGCCATCAGAAAGCGCATACCATCCCATGCGATCTTCGGGCGAAAGCTATGGCTTACATTCCAGGTCCAGCCTTCCGGACTGGATTGCTTCATGAGTTTCTTTCCGTCATTATCGAATAGCGCCAGATACTCGCTTTGATGCACTACTCCATCGTCCCATTTTCGGTAAGTATTGAAATAGGCCGCGTATTCTTTTCCTGACCATTGAACGCTGAAATTGCTAAAGGCGCTATCAATTCCCTGGTCTCCCTCTTGATCGTAGCTCAAAGTGCCAACAATTCGAGTGCGAAATCGAACCTGGCCGGAGCTGCTATAGGATTCAATATGGGCTGTATGCTCTTCCACGCTGTTTTTCTTAACATGCCATTCCAGAGTAAGAACGGTGATGGAAGAGCCGTCTGTGGTAGCATCGGCAATCGTTCGCCCTTTGATTGTAACCAGATCCTTTTCCACCGCAGAAAGATCTGATTTCAAAATCGAAATTCGCCCATTGTTGTTCGAATCATTCCAGGTCAAATAAGCGCGATTGTTAATGAAAACCAGTTCTGGTGCTGGATTACCATCGCTCATGGCATAGGTGTAAGAGGCACTCCTGTCTTTACCCGTGGAATGATCGGAGTTCAATTGCACCGGGGTAACCGCCACAGGTAGGGGATAGCTCTCTGCACTGGCAGATTTCCCTGCCAGTAGTGTGAGAAGGAAGGCTAGCGCAGCTATTCCGAGGAAGTAAGTGCGCACCCTTGTCCCTTTTGGCTTTAGATCTCGGGAAAGGAGGATGGTCATGCATATAGGACGACAGCCCGTTGACCCTGGTTTCAGGTTTCTCCTAAAAATAGAACCGATTTGAAGCTTTTTGAAAACTCGGGTCCCGGAATTTCTATGTGCGAGAATCCCGGGCATGGTTGGCCACTACGATGGATTGCAAGGGAAAAACTCCGGATTATCCGGACAGAGTTTTTCACGCGGGATCCTTGCAGATTAGCTGGGAGGCCTGGCTCATTTCTCAGAAGGCCTATCCATCGTCTGTATGAGTTCGCTCAAGACTGGCTGGCTGTCCTTAGATGACCTTGAATGCTTTCAGTGATTTATAGAGCGTGGATATCATCATCACAAGTACCCCAGCGGCAGGTATGGCAATCACCATTCCGATGACACCCAGCCATTGCTGAAATGTGATCAGAGCCAGAATGGCAATCACCGGATGAACGGATACGCTGCGCGCAAGCACCACAGGCTGAGTGAACATATTGTCCACAGCCTGAGCAATTCCAAAGGTCAAGAGAACGAAAAGAGGGACACTGCCGCCATCCAGAATCAGTGCTACCAGAATGGCCGGCGTCAAGCCTATGATCGGGCCCAGGTAGGGGATAATATTTACCAGGGCGGCCACCGTTCCCAGGATAGCACCATAGGAAAGTCCTGCCATGGAAAACCCGGGAATTAGGATTAGCCCCAGAATGCTGATCTGAATTAAAATGCCTTTCAGGTAAGAAGAAATCTGACCTCGCGTGCGATGAACAATAAGCAATGCCAGCTCAAAGTACCGATTGGGCACAAGGCCGATTACATTGCGAAAAATCTCATCGCCTTGCAGTAAAAAGAGAAATAGAAGGATGGGAGTTACCAGCAAATAGGTGATGAAATTCGGAATGGATTGCAGCAATCCTTTGGAAGCTTCCTGGATAGGTTTCAGCACCATAGAAGACAGTGTTTTAAAATCTATGGAAATGGACTGGTACTGCTCCGGAATGATGATGCCCAGTTGTTCCTTGTAATAATTCAGTTTTCCGGGAAGGGTTTCTATCAAAACTTCCATCTGGGACATCAACTTAACGGCTTCATCCCGGGCCGGTGGAATGATCACGCTGAAAAGCAGCACCAGAGCGCCAATGAAGAGGAACAACACCAGTACTACGGAAAGAAGCCTGGGAATTCCCAGACCCTGGAAGAAATCTACGCCCGGGTTTAATGCGAAAGTGAGCAAGAAAGAAAGGCCAATAGGAATAATCAAGGCCTGCAGCCCATAGAAGGTTACGGCCAAGAATCCCAGCACCAGGCTGACGAACAGTAGCCTTACAACATGGGTGGAGATGTCCGTATCTTTGAACATCAAACCAGTTCCTTTCCAGCTTCCAGCAGTGTTTCTTCCAGGCGTTCGTTGGTTCGAATGAGCCGCTTCCCGGTAATTCGGGCAATGTTCAATAAGATAATGGAGGCGATTCTTGGATTGCGATTCATCAAACTCAGTAGATCCGGGCGAAAGAAGCCGAGCATGCGACAGTAGCTTTGCGCTCTGGCGCTGGCAGTCCGGGGCAGATCATCCAGCAGCGCCAGCTCGCCAAAGAAATCCCCATCATAAAAATTTGCCATAGAGTCTTCCTGGTCGGTATCTCCATGGAAGCGGTATATCTCTACAGAGCCTTCCATGATGATGTACATCCCGACGCCAGGTTCATTGGTTCGAAAGATGTGCTCTCCTTCCTTGAAGTGCCGCACATGGCACAGGGAACGAACCATTTTCAGGGCTCTATGGGGCAGCTTATCAAAGACAGGGATTTGCTTGAGAACCTCCAACTCCTGTTGTTCAGGATCTCTATTGCCCAGTCTCATGCTTTCCCAGAACGGTAGCGCCATGTTGGGATTATCGTCACCGGAAGTGTCATCATAGAAGGCCAGGATTCGTTTTTTGGTGGACGCTGCACCTTGTCCCGAGGATTTGATTCCAGAAACGGGATGTAGCGCAGGGGTAGCGCATCTGCTTTGGGAGCAGAGGGTCGTTGGTTCAAATCCAATCATCCCGAATGTGCCAGTAGCTCAGCTGGATAGA
>PBEB01000035.1 GCA_002717505.1 Leptospiraceae bacterium
CTGCAGATGCCTGGTGGAAGCAGATTCAAGAAGCCAGACTTTCAGAACGATTCAGTGTCCAGGTCACCACGCCGGAGAATCAGCCCTGGGGGATGCGAGATTTTTGTCTTACCGATCCCAGCGGAGTGCTCTGGCGAATTGCAAACAATATGTGAGTCGGCGACAATTGCCCGGGCCCTGGTTCGGAATACGTTGAAGGTCTTTGGTTACCGCTGGTATCAATTACACCAAGAAAAAAACTCTGGCAGCACAGGTCGAGCGACAACTCTTTGTTCAAGAATTGTAGACTGGCCTCGTGTAAGAGGCCAGTCTCCGGTAATCAATGCTGAATCATATCAGGCATATCAGTTACTGATTCGTACAGTAGGTCGTGCATTGGAAGCAGGTATGGTTTCCGGAGCAAAGCCCCCGTCACCACCAGTATCACCGGTATATAGTTGGACCTGATAGTTTCCCGCCTGAAGAAATTCAATGTATCGCGGCGAACTGCCGGCATCAATCTCTCGAAACTCGGTTCCGGCTGTGGTCTCTTTCGCAGTGCTTCTTAGATCTGTGGGGCAACCGAACGAGTCTTTGTATACCGTTGCTACATAAGCATCGCTCGGTGTAGTGGCATTCGGGAAGTTGGTGATCTCCAACCGGGTACCCACGCTAGCGTTGACCTGAACATACACGGTGTAATCATTTGTAGAGTTTACTGTCTCGGAATGGCTCGTAAACATGGATTGCTCGGTGACGCTGGCAGTGTACATCACCCGGGTGTCTGTGCGATCGCCGCCGCCGGGTCCACCCTGTGTATAGGTGACCGCGCAATTTTGCGGAGGCACCACGGCCGTTGTCAGCGCCACCAGGGCCAGTACTTCATCGTTTCCTTCTTCTTCTGCCTGCCCGAGCAGGTCGCAGCCCACGGAGCTGTACAGGGCTATGAGTGCCACAGCGGATAGCTGAATCATCTTTCTTGTAGTCATATTGACTCTCCTGATTTATTGAGATTGGGTCTCATTATCGTACGCCTCTTCTGGTGTCATTCTTTTTTTCTGAGACTCAGTCTCATTCTCGCTTGTCAGGAAAAACACCGATTCATTCTGTGGGCCTCATGTTACAGAAATCATTAAATCAATCCATGGTTGCTGTGCTTGTTGCACTGTTTCTGGCTTCCGGAGCAGCACAGGCGCAGACACCCAGGCGCATCGTTTCCCTGAATGGGAGTATGACCGAGATCCTCTTTGCCATTGGAGCAGGAGATCAGGTAGTGGGAGTGGACACTTCTTCGATCCATCCTGCCGCAGCCCGTAAGCTACCCAAGGTAGGTTATCAGAGATCTATTTCTGCAGAAGGCGTGCTTTCGCTTAAACCCGATCTGATCATCGGCACCGGAGAGGCAGGACCTCCTCCGGTATTGCAGCAGCTAAGATCCAGTAAGGTAAAGTTGGTCCTCTTCGAAGACAAGTGGACTCCAGAATCAACCTATGCGAAGATTCTTTTCGCCGGGAAGCATACCGGACATGAGAAGGAGGCGGCTGCGCTGGTCTCCAAAATGAAGGCGGCCATTGCAAGCCTTACTCGACCCTCAAAGGAATGGAGAGTTCTCTTTATTTACGCCCGCGGCCCTGGAATGGTTCAGGTTTCCGGAACAGGGACTCAGGCACACAGCATGATTGAGCTGGCTGGTGCGAAGAATGCTGTAACAGGGTTCCAGGGCTTTCGACCCCTGACTTCAGAAGCGATGGTGGGAGCGAACCCGGACGTCATCCTCATCCCTACCCGAGCTCTTGCCAGTATTGGTGGCGAAGATGGACTCCTTCGCGTTCCCGGCATTGCACTGACTGAAGCCGGCAAGAAAAGACGAATCGTGGCCATGGATGATCTGTTGCTTCTCGGATTCTCTTCCAGGCTACACATCGCTCTAAAAGAGCTGGTTTCGAACCTGACAGGACTTAAATGAAATTACCGGCCCACATCCTGATTGCCGTGCTGGGAACATCAATCCTTGTGGCAGCAGCGGTAACCTCCATGTGCATAGGAGCCTTTTCTATTCCAGTGGAATGGATACCCGGGCTGCTCTTTGGAGAAGCTACTGATGAACAAGGCATGGCCTCTCAGGTATTGTGGGCCATTCGCCTGCCCAGAATCTTGCTCGGTATGTTTCTGGGCGGCGCCCTGGGCTTCTCCGGAGCCATCATGCAGGGACTGTTTCGCAATCCCATTGTGGATCCCGGTCTGATTGGAATTTCGTCAGGAGCCGCTCTGCTGGCAGCCATCTCCATTGTGCTGGGAGCTCAATTCCCATTGCTTCAAGGAAATGCGGCTCTTTCCATCGCTGCATTCCTTGGCGGAACCGGAACCTGTTTTCTGGTCTATGTCATTTCCACCCGTTCGGGGCGAACGAATATCGCCACTCTGCTGCTCTCCGGTGTAGCGATTATGGCGCTGGCCGAGGCCTTCATTGGATTTCTGACCTTTCTGGCCGACGACGACGAACTTAGAGATCTAACGTTCTGGCGAATGGGTAGTTTGAGCGGTGCTACCTGGCAAAAGCTTCCCTATGTTTTGCCAGTTCTTGCCCTTCCCATTCTTACCTTTCCCTTCCTGGGTAAGGGATTAAATGCGCTTTCCCTGGGAGAAAGGGAAGCTGCTCATCTTGGCCTACCAGTAGAACGATTCAAGCAGGGGCTGGTGGTAATATCCGGCCTCTGCGTAGGGGCCGGCGTCGCCGTGGCTGGAATCATAGTCTTTGTTGGCCTGGTGATTCCTCATCTGGTTCGGCTGGCAACCGGGCCCGACCATCGTACTCTGCTGCCCTACAGTTTTCTTCTGGGCGCCATTGTGCTCACCCTTGCAGATCTTCTGGCACGAACCGTGGTGGCTCCCGCTGAGTTACCCATTGGGATTATTACGGCCTTTCTGGGCGCACCGTTCTTCCTATATTTGATCCAGCGAAAGAAAGGAGAGCTATCATGGGCCTGATCATCGAACAGGTTAGCTACAGCGTAGCTTCTCGCAGTATTTTGCAGAATGCCAGTCTGGAAATTCGCCCCGGGGAGTTGCATGTCCTGCTTGGTCCCAACGGTGCCGGAAAGTCCACATTGCTTGGCCTCTTGACCGGAGATTTGAAGCCAACCAGTGGTACGGTGCTTCTGGACGATGTCTCTTTGACAGAGTATCGCTCCCGAGAACTGGCCAGGCGCCGGGCTGTGCTACTGCAGGCCAGCGTTGTTCCTTTCGCTTATAAAGCGGAGGAAATCGTTCGGCTGGGACGTTTGCCTCATATGGATCCGTCTAAAGACGACTGGGCGGTAACCCGGTCATTGGAGCGAACGGAGTCCACGCCATTTGCTGAGCAATCCTATCTGACACTGTCTGGCGGTGAGAAGCAACGGATTCAACTCTCTCGCATACTTTGCCAGCTAGAAGGCTTGAACGGATCATCCTACATGCTGCTGGATGAACCGGTTACCGGCCTGGATATCAAACACCAGTTGCAAATGCTGGAGATCGCGCGACAGAAATCCAATGAAGGCACAGGCGTTTTTTTGATCCTTCATGATCCAGGTCTGGCAGCACGCTATGCTGATAGGATTACCCTGTTAAAATCAGGAAGGATCCTGGCTTCCGGTCCACCTTCCATCCTCACGGAAGAAAGACTGAGCGAATTGTACGATGTTCGCATCCAGGTCTTCAAGGATCAGCATGGCATCCAGGCAATTATCCCTGCCGGCAGCATGGCAACGGGAATTACCACCAATACAAAGAGTTTAGGACAAGAGTTAGATTCACCACCTATCAATAAAAAGGAGACTGAGATGAACGAATTAAAACAGAAGTGGGATGCTCTCAAAGAAGAGAATCCACGTCTTCGCATTCGCGATGCGGCAGCCAAACTGTCAGTCAGCGAAATGGAACTTCTGGCAACCAGAAAGGACGATGTTACTTATCTGCGCCCAGAATTCACCGAGATCATGGCTGAGATGGGTTCGCTGGGAAAGGTTATGGCCCTCACTCGAAATGAAGCCTGCGTCCATGAAAGAAAAGGAGTGTATGACAACATTTCAGCAAATGGACCTATGGGCCTGGTTGTGGGACCGGATATTGATCTTCGGATTTTCTACTCTGGATGGAAACATGCATTCGCAGTAAACGATGTAATTCGAGGAGAAGCGCGATCAAGCCTGCAATTCTACGATGGCCACGGAACTGCTCTGCATAAGATCTACGAAACAGAAGCGTCGAATCAAGGTGCCCTGGCAAAGCTGGTCGAAAAATTCAAAAACGACGATCAAAGCCTCCAATTCCAGGTATCTCCGGTACCAACCCCTGCTCCTCTGAGCGAACAGTATGGTAATGTGGATAAGGCTGCGCTGGTTTCTGACTGGGAAGCTCTGAAGGACACTCATGACTTTTTCACTATGCTGAAGAAGCACAACTGTCACCGGCTACAGGCCATGGAACTGGCTGAAGGAAAGTTCACTACTCTGCTGAACAATCAGGCGCCTACCAGAATGCTGGAACTGGCCGCGGAAAAGCAGCAGGAGATCATGGTCTTTGTGGGAAGCCCGGGACTGATTCAAATCCATACAGGACCTGTGGAAAACATCAAGCCTTTGAATGAATGGATCAACGTTATGGATCCCGATTTCAACCTGCATCTTCGCACAGATCTAATCAGCCGAGTCTATCTCGTAGAAAAGCCCACAGAAGATGGCACAGTTACTTCCGTGGAATGCTTCGATGAAAGCGGAGAGATGATTGTACAATTCTTTGGGAAAAGAAAACCAGGACAGAAAGAGCAGGCCACCTGGACTGAACTTGCTCATTCGCTGAAAGCTGTGGGGGTCTAATCCTATGGATCCCCGCATTCATTCAGTAACAACCATGACTGAGAATGAGTCTCATAGTCATAGAGACGCACGCAACACACAGGGGCCCTTAGCCCCTGTCACCGTTCACCAGGGCGCAGCAAGAAATCCAGAAGGGTGTAATAAAAGAAGCGGAGGATGCTGTGACTCCTGCAAAAGCAAACGCAGAGCCGGCTCCCTTGCTCTAATGGTTTTTCTGACCCTGGCTTTGTCCTTTCTGGCTACTCAGTGCAGGCATCCGGCCCATGACAATGAGCTTCAGGGAATCCTTGATTCCGTACTTAACATAGACGAAGAAGCTGGAACCGGATCTTGTACCACCACGGTTCAGGGTGCCTTCAACCGAACTGTGGTGCAGGCCACCTCTCAGCTGGAATGGACGCATTGCGATTTGAACATCGGAGCTACCACCCAGGCAGGCGGCCCATGGGATATGCGGTTTCGTCGCTTCGCTATTGGTACGAATGGTGGCACCTCCGGTTCAGGAAGCGGAGCAAGCTGCAATACAGGACTTACCGATCTTGCATCAGTTAATTCACTGTCTCAGTTTTCCTCCGGCGTTTCTGGCTTTTGCCCCAACCTGGTGAACGACACCAATCTCTCTACGTCCGGGGGCGGCGGAGGCGGTAGCGGTAGCACGAACTTCAGCGGATCTCCGGTGATGCTGGAATGGTATAACTACGATAGCGAAACCCATGTGCTAAGCAGCAAGGGAGAGGTCTACATAGTCCGCTCATCCGATGGCAGCAGCTATTACGCTGTACAATTCCATGATTACTATTCGGACGCCGGAAGCTCCGGCTATCCCACCATTGACTGGAAAGGGATTAATCCATGATTCTACGATCCAAACAATCCTCAAGCAACCTCTGTTTCGCGAAATCCCTCCGCAGGCCTGGTGATTCAGAAAGCGAGAGCAATTCAGCGTTGCCTCCCGTATCTGCCTTGCCCTTCAAGTCCGCGTTGTCTTTCAATTCTGTACCGGCCGGAACTACCGGGATAATTCCGATCCTTTTTACGGTTCTATCCCTGCCATTTCTTTTGATTCTTTCCCTGGCTCCATTGAAAGCAGAAGAGTCGGAAGACGCTACGATAGTAGTAACCGGTGATAAACGTCCCCGCCCTGTCAGCGAATCCATTACGCGCACCGAAGTAGTGGACCGAAAGCAAATCGAAGAACAGGGATCCAGGAATCTCTCAGACATTCTTAAAAGTCAGCCAGGAATCGAGGTACGTGAAGGAATTCGTGGACAGGAAATTCGTATGCAGGGACTGGATCCGGAGTACGTCCTAATTCTCATAGATGGAAACCGGGTTACGGGTCGCATTGATGGAGCCATTGACCTCAGTCGTATCAAAGCAGAAGAGATTGAGCGAATTGAAATCATCAAAGGGCCTGCATCTGCGTTGTATGGCTCCGAAGCGATGGCCGGAGTGATCAACATTATCACCCGTCGAAGCGATAGTCCCTTCTTTGCCCAGGCAGAAATGCAATATGGTAGCGGACGGGAGCTTCACTTCGGGTCCGGAAACGAAAGCCATGCTAGCGTGGCCCTGGGCACCAGCCAGGAGAAATTCTCCAACATGTTCATTGCCGGATGGCATAGAAGCGATGGTTACGACTTGAATCCGGAAACAGAGCAGAAAAAGCAGGCACGAATTCTGGGACGATTCCTCCCGGGCTTTGAAGACGAAGAAATTCCAACCACGGAAGATCAAACGGGCAGCGCTTTTCGTGATCTAAACGTATCCGATCGCTTTCGCTACTCCATCGAAGAAAACTGGGATGTAGATGGTAGTCTGTCCTATAGATATCTGGACCAGGAGATTGTGGATTTCTCCCCTCCTCGCGCAGTTCTGGACCGTAGAAACGAAACCCATGATGCCCAGGCTGCCATTTCCACAAGATATGAATGGAGCTATCCTACAGCTCTGAGCCTCCACTACTCTCATGCTCGATTTCTGGACACCCTGAACATTGATCAGCGACGGTCCGATGATCTGGACTCCGAGGAAACTCAGGAAGACCGGACCCATGAGTTTCGAGCGCAGCTCGACTATGGATTGGGCAATCATGTACTGACCGGTGGTCTTGAAGGACTCATTGAAGAGTATGTTTCGCCGCGGATCGAAGGGAGCGGCTATGGCTACCGTCAAAGAACCGCAGGATTTCTGCAGGACGAATGGCAGCCTTTCGATGCATTGTTCTATGTAACTCCTGGAGTGAGATTCGAACATGATTCGCAGTTTGGCTCTCAGGCCTTGCCCCGCCTTTCCGCCCGATGGGATCCAGCGGATAAGTGGACTCTTCGCTTCGGAGCAGGTCAGGGTTACCGAGCACCATCCTTCAAAGATCTGTATTTTGCATTTCAGAACCCGGGTGTGGGCTATCAAGTAGTGGGGAATCCAGACCTGGAGCGAGAAAAATCCAACGGTTACAATGCCTCGGTGGATTATGCAGCCACGGAATGGCTCTGGCTTTCAGCCAGCGGTTTCTACAATTCTATTACGAATCTCATCGACTTTCGCAGACTGTCAGATAGAAGCGATGACCTCACAACGTATCAAACTGTAAATATTTCCAAAGCCTTCACTCGGGGACTGGAAACCATGGCAGAGATTCGATTTCAAAAAGTCTGGGTCATTGGACTGGGTTACACGTTCACAGACACCTACGATAAGGTTCAGGAGATACCGCTGGAAGGGCGAGCACGACACAGGGGATTTTATTCTCTGTCCTACTCCCCTGCCACTGGGTTCGGTTTTTCCATTCGGGGCCACATTGAAGGTCATCAGCCGTTCTATTACGAGAAGGATGCACTGCTGACTTTTCAGAACCGACGCTTTGAACTGGATACCAGCGTGGTCCTTCCTGCCCTGTATCAGAACCGGGAATTCACTCTCATCGATCTGGATCCGGACACTCCTGATTACGGATACTATCTGGCCAATGCAAACCATACTCTGGACATTCGAGTGCGATACAGATTCTGGGAATACTACGAGGCTTTCGCCGGCGTGGACAACGTATTCGACCACTATGATGCAGAGCTGGATTCGCGACGACCCAGGTTCATCTATGCTGGCATCAAAATGACAATTAATACAGCACCGGGGCGTCCTCTACCATCCGAACCGGAACCGGTACGGACCAATGGGGACATTGAATTGCTGGAAGAGCCCTGAAAGATTTCGAGGTCCATGCCGATTCAGGCATGGACCGGGATTGCAGAGCCCCCGGCCAAATTGAGTCCTTGATATGCCCACCGATGGAATGACAATTGGGTTTCAATACGGTATAGTTCCCATAGGATTGACCAGGACTCTGGTGTAATATACCGATGATTTCGTTGACCCAGCAGCAGAATGGACGACAATTATTCTGTAATGCTCCAGGATCGCAAAATAATGGCCTTCGGAGGCATGCTCCTGGCGCTCTTTTCTCGATGCGGTCCTCCAGCTATCGAATGCCGACCGGAAGATCCCGGCTGTTCTTCTGAGCTGGCTCTTTCCGTTCTCGCACTTTCAGAAAATCAAACCACCGGAGGCGGAGCCAGCGCACAAAAGATCTATTTGTTTGTTACATCCACCTTCTCGGCCGGCAACATGGGTAATCGAGCAACGACCACAGCCAATTGTATAGCTGAACGTGCGGCGCAGCATCCGGCTCTTGTCTGTACCAACGATCTGGCCTTTCTTTCTTACAGTGGAGATAACCTGCTGGATGCTCCGTTGAATCATGGCGTGCCATCCAGTGTACCGATTGTCTCTCCCACAGAGGTTTCTTTCGATTCAGATTGGTTGGGACTTTTTGACTCAAACCTCTCCAACAGTGTTCAAGGAGCAGGATTGTCGAGCATCACTCCACAGTACTGGACCGGTACTCAACCTTCCGGAGTGGTGGGGAATAATTGCCTGGACTGGGGCAGCAATCTGGGCACAGAAAGCGGGCTACGGGGAATTCGAACTGCCACAAATGGAACCTTCTACAATAATCTAGATGAGCCATGCAACCTTAGCGTTACGTATCTTTGTATATGCTGGTGAGAGATCTATTGAATGCGAAATCGAACCCGGATTCTTACGAATTTCACTTCCACGTTGAACCATTCGAACCCATTACGCTCCAGGAAAGCCAGAATAAGGTATTCGAGTGCAGACCCGATAGGAGTTGCGTTACATCAGAAAGATAGAGCTGGAAGCTTCGGAATTATACAATGACAAACCTAAGGTTCTACCCGGTCTCTTTGTCTGGCCGCTTTGACATGGTAATCTATAACTGAATACAATTCCTCTCGATGCACTGGTTTGGAAAGGTAATCATCCATCCCTGCCTGAAGACAGATTTCCCGGTCCTTTTTCAATGCATGGGCTGTAAGGGCTATGATGGGAACATCCAGTCCACGTGTAGCATCATCGGTGCTGAGCTTGCGAATCGCAGCAGTGGCTTCAAAGCCATCCATCTCTGGCATCTGTACATCCATGAGCACGATGTCGAAAGGTTCCTTCTTACACGCTTCCAGAGCTTCCAATCCGTTGGAAGCCATTCTAGTCTCCCAACCTCTTGCTCTGAGATGGTGCTCTACAAGATACCTGCTATCTGGATCATCCTCTGCACAGAGTATGCGAATCTTTTCCGAACGATGAGCTTCAGAATCAGCTCCGCTCAGATGTATTTCGCCGCTTACTCGTTTCTCTACAGATTGCACAGGAAAGACCAGCGAGAATGTACTGCCCCTTCCCAGTTCGCTCTGTACAGTAACGCTACCTTGAATCATCGCACTCATACGAGAAACCAGTAGTAGTCCAAGACCAGCTCCATCAAAGCTAGAACGATAAGTTTGCTCTTCGGATGGTCCATCGAACAGAGTATCCAGGCGATTCTGCGCTATACCAGTACCGGAATCCTTGATTTCTATTTTAAGATGAGGCTGATCTACATGGCCGGATGGAGGAACCTCTGCCCGGGAAACGTGCACGCTAATGGAACCCTTTTCAGTGAATTTGATAGCATTATCCAGCAATTGAAAAAGAATCTTCTTCAGGAGGAAGGGATCCGTCAGACATGGATTTACCAGATCTGACTCCATAAACACGTCGATATCAAGGCCCTTGCTTCTGGCAGAAGGCTGCCTGAACTTTACGGCTTCCAGTACCAGTTCGGCAATGTTAAACTCCTGATACTCCGGGTTAACGGCCCCGGACCGTAGTTCAAAGAGATCCAGAAGCGAATCGCTGGCTTCCATAAGCTGCATCGCCGACCGACGGATCATCTGCATATAATGATCCTGCTCCGGGGTCGTTTCTGTTGTGCTCTGCAGATCGATGGTACCCAGGATTACGTTAATGGGATTGCGAATGGCAAAACTAAGCTGCTGAATCAGGCGGTCCGGGAGATCAGACATGTCTACAGGCTATACAGGCTTTCCAATAGCGTCGAATGAAATTTCCCGAACTATTTCATAGTACTGATCGATTTGCTCATCCGTCAGTCTGGTCTTTTTCATTCGATCGATGGGCCGCACTTCTCGGTCACAGAAAAACTTTCCCGTCTCCGTAAGCTCCGGCTTGCAGGCAAGATATACAATGGTGTCGGCGCCCTGTTCTGCATTACGTAAAAAGGGAGCTGTGAGGGTCCGAAACAAAGGCAAAGAATCCTGAACAGACTTTGTGTCTGCCCAGCCCGGATGCATACTGTTCACCTTGATAGAAGTGTTTTTCCATTTCCGGGCCCACTTTTGGGTGAGGAGGTTTTCTCCTCTTTTGGTTTCTGCATAGGCCATTACCCCGTCGAAGGAGCGACTCTCCCAGAGCAGATCCGAGAACTGGATAGGAGCCAGATACATACCACCGGATGAAACCGTGATGACTCGAGCATCAGCCGCCCTATTTAATAGAGGAAACAATGCTTCTGTGATCAAAAAAGGAGCCCGAACATTCACAGCAAAAGTCATTTCCAGGCCATCCTTGCTTTCGGTCCGCTTGTCCAGAAGCACTCCAGCGTTATTTACCAGAATGTCCAGCTCGCCGTGCTCCGCTTGAAAGACCTGCAAGAACTGCATCAACGCTTCAGCATCCGAGACATCTACAATATGCAACTCTGGCTGACCGGGACTTTCCATAGAAAGCATATCCTTGAATGCTCGATGCCCTCTTTCTGGATCCCTGCAAACCAGATGCACCCGGGCCCCCCGTTTTAGCAAAGCCTCGGCGGTGGCCCTTCCAATGCCCTGATTGGCCCCGGTAATCAGAGCCTGTTTTCCGGTGAGATCCACATCGGTATCCGATTTGTCCCATGACATTTTGCGGATATGATACCCTGTGGCATCGTACCCCGGGAAAACCATCCAATCCAGCGCTCGGTCCAAAAAAGAAGCCATGCATAGAAGATAACAAGAGATGACGCCCGCGTCAGGAAAATTGCTGGCATACATGCACCCGATGTTGAATGTGAGGTCGGGGGAACTATGAACGAGAACTCATTTGACTATGACTACATTGTCATCGGCTCAGGCTTTGGTGGCAGTGTTTCGGCCATGCGACTGGCCCAGAAGGGCTATAAGGTTGCCGTGATTGAAGCCGGAAAACGATTTCATCAAAACGACTACGCCAAAACAAACTGGCGGGTGAACAAGTTTCTTTGGATGCCCAAACTATTCTGCTATGGCATTCAAAGAATTACCATGCTTCGAGATGTGCTGGTGCTATCCGGAGCCGGGGTAGGCGGAGGCAGCCTTGTATACGCAAATACCCTGTATGTGCCTCTGCCCCAGTTTTTCCAGAACCCCACGGTTCAGAGAATGGGAGGGGAGAAAGGACTTACTCCTTATTATGATGTAGCCAAACGGATGCTGGGCGTAGAAACCAATCCCAAACTCTGGGAGGCCGATGAGCTTTTGAAAGATACTGCTTCGGATATGGGGTTTGGAGATTCCTTTAAGCCTACTCCTGCCGGGGTCTTTTTTGGTGAACAGGGCAAAACTGTGCCAGATCCGTATTTCGGAGGCGAAGGCCCTGACCGAACAGGATGTAATTACTGTGGTGGATGCATGGTAGGCTGCCGCTACAACGCAAAGAATACACTGGATAAAAACTATCTGTACTTCGCGGAAAAACTGGGGGCTGAAATCATTCCCGAGACCACAGTGAACCGCATTGTTCCGCTGTCCGAAGACGGATCCGAAGGTTACGAGATTCGCACAAGCTCAACTACGGGACTGTTTGGCACTCCACACCGAAAGCTTCGCGCAAAGGGTATTGTACTTTCGGCAGGAGTTCTGGGGACCCTGAAACTTCTTCTTAAGCATCATCAAAAGGGATGGCTTCCCGGTTTATCGCCAAGACTCGGTGATGTGGTTCGTACGAACAGCGAATCCTTGATTGGCGTATCTTCGCTGGACAGATCCCATGATTTTTCCCGTGGAATCGCTATCACATCCAGCGTCTATCCGGATGCAGATACCCACATTGAGCCCGTGCGCTATCCAAAGGGTTCCGATGCTATGAACTTTCTGGCAGCGCCGGTGCTTGTGGACGGAGGCGGAAAGGTGCCCAGACAGATTCGCTTCCTTCTGGGCATTCTCAGGCATCCCATTCGCGCCATTCGCATGCTTATTCCCTTTGGATTTGCAAAGCGAAGCGTCATCCTTCTGGTAATGCAGTCATCGGATAATTACATTCGAATTCTGCGCAAGCGAAGATGGTTCTGGCCTTTTTCTAAATCTCTGACCAGCCGTCAGGATCATGACAGCAAGATCCCGACGTTTATTCCTATCGCAAATGAGTTTGCCCGAAGGATGGCGAAGCGCATGGGAGGCGTCGCTCGTTCCACAATCAACGAAGTGATGCTGGATATTCCATCCACAGCTCACGTTCTGGGAGGAGCCTGTATTTCCCAGTCCAAAGATGAAGGCGTTCTGGACTTACAAAACCGGGTGCATGGATATCAAAACTTCATCGTCTGTGATGGCTCCATGATTCCTGCCAACCTTGGCGTCAATCCAAGCCTCACCATTACGGCCCTGAGCGAAAGAGCCATGAGCCTGGTGCCACCCAAAGAGAAGCACCATACCTTTGGTTTCGAGAAGCAATGGGGCGTAGAAAAGACTCTGACCAGCGCCGGACCAGTGCAATAGACCGGGAAAGGATAACCGCCCCAGATCACTGAGAAGGGGCGGTAATGCTTCGAGGATTAGCAGGCCCGCAGTAAGACAGAAAGGCATTAAGAGCCATTTGAAAGGCTACTCGCATCAAAAGAATTACGCCCGGACGCACGAGCCAGAGATTCCTTCAGGCTGTCTTGCATCGCATTAATGGGAGGGGCCGGTATTATTGACATTCCGCGACCGCCCAGTTTAAGATGTTTTCATGAACAGGATCTATCTTGCAGGGCCGGAAGTCTTTCTCCCGGAACCATTAGAAGAGTTCAGCAAAATCAAAGATTACGCGATGAACCTGGGCTTTCATGCATATAGTCCCTTCGATTCCGAAGCAAAACATGAGGACCTGACTGGCCTGGATCTCGCTCGTCACATTTACAGAGAAAACATCAAACTCATCGAAAATTGCGATTTTATCCTGGCCAACTGCAACGCCTTTCGCGGCGCTCTTGTCGATGATGGAACATCGTTTGAGATAGGTTACGCCGCCGCACGAAAGAAGATCATCTACGGATATATTACAAACAGGCTAACCCTTCCAGAGATTGTGGCTACCAGGATTCCCCTGAAAGAGCATACGGGAGTACCACAGGATCAAGATGGTTACCTCGTAAACGAGGACTTCGGTAATAGTATCAACCTGATGATGGAGTTTTCCATCGAAGAGTCCGGCGGTCAGCTAATAGAAGGAGATGTATTTCAGGCGCTGGATGTCATGGCCGGGATTCATCGTTAGTGCCCCGGACATTTCGTAGCAGAACCGGGTCCAGGGATGGCCGCCTTATCGGCAGGATTTCTGCACCGGATGGGCCAAGACGTTGGCTGTGCAAGCAGGTCACCTAATCACATTGGCTATGGAAGACTCTCCAGAAGCGTTAACCACTCCGGGGATGGCCACTGCGCCGGAGTATCCAGGGTCAGATTATCCAGAGTATCCATATTCGGCTGATTTTGCAGACAAGCTATGGACTTGTCTGAACGTTTGCAAATGAGGTCCAGCTGAACAGGACGAGATTTCTTTGACCTGAGAGACCTCAAGGTTGCCCGAAATTCATAACCGTTAAGGTCGATCTCCATATTGGAGGGGACCCCCTCCTGCTGAATCTCTTGATGGAACCTTTTCTTCAGCTTCGTAAAGTCCGAAACCAGCTTTTCCCAGGCCCGATCTGTTCCCATTGTATGCTTAAATGATTGAAAGGTATAAAGAAAACCCTTTTCAGGATAATCGAAGTTTATTACGCAATCACCGTCCGATGTGTCCCTCTCTAAAGCAATACCCTTTGCGGCACCAAACGTTTCCTTCGCCATAGATTCGACCTTCTGAAATCTTGCCTCGCAAATCTCAGCTATCTCATCCTCCTCTTTGCCCCAGGCCAAAGTCGGGAGAATTAGAATCATGATCAGGGTCATTCCTCGCACTAAGCTCATACGAATTCAGACGTTTGAAGGCGAGCAAGGGTTCTAAATGCAGTGAAGCGGACGAAGGCAGGTCAAACACCTTCATATGAGCAGAACGTAATTTGAGCAAAAATTGACTGAAAACTGACAGAAAACTGAGCAGGTAGAACTAATTCAGATTCTCAAGAACGATCCAATACGTAGCGATTCAGGGCTCCTGCCATCTGATTTCACGCTCACGAGAGACTGATCCGTGCAGAAGGCCACGGCCTCCCTCACTTCCCTTTGCCGGATGCCGGCGCTTGGTCTACACTCGCCCGGCCTCTATCTAAAGATTCTCAACATACTCCAACCATTTCGGGTGCGGCCAGTAAGGCTCCGAATCTGCCGTTACCTCAATGCCAGATTCGGGCAAGCCCACTGCAGCGACACAGGCCACCGTTGCATCCACCCACCGACATTTCATATTTCCCAGAAAGCCATTTCCATCAGCGATGGAGCCAGGGGTGATCTGGCGAATCATAAGATCCTTTTCATTTAGTACAAAGCTAATTTTCCGATCTGGATCTTCTTGTTTCGCTTCATCCATTTTCTTGCGAAGAACCTTTTCAATCAACTCCCAGTAAACTCGAGCATGGTCTGCATCGGGGAAGGAAGCAACGAAGAATATAAGACCTTCATCCTCCAGCTGAGCTCGGGCCAGGCAGCCTCGAAGTTCGGTATATTCTTCCGGCCGAACTTTCTCCGAAGATCCTTCGCCGAAGGTTTCGTCGGCCAGAGCCTTTATTCTATGGAGATGCTTGAAGCAGGCCTCGCGAGGTATTGACACTTCAAGTGTCTGCGCCCCAACAGCCACAGTAGATAGAATGGAAAAAAGGAGAAAGAGAGAACTTCGAATCATTGGTTGCTCCAGGGGTAATGCCATCACATAAGCGGTTTCATGTAAACCGAATCAAGCCCATGGCATAAAAAAGCAAAGAATAAATGATAATTTACTACTATTTTTATGTTTCATTTTTCTCGCATAGGGCCTACTCTTTTCCATTCGACGAGAAAGCCGCTTTTCTTATTGCATTCATCGGTATAAGACCAATAACTCGGCGAGGAAATCGATAGGCGGGCCAATCAATGAGATACAGGCTTTTCCACCGATGGCTCTGTGGAGGATATCTATATAAGTATGAAATCTCGTTTCAGCTTTCCCCGGCGAAAGGGATCCACTCCCAGGAATCAGTTTCCCACAGAAAGACAACTAGCAGTTTCGCTTCCAATTCAATTTTTGCGAACAGGAGCGATCATGCTTCTCGTAGGCCAACTCCAATGCAGCGGGGATGCCCGGCCCCTGGATCCGAACCTGCGAATCCAGCGAGATACTTTGCGAATTGAAGACGTAATGAAGGCTGTGTTTTTGGATTACAGGGAAACCGCAGACGGGCAGGAGGCAATTTTTTCGACGCCAGATGAAGACCTCTTTATCAACTATGGCGAGGTCGATTGCAGATATTCAACAAGGGCCCAATTTGGTGCCGCAGACGTTTCTCGGAAAAATGAGCTCGTTACCCTTTTTTTTCTGAAGCCCGTGCATTCTGACTGTAAGGTTTTTCGCCAATCTACGCTCATTTTGCGATTTAAGAAAGGCGGCGACGGATGGAGAGTGGTAGCGCGCGATATCTCATACGAAGCATCGAATTGGTCTTCGCGAAGAGCACAATCCATATCATTGGGCAACGGAACCACAGGATTTTTGATTCATCGGGAAACCGGGTTAATGGGGAATACTCACATTCATTCAGAAATTATCGCCCCTGTATCAGAGGAATATCAAAGAGTGTTCGCTGCTCTCTTCAGTGTTTATTCAGGAAGGCATCCGGGGGGAGTGCAGCCAGCAGAATGTGTGCCTGAACAATTCTGCTACAGCTCCGATTTCACCGTCAGCATCCAGGATTGCACAGCGACCTTTTGCCCGCTGGTGGTTCGCAATCGTGAGGGAAGAATTCTGGACACTCTATCATTTCAGAATGGAAAGTATAAGCGCAAGAATGAAGATGCAAAATCGGACATGGAAGAATAGGTCAGTGCTATTTCTTTCGCGCAAGCATCAACATAGACTCTTTCATTCCACTGCGAAGAATCCCGTAGCTGTAAGGAAACGGCAGGGGTCCTTCGCTTCGCTTCGAAAATTCCGCTGCGAGGCCAGGTTGTTTTAGATGATCGTAGGGATCCAGCATGCCCTTGAGGGCCACCGGTCGTGTGTAATTGCCATAGAGATCCACTGTCCATGTATCATCGAACATGCGAAAGGGAACGCCGGAGTCGTCTTGCAGAATCAGCTGACTTCGTTCCATAATGCTTTTTGCAAGCGGCGCGTACTTCCCGTTGTGCAACAGATACACCGCGGCTTTCATGATGGTATTTACTTCGGAAAGATTGCCCAGTATTGGTGATTCTGGCTTCCCGCCTGCAGGATTCACACTTCCGGGACCGAGGAAGATTTTAAAATAGTACAGAGTTTGAATCGGCTGGCTTCCGCTGGGTCCATTTTCGTTGGAACGAAATCGAATGCGCAGACCTGGATGCGCACCGCCAGCCGTTGTAATTTTTCCGTCTTGCGAAATTGATACTGCCTGCACCGAAAGAACCTGCTGGTCCTTTCGCGCCAGCCAGACCAGAAGCACCGGCAAAACCCCGGATAATTCAGGATTGTTCATGGTCTGGGACATCTTACGGCTCTGAAAATAGTTCTCGCCTGAAATATTGGTAATCACAGCTCGAACAGATGCCAGTCCTTTGCTGGTAGATCGCTGTTCCATACTTCGCACTTCCGCCGGATTACCCGGAGGTTCAGTAGCAACCAGAACGTAATAGGGGGCCCGGGGAAAAAATGTATGGGCATTAATGAAGTCAGCGCCGCTCAAGGGATAAAAGACCGGACGAGTGCTCTCTTTTAGATAGCTCTTATCTGATATCCAGGACTCAATGGGCCGGATATTCTGCGATTCGATTCTGGACCATAGACGATCCATAGTCTGCCTATGCGAAGAATCCCCCCCTTCCAGACCGGCGATGGTTCGGGCCGTTCGATTCCAGACAGGATCCTCTCCTTCCCCGGCCAGCACGGATTCACTAACCGGCAAATCCCTGGAAGCTGAGTCCACGGCCCCTCCGGGCTTCTGACCGGCACCACTACATCCGGACGCAAAAAGAAGTACAGCTGAGGACAGGGACAAGGAAAACAGAAACAGGATGGCTTCCGGGGCAGCACTGTATCGCAAGAAGAGAATTAATCGGTTCAGTAAGGACGGACTTGTGGCACTGGCGCCAGAAACATGCTTCATCTAGTTTTCCATCGGCCTACAGTTCAAGCCCCATCACCAGAAAATTTAGCGATGCCTTTGCCGAAAAAAGGCCCCACCCGAAGGTGGGGCATTAGAAGAAATACCCAAATGTTTCATGATTCGATGGCTATTCCTGAGGAGCCGGAGATTCCTCCACTCCCTTTTCTGAAAGACTATACCAGTCTACATTTCGAGTCAGATACATGACCACGGCAAGAAGTATAAAGAGGGCTACAGAACCCAGGAGCAATGCTGTATCTTCCCGGGTCAGCACTACAAAGAGATAGCTATAGAGACCGGTCATCAATCCACCGGCTACCAGGGCACGTTTTCTATCCTTGAGAATGGCAAGGGTATAGAGCCCGATCAACAGCACGACTCCAATTGCTGCGATCAAATACGATAGAGCGAAAGGCATGTGCTCCGAAAAGGAAGTGAAAAGCACATAGAAGATTACCATCGCACTACCCACCATCAAATACTGGACCGGATGAATTCTTCTCGTGCCAAAGATTTCGAAAAGGAAATAGCCGGCAAAGGTTACCGTAAGAAACAAGATCGCATACTTTACGGCTCGCTCCGATTTCTGGTAGTGGTCCACAGGCATGATCAATTCCAGTCCAAACCTCGAAGGATATAGCGAAGCGTGACTGGACTCCTCAGAAGCAACCAGCTCCTGACCATAGCCGCGTCCAAAGAAAGAGGTATTCCAATTCGCGGTAAAACCGCTCTCTGTAATGTTATGCGAATCTGGCAGAAGAGAACCGGTAAAACCGGGGTTCGCCCAGTTCGATTTCAAGTGCAGCGTCGTGGACTTCCCCATTGGAGTAATGTAGAAATCGCTGCTTCCCTGGAGCCGCAGCGAAAAAGAAAAATTCGCGCTCCCTCCCTGGGCTGGATTAATCTGCAGCGGAATATGTAGACCCTGCGGAAAAAGCTCGGAACCTGCCGTGCCCGGAAGAAAGCTTCTCTGAACACCGTTCCAGTTCATTGTTAGTTGCTCCTTTATTCCGCGAGTATCCGGGATGGAAACCAGGATCACTGCCTGGTCCCAGAAGATCCTTGTGATTTCCCCGCGGTACGGTATGCTCCGCGGCAGACGAATACTACCCTTTACGTCCAGGTCCAGCGTATAGAGCACGGCTTCGTAGATTCCCCTTTTCCGGGTCTGTGCCTGGAGATCGCCAACAAAGGCCAGGTCTTCCGGCAGGAAATAAGCCTGATCCATGGCCACCTCTACCTGGTCTTTTGTTCTGGCGGTAACCCTTTGAAAAGGAACCATAATGACTGGTCCCTGAACTGTCTGGGCACCTCCCCAGCGAGATGCGATCTCTGTCACAGTTTCATTGTAGCGATACATGCGTTCCTCGATCAGTCCTCGCACAAACTGTACGGGGATCAGAAGTAGCAGTATCAAAAATCCGATAATCAAGATCCGCACCATAGCGGATCGACCAATGCTTGAAAGATTCATACTTCCTCCTGCAGAAGAGCCCTCTGCCCTTCCTACAGTGAAAGAATCGCCTGATTGTTTGTGGTCTGTATGAGCAATGTACGACCCCCGAGAAAAAATCGGTGAGCCCTATATGAGCAGCATGCGCCAATGTGAGCGAAATGTGAGGATGCCTTTTTCTTGAATCGATACCGGAAACTCAATCGGCCCATCTAAATCTGCCCCCGCAAACTGGTTCCCCGGATTTCCGAGCTCAGTGCTAGAGCCGGAAGGTGGATAAGACAAATCACCCCCCGATGATCCGCTCGGTTCTGAACTTCCACGCGCCCACCATGTAGATCCATAACCTCTTGAACGAAAGGCAGTCCCAGGCCTGTACTCTTTCTCCCTGTGTTTTCCCGGGGAAGGGAATAGAAGCGATCAAAGATTCGAGGCAATGCGTAGGATGGAATTTCCGGTCCCTGGTTCTCCACCTGAATCGTCAGCCAGCTTTCCTCGGCGGACTTTACCCGATTCAGCCCTACTCGGATCACTGTATTGGGTTCGGCAAAATCCAGGGCATTTCGCAGAATGTTGGCCACTGCGATAGAAATCAAAAACCGATCTCCTGAAACCAGAGCTCCAGCTGACTCCATGGCTGAATCCACTTCTGCACCAACTTCTACTTGAAATCGTTCCGGATGATCTGCGATCTGATTTTGCAGAATCTCCAATAGATCAACCTCTTCTGGCTGAATCACGGACTGATTTTCCACCGTGGCCAGATCCAGCATTCGCTCGATCATCTCATGTATTCTACCTGTTTCCTGCTGTATGTTTTTTACCAGCTGTGCCCTTCGATCAGGATCCAGGTCTTCCTCCAGCAACTCCACTGAACCCTGTAGAGCAGTGAGAGGACTCTTGATTTCATGGTTCAGGGTCTGAACATACTTCTCAACATAGTTTTTTCCTTCCAGCTCAATGCGAAGATCGTCCAGAGCTCGGCCCAGCTCGCCAATTTCTGTGCGAGGAAGCGGTGGTAACTGCACTCTTCTTCCTTTTCGCAGATCCGAAACGTATTGCGAAAGCTTTCGCACGGGCAAACTTACCCAGAGAAAAATCAGTCCTGCAAAAAGAAACAGTGCGCAGGCTGCCAGTAGACCGGCTGTAAGGGAGCGCCGCTGAGCCAGTTGAATGAATGGAGTAACACTGTCTTTGGGCTTAACAACAGACAGGACCCCCACAATGTGCTGTCCGTAGCGAATGGGCGCTGCCACGTAGAGTGCGCCGGTCTGAGGATCCGATTCAACCATTCGAGAAGAACGAGCCCCATACTCTCCTCTTAACGTAAGGTAGACATCATTCATTCTGGACAGGTCTTCGCCGGTTCGCAGACCGCTGGAATCGTAGAGAACAATCCCCTGGTGATTGGTGACGTAAATATACAGGTTCATCCTGGTCTTTACAATGTCATAGATTCTGGCTTCAAACTCCCTGCTTTCCGCTTTGTTCATGATGAATGCCAGGGCATCTGTTGCATCGCCCAGCCTCTGGGATATGTTACGAAGATCGGCCTGACTCAGAGCAGGACTCCGGTCTGAGACATCATTGTCTGGATTTCCCCCGGGCAGGACAGAAGGAACTCCACGGACATAAGGGCGTACAGAGAGCCTGGATTCGAGATAGGCGGCCATTAAGTGGGCCGTATCGTTCATCGATTCCTCTACCGACTCCAGGTACCTGGGTCGAATTTCTGAAAGAGTGGACTGAATAAAATAGTAGAAGGTGCCGCTCAGAATAAAAAAAAACCGGCCAGCAAACGGAAGAATAGTTTCACCTGTTTTTCTCCTGCAAAGACTCTCTGCGAATACTGTATCCCAGGCCTCTTCTGGTTTCAATAATATCCTGATCCGGATCCACCTTTCTCAGAGCGTTGCGTATATTCTTGATTACTGTATCCACCGCTCGATCGAAACTCTCTTCCGGTTCGGTCCAGACCTGTTCCATGATTTGTTCCCTGGAAAAGACCATGCCGGCCCGTTCCAGAAGTAGCCTCAGAGTCCCGAATTCGTAAGGGCTGAGCGGAAGTTTACTTTCTCTGAAATAAATCTCACGAGCATCGCCATCCAGACGAAACTGTCCCCTTACGGATTGAGAGCCTTCGGATGACTGTGAATCTGCTTGCAACGGATCGGAAAAGTCCCCATTACCCCTTCCCGAAGAGTCAGCCATGCTCCATCGCCGTAAAATGGCCTTGATTCGGGACACCACCTCTCGAGGCGAAAAGGGCTTGGTAACATAGTCATCAGCACCCAGCTCCAGGCCCAGCACACGGTCTATTTCTTCGGTGCGCGCCGTAAGCATCAGAACAGGTACAGAGTGTTTGTCCCGAATCTGCCGCAATATATCAAAACCGGTTTGATCCGGCAGTCCTACATCCAGAACAACAAAAGCATCTGCGTCGCGGGCAAGAGATTCCAGCCCCCTTGCGCCGGTGGTTGCCACTTCGGTCCGAAATCCTTCCAGATCCAGGGCAATAGAAAGTGTGTCTGCGATTGCAGGCTCATCTTCGATGATGAGTACGCGACCATTAAATGTCGGGAGCATCCTTTTGACTTCCTTCCGGCACAAAGATAATCTCTCTAAAATTCTCTCCGGGGTTCACCAGAGTCAGAATCAATTCCTTCCCCTGAAATGCGAAGTACAGCAATTCGTATTGAAGCCCCTGGCAGTCTCCCGGTCGCGCCGTAAACTCACTGCGAAGAGCACCGAAAACCTGCACTTTACAACTCTGACCGGAAAGCGAACCTGTAAAACTGAGCTCCAGGTGATTGTCTGCGAAGATCTTGAGTACAGTAGTGCCGCTCTTTTCTTCCCAGCTTCCCTGAGGCAAAATGAAGTAGGAGGGGGTTTGAGGCTGGGCTTGAGCCTTACCGGCCAGGGGAAGCATAAGTGCTATGACCTGCAGAAAGCAAAATAAAGACCTGAGATTTCTTCTGGAAAAAAACATCAACAACCCAGAGTAAGAAGCGCCACTATATTGGTGAAGCTCAATTTCATTGAAACCCTTTTCTAGTCCGTTCCACGGTACTCGCATCAGACAGAGAGCTCCAAATCACAAAAAGCCTCTAAGACGAGGGCCTGAATCCTGGTAGCCCTGAGTGATGTTACCGCCTGAGATCCAGAAGGATTCCACGCACTCCCTCCAGAGCCTTGAGCAATCCGAATGCCGCATTGCGCTTCGAACGAATTAGACCGGCCATTTGATCGATGCGTTCATCCAGAATGCGAACATATCGAAGTTCTACCTTCTCTCCGGTTCCCTTTCCTTTCCTGTGCACATGCTCTACCCGTGTATTGAGTCTCAAGGTGGCGCTCAGGATCCGGCGAACCAGTTCTTTGTAGTATAGAAGGTTTTCCTGGGATGGATGGTTGAGTAATTTCTGTTCGGTTTCCGGTAGATCAGACCAGAGGCGATTGAGCTCGGCAGCATCTGCATTTTCTGCAGGCAGAACTTCATTGAGAATATCCAGAAAAGGACTGCTCTTTTTCTCGCTGGCAGTGCCTGTGGAAGACGCTTTCTGACCCTTTCGACTGCCAGTGCGCTTCAGGTCATCTCCGTAATTCGTTCGAACCTGCATGACTTCAATCTCGGCTTAATAATGGAAAAGAAAACAGATTGGGCAGGGTTTGTACAGAAAAAAAGCGGCCCCGAAGGACCGCTTATTTCAGCATCAAAGGAACGAATTCCTTATTGCTGAGGTACGATTTTGAAAGTTACACGACGGTTCTCGGCATCGCGAGGATCGGCGTCAACTAGCAGTTCATCGTCTGCTACCCCTTTATAGGTCAGCTTTTCTTTAGGGAAACCAGCTTTGATTAGCGCATCGTATACGCCTTTCGCTCGCTGAGTGGAATACCACGTGTTTCCTTTTTTGCCGCCCATAGCGTTACGAGGTCCGATAGAGCAGGTGTGGCCAGTTACTTGTAGTACATAACCGTCACCAACTTTATTCAGAGCGTCTTCCAGGGGTTGCTTAAGCTCATCTTCGATGTACTTCTGATCAGCTGCAGGAAATGCAACAGCTTTGTAAGCATAACCGTCATTGTCGGGAGAGTATCCAAGCTGGGATAGTCCCTTGTTAACGATATCAAGTGGGCTTCCCAGTCCGCGGTCAGTTGACCCGGTATCCGAGGAGGACCCACAAGCTGCCAGGCTTACAACAAACAGAGACACGGAAGCAAGCTTGAGCACAGATTTCATTTGTTTGCTCATGGCAATACTCCTAATTTTTTGACGA
>PBEB01000036.1 GCA_002717505.1 Leptospiraceae bacterium
CAACCGGAAAGTGAATTGTGCTCCGAGCAGGATTCGAACCTGCGACCTCCGGATTCGAAGTCCGTCACTCTATCCAGCTGAGCTACCGGAGCGGTTACAATCCGAATCTTCCGTAGGTGTTCTGGAGTCAAAGGATTTTCCCGGTTACGCTTGTTGCGACCGTAGGAAAAAGGCTTTTCCCCGAAGGCTTCCGGGTCTAAGCAGGAAGCGGAGTATTGCCTGCTTATGCCTGGTCTGCACATTCGAATTTTCTTTTCGGCTCTATTTTTGGCCCTTTCTGCTCCGATTCTGGGAGCGCCTGCAGAGGTTCCGGCTACTGGCGAGGGTTCTCGAAAAATCCTGGATTCGAACATGGAGTACTGGCTGGATTCCACCGGCGAGGCAACCTTTTCGGATGTTCGTTCCCGGAGCTTTTCGCCCAGACAGGGGATGGGAACGGGCTTCGGTCTGACTCGAAATGCGGTCTGGATAAGATTTTCCCTGAAGTCCGGAGAGTCCGATGCTCGTTATTTACTTCAGTTCGGACATCCAATGTATGATGAGCTGGATGTTTATCTTTCCAACGGTCAGAGCTTCTCCACAGGACGGGGCAGAGGGCTCCATTCGCGGCCCGTAGAGCATTCTACCTTTGTCCTCCCGGTGGATTTAAAGGCCGGAACAACGGTGGTTGTATATGCAAGGGCAACCAGCGGGGACTCCATTAAGTTTCCCATCGAAATCTGGGAGCCGGAAGCTTTCTACAAGAATACGGCTCAATTGCGTCTGGTTACGGGGCTGTACTATGGCGGAATTCTGATTATCTTCTTTTACAATTTGCTGCTGTACTTTTCTCTGCGAGATCGAGTCTACCTTTCCTATAGCGCCTACCTTCTGGCAATCCTGTTTTTCATGGCTTCGGAAATGGGACTTATCAATCTGGCCGGCCTGGGGCACATTCCCTATCTGTCCGAAAGATCTGTACCTATCGGAATGTCGCTTTCTTTGATTTTTCTAAGCACATTCCTCTTACAGTTTCTAACTCCCAAAAAGTATGCTCCTAGCCTGCACAAAACGATTCTGGTCTATTCGGCATTGTTTCTTGTACTGCTACCGCTATCGTTTATTCCTGCCTATATTTATGCCATTATAGCCGGAATGGTTCTGGTAGTGTCCTTCGTTCCCATCCTTTTTATTACTGCCTGGAAAGGAGCGAGGTCGGGGTTTCGACCGGCTCGAGTATTTCTAATCTCCTGGTCTGGAATGCTGGTAGGCGTACTGATTTTTGCTGCCTCTGTTCCTGGATGGATTCCTACCAGTTTGATCACACGGATGGCCATCCCTGCCGGTCTGGTTTTTCAGGTAGTGTTTCTTTCGCTGGGTCTGGCCGATCGGATTCGTGAATTAAATGCCGATCTTCAAAAAGAAAGGGAGGATCTGGAAAAGCAAAAATCCAATCTTCAAGCAGTGCTGGCCGAGGCTACGTCTACGGCAAACGAGCTCCATCAGTTGGCAACCGAACAGAATGATCTCGTGGAGCAGCTTTCCGGTATGTCCTCTGATCAAGCGGCTGCCAGCGAAGAGGTATCCGCATCCATCGAAGGATTGACCGAGGTGACTGCTGGCATTCATCGCTCTATGGAACGGCAGGCGAAATCAGGAGAAGAAATGCAGGGTCGCGTAGGGGAGCTGCGAAGCGCCCAGGAAGCGGTGATTCAAACCAGTGAGCAGAGTAATCAGTCTGTGGAAGATATGAAGGGAGTCTTTTCCGAGGTTAGTAATCATCTACAAATGCTGCAAAACCAGATTCGGGAAATAGAACAGGGTGGTCGTTCCATTGCAGATCTGGTCAAGGTCATCGGAGAGATCACAGAAAAGGTCAATATGCTGTCGCTCAATGCATCCATAGAGGCTGCCCGGGCCNGAGAGTTCGGTCGAGGCTTCGAAGTCGTGGCCGATGAAGTAGGTAAGCTCGCGGAACAGACCAGCGGACGGTCCCGAGAGATCAGCACGCGCGTGGAACAGATCCAGAAATCCATTCTGGGAGGCGCACGTTCTGCTGAAAGCACTGCGAAGTTTGTGGAGCGTCTAGCCCAGGATATTCAGAAAGTCCAGGATTCTCTTTCTGGCATGGGAGGTTCGGTGCAGGAGCAGAACAAGGTGGTGGATGTTCTGGAGAAGCATACGGTGCAATTGAATCAGAGGTCCCGGGAAATTGCTGCTGAGGCGTCAGAACAACTGGCTTCCATGCAGGAAGGCAGATCCACCATTCAGAGAATATCGCAAATGGCGGCCACATTGAATGAGGCCAATCAAAAGCTTTCCGAAATATCGGAGAGAGTGCAAAGCGGGGCCCAGAACCTTCTGGTCCGTATTCGTCAGTAGACCTTTACTAGCCAGTCCGGCCAGTCATGAGCCTTCGTAGCATGCCCTTTAGAAGGCGAATGGAGTCCGCTACTGCAAAATCCCGGAGCCGCTTCGCGGAGTCTCCTTCTTAGTCCCAGCCCTGGATACCGGTAGGCTCAGGAATGGAGCTTTCCCAATAAAAAAGGCCGACCCGATGGCCGACCCTTTTCCCTTTCTCAATGCTGCCTCAAGTCAGGTCCGCAGGTCTACCTGAGTAGCACTGACGATGTGGCTTAGCTCGTTCATTCGTTTCAGCTGATCAGCTGTAAGAAGATCATCCACTACTAGAACCGAGCGAGCGTTGCCGCCCTTCTTACGAGCTAGTTCGATGCTTGCGATGTTCACATTTTCCTGACCCAGATACGATCCAATGGATCCCACCACTCCAGGTACGTCATTGTTTTCGCAAAGGATCAAAATGCCTTCCGGTTTGAATTCAATGGGAAGATCATTCATGGAAACCACCAGAGGTTCTGCGTTGATTGCAGTGAACTTCATTGTAGCGGTTTTTCCGGATGTCGCTTCCANCTTGATGTCAACGCTACTTTTGTAGGTATCCGGATCCTCGGTCTTGTTCTCGTGGATGCGGACTCCTCTTTCTTTCGCAAATACAGGTGCGTTTACATAGTTGAGCTGGTCGTCACCCAGAGATACACTGAGGACTCCTTTTAGGATGGCTGTAGAAACCGGATCGCATTTGTAGCCGGCGATAGTGCCCTTGTAATTCAGTTCTACGGTCTTCACATCCCCACCTACAAAGTGTGCCAGAAGCTTTCCTGCTCTTTCGCCACCTTGAAAGAAAGGCTTCAAATAATCCAGGCTGTCGGGGTCTATAGAAGGGAAGTTCAGCGCATTTCTGGCAACTCCCGTTTCGAAGAACTCAATCAGTTCATCGATACTTTCCATGGCCACGGCAAACTCAGCTTCTCCCGTGGAGGCCCCCAGGTGAGGGGTCAGGATTACGTTATCCATGCCAATGAGCGGGAAATCCGCGGGCAGAGGTTCTTGCGTAAATACATCCAGAGCGGCGCCTGCGATTTGACCGGATTTAAGGCCTTCTACCACAGCTTCTTCGTTGTAGATCCCGCCCCGAGCACAGTTAATCAGGCGAACGCCTTTTTTTAGGTCCTTCAAGTTCTCTTTGCTTACAAAGTCGCGTGTAGTATCTGTAAGAGGAGTATGTACAGTAATGAAATCCGATTGCTTTATGATCTCTTCTCGGGAAACAATATCGATTTCCAGGTGTGACAGAGCTTCTGCCGGGATATATGGGTCGAATCCCAGAACATTCATGCGAAGCCCTTTGGCACGCTTGACCACCTCTTTACCAATGCGGCCCAGTCCAACTACACCCAGGGTTTTACCGGTCANTTCTGTTCCTTTAAATTTCTTCTTTTCCCATTTTCCCTCATGCATGGATTGATTGGCCTGAGGGACGTTTCGCGCCATGGAAGTGAGCAGCGATATGGCCTGCTCGGCTGTGGAAACGGAATTTCCGCCGGGGGCATTCATGACGATGATTCCTCGTCTGGATGCTTCTGGAATGTCGATGTTATCTACGCCAACACCGGCTCGAATAATGAGCTTGAGCTTCGATGCTTTTTCAATAACTTCCTTATCTGCTTTGGTGGCAGACCGAATGATCAGTGCTTCTGCCTGATCTATAACAGAGAGCATTTCTTCTCGGGAGTGTCCTTCTTTATAAACAACTTCAAATTTTCCCGAGGATTTTAAGCGCTCTACACCTTCTTTATCAAATTTGTCTGAAATTAAGACTGTATGTTGCATACCATGTCAGAATTTTGCACCGCACCCTGGCTGACAACCGGAATGAGGGCTGCAGATAGGCTGCGAGTCTTTCTGCTGGCTCAGAAACCCCGCCTGAGTAGAAGTTGCCTGGCAAAAAACCGGTGGGAAACCGGTGGGCACCGGGTATAGAATTAATTAGCGAGGAGCTCGAGGAGTATACTGAGCACTCATAGGGGAGCGCGGCATTGATTCATACCCGATTGTGAACATTAGCTAAACTCAGGCCAGGCATGGTGATGTTAGTTCCTTTTTTGGGTTCGAGTTCACTGTGCATTGCGAATCTTCGGGAATTCAGGCTCGCATTAGGCCGGACGATTCCAGAGCGGCAAGAGTGCACCATAGATTTCGAGGACTCGGTAAATCCTTCCAACTTTCGCTCATTAGGGGCCTGTTTTTGTCGGAGCCTGAGNTTCAGTAGAGTTCGTTCGCCGGGAGGATGGATACNACAGAAAGCTCATCNCTCCAGGCGATTGAGTTACGGTTCCTCAGATATCTGGCAACGCAACAAAAACGGTTCAAAAACCTGAGAAATATAGAGATCCCCCTGGAAAACGAAGGCCCCGGATGCGGCAGAAAGCTCCTCCCCGGAATTCGCGTATAGAGTGCGCGCGTTGCCATCTTCCAGGTTTACGCTATAGATTACCGACGGGGAGGGTACCGTTCCGTCCGCCAGATGCCGCAAGAAATCCAGTCCGCTGGGATGGGACGCTACAATCAGTTCTGCTCCGTTGTTCGCAAAGAAGAGGTTGTCCAGTATGGAAGCCTCAAATAGCACTTTCCGCTTCACCAGCTCGCCATTTGCCTCTCGATCAAAGTTGTACAGATTATTTCCGCGGCTGGTGGCTACGAACACCGTGCCTGAATCCCCCTGGCCATCTGGTTTTCGCTGGATGGCCACTCCGTTCGCGGAAGCAAGATCCTCTGCAGCCAGAATGCAGTTTTCTTCTGACTCCCCGGCCGTTGCAAGTGGACC
The DNA here is from genome assembly GCA_002717505.1 of Leptospiraceae bacterium. Lineage (GTDB taxonomy): Bacteria > Spirochaetota > Leptospiria > Leptospirales > Leptonemataceae > UBA3465. Next base: position 5,165 of record PBEB01000036.1, read on the forward strand.
CGGTCGAATGCTTTCGCCTGTACAGAAGACCACGGACGATCTACTCAGAGAGAGGGCCATTTCTATGAAGCTGCCCCGACTGCGAGCATCGTTCGAAACATAAAAGCCACCCTGGGCATCTATTGCCAGGTCATTGGGAGAAAAGAAAAACTCGGAGGCTGCCGATCCCACATATTGCAGATGCGCCGGAAAAATGCGATACACCAGAATGTGATGCGGGCCTGCCTCTTTATCAGGGCCATGGTTAATTATGTATAGCTGAGGTTGTCCGTCTACTTCCCGGATGTCCATACCGTGGGGAGAAAAGAATAGCCCCTCGGGTTCGCCTCGGCGAGGAAGGATTTGAGCCGAAGGAGTTTTTCCCTTATGCAGGTCTACTGTGTATATTTCGCCTCTCTCCCAGTTGCGCCTCTCATGACTGGATACAAGAATCCGTGGCATTTCAGAACCCCGGGAGAAATCCATGGCAAAATCTTCAGGTCCTGGACCCACGGGAATTCTCTGACAGCTGTTCTTCGGGGCCGGGGGTAGACTGGCACAGCCCGCCAGCAAACCAGTGAACAGAAATGCCACAAGCATGCCGGCCATGAGCGGACTTCGAGTGCCCGGTGGCCGCTTTGCGAAGCCGTGGGAATTGTTGGAACCGTACCAACACTCCGGGTTCGCAGTGAAACCCGGAGGAACCGGAGCTTCAAAGATATCAGAGTTCTGATCCCCCGCCGTATTCAAGATTTTAGTTTCAAACCGGTTCATTGGCAACTATCCTTGCAGTGAGTCATTCTATCTTGATTCGNATATTCCTGCTTTACAGCAACTCATTTTCGACCAGTCTTCATTCGGGCTCATCTATCCGGAATCGATTCTCTTCGCTTCATCTTTGCTATTACCTGGCCGGCTCCCGTGGAATCCTGAACTATCTTCCGAAAAATCGCATAAACCTGCGAAACGCAGATGGTCTGGGCGGAATGGACATATCCTGCAAAGTATCCTCTATGAAATCTTCCAGGAATCGNAAAACTTTATCGCGCGCATATTTATGCGTCGGCAANACGTGACGTGTGGTTCCATCCATGGGAAGCTGAAACATACAGGCCCTCTTTTCTCGACTATTAATTCGGGAGTATATGTAATATTGATTCTCGGCGTTGACTGTTTCATCGTTCTGACTCATGACCAGGCAACAGGGGCTGGTAATCATAGGCAATCGCCTGCGAATTCCTCGGAAGGCTCTCTTGAAGCTGTGCAGAGGTCCCAGGGGATATACAAATCTGTAACCAATCCATGGATTGGATTCGCTGACTTCATCCGGTAGCTTCTTGTCCAGTTTTATGATGTCTGTAAATATTCGAGCGAAGCCAGTGAGCATCAAACTGAAATCGTGTAAGATCATTCGGCCGTTAAAATAGCCATTGAAGAACGCTGGAGAGGATATCAATACAAGTCCGGAAACCGGGGCCCGNAGGGAATTTCGGCTGGCAACATCCATAGCGAGGGTTCCACCCATGGAAAATCCGACCAGGAAAACTTCCCTGTATCTTCGGCGGCATTCATGATATAGATGATTTACGTAGCGCAGATAGTGGTAGTAGCGGGNTTTCTGCATTTCTTCCGGGTCCGTTCCATGACCGGGAAGGAGAGGGCCCACGGCTGTGTGGCCCAGCGAATGAAAGAACTCTCCCAGGGGCCTNGTGTTGAATGCTGAACCTGCAAAGCCATGCACTACTAAAAAGCAAACATCGGAGTTTCCTTTAAATTCCCAGGCCTCTGCTCCGGGCAAAATCTTATCCGGCCTGGGCAAACCAGGGTAAGGCACTTCTGGCTCAGGAAGGCCATAATATCCCAGAAGAAAGATACCACCGATGAGAGCTAAGAGGCCGCCAACTATCCACAGTCCGATCACAGGGAAATAGGGGATCGGGCGATTGCCCTGCCAAGGACTTTATCCATTCTAAACAGGCAGAATCTACTTTCCGGAATCCCCGGGTATGGCAGCTTCGGTTTGTGGGTTCAAGCTCCGAAGACTATAATTCGCTCCAGAACGATGAGCGAGGTGACAAAAACGAAAAGAAACTAAAACGTCTCCATATGCTACTACCTGAGTCGGAATGGCAAAGACTCAAAGAGCTTTCGGAGCGAAGAAATATTTCTGTTTCAGAACTGATTCGAAGCGCCTATCAGGAGCTTTACTGGCCCCGTAGCAGGATTCGTGCACTTCAGAGGCTGGACCAATGGAACGAAAAGCCAGCAATGTCCCATCAGGAGCGAAAAGTGCTGGAAGATGTGCTGGACCGGAGACTTTCGCATTGAGCCGGGAATTCTATATTGACCCATCCTTTTTCTTACTCTGTGCTTCGGAAGGGGAGGATGCCCGGGAATGTAGAGCTCAATTGCAGGCGGACTTGAAACAGGGCTCTCATTTCTTTACCTCCGCTATTACCTTTGTTCAGTGGGGCGGCCTGGTCTCAGAAGCCGGAATAGACCAGGAACGAATGTTATCCATTGCCGATGGATTTCAAGATCTATGCTCCGAAATCCTGCCTTTTGGGCTGGCCCAGTGGCAAAGGGCTCGTTCTATACGGATGGAATCCGGCATCCCATTATCCCAGGCCTGCCATGCTGCNTCGGCNCTGGAATCNGGCCTGCNNTGGATCTATTCCACTTCNTCGCTNTANCGTANGGTGCCGGGGCTGGTTCCCGTAGGTCCGGGTCTAAACGCTCCCTGAAGCATCGTANTCCCGGGCCCTTCCATATCTGAGACGCTGAGCACTCAGTGCTGGCTGTCTTCACGAATCCGGTGTATCTNAGTTTTTTGCCGTGGATCCTGNCTGATGTGTCTAAGCTGATGGCTGTGGATCCTGTCCAATGCTTGGCTTTCCAGTATTCTGGGTGATCTGAAAGAGTGACCTCTAAAGTCTCCGCCGATATCGGCACCCTGGACGCTCATCAGGGACACTGACTATGCAGTCGAGTCTACTATCTTTTTTTAAGGCCGGCCCGGCTGGCATTCTAAAAGAAATATGCCTCCCGAATAGGACGAAATCTATTCCGCGGGCTTCTGAAGGGTCCAGCGGAGTCAGGTCAGTTTCCAGGAAGAAGTCTTCCGAATAGGGCGAANTCTACTCCGCGGGATTGTCCGAANGGTCCGGTGGAGTCAGGTCGATTTCCTGGAAAAAGTCTTCCGGATCCCTGGTGATCACAGGTACATACTCTTCGCCCAGTTTCATTTTGAATCCATCGCTGGATTCTTCCAGGAGATTGTGCAGAGATGCCATACAGGGGCCACTGAGTCGGGCCGGAATGGCTCCTGTAGACCCATCCAGTTGAACCAGGGTCCAGAGGGTAGAATCATCTTTATAGAAGAAATAGGCAGGTCTGGTTCCGGCCTGCTTACCAATCCATTCCGGATCCAGGGTTATCTGAAGATCGCATTCCAGATAGGCCTTCCAGGAATCAGTGGCAATACTACTAATNACCAGTGGAAATCCTTCAACGCCCTGAATATAACCTTCTTCTTTTCGCTCNCCAAACCTGTTTTCGATAAAATACAGACCATCNGCATCACGCTTTAGATTCTGTTTGAAGTAGTTCAGAATCGAAGCGTTGTCTATAGGATTGGTACGAAAGTACCATACTCCCGCACGATCAACATGGACTTCTGGTTTGGTGCGCATCTATTCTTCTCGAGGAGGATCGGGATCATAGTAAAGATGAAGTATCATGATTCCTACCTTTTTTTCCAGAGACTGTCCAGGCTGAACCTTGTTAGAATGCATGGATTTATTCTGCACTCTATATAGTTCCTGTTCTTGCATCTGCGAACTGCTGATGCAGGCGAAATTGGAACCTCGGTCTTCCATTTCTGATTCAATATAGCTGCGAAACCCTGGATTACTCAGATCCCCCTGAAAGTTGCGAATTGTAAGCGTGCCAAGAAAGAGGCCCCTGGGTTTAAAGCAGGATTCTCTAAGCTCTGTAGATTGAACCTCCACTGGTCTGCGACCCGGGTATTCCGGATGCGGTTTGAAATCTGCTGTATAACATCCGGAGAAAAAAATGCTTCCCAGGGCAAGAGAAAGAGTAACTGTGCTAACCTGTCTTATGGCACGTTCAGAAAAGAAAGAAAGCATAAGCATCCTGTCCCTTCTTGTTCCGGTTGTGACTGAAGTCATTCCGATTTTTTTTCAGGCATGGCAACAGAGTCAATCAGGTCCTGCCGTGAATAAACTGGAAGAAGAAAACCTGGAGCTCNGNCGTCGANTCAATGACCTGGAAAGAAAANCCCGATGGACGCAGTATTTCCTGATCACCCTGGGATTGTTTTTTTCTGCATTCCTCATTCTCTTCGTCCTTCGAGGTTAATTAGATTCAGCGGCTGACTGGCGCAAAAAGGAAAAAGCTCGGCTATGGCAACGGATGAACCCACTCAGGAAGAGTTTAGAAAAAAGGAGAACCCGCTCAGAATCGGAGTCTCCACTCTGGACGAACTGGAAGAAAAGATCAAGGCATTCCGAATCATGAACCAAAGCGCTCTAAAGAAGCGCTTCATCATGTCCAGGGAAGAAGTGCGCGTACCCTCCAATCGAGATCCATTGCTCACCAAAGGGGAGGAAATCGATATTTCCCGGGCCAAGCTATTGCGGAGACATTATGCCGGTGAGCAGGAATTCAAATGCTTTCAGCCAGATGAAGGAATCGTCATTGTCTCGGATATGAACGAAATGGCCGGCATTTCCCTGAGCATGGACATCGTAACTCAGATGATGAATCTGGGAGGCGGTGCTTATGAAGGCTTTATTGATCGGGTGGATTCCTTTTCCGAATTCCTGAATCTGCTAAAAAAGGCCCTGTTTCCCAAGCTAATCATCGTAGGATTTCTGCCTCCAGGCAGGCTCGAAACGGAACAGCTGAACTTCGTCAGAATTAGAAGAGTGGATCATTATATTCGAGCCATCGAGCTTACCCATAGTATTCACAAGCCAAGGCCCTATTTTCCTAAATTGAAGCAGGTGCACATTGAATCCGGGGATCAGCGAAGCTGGGCTCGCTTCATAGTGGAGGTTGTTCGGGAATATACCAAGTCCTATTTCGTAGAAGACTTTTGATCCGATGCATCCTTCCATAAAGCAATGCTGCAGATTCTTCGATAAATAATATGTGAATTCTCTTTTGTTGCCTGCATCCTTCTGTGCCCGTAGCATCCGTTCATTGTTTGTCTTGGCACTGATGCTCGGGCCAATCTCTCCAGGAAATTTTTCGCTTCCGGGCAGCCCGGCCCACGATCTATACCAGAAGAGTCTGACACAGGGAGATGTGGAGGCAGCCAGGATGTTGCGCCGGGCGGCGGAGTTGGATCCAAACTCTCATGAGATTCGCTTTCGTCTGGCCTTTCTCTATCATAAGATGAACTTCCGTGAGGAGGCCATCCGGGAGTATGAAGCCACGTTAAAACTTCGATCCTGCCATAAGAAGGCTCTTGTGAATCTGGGAAACCTTCGCACAGATGCCCGGGATCTGGACGAAGCCGCATCCCTGTACAACCGCGCCATTAAATGCGCGCCGGATTTTTATGCAGGCTATTACAACCTTGCTCTACTGCAGCGCGACCAGCGTCGTTCCTTGCTGGAAAAGTCTCTAACTCTAAAGCCGGATCATTTTGGTTCTATGTATCTTCTGGCCCGCACCTATTATCAAGAGGACACAGGAAAGGGGCTTTCCATGATGGAAAAGGCCTGCAACTTGAAGAAGGAACATGCAGGCTGCCTGCGGGAACTGGGAGAGCTTTACATTGAATCCAGGATACCTGATGTCGCGCGCAAACATCTAAAGCGAGCACTGTTTTTGAGCAATCATCCGGTGGAACGGCGAGAGATTCGATTGATCCTCCAAAAGCTGGATTCGAAAGAGCAAGGAAAGTAATGCCGCGAAGCTAAATAGTAGGCCCGGGACGAGCGAGCATCGAGAAAAGCCGGGGTCTTGCGCGGAACGATTCTCCTAATACACAAACCCTGCCAGCCATATTACCAGCAAGTAGCCTTCATGAAAGACATCGGTGGGGGTTCTTACAGCGACAGACGATTTCAAGGATGAGCGGGCGGTTCTGGACCTCATGATATATCGAATGCTCAATGCAGGCGATTCAGTAGTTTCACTGGAATCCTTTATTGGAAGCTGATAGGAGATCTTAGAATTGTAACGGCCTGAGCTTTGTTATACGCGGTAGAAGTTCAGGTTCTCTTCCAGTATCTCTGGTAAGCTTCCCGGTTCGCCATACTTTCTGTACTTGATTTCCAGCTCGCGGAGTTTTTTCTTTCGAATGTTGGTAAGTCGATTCTGAAGTTCACTGAAAGCCGGCTGATTGCCCAGACCATCCCGAACGGCTTTAGAAAAGGGAACATGTCTGTATAGTATAGACCGCACGACTTTGTTCAGTTTCATTACACCTTCGGCTTCATAGCGAATCCAGTTTGTGTAATCATTTACGAACATGTTCCTTTCGCCGCGATAGCGCTTCAGTTCCGCAGCAAGTTTCTCTTTCGCTTCCTGAGAGAGCTCGCGGTTCTTTTTGAAAAACTGAATATAGTCCGTGTAGTCCGCAGTAAGCGAAGAGTTGGCGATGTTGTTCCAGTCCGCCCCAAGAATCGTTTTTGTGAGTTCCCATCGAAAGGCCGCTACAGCCTCCAGAAGCAGAGTGTAGAAATCAGCAGTGGCAAAGACGGGCAAAGCGATACGTCCTTTCGAGCCCTTCAGTCGAGATAATGCCAGCTCCTGCCACATCATGATCTTTGTTCCGATGGACGGTACGATGATGAAATTGGGAATTACCCTGGTCTGGACGAACTCTTTCAGGATGCCTTTTTCTTCATCGTTGATCAGGACCTCTCGGTGGAAGGCAGAATAGTCCACTCCCAGAAGTTTATCCAGTGCATCGGAAATGCGTTCCCGGGTGACGAAGGACTTGTCCAGATCGATGGTAATATCGTATTTCGTCAGAATAGGAAAGGCGCTGGCCGGGCTTCCCGATGTTAGCTTTACGTTGGTTTCCAGGAAATTATGGAGCTCGTATTTTGCCAGAACAGAGAAGTTCGTATATTCATCCGGCAAATCGCTTTCCCGTTTCCAGCCCTTTTCTTTGTTTTCCTGCTTGAGCTTTTCGAAATAAGTAAGGCCCATTTCATCAATGGACGGGGGTTCTTTTCGGTTGCCCACATGATCAATCCACTCCCGGGAATACATCACCGGATAAATCTTATTGGCTCTGGTAGTATCCTGCAGATCGTAGATGTATTCCAGGTGATTGTCATCCAGGAGTTCTTCATCAAAAAAGCCAAAGTCCAGCATCAAGCGGACGGGCCTGGGCACGTTTCCATTGGACTCTTTGAACTTGAAATAGGCTTTCTCGTAGGCTTTCCAGTAAAGCGTGCTGATGCCTCTACGAAGCTTTCTCAGTTCCGGCGAAGAGTCCAGAGGATTGCTTACCTTTTTGAGCTCTTTTAAATCCCCCAGTAGCTTCTTGGACTCATCATTGGGCATCTGAATGAAGCTGAGGATCTTACCCGGAGAGCCCTGCAGATCCTGCTTGATCGCATCCATATCGGCGCCAGCTCGTGCTGCCTTCTTCTCTGCCTGCTNTTCCACCGCCTTGGCCGCTGGGTCCTGCTGAAGGAATTCTTCGATCTTTTTCACCGAGGGCGTGATATCCGGGAGGGAGCCGCCCATCAATGACTTGTAATTCTGAACTGTTCGTGCGATGGTATCGTGCACCCATCGAATTACCTGCGCAAATTCAGGAGCCGAAACATTGGTAATGCCCGAGCGAGCCAGGTCCGACAGCATGAAGTATTTCTCTGCGAAGCAGTACTCGCCCTGAACCAGGCTTTCCATCCCTTCTTTGATGCCATGGAAGAGTTGCCTCAGATCCTGCTGAGCTTCGCCCAAAATATCGGTGAGTCGAACACCCACACCTTGCAGGATTTGAAGATCAGCTTTGTACATGGCGCCCTGTACATTGGCAGGCAAAGATAGAATTCTTCTATAGAGTTGAAAGCCATCCTGATCGACCGAGGATTCAAATTCGTAAGTGCGATCCAGAAACTGACTGTGATCCGCTTCCATCCATGCGCGGTTCAAACTCTCCGGGATTTCGCCTCCATGTTCCTGAAAGCTATCGACTACAATGCGTGCCGCAGCGATAACCGGGTCTACGAATGACTCGCCTCCGGCCTCGATTTGATTTTGAAAAACCTGCGGATTGCAGCGATAGTACGCCAGAGCCATATTATCCAGGGTCTTCTGAAGATAGGCCGAGAAGTCTTCCATCTGCTTGATGGCCTGCATGGATTGCATGATCTCTTGTGCTACCGTGCGCACTGCAAGCATGGCCACATTGAGCTTGCCCAGAACCAGTCCCTGGAAGCCCTGTTCCCGATTTACCGGGAAGGCGCTGATCACCGATGGTTTGGTTACAATAAAGTTCGTTTCGTATTTTTCTCTTCGCAGAAGAGCTGCAAAGCCCGGGCAGGTGTTGTTCCCCAATCGATAGGCTGGATTCTTATGACCAGGAATCTGGATGCCTACTTCGCCCTGATGAAGCAGGCATAGCATGGCAGCGCTCTGGCCGCTCTGAAATAGAACCGTTCCCGGTTCTACCTTCTGCTGCTGTAGCGGTTTGCCTGGTTCCAGTGGCATCTAATGAATGGCTCCTCTTTGCATGCAGGTAATCAATCCTTTTTCCAGGGCTCTCCCTTTCGACGGCCAAAAAGCACGGATCCCAGTCGAATTATGGTAGCGCCTTCTTCCACTGCGATTTGCCAATCCCCGGACATACCCATACTGAGTTCCCCTCCAGGAAGGCATTCATCTCGCAGTTCCCGTAATCTATGAAATACCTCTCGTGTTTCCATCGGATCCTGGTTTTCCGGTCCCATGGTCATGAATCCTCGAAACTTCAGAGCTTCATTCTCTGGCACTGTATCCAGGGACAGGAACTCCTGGGGAGACATACCACCCAGTTTGGTATCTTCACCTGTAAGTCGAATCTGGATCAAATACTGCATCGGCCACAGGGCAGGGGATTCTGTAGTTTCACTGGCATGTTTCAGTGCAGCTCGAGCCAGCTTTTCCAGAGCAGAAACTGAGGCTGCTCCATGAACACGTTGAAACAGCCCGGGAAGGTTTCTTGCAAATCCGGACTGCAGGGGGCCGATATGATGATAGATCAGGGGATCTTCCGGACTATTGTACTTAACTTCCGGGAATTTATCTCTGGCTTCAGTGTAGCGGTTCTCACCAAAATCTCGCAGACCCAGGGCGGCCAGTTCATCGATCCGCTCCGGGCCATGGGTTTTGGATACGGCTACGATGGTTACGTCCTCCCGGCCCATCTGGATCAAGGACCGACGGATTTCTTCTATGGCCGTCCTGGAGCTATGCTCCATTTACTGACTGTCGCGAGTTAAGCGAGCAACACGACCGG
>PBEB01000037.1 GCA_002717505.1 Leptospiraceae bacterium
CCAGCAGCTATTACGCCTCCGAGCCTGTTTGGCTTCCAGTCCAGGTCGGCTTCCGTGATCACAGCACTACCGATAATCTATCTTATGTCTCATTGACGAATCAGGATACGAAGAAGGTGGACCGCCCTGCGAAAATGCTGGCCAGGATTTAGGAGCAATGAATGAAATTACGAAAGGAAAGGCCAGATCCATCAGCAGATTCTCATCCGCTTTTACGGAGATTAGCCCGCCGCTTTTTTCTCGACGAACTCTTTGAAAGCTGTCTGGTATTTCAGGGTTTGCTTCTTGAAGCTCCCTTTCATGAAGATAGAAAGGATGGCCATCAGACCCTTGAAACGAAATTCGCTGTCATTTTCGTACCGGGTACGTCCATCGGGCAATCCCACAAAGAGGTTGCGAACACGATTCCAGACCCCATCCGCTTCATAAAGAACTCGGTATTCATCTGGCAGAGTGTTAATTTCCACGGTTTCGGTCATAACCATGGTACGATTGCCCATCTTGAAGGTAAATTTGGCCTTGCTACCGATCTGACCGGGCCTACCGGCGATCTGTTCATAGGATTGAAGTCCTTCCATCCACTCCGGGAAATGATCCGGATCTGCCACGTAAGGGGCCACAGATTTAATAGGAGCTTCAATAATCGTTGCAGTTGTATATCGCATGGAACAGTCCGGGTTATACCAGCCTACAGGAGCCGGTCAAGGAGAATCGGAGCCTAATTTTTCTCTGCTTCGGGACGTTGAAAGGCACCAGGCAGAATATCCAGCGAAGCATTCCGGGGAACCCGGCCCTGATAGGACCATACCCAGGCGCCTGCCCAGCCATTTTCCTCCATTTCCTGAATCATCCGGCGGAACCCTTCCTTTTCCGAAAGGCTGGCATCCACCTCATGCTTCGGTTTCAGCGGCCCCATTGGTATTTCCCCCAGAACAACCGGTGCACAGAACTCTTTCACCGGAGCCTGACTATGATATATGTCGCGCTCTTCCATCCAGGAGTACAGATGCCATTGATAGAAATCCAGACCCACTTTGCTCCAGGCATTCCTGTAGCGGGGGGCTACCTGGCCCACTGTGATTCGGGCATCGCCCTGCTGGCGGATGGTATGGGCGAGATCCATGAGAAAGGCCTCCATGAATTCGTGCTCCACCGGCCTTACAGAATCCAGCGGATAGTAAGGAGGATCCCCATATCGATTCTGTCCCTTCACCGACCATTCTGGCTCATTGATTAAGTCCCAGGCCAGCAGCCGATGCGCGTAGGGACTTTCCTGGACGGTCCGGGCCAGAGGACCAATTACATTTTGCAGCAGAGATAAGCGAAGCACAGCATTGTTAAGTATGTCTTCCAGGTTGCGGATTCGAATGCCACCGTCCATACGTTCCGATGCAAAGGCTTCGAAGGAAAAAAGGCATAATACCAGATACAGATTGTGTTGATCGGCAATTTCCAGGGCTTTTTGCACATCCTGAAACAATGTCTTCCCGGGTCTTACCGTTCCGTCTTGAATCCGAATTCCATCGCCGCGCAAGTCAGGAAACATCCACCATCGAACGATGCGACTTCCTGTAGTTTCCATACGGGCAAAGTCCTGAATATAGGGATTCGGATTCTCAGAAACGCTGAATCGCTTCCATTTTCGAATTCCACCAAAGTCACCGCCATAAGTCTTCCATGCATAGTTGATTCCTGGAAGGAACTCGGGCTGATCGGACAGAGAAATCCAACGATTGCAGGGCTGCTTTTCGCAATGCATGCCGTTCAAAGAGAAGGCTATGGTCAGCATAAACAGAATTGTTCGCATCAAAGTCAAAGTCGCTTTACTTGATAAAGACTGAATTGGCCGAACAGACAATTAACTGTCGGGCTTCGCCAATGGTCTCAAATCCCGGAGAAATGCAAAGCCTTTACTTTTTCGCCTCTGCCCTGCCCTGAATTTCGACCGCGGGCAGCACTGCGTTCATTGTTGAATAACCTTCTGGGAATCGCGACCTGCGATCAGGGACTGGAATTCTCCGCCAGCTTTTCTATGGATTCGTCCCACCAGCGGCTTGTTGCTATATCGATGGGCGGAGACACACTCTGCCCGGGTCGAGGAGTCCAGACCTCAATATCCTGGTCCCTGGCAGACTGCAGGGTTCGCTCCGCAGGTTCAGTCCAGCCATGGAATGCAAGGTTGAAGGTTCCCCAGTGAACTGGCACGAATTTTTTGGCCCGTACATCCTTATGTGCCTGAAGGGCTTCCTCCGGATTGAAGTGAACAAAGGACCATCGATCATCGTAGGCTCCCACAGCCATCAAAGATACATCAAACGGCCCCAGTCTTTCACGGATTTCCTTAAATGCTTCGAAGTATCCTGTATCGCCACTGTAGAATACGCGATGATCCGGTCCCAGGATGGCCCAGCTACTCCAGAGGGTTGTATCTCGATCACCGAGAGTTCGACCAGAAAAGTGTTGAGCCGGAGTAGCCACGAATCGAATCTCACCTACCTTAACTTCGTCCCACCAGTCCAGCTCTTCAATCCTGGAAGCTTCCACTCCCCAGTATTCCAGATGGGAACCGACGCCCAGAGGTACCAGAAACTTTGCATTGGTTTTTTGCAGAGCCACGATAGTGGGATAATCCAGATGATCGTAATGGTCATGGGAGATCACAACAGCATCAATGGGTAGCTGGATCAGTTCTTCCAGCGAAAGCGGATTTTCATGGAATCGCGCTGGCCCCAAAAAAGAAACCGGAGATACCCTTTCTCCCCAGACGGGGTCGATGAGGATCATGGCACCGTCGATTTCTACGAGAATGGAAGAATGCCCGAACCAGGTGATTCGCAAACCATCTGCTGGAGGGCTGGTAAAATCACTGGCACTTCTCTTCTCTATAGAGAGCGCTTTTTCCGGCTCGATAGGATCATCGTTTGTAAGGAATTCCCAGGCCACGGACAAAAAGGCCGGGCTTTCTGGCTTCGGATGAACGTTGATAAACCCATCCTCTCCGTATTGACTGGACTTTTGGATCCTTTCCAGCCGTTCTCCTGAAGGGGACTCACCGAAGCTGGCACAGTTTACATAGAAACCCGCAAAAGACAGGAGCAGGATGGCCGTAGACAGGGAGAACAAAATAGAAGAGGATCGAAAACGTGATAGTATACTTTTCATGGTTCGTTAGCTCGGTAACTGGATCTTCGTTGAAAAGGGCTTCGAGGTTACGACAGGATGAACTTGTCAGATTGATTCCGGCAAAAACAATGAACCTGTGCAGGACCCCGAATTCCAGGCTAGTGAAAAAAACTCAAAGCGGCTACTCTGGTCGCTGATGGGCCTGGTGGCCATTTTTTGCATTTGCTCGATCATGAACCTGTCCACCGCGGCCTACCCGTTCTGTCTCACCGAAGGCTGGTGCATTCAGTCAGACAAACGCCCGTTTCTCGTGGCCGGATTTCAGACTCTGTCCTTTCTTCTGGTGATTCTCGGATTGCTACTGGGAACCATGCTGGCCGTAAGAATGCTTATTTCGGAGCGAGCCTATCTGTATTTCGCTCTGTTCTTCTTTGTCGTAGGTGGCTTTGGGAGCCTGGTCTGGTTTCTTACCGTAGATCCTGCAGACCGTCTGGAGTACATCCATGTGCCCATCATCGGACTGGGTTGTTTTCTCTTAGGGGTGTTGTTCCTGTTGTATTTTCCAGGAGGGCTGCGAAAAAGGCAGTCCCCTTCCCGGCCGAAAAGCGAGCCTTCGCATCGAAAAGGGGATTAGACTCCGCCCGGCATTCACGGACGGAGGTAAACTTCTCAGGCGAAGGGAAGCAGTATCTTTCGTAGGAGAACAGAAGGCTACAGACTGCCAGATAAAGTCAAGCCGGAGGCGAAAATAACTTCACTTTTTATTCAGAGATATCGCTTTCGCATGCGAATCGATTACTAACTTGCGCCGGCAAAACCTAACACCCTCGGATCCAGTACCATGGTGTCTGCCCCTTCCGGACAGGAAGAACTCCCCGGTGCGAGATTTGCACGGGATTATTGGTTGTCTTTAACAGGGGAAATTGCAATATCTCTTTATGGATCCGCAGGTTTCTCCCACTGCCCCCGGAGCAATTCTGGGACTTCTGGGGCTACTTCTGGCTTTCATCGGGGGCCTGATAACTCTGGTCGTTGTTTTAGAGTTTGATCCGGAAGCTCGGCACTACCTGGATCATGGACAGGCAGCCGAGGGGAAGGTAATTGATGTGCGATATACCAGAAATCCGGAGCCCCTGCCCTGGGAGCCGGAGGTAGGCGCCACGCTCACAATCGAATATCTGCATAATGGCAACATCCGAAGAGCTCAGTCCAGGCCGGTGCATGGTGCGCAGATGGAGTATCTAAAACAGGGTGCCACCGTACACGGCTTTTTCCTGAATGAAAAACCTCGGCACTTCATTGTCCGAGATGCCATGCCTCACGCTCCACGAGATGTTTCGGATTTTCTGGGACCGGCCATTTTCTGGATTCTAGGCGCGACCTGCCTGGTTTTTGGACCGGAAATGCTGTATATGGGCACCACCGGGGAGCCGGAAAACGAAATCAATCAGGTTCCGAGCGTCGGATGAGTGTCATCGTTGCCATCGGTCTGGGTTTCACCATTCAATCCTGGCTTCTTTCCGCGGCCACCCTTCGCAAAGATCACTGGATCAAGTTCACGTCCATGGCTGCACTGTGGTGCCTGATTCCCGTGGCCATCGATGTACTGCTCATGGTTTTCGTGGATCGAGATACGCCCGGAGACATTTCCGGTTTTGCTCTGATGTCTTTTCTGTTTGTGGTTCCTTTCTATGGATTTCTAAATGCCCGGCTTCTGCAATCCATCAATGAAGAGACCCTCATGTTTCTCAGTCTGGCTGTAGTCTATCTGGTTTCGCTGAGCATCTGGCATCCGCTCTGGTTCTCCGTGCTTATTATTCCCATCATTGTATGGATCCTTCGCTGGAGAGAGCCTCTAAGCCTGGTGGCCGCTTTGCTGGGTTATGGTCTGTTTCTATTCCTGCTCATTACGGTGGCTATTCTTCAATTTCAGAGGATATTTGTAACGCTGGCTCTTCCGGTGAGTATGCAACCTGGCTTCTTCACTTTATTGGCAGGAAGTATGCTGGCCCTTTACCTTGCATTCCATCTATGGTTTGCTGCCAAATTCATCATGATTGCCATTACATGTGTGCGAAGCCGTGGTAGAGCCCTGGCCCGTGACCTGCTGCAAAGCAAGGTCCGAAGCCGGCATCTACCCTACCCTGTTATCATAATGATCTTATTCTTACAGGCCGGAGTGTATCTGACCAATCGATACCTGCAATGGATGGAACCGGCGCTGATAGTGGAAGCCTCTGTCCTGCTTCTGCCCCAGGCAGTAAATTACTGGCTTCGAGGCCGTCTGAAGAATACTTGATGGCAACTGACTGGGACCGCGATAAGCGAAGTGTAGCAAAATGAGCATGACCCGGACCCTTTTGTATGCCTTCGAAAACTTGGAGGCAACCGGGCCTGTGCTGACTTCATTCAAACCCGGCTTTGCAAAAAGGAAGTGTCAGGAACCTGGAAGTTCTGCCCTGATGCGAAGCAAGAACGCTGCGAGCGGGATGGGAAAAACCAATCCAAAGAGAGTCCCACCTAGATCGGCGGGTCCAGCTGTTTGTGGAGACTGGCAAGCAGCTTCTTTCGCGTAAGCGGCTTGGTAAGTATGTCTGCCGTGCGAAAGGTTTTCATGCGATTGATATTGTCTTCCATGGCATCTGCGGTGAACAGAATCACGGGAATGGCTGCCAGGTCTGGATCCTCTCGCAGATGGGTAAGCATCTGGTACCCATCCATCACCGGCATATGCAAATCCAGAAGAATGAGATCCGGCGTATTGGATCGTGCCATTTCCAGCCCTTCAGCTCCATTCACTGCCTGAATCAAGCGTAATCTTTCACCTTTGAGATAATGATGGATCAGTACTCGATTGTCTTCGTTATCATCTACCAGCAAAACAGATTGTCCGTTGAAATATTGATTGCCTTCTTGCTGGCTCTGCGCAGGTTTCTGGAGATCCGGAGCCGAAATCACTCGCTCCATAACCAGCGAAAAGGAGCTCCCATGCCCGGGCTGACTCTCCAGCTCAATTCGGCCACCCAGCAGATGAGCCAATCTGCTGGATATGGTAAGGCCCAGACCCGAACCTTCCTGGCGCTCTCTTCGCACGGCCTTGTCCTGAACAAAGGCTTCAAAGATTCGCGCTTTCTGACCTGGAGGGATTCCCGGTCCGGTATCGATTACCTGGAATTCAATATTAAAGTAATCGTCATTATCTCGATAGCCTCGAACCTGTAGTGTGACGGTTCCTGATTCCGTGAACTTTACAGCATTACCGGCCAGGTTCAGAAGGATCTGACGAAGTCTGTGCTCATCTGTAAGAATCCAGCGGGGTAAATCCTTCTGGTAGTCGGATTTCCAGACCAGGCCCTTTTGCTGCACTACGTAACCGAACACATCGCGAATTTCATCACAGAGGTCTCTCCAGTCACAACTGCCTGGATGAATCTGTAGTTTCCCTGCTTCGATTCGCGACAGGTCAAGTATGTCGTTCAGAAGGTTGAGAAGGGAACGTCCGTTTTTGCGTATGGACAACAGATACTGGCGATGTTGCTCATTGGAAATCTCATCGTAGAGCAGATCGGCAAATCCAAGGGTAGCATTTAACGGTGTGCGAATCTCATGACTCATGTTGGCCAGGAATTCGGATTTCGCTTTGTTCGCCGCCTCTGCAGCCGATGTAACCCGACGCAGTTCCATGTATCTATTTCGCTGGCGAAAAACCCAGAGATAAAGAGCAGTGGAAATCAGCAAGCAGATGGCACTGCCCAGCGTCCAGATCAACCACAGGCCAGGGGACTGCTGCTGCCAGCCGGCCCGGGGAATGGACCCCAGTTGCCAGCTTCCTTCCGGTAACCTTACATTGAGAAGTACCGGATCGGAATCGAAAACCTCGGGCGCGCCCCAGAATACTTCTCCCTGGGATCCCTGCCCGTCGGCACCGCGAATCGCAAGGTATTCCCTTTGTTCATCACCCAGGCCTGCGGCGGAAAGCAAGGATTGCGTATCGATGACTACACTGACAAGACCCCAGTATCTGCGAGATTCTCCTTTGCCGATGTACACCGGAGTTCTGGCAATGAAGGCCCGGCCACCCTGCACCAGATCCACAGGACCGGCCACAGTGGTTCTCTCATTTCGCATCATCCGCTCTACAGAGGGCCATTGTTCTTTGTTCTTCCGGTAATCCAGACCCATCGCCGCTTCATTCCCCTGGATCGGGTAAACGTATCGCACAACATTATCTGGAGCCAGACCCATGTTTCGAATATGGGCTTTGCTACTCACCATCTCCTGAGCAATGGCATGAAAGTCTGTTTCCCGGATTCCTGGATTTACCGCTACGAAAGCAGTTAGGCCCCGGGTCAGAAACATGGTTTTGTTGATTTCGGATTCCATCCGACCCCGGAGCTCGCTGAGCTGATCGGTCATTCTGGCGCGAAGCTCCTGGCGGTACCTTCGGTTTTCAAAGTCAACTACCAGCACCAGCATGGAAAGCGTTATGATTAAAGGTATCGTAAACGCGGCCATAGGCGCCAGAGCAGATTCACTCCAGTTTCGATTCCTTACCTTTCCCTCTAATTTGAGCATGAAAAAAGCCGCAACCCCTATTAATTCCTCCACTCAGTGTAGTCGTCAATCAACTGCTGAAAAAGTGCATCGGCCATGAAATGACCCCCTGGATAGGTTACGTGGGTATAGTCTGCCTGGATCAATCCAGTGCGGACGGCCTTCTTCAGTCCATCCGGTCCACCCAGCAACTGATATCCATCGAAGTAGGCCAATCCCATATCAAAAGCTACCCGCTTCTGTATCTCTCGAACCCTTGCATGGGCATCGTAAGGCTGGTAATATCCACCCTGCTTCAGGAACCGATCCCAGGGGCCAAGGATCAAAATGGAAGTGTTGGGCAGGGCCTTCTGAATTCTGGTATACAGCGTTCTTAACTGACGTTCGTACAACTCTGCGGAAAAACCCTGGACTGAGTAATGTAGTGTCTGGGATTCATTGATACCGAACTGGAAGATAACCAGGTCGGGAGCGAACTCCTGGTATCCGCAGGCAAATTGCTTTTCCGGAATACCCAGTAACCAGGCCTGGTGGAGACCACGCATCACTACCGAACTAAAAGACAGGCCCTGGTCGGTTTCTACAGCCAGAGCATCTACATAAGGTCGACCCTGAAAGCTCATCTCGATTCGCCTGGAGGCAGGAATCTGAAACTCTACGGACTGACAGCTGTTCTGAAATTGTACGTCTCTTGCCATCGTATCTTTGCTTCCGTCCTCCATTCTATAGGTCAGGCGAGCCGTTGCACGATCTGAATCACCGGCTCTCATGATAATTCGCACACGTTTCCAGGATTCGCCCTCAGTTCCGTATCTTGCATTGGGAGGAGGCTCTGTATCCGGTATTGCCGGTAACTCTGGATGGCGATTGCGATAATTTCTATAGCGGGTAACATCGGACATGGGTGTTCGGGCTGCCGGTTCATGGATGGCTGTGGAGGATGATCCGGCTGGACGGTGCGAAAACCCGGTGAAGCCCAGGTTCGGAAACGGTGGCACATCAAACGACTCAAAGGGAATCTTATATTTCTGGAATCCGCCCCTGGTAAGGTTTTGATGATCCATCAATCGTGTGGGCGCCCAATCCACGAAGCGTAGTAGTCCGCGACCGCCGTCTCCGAATCTTTCCTGGAACCTTCGCTTCAATCTTACTGTGAGGCAATCTCCCCAGATTACGGAATCCCCGAAGAAAATGACTCTGAGCGAACGACCATTGTCTTCTGGATACTGGAACTTCCCGGATTTCTCCAGGGATTCCAGCTTCTCATAGAAATGATCCAGATTGCCGCGAAGAAAGAGGTGGTTGCGCACTTCTTCAAATGCCACCGGGGACGGGCTGTCCTTTCTGTCGCCGGAGCAAAATGTAAGAGAGAATCCCATGGCCACTACCATGGCCGAAGTAAAGACTTTGCAGGGCATGGTCTTTTCTGTCCAGGGCAGCGAAAGGCTCAATCGGAAAACGGATGGCAAAAGGAGGCAAAGTCAGTGGCTGATTCTGCCAGGGCTTCCTGTCGGGCAGCCGGTGGATAATAGAAAGGAGTGAGAGGAGTGACCAGACCGCTGAGTATTGTATGGCTCATGATTCTGTATTGTTTCATCCCAAGCTGCCCATCCGGACCAATCAGACGGAAGGTTAGATGATACTCAAAATACTCTACCAGAGGGAAGAGAGTACTGGTAAGAACAGTTACAATGACATTGGGCAATCTTCTCCAGAGCGGAGTGATGTCCGTTTGTTCCAGGGTGATTTCCAGAACGAGACTGGATTCAGGATTCGAACGAATCCCATTCTTTTCCAGAGTCCGGAGCAATTCTTTTTGATCCTCCGGGAAGTAATCCCAGCCGGCAAAATCCAGATGCAGGGAACATCTGTCTTTCATCCTTGAGTCCGCGGCCCCTTCAACCCTCACAGATGAAATTTGCGAAACCGCCTGTTCACCGGACAATCCGACGGTGCGAGGTTCCTGATATGCGAAACCTATACAGCCCGAAGCCAGAGGTAGAATAAAGATTATGAAGAAAAGAGATCTTCGCCGTTTCTGAAAAACACTGCTGGAAAGGCAAAGTGCCTCTGAAAGTCGGGTTATCAATTAAGGTCCTGCCTAACTGATCCCAGCGCATACACCGGATGGTTGCAGGCATCCTCTAAAAAATGAGCTGTGGCATCCCGAGCTTCTTCTTCAATGCTTCTGGAGTCGACGAAAGGTACTGCCAGTATTGCGGGCAAACCCACCAGGACATGATACCGATTCACATAGCTGTATTCTCTTAGCTTCCTGGCTCCGTCCCAGACTTCAAAGCTGATCATTCTTTCTCTGGGTTCGTAGATGGGAATCAGTCCAAAGCTCCAACGAAAGGCCATCTGGCTCAATCGCCTCCAGGTGAACGCGAAAGGATCCCCTTCCATAAAGTCTGCATGATGCTTACCTGTGGGGAAACCCTGAATTACAATTCGAAGTCGCATGGCCCCTTCTGAAATGGGCAATAAAGTGGGTCGAGACTGAAGCTCCTCCAGAATTGTGCTTTTTGCATCCGGCCAATCCGCCATATGAAAGTTCACGAATTCAGGATGCATGGCTGGCAGTTCACAGCCCTGCACTTCTGAGTCCGGAAGCACAGGTCTTAGTTCGGTGCTCTGAAACTGTACGCAGTTCAGAAGAAGGAAGGTCAGGGGGAGAATCTGGATGCACCAGCTATGGAGTTTCAGACGCTGCATTTGGATGAACCTTTGGCTTCAATAGACTAAAGAATACCAATATCGGTTCCCTTTTTTCCATAGAGTATGGCCGCATCGGAGTTCAAGCATTGGCTTTCGCAAAATGTCTGGATCCTATTCTGTTCGCGAACTACCCCTGGGAGCATTCCAGGGATACAGCCATAGTAGCTCGTAGCTCTCCCGCCAATGTCTGATTGCCAGAGGCGATTACAACCACAGCCCTTCTTTCGAAGTTCTCCATCCCGGCATCGGAGCAGCCGAAGCCATCAGGGTTCGATTAAGCCAGGAATGCCGGCTCAAGGAGTATTCAGAGCCGGGTCCCTTCAGGCCTGACTCTGCCCTGAATGTTAGTTCAAGGATTCTCGACGGCCGGCACATATTGGATCTCAAAGAGATCCATGCTCGCTTCATGAAAATTGGTTACCGCCATATAGCGACCATCGTAGGAAACATCCAGACCTGTGGGATAATCCCCTACCTTCTGTTTCAGCACAACTTTCCAGGTGCGAATATCGATGACGCTGACCAGATCCAGTTCCCTCTGAGAAATAAACAGAAATCGGCCGGAAGGGTCCACATCTATGGTATTGATTCCGCCTCCCAGATACATCTTGTGAATGAATCGAGCAGTAGCCGGATCAAAATGATAGATCTGACCGGAATTTAAATTGCTAATGAGAGCTGTTCCATCTTTCAAAGGAACAACATGCCTGGGAGAGCCGCCGGTATTGATCCTGGAGGTTACTTTTCCCTTTTCTACATCGAACCGAACAATTTCGCCTGGACCATGAGGAATGCCATAACACATTATATAGACATCGGTACTGCCAGGTATGGGTAGAATGCCTCTGGGCAGGGCACAGAATTTGTCAAAATGTTTGATTAGTTTTCCTTGCTGGAAGTCAATCCGAGCCATGCCGCCCAGCCACAGAGTAACCAGAGCTTCCGATTCGGAAACAGGCTCAATGATCTTGGGCATGAAACGATATTCCGTGCCGGAGAAATTGCGAATCGTCTCTGGCTTGATGGGACTCCGGGAAAGAACCTTTCGGGTTGCAAGGTCGAAGTAAACCACTTCATCGCGAAACATATCGGAATAGAGCAACCGATCTTTGCCCACAAGAAAGCATTCTACGGCGGTGCGGGCAGGCTCTACATGGAGCAATTCGAACGTATCCAGCGAAAAGATCTGAAGAGTTCCGGGGCCCAGCTTTTTGGTTATGGCCCCTCCTCCGTTGTTCAGATTCACAACATAAAATTCATTTCTATCTGGATGAAGACAGACCTGCTTGGGCTGAGCATCGGTTTTGATTCGCTTGATAAACTTCAGCTGAATCGTATAATTCGCCGGAAGCTCATTGGCTTTCTCCGGGCTTCCTTCTTTCGAGGAGGCACCGGAGCAGGCTCCCAGAAGGAGAAGCAACAGACCCACCAGGGAGCTACGAATTATGCCAGAGATCCGCTTCATCACTGTGCCGCTGCAGGTTCGGCTGGCTTCGGAGCTTTGAATTCTTCAGGAATTGGTGTGCCCGCTTCAATCAAAGTGATGCCCTTCTCTTTATCTGTATTTCCGGTGCGCACAATGTCTTCGATGCGAAGGCCTTCCTTGCCCACTTCCAGCCATTTCTGAAAGTGAGGGGCGTTTTGCAGGACGTAATGAAATCCTCGATCCGTAGAGAGCTCGGATCCAGGAGCCCAGGGCAATTGGCCGCGATATACAGAAATAGTGCGCACAATCAGAGATTTTTCATCCACGGGGATGGCTGTCCAGTTGCTACGAAAATCGTCGGCCAGCGGGAAGTACTCCTCTGCATTGGAATAGTAAACCATGCGAAAAACTATCCCCATCTTTCGGGCCTGCTCTGCAATGGACTTCACAGTAGTCGGGCCTTTCAGGTCTCCGCGCACCGCTTGAATTCGACCCTTTAATGCAAGGCCACGAATATGATCGTAGGTTTCTTTGCTATTCAGCCAGCCATGAAAGTTGAACTTCTTATGGATAACGTCATCGTAGCGGAACCGACGTCTCTGAAATGGACCAGAAATACTCCAGGCCTTGCGAATTAGATCGTAGTCCGGCTGACCTTCGTAGTGTTTCTTGATCACTTCCAGAGCCTTTGCTTTGGAGCCTGGCTCCCAGAGTTTGCGAAACTCAGCGGGCGTGGGGCATTCCTGAAGAAAAGCGATGTGAATCTTGTTCGTGGCTACCACAACTCGGGTAAAATCCATGAGCCAGATCCACTCCGATTTAGCCCAGGCAGCCAGTGTAAAGTTCTGAGTAGACCCTACACCGACGTAAGCCCCTCCGCGATCCTTTACGTGGGGTTCAAATAGATCCAGTCGATCTTCATTGGTGATGGTGGTATCGCCGGTATCCCAGATGGTAGGCTTGAGATCCTCTTGATTGGTCTGGTTGAAGAGTTCCTTCTGTTTTTCTGGAGATACACTTTGCGTTTCTCCGCCCTGGCAGGACAGCAAAGACAGCATTGTGGCAAGAATGAGTACTTTTTTCATGGTTCGAATCATTACGGAAAGACCAGGGCCAGGCCTCCCTCCGTCGACCTTTTTTTAAAATCTGGGCCTGGATGCTGCGTTTCGTCCGCTTCTACGCTTCCAGGAGCCGATCCGGGGAAAAGCTGGAACCGACAGCCCTTTTTTCCAGTCCAATGCATCAGTACCGGCGTCGGTAAAAATAAAACTGACAACCTACTGGCCACGTCTGTACATTGGAGCCTGACCATGATGGCAAAATTCTGCAAAACCGTTCTCATCCTTTCTTTTTTGACTTTCGGCACGGCCGGCAACCTCCAGGCGGTGCCGGGAGATTTTGGGCCGGCGGATTTCAGCCGTGTACTCACCTACGCACATCTAAATTACCTGGATAGGCGATCCATCGATGAGGAGCGAGGTTACGTGGATGCGGCCCGCACAGCCATCAACTCCATGCCGGCCCCGCTGGAACTTCTTCCGGCTTCCTATCTGGACCGAAGAAAGGAGTTCTCCCCCTTTGGCGTGGTTATGCCCGGAAAGGTTCTGAAACTGCCCTGGACCGATAAATACGTACTCTTTCAGATCGATGCCTCGAAAGTGGAAGAGATCAGAAATAAGCGCGATGAGCTGCAGAAGAAAAAATGGGATGGCCTGAATCAGGATCAGCGGGAGAATGAAGCCCGTAAGCTCAAGGAAAAGCAGCAAGTTCAGCGCAAAGTCCTGGACGATATGTGGGATGCCACTGGCTTCGATGGCCAGGATTTCACCCGGATCATGTCCTGGATCCAGGACAATCGTCTGCGCTTCGGGACCTCACCGGAAAGCCAGCCCCAGGAATCGGAAGAAGAAGAGGAGGAAAAGCCTTCTGGACCTCCTTCCATGAATTTCTATTACTTTCAAGCGGCCCGGGGATTTCTGAAGAGCTTTGATCCTCATGCAGATCTTCTGGATAGTAAAGTCTGGGAAAAAATCCGCAAAGAATCCGAGGATGCCACCTTCGAAGGGATTGGGGCCATCCTCCGAGGTGGGGATGAAGAAGATGTAATTGTAGAAACTCCCTTCCCTGGCTCCCCTGCCCTTCGCTCCGGACTGAAGGCCGGAGATATAATCCGCAAAGTGGATGGAAAAAGCATCTCCAACCTTTCCCTTCGAGAGGTAGTGAAACGAATTCGCGGTCCCCGAGGCACTGTGGTTTCCCTGGAAGTGGACCGGCCTACAGATCTTACCACCCGTGAGATCAAAATAGAACGAGATGTAATCGAACGAAAGGCCGTGGATTCCAGTTATCTCAAGGAACATAAAATCGGAATCATCCACATCCGCTCCTTCCTGTTTCATGAAACCCCGATCACCGAGATGGTACGCGAAGCATACGAAGACATTAAAAAGGAAGCGGGGGGCGATCCGGCTGGCCTGATTATCGATCTAAGAAACAACCCCGGAGGCGATCTGGGGGAAGCGGTGCGAGTTACCGGTCTCTTTATGGAAGAGGAACGAATTGTAACGTCACTGAAATCCAACCGTAATAGTCGAGAACTGGAAAGCGATGGATATCCGGTCTTGCCTGACAAGCTTCCGCTTATGGTTCTGGTGGATGCAGGTTCGGCCAGTGCCAGCGAGATTATGGCCAGTGCACTTCAGGACTATGGAAGAGCACTGATCGTAGGCGATCGCACCTTCGGCAAGGCTACAGTGCAGCAAATCCAGCCGCTGGAAACGAACAGCAGCCGTTATCTTGTAAAGCTAACCATCGCCCGGTATTATGCACCCAACGGATACACAGTTCAGGTGCATGGAGTCCAGCCCGATATTCGCATTTCCGATCAGAAAGATGGCGAGTTTCCCCTTCGCTTTCGAGAAGAAGATATGTGGCATCATTTACCTGAACTGGCCCAGAAGGATCCCAACCCGCAACGAGAGAAGTGGGTGCAGGCCTTGAAAAAACAGGTAGATCCGAAGCAGGCAGAAAAGTATCTGAAAGAGCATGAGAACGACGCTGTGCGACCGGACTATATGCTCCAGCGTGCCCTGCCCTATCTCAAGGCAATGATTCAGGAAAAGGACTGACACCACAGAGCATTTTGAGTTTCTACGCTCAGAATGCTTCGAGGCTTGCGCCGACTCCATAGATTTGAAAAGCGGATCCTGGAAATCGCCAGGAGCGATGAAAAACTTGTCTCCATTCATCAACATGGCTTTTCGCGGAAAACAGAGGGGGGCTTTCGCTTCCCCATCTATGGGCTGAGCATTGGAACCACTTCCGCTCTAAAGAAGCATCCGGTGGGCATTGTGGCCGGGGTCCATGGGCTGGAAACCATCGGAATTCGAATTCTTCTAGATTTTCTTTATCACTGTCTGAACAATCCGGACTTCTTTCCCGAGATCCATAAGGGTAAAATTGGAATCCATGCAATGCCCATGGTCAATCCAGGTGGCGTGGCTTTGCGGCGACGTTCCAACCCGGCGGGCGTTGATTTGATGCGAAACTCGGGCGTAGAAGCGGAAAAATCCATGCCCTTCTTTGGCGGACATCAGTTCAGCAACCGGTTACCGTATTTTCGCGGCAAAGGATTGGAGCCAGAATCTCGAACACTGTACCGTTTTGTTTATGAGTCTTTTTTTCATGCAAAAGATAGCCTCATTCCTGTAATCGACGTTCACTCTGGCTTCGGATCGGTAGATCATGTCTGGTGGCCCTATGCGGGTACCAAAGAGCCATGTCGCGACGATGCCCTGTTTCAGGCCATGGGACGATTCTTTCGCATTCAGGCAGGCCACAGTCAGCTAAACTTCGGCCCCCAGAGTGAATCCTACACAACGCATGGAGATCTCTGGGATCTGTTCTACGACCATTACTGGAAGCTTCATGAAAAGCAGAAGAAATGGAAGTCCCGTTTTCTGCCCCTTACTCTGGAAGTTGGCACCTGGAGCGATTTGAAAGAAAAGCCCGGGCGAATGTTCAACCGCAAAAACATCTTCAACCCGGACAGCCCGCGAAAAAGAGAAACTATCGAGCGCTACCGCAAATTCCTCAGAGATCTGTTTCGCACAGCTCTGACGAAAGAAAAGGACTGGTCTTTAGGATGAGGCGGAGCCTGCATTTCAAGGGATTTAACGATCTTGAAGACTATGGATTTCATTGCCCCGGATTTCGAGACTCGAGACGATGCGCCTGGACACTGATCTTCTACGTAGTAGATCACGAATCCTAAAACCGAAACGTTAACGCTCCTGGAGCATCTGAAGCGACGTTTTGATTTCAACCATACAGTCCGGTCTGGATGACAAGAAGTGATTCATTGTGACCGGGACTTTCAATCAGAGCTTTCGCAAGTACCTTCGCAGAAAATCCATTGTGCCTTCTGGATCGTCGGTGGTTAGATCATGCCCGGCTTCCGGATGCACAAAGTACTGACCCGAGGTTCCGTATTGTCTGTACAGGGCATCGCTACACCGGGGATCTACCAGCCTGTCCTTTCGAGAGACCAGAAAAACCGGCGAAGGAAAGTCCGGATCCGGAGCACGAAATCGCATGGCCGCCAGGAGCTGACGACTGAAGTTGGAGACCTTGATGGGATACTGCTGCTGGAGTTCGGTCCATCGCCGGGCTCCTTCCGGATTCTCCCGATTACAGCTGCGAGCAAAGACACGATTTTCCATGGCAGGAATGTCTTTTTTAACCATTCCAGTGTAGATAGCTTTACCCAGATCAGCGGCAGCCGCAGGTTTCATCCTTTGAAACATGGGGCTCAAGCCTTTCAGGCTGGAATTCACAATGAATGCATAGTCAAAATCCCCCGGATGCCGATGTAACCAGTCCAGAGCTACCATTCCACCGAGAGAAATGGCAAACAGGCAGCGAATTTCATTTTGCGGCAATGAGGTTACCGTCCGAGCTTTTAGATCCTCGGTGATAGCTGCTATGCTGGAGGGGCTCTTTTCCTGATTGCGCGCTCCTGTGCCAGGAAGATCCGGGAAATGTAGTGTCCCATTAAACGGGAATTCGGATTGCTTTTCCAGCAATTCGCGAAAGCGAAACCAGTGACCGCTCTGGCGACCCAGTCCCCGCAGAAAAACCCAGTGCACTCCAGGCCGGCTCACTGGAAGTATTTCCCGGCGAATACATTATCCATGTAATCGGAAACTCGTTTAATATAGGATTCTCGATCCTTGAAATAAGCTCCGCAATGATCTGCCTCCGGTTCAATCCACATTTCCTTTGGTTCAGATGCTGCCTCAAAAAGCTTGTAGGTGTCTTCCACAGGAATAATGCGATCATTCTCAGCATGTATTAGGAGCAGAGGCCTGGGGGAAATTCTGGAGATCCAGCGAAGAGGGCTAACATCGGCCAGACTGTAACTGAAAATCGCACGGTTCACAAAGTCAATTACTGGCATTAGAAATCGGGACGGAACATAACTTTGCTCCAATCGCAGTGCAACCAGGTCCTTTAGATTGGCAAAAGGACAGTCTGCCACCACGGTTTCTACCTCCGGCCGCCTGGCTGCCAGTTGCAAACAGATGGCTCCACCCATGGAGTAGCCCAGCAGGGCAGGACGACAGGTACCTTCTCGCTCCACCACCCGCTTCATAGCATAATCCAGAGCAGCTTCCCCGTCTGCGAACTCATAATGTCCGATGGATGCCGTGGAGTCTTCGCTTTCTCCTCGGGCGCGATAGTCAAAGAGAAGTACATTGTAGCCTCTTTTCCAGAGACCGGTTCCAATGCCGATCAAATCATCTTTGGTTCCATGCCGCCCGGTCATGGCGATGATAGTTCGATCGCTGCCATCCACCGGAAACCACCAACCCTTGAGCACTACATGATCGCTGGTTACGAATCGCACATCTTCATGGGGCACATCCAGTTCGAAGGGTGTAATAAAATAGTCATCCAGTAGATCTTTTCGCTTCCTCTGATGAATGCTATGCACCGTCCAGGCTGCCAGGCCTGCTGTGGCAGCGACTCCAAAGCCGGCTGCAGAGGCCACCAGGCCCAGCAGGGACCCTCCGATACTGTTTCTGGTATGATCTGGCATAGTTCAATCCTTGAAAGTTCAATATTCGCTGCGGTAGGAGCCAGGAAGGAATTTCATTCGAAATGCCCACAGACTTCGATGCGCTTTGCCCGAAAAAAGTAACGCTCCTTCCTGCTGTAAATCAAGATAGATGGTTTTTTCTCCCAGAGCCTGGATGCGCATGCTGATGGGACCTGAAATGCTCAAAAAGTCAGGCGCGAATTCAGCCTTCCGTTCATCACAGCGCAACCACAGGGCGGCTCCGGGTTTTCGCTCCCAGCTACCGGAGGATTGGGAGCTATGATCGGAACGACCGGAAAAATGCAGACGAAACCGAATGCCATTGGATTCGGGCAGCCCGAGAATTCGCACCGAACGGCCGGAATACCATGGCAGACCATGCACTCCGTTTCCGGAAAATGCGAATCGGTAATCCTGCCACTCCTGCAAGGAGCAAAAATGTCTATAGACTTCGCTCAGAATTCTCCTCCAGCTGAATCATATGGCTGATGGCCACCGTAGCATAGGAGCCCGCGGGCAGAGTAAAATCCATCCATACGGAATCGTCCCCCGGCCACTCCAGTCTTAAATCACGCAAGAAAATCAGCCCCGCTCGACGAGCTCCGGGCACTTTCATCTTTTTAAAATCTTCTTCTGTGCGACCAGCGTAAGAGAGGGCTTCTTGCTCCAGAGCAAGGGATGGCCCCTCCGGACTTCGCAATTTTTTGCCAAACATGGGTCCGGTATAGCAAATCTCACCGGACTGGAATCGCGCTTCTTCCTCTGCTGCCACCGGCACCTTGAAGATACCACCGGAATTCGCTTTTACAGCAAGGTCTCCATTCATTAAATGAAACAACTGCCCTTTTTCATTTCGCAGTCTCAGATAATGATTGAATACATAACTCTGAACGGCCGACACCCCTAGATCTAAAAGCCATTTTCTTGCCTTTTTGCCGTCCATGAAAGCCAGACCTTGATGCAGCGTGCTGCCCTCTTTTCCGAATCGCTGAGTTCCGTAAAGATTTATGAATCCAGAGCGCAACCAGTGCGAAGAGCACGTCTCAAGGATCTCGCGAATGGAATCCCCGGACCCTCCATCTGATTCTTTCAACGGCTTCTTTAACGAGCTCTGCCCTGCGGAGTCTCCCGCACTGTACAACACTGGAGGGTCATTGCCTTTTCTCTGTTGAGCCTGCGCTGCCAGAGCCAGATTGCGGATGCGAATGGAAAACTGATTTCCTTGAAGATGGCCTCTTCTGAGGCCATTGGTATGCCTCTGTACCTGAAGTAACTCCAGCTCCGGCTCCAGGAGCTCCGGCCATCTCTTCATCAGGTCCTCTTCCAGTTGTGAAAGAGATTCTTCCGGGCCTGGAGATACGGGAATTCGAATCAAAGGAATGGAGAATTGCTGAGTGGTGATTGCATTTTTATCTTTCAGTCCGGCGTAGCCCACTTCCGCCTCAGACATGGAAAAGGCCCTGGCCAGTTTCTGAGCCACATCCTTCGTATTCAGGTTGGATCGCCGAATCTGTAGATATAGGAATTCTCCCTGGCCGGATGTTTCGTAGCCAGGAAGTTCGCTTACAACGAAATCCTCCGCCTGAGCCTTAATGGAACCGATGATTGAAGGCGCCGGCAGACCCAGATCCGAGGGGCAGGTTGGGATAGACTCAGTCCCGGGATCTGACATGGATGCGGTAGATGAAATAATAATCTCTACTTATGCCGAAGGTTCCGCTAGGACTTGCTGGAATCAATCTCTTCATCGACAATGCTTCGAACCCTGGCGAAGAGACTCAGTAGTTGTTCCTTATCCATTTGTTCTTTGGGAACGTAGGTGGCAAACGATGTTCTATAGTAATTCTCTTCTTCCTGCAGGCGAAAGCCATTATTCCTCATGATATCGGCAACCCTTTGAGAGTAGGCCCTGGTGGTGGCTATGGTAACGGAATCTGGCAGGCCACCAATATGATGAACGTGAAAACAACAGATTACATCTTCGTAGTCCAGACGATCGATCTCTCGCTTGAGCTCTTCAAAGGTTACTCGCGCTCGAGGCCCTTCAGCTTTTGCATAGTTGATGAGGATTCGCTTGAAGTACCGGACCTTTTTACCATCCGGATTCACTTCAATGCCATTGATAATTCTGCGCTCATCGGTGAGCTCTTTCATAATATACTCACCGCGGCCGCGGCTGGACTCAAAATCAAAATGCTCGGAGGTTACATCTCCCTTCATCGCATTCTTGTTGATGTCGCTCATAGTGTAGACCTGCCCGCTGGGCAGTTCATGCTTGAATGAGCTCACCAGGCAGGGATTCACACTATCATTTTTGATTTCCAGACGAACCGTTACATACTTTCCGGAACCATGCTCCAGAATGTTCTGCACCGCTTCGGTGACCATGATACGTACGGAGTCCGCATCCATACCCAGTAGCTCGGACAGTCGTTTTGCCTGAGTCTTGATTTCATACATGGTTCCATGACGCTCATTGATGCGCTTTCCCAGTTCGCGGGTCAGCACCTCTTCGCGGTCGATCAGGGCTTCGTAGACCAGCCGCTTGATGGATGATTGTAAAAATGGCGATTCTTTGACGTAGTTTAGTTCATCCTGGAGTCTTTTATTTTGTACCTCCAGTTCTTCCAATCTGTTCTGTAGCTCTTCAAGCGTTACGGTCACTGCTGCCCCCTTTCCTCCCGGCATCGGGTAGCAGACAACTACCAGAACCGTGGATAAGTTATACTTCTTGCAGGCCCTTTGCCGGCAAAGAAAAAATCGCAAAGCTCCACGGCATGCGAGCACCGCACAATCGGACATAAGTCAAGGTTTCGGGTATCCAAGCGGATTATGCCGCTGGCACTAAGTTCAATAGGGCTCTTCTTCGGACGTACTGGCAGCTACTTTCTCATGCTTTTCGAGCTCTGTTTCAAATCTTTGAAAGGCTGCATCCGGATCCTGGCCTGCTACCTGGCCTGCGCCCCCTACTCCAGAGGCCGCCTGCTTGATACTTTTTTGCAGCATCTTGAGTACAGCGCTGACCCTGGCACGTCGAGCGCTTTCCAGACCGGGATCCTGGTTTAATTCTTCCAGATGCTTTCTGAGCTTAATGGCACGAACTCTCCATTGATGATCCACAGGATACAGTAAAAGTTTGTCGCTTTCGAAATCCAGTTGTTTGAAGCCCTGTTTCTTGATGAAATCGCGAAACTCTTCTTCTTTGCGATCCGGGAATTCGGCTACCACCTCTTTGATCAGAGGAGGCTTCCCCAGCTCGAAGTAATGTCTTTCCAGGGCTTCTACAATTCTTCGCTTAAACTCCAGGGTTTCTGCCTCTCCCGCTCTCTCCTTGCGCTCCACAATACGCTGCTTCTCATGACTGTCTCTTTTCTCCTGATTTTTCAGAGCCAGTCGCTCCTGATCTTCCTGTATCTTTTTCTTCGCATTCTGAAAGGCGGCATCCACAACGCTTCGGAGCCCAAGAAACATGAGTAGTCGATAGTACCAGGGAATCAAACTCATATAGGCCCTTCGCAGAAGCTGGCCATAGGCCTCTACAAAATCGCTGTCATGGAATAGTTCGGGAAAGGTGGATTCATACTTCTCGATGAGAAATCGAAATGCCAGAATTTTCCAGTGGTCCTCCGGCCCCATGCGAAGCATTATATCCACCAGCTCCGGAAAGATGGATGGATTCTTTTTGCAGAGCACATGATAGGTGCCGTCCGATTTTTCCCAGGTGGAATGAAAGAAGCCATTATCGTTGATTAACCTTTTCCAGATTTCCGGCGGAATGGATTCCCGGTCATCTTCGGAAAAGAAACGGATTTGATCGGCCACATCGACACCCAGGCCCAGAATGCTATCCCGGATCTCTTTATGCTGCTGATCCATCTCCTTTTCCCAGTTTTCTCTGTACTTCTTTTCCACATGTGGATGCAACTGAAGTACCTGTTCTACCGCCAGAGAACCCGGAAAGCGGGATGTTCTGCCAGGAGCAGATAGCAGATGCTTTTTTACAGCTGCGGCTTTCTTATGGGTAAAATCTGCGGTCTTTCGCACAAATCCTTCCAGATGATAGGCCTCTTCCTGGGTAGATATGGAATGAAGCTCTGACTTCAAAGCAGCATTGCCGCGGTGCTCCGGAATAATGCGAGAAAGCAGGAAGTCCACACATGCTTCAAATCGAACGACCAGCTCTTCCTCGCGCACCGGAAGTAATCCATATTCCAGCAGATAGACTACATCGCCTCTTCGAATCAGTTCTTCGCGAATCTCATCCTTCGCAATGCGAAGCATTTCTGCAGGCGGCACAAAATCAAAGGCCGAAGGTTGAAGCACAGCCAGGGGGTCTACAGCGGCGGTGGGCAACTGAGACAGATCCGGCACCGATGGAGAATTCACATCCTTTTCCAGGTCCTTCCAGATCTGGTCCCGATTAAACACAGACCGATTCTTCAAGAATTGCTCGATGCTGGCCACCGATTGCATCAACAACTCCTGGAAGAGTTGTTCGGGCCCCACTCGCTCATCACCCCAGTTGGCGATGTAGCAAGGGGTAACGGTAAGTTTAGCAGCCCCGGGTTCGAATTCGATCAAGAATACCTGGGCAATGAGCTTATCGGAGATCAGTCGCTGCAGAGTTTCCAGGGCCTCTTTCCGGCCATAATCCAGGTTCTCCAGTTCCGGAATCTTCACTCCAGCATGGAAGATGACTCCATTCTTGATTTGATCCAGCGCGGAAACAGCCTTGATTGCCTTGTAGAGCGCATGATGCGCCTTCTCCGAAAGATTCGCACCGTGGGCAATGGCCTCGGCTTCTTTCAGGATATTGAGGAATTCTTTTTTCTGACCTGCAGCGCTCATTGTATCTGGCTTTCCAGCACCGGTATCATCGCATCCATTGCTTCGGAAACCGAATCAACTATTTGAAACAGTTTTCGATCGCCAGGCGATATCAACCCGTATTCTACAAGAAAATCGAAATCTATCAATCTCTCCCAGAATCTTTTTCCATAAAGAAAGACCGGAATCTGATTTCGAATGTTCATGGTTTGCTGGAGTGTGAGGGTTTCAAAGAGCTCATCCAGCGTGCCGAAACCTCCGGGGAAGGCAATCAGGGCCCGGGCAAAGTAAAGGAACCAGAACTTGCGCGTAAAGAAATAGTGAAAGTCGAAGTTTAACTCTTCTGTAATAAAAGGATTCGGATGTTGCTCCCTGGGTAACTCAATATTCAATCCTATGCTGGCACCTCCGGCATCAAAGGCGCCGCGATTGGAGGCTTCCATGATTCCGGGGCCTCCTCCGGTGCACACCAGGAAGTTTCTTCCTTTTGGCTTTGCCTGTTCCAGGGACCATCTGGTTAATCGATTACTTACTTCGCGGGCCGCATCGTAAAAGGAGTCCAGTTCATTGACCCTGGAATTTGATGTCTGCGTATCACGTCTCTTTTCCGGCGAAGGGATCCTGGCGGAGCCAAAGAATACGACGGTATCGGTTACTCCCAGTTCTTCGAAGCGATGCAAAGGGTAGTGATACTCGGAAAGGATTCGCAGCGAGCGTGCATGCTCGGAATACAGGAAGTCCGGATTTTCATAGGCGCGAGGTGGTTTCATGTTTCTCCTGGTACTGGTGTCTGTATCATATGATCGGTCATCGGGCCGGCTGATTCGATCCAAAGGAGCAAACGATAGACAAATTGGACGAGCAGAATATCATATTTTGCAGGAACCAGAAAAAGATGATCATGGCCCCTCCCTCTCTTTGCTTTTCTCTTTTCCAGGGCCCGCACATCGGAGCCATTGCCTTTTGTTTTAGCGTGACAGGTGCATCCGGACTGAGCAACTGGTCTATATGCGGATCGCAGTTGATGCACGACCATTATCCAATCCTGGAAGTCGCGACGCCCGCTACGTTGCGGGAATGTTCGGAAATCTGGTATCCAGTTTGCCAGATGCGGAATGGGTTCTCCTTTCAAACAAAGCAATCTCGCCAGATTTCGCAAGTTTGCTAACATCTGGTAGAGTTGAAATCAGAATCGAGTCCTCTTTCTTGCCGCACTTACCTGCAGTGTGGATGCAAAGAGCTTTGCCCAGGATGGTGGAAAAAGCAGAAGCTCAGGTATTCTGGGGCACCACCGGACTGCTTCCCCGTAACATCAAAAAAAAGCTTCCTGGCATTAAAACAATCCTCAATGTGAACGATGTTAGTTTTCGCACAGCGCCAGAGGAACTGAAGTTCATTCCCCGGATGGAGCAAAAATACTTTCTGGAAGAAAGTCTGCAGAGTGCCGATCGTGTGCTCTGTCAGTCCCAGAGCTTTCGCGACGAGCTTACCGGCCTTTATCCATCCATCCCTGCAGAAAAGATCAAAGTAATCTACCCGGGTGTAAATCCTCCAGCCAGGAAAGTGAGCCATCCTCTGGATCTTCCCTTTTTCTCGGAGCACTTTTATCTAAGCGTTGGAACCATTGAGAAGCGAAAAAACTACAAGGTTCTTATGGAAGCGTATCGGCGCGCGCGAAGAGAGAATCCCTACCTGTATCCGCTTTTGATCGCGGGCAAAAAGGGAAAAGAAGTCAGGGAAGAGCTGGCCGATCTAATCGAGGGAGCTTACAGACCCGATGGAATCTATTATATAGAAGCACCCACCGATGGACAGTTAACCTGGCTTTACGAAAGCTGCAGGGTGGCTTTTTTCCCATCTCTCCATGAAAGCTTCCCTCTCAGAGTGCTGGAATCATTGATGCATGGAAAACCGGCAGTGCTTTCGGACATCCCCATAATGCGCGAAATCCATCCTCATGGAAGATTCGCATCTCCTACCGACGTAGAGGCCTGGAAATCGTTTCTTCTACAAATGCACGGGAAGGAGCTGCCCAAGCAGGCCACATTCCAGAGCAAGAAATGGCAATGGGACAAAAGAAGTGATGAGCTTGTGAAGGAGTTTAAAGAGGTCTTTAAAGCCTCTGGCTCCTGAACAGGAAATTCCGCGGAGCCGAGCCCGGTGAGGGCTCGACCACGGTAAGGATTATTCTACTCCCTGAGCGCCGGGAATATTCTGCATTAGCTCGGCCTGGGCAGGTGCCAGACAGGCGGCGAATTTCAGTTCCTCGCAAGGTGTATTGTTGATACAGTCCTTTACTCCCTGGATGCTATTAGGAGCTTTCTTTTCGATTTCCACCAGAGACTTCTTGCATTGTTCCCCTACATTCGCATTGGCAGGTAGAGCCGGGTTATTCTGGATCTCCTGCATGCTTTTGTCGCATTTCAGAACTTTCTGGCAAGCTGCATCATACTGAGTCGTATCTGGCTTGTCGCCTCCGCATTGAGTGGTAGCCATTCCAGCTACTATTGCGAGGCTGAGTAGTATTCTCGATGTGTTCATGGGCTCACCCTGGCCAAAACCCGCGATTCGTCAAGCCCGAACATAGGCCAGAAGCCCGGACAGAAAGACCCAAATCTGTCGCCTTGCCGCCGAAAAAGGTTTTGTTTGACCGGTTTAGCCCTTTCGAGGTCTCTGCTTCTTGCGGATGAATTTCACGTCCTTTCATTTTGTTTTCTTCTTTTTTACCACGCTGATTCTGGGTCACGTTCTGAAAGGACGCCCGCAGAGGGCTTTTCTATTAGCCGCCTCCTATTATTTCTATGGAGTATTTGAACCCTACTATCTGGTTCTGATCCTTTTTTCCACTGCCTGGGATTACCTGGCCGGTATGGCCATTACGGCCAGGCGGGATTGGGAACAGCAGGGAGGAGCCCCTGGCTTTCTGGCCCGGTTGCCGGCCAGAACCTATTTGATCGGCTCCATATTGATCAATCTGGCACTGCTTGGATACTTCAAGTATACGAATTTTGGCATTACGATGCTAAATGACGTTCATCCCCTGGGCAATTCAATGTTTGCCTTTCCGGCAGAGAGCATCCTTCTGCCTGTTGGAATTTCATTCTATACCTTCCAGTCCATGAGCTATACAATCGACGTGTATCGCGGAGTACTGGAAGCACGTAAGGATCCCATCGACTTCGCATTGTATGTCACCTTCTTCCCGCAACTGGTAGCCGGCCCTATTGTTCGTGCCACAACGTTTCTCAAGCAGCTGGATGAAGGTTATAACATCAGAAAGCACGATATTCTGGTGGGAGTAACCAGGATCATAGTGGGTTTCTTTCGTAAGCTCGTTCTTTCCGATAACCTGGCCCCCGTTGTGAATCAGGTATTTTCCAATCCGGGAGCCTACGGAACAATCGATATCTGGGTGGCTTCTTTCGCTTTTGGCTGGCAGATCTATCTGGACTTTGCAGGCTATACGGACATCGCGCGAGGAGTGGCACGACTGTTTGGCTACGAGTTTGAGATTAACTTCCTCTATCCTATGGCAGCCTCCAGCATTACCGATCACTGGGGCCGATGGCATATCTCCCTTACCACCTGGATTCGGGACTACGTTTTTATTCCTCTGGGAGGCTCTCGTGTAGGACCTGTCCGAGTCTATGTTAACATTGCCGTTGTCTGGCTGGCCACGGGGATATGGCATGGGGCGGCCTATCATTTCGTCGCCTGGGGCGTCTGGCAGTTTGTAATGATCGCGGCCCACAGGGTCTATAATTCTACATCTCTGGGTCAGAGACTGAAGGAATCCGGCGGTTTGATCTACAACATCGCCTCCAGAGTATTTCTATTTTTCTGTCTCAGTTTTGGATTTATCTGGTTTCGCGCTCCGGATATGACCACAGCCAATCTGATGCATGGAAGACAGTTTGGTTTTGAGAATCTAAACGAATCTCTGGTATTTAATAGCGCTCTGTTCTCTCACAATCAACTCAAGGGCTTGAATGAGTTTATTGTGCTTCTGGGACTGCTCTGGGTTTATGAAATCTTTTTTAACAGGTATCAACTGGAGTATTTCTGGAAGCCAGAGAACCGCAAGAAGCTAATCGGGATTCTGATCGCGATGATCTACATGATCATTGCCATGACTCCGGCGGAAACTCCGAACTTCCTGTATTTTCAATTCTAACATTCTTGGGCGCTTCGCAAAGAGCGGGCCATCCGCCGAAACATGGAATAGATGGAATGAAAGCCGCATGGCAAGTAAAGCTTAGTAGAAATTCTATAGATCAACGATGATCCAGGCTGGTCCGGTCATCGGCCTTTGCACAGGAAGCGCCGATCCGTATTCCTGCGCCTACCGACGCAAGCACAGGATGCCTTCTGAAGCTCTCCTTTTTTACTGGACTTTTCAGGGCCCCCGCAATACGCCATTGGTCCAGATGAAAAAGATTCAGGTAAAACAGGAATTCGATGTACCCCTTCAGAAGCTGCTGGATGCCCGACAGGAAAGGTATAAGCACCTGGATAAGTTCCCGGAGCTGAAGAATGTCCATATTGAAGAGGAAACCCGGGAGGGGGATACACTCAAACAGGTGAGGCATATTGCCATTTCCGAATCCTTGCCTCAGGTAGTGGCTACTCTACTGCCCAGCGGAGCGGACACCCTGGTGGAAACCTCTACGTTTCTGGAAACCACACATATTCACAATTTTCGCGTGGTACCCGGAGGCGACCTGGATCATCTCTTCGTAATCGAAGGGGAAAGCAAATACTACGAACTGGACGGCAATCGCGCTGCTCGGGATTACGATATCAAAGTTACCAGTAAAGCTTTTCTGGTAAGCGGGCTTGTTGAAAGTGCAATAGCCGATGTTTATGCCAAGCAGCTGGAGAAGGACAAAAAGTCCATTCTGAACTTTATTGAGGTGCTGGAGAAGGAAAGTGGTGGAGAATCCAGATTCGGGCCGCGCCGAAGTACTTCTAGAGGCCCTACCCTACATTCAAAAGTTCCACGGCAAAACCATCGTAATTAAATATGGTGGAGCCGCTATGGAACAGGCCGCTCTTCAGGATAAATTCGCTCGGGACGTAGTCCTGCTTCGCTATGTAGGCATGCGACCGGTGATAGTGCATGGTGGAGGCCCTCGCATCAACCGATTGCTGGATCGTCTGGGCATTGCCAGTCAATTTGTAGATGGCCACAGAGTTACGGACCATGCAGCCATGGAAGTGGCCGAAATGGTCCTATCTGGAAACATTAATAAAGAAATTGTATCTCTGATCAATCGCGAAGGCGGACGGGCTGTAGGTATCTCCGGCCGGGACGGCAACCTTGCCACCGCTACCGAACACTCCATTGAGAAGTCCCTGGACGATGGCTCTACCGAACGAGTGAGCCTGGGACGTGTGGGCACCGTAAATGCACGCTCTGTTGATCCACAGGTCATTCGCGATCTTATAGATAGCGAATACATCCCTGTGATCGCACCCATAGCGGCCGATGAAAAAGGCGAAAGCATGAATGTGAATGCTGATACCATGGCCGGAGCCATCGCTTCAGCGCTACGAGCAGAAAAACTAATATTACTCACCGACACCAGGGGCATACTGGATGGCGATAAAACTCTGACCGGCCTGACCCCCAGAGATGTGGATGAACTGATTCAGAAGAAGGTAATCTCCGGAGGTATGCTTCCAAAAACCCGATGCTGTACCGATGCCCTTCAGGCAGGTGTGCGAAGAGCGCACATAATAGATGGCCGGGTACCCCATGCTTTACTTCTGGAGGTCTTTACAGATCATGGCGTGGGCACTCTCATTACCCCCGAAGTACAGGTCTGGGTCTGATCATCTGAATCAGAGCCCTGCCAGAAAAAGAGGAAATCAATGCATGCAATAGATGAAAAATACATTCGAGACGTCATTCGCACAATCCCGGACTGGCCAGAAAAAGGTGTGATGTTTCGCGATATCACCACAATCTTTCAGGATTCCAGGGCCTTGCGCGGAATCATGGATTCCCTTATTCAAAGATACATCGACAAGAAAATTGATGTGGTGGCTGGCATCGACGCTCGTGGATTCCTTCTTGGAGTAACCGTGGCCTATGCGCTGAACATCTCCTTCGTTCCAGTGCGCAAGAAGGGCAAACTCCCCTGGGAAACAATTTCGCAGAAGTATACTCTGGAATACGGCGAAGCAGAAATTGAAGTGCATAAGGATGCATGCCAGAAAGGAGACCGAGTTGTTTTGATGGATGATCTGATTGCCACCGGCGGAACCATGGAGGCTGGAATGAAGCTTCTGGACAGCCTGGGAGCGGAGGTTGTGGAAGCGGCCTGCATTGTGGATCTACCGGATCTGGGTGGTTCGGCCAAACTTCGCAACGCAGGAACTCCGGTCTTTGCCATCTGTGAATTTGAAGGCGATTGAACCAGTTCGCCTTCCAGAGCGGAAAGGGCCAGCTTCCGGTTGATCCGGTATAGCGGTACCGCATCCGCTAAAGCCTGGCCGGGAAAGAAATTCAGTTCGGCCACACCTGATTTCAGTATCGAACTTCCAAACCTCTGGAGAGTCTAACCATCAAGCCATGAGATCCGCCATCGCATTTACTTTTTGCCTGGTGCTTGCGCCGGGCGCCCTTCTGGCCGCCCCGGGCTATCCGGAAGCTACCGAGATCCTGAAGCAGGAATGGAAGAAACGGTACCCTGCAGAGTTGAAGAAAATCAAAGCCAACCCGGAAGGGAAAGGGGTGTATCGCACTCGAGAAAAAGCCGGACTGACCTATTACTATCACTTTCGAGTTTCTGTACCCCGATTGGTTCGCGGCGATGGCCTGGAATTGAACGAATCCGGGCTCCGAGAGATTGAACTCTGGATGCGGTTTCGCCCATCCGCCGAGAGCTATGATCTTGCCTTTGTGCGCAGGGATTTGCTTCCCGGCGGCGGTGTCTGGGTGCGCATCTAGTTGCTCCTTTTACCAACGCATTGCGAAGCTCCAACCCCTAACTGACATCAGAAAGCCCGGGATCTCCATCCTCCGGAAAAAAGACATGGACACCTCAGCGCCCCGTGTTCATAGCGAATCAATATGACACGACCGTCCTGGGAAGAAATTCAGTCCAGCATTGAACAGAGGATGCGATCTGCATCGGTGCATGATATCTGCATTCAGGATTTTCTGGATAAAACCAGAAAGGTTTTCGATGGAGCCACTGGACTTGTGGACTGGAAGGCCATCGGAGACTTGAACGCAGAAGACATAGTGGAGATGGATTCCCTTCCTTTGCCTGAAGATTCCAGTGCTATCTCAAAGTTTGCCATCATAAAGTTAAACGGCGGCCTGGGAACCTCTATGGGGTTGAGCCAGGCGAAATCTCTGATCCACATTCGCAGGGATGCCACGTTCTTTGACATTATCCTGAAACAGGTCAGGCACCTCAGGGAAAAAACCGGGCTTCAAATCCCTCTGCTATTTATGAATTCATTTAACACGCGGGAAGATACCCTGAACTACCCGGGCATCGCCGACATAAACCAGGACCTGGAGCTATCCGCGGACTTCATACAGAACCAGGTACCACGGCTGAATGCAGAATCCCTGCTTCCCGTAGGGGATGGAAACCATGGGTCTCACTGGTGCCCACCTGGTCATGGAGACATTTACAACTCGCTCTGGATCTC
Source organism: Leptospiraceae bacterium (assembly GCA_002717505.1). GTDB lineage: Bacteria > Spirochaetota > Leptospiria > Leptospirales > Leptonemataceae > UBA3465. The sequence continues at coordinate 30,420 of PBEB01000037.1, forward strand.
GGGAATCCTGGAAATCCTGCTGGAAAAAGGGTTCAGCCATGCATTCATATCCAATGGCGATAACCTGGGCGCAGTAATGCATTCCGGTATCGCACACCACATGATTCAGGAAGGCCTGGACTTCGCAATGGAAGTTACACCCAAAACCAGAGCCGATATAAAAGGTGGAGTATTATACCGTAGCCTAACGGGGCAGAAGCGAATCGAGCTTCTGGAGACCGCTCAGGTGCCACCAGACAATAAGGATGATTTCGAAGACATCAGTCGGTTCAAGGACTTCTCCATCAATAACCTCTGGGTAAGCCTGGAGTCTTTGAGGGATCGGCTGAAAAAGGGACCATTATCACTTTCCTTGATTGTAAATCAGAAGAGCTACGAAGACCAGCCTGTTCTTCAGCTGGAATCAGCCATGGGAGCGGCCGTTGGTCAATTCGATCGAACAAGGATGATCCGAGTACCGAGGAAGCGATTCGCGCCAGTAAAGAGCTGTGCTGATCTTCTAGTGCGCCGAAGCGATGCCTGCGAACTGGACGAAAACCAGGCCCTGATTCTCCGGTCCAATGTGGAGCCAGTAATTCAACTGGACGACAACTACAAGAAGGTTCAGGATTTCGAAGCCTACTTCCCGGAAGTGCCTTCGCTCCTTTCAGCACATTCTCTTACAGTAGAGGGCCCATGGCTTTTCGATGCTCCGATAAAAATTCAGGGAGATGTTCGCCTGATGAATCGCACGGGAGCACAGAAAAAAATCTCCGGATTCAAACGCAGCACATTCAAGGATGAGTCCGTGAAGCCTTGAAGTCCATCCCGAACCTTTGTGGCCATTTAGCGGAAATTGAGGAGAAATCGAGGGAGACTGAATAGAGAGTGATGAGAGCAAGGGATTGGACTACCAGCACCTCTTCAATGTCACATCTCTGCAGTGTCGCGCCTCTTCCTGGTCGCTTTTCTGCGGTATCGCATTTCTTCAGTATCGCGCCTTTCCGTCACGACTGTAACAATTGATACATGCAGGTCCTTGCTTCGCCCTTTTTTTCGCCGCAATTGATTTTGCGTCTAAATAGCACATTTATTCAAGACAGACCCGAGCAGTCATGCTAGTATAATATCAGAACGGGCGAATGCTCGGGGAGGATATCATGCGATTTGCAAAACAGATGGCTTTCTACTCTGCCTACCATCAGGAAAAACGAAACATTCTGATTCATGTAGTGGGAGTGCCAACAATCACCTTTTCTCTGCTACTGGTTCTGAGCTGGATTAACATACCTGTCCTTGAGGGCATTCCAGTTACGGTAGCCATGGTATTTACTGCAGCTGTGCTGCTTTACTATTTCACTCTGGACTTTATTTTTGCTTTCACAGCTACCCTGCTGTTCGGAGGACTTCTGGCCGCGGCCCATTACCTTTCCCTTCATGTAGATTCAACTACGGGCTGGGTAATTTTTGGTGCCGCTCAGATTCTGGGCTGGGGCACTCAATTCTACGGACACTTCGTATTCGAAAAGGATCGCCCTGCATTATTCGATAACCTGTTTCAAGCATTGATCAGCGCTCCGCTGTTTGTTGTAGCAGATGTATTTTTTGAACTGGGATTCCGCAAGGATCTCGAAAACGAAGTCAAGCAGGTGCTTTCAGAACAGGGTAAGCTCAAGACATTCGAAGCTGTGGCTTCCTGAGCTATTATCCAGAATTAACACTCACTCTCAAGCTTTGCAGCTGAGCCATCCGGTTCAGCTGCGTCTTTCCTGATTCCAGACCTGGTTACAGAAGTGAGCCATGACCGATGCTCTTTCCCCGAACACAGCTGAAGGCGATATACCGAACAATTCCTTGAAGCTACGGCTCATATGAGCGGAATCGGAGAATCCTGCTTCATGGGCTGCTTCCGTAAGGGTCCTTCCATCCTTGAGCATGAATGCAGCCTTTTGCATTCGGGCCCAGAGCGCATATCTTCGCACCGGTATGCCCACCTGCTTTTTGAAAAGATGCATGAAGCGATGCTCGGACAGTCCAGCGCCAATGGCGAGCTCCGCTACTGATAGGATTTCAGGTAATGAATCATGAATATGTTGCAGGCTGGCGCTGATCCGAGGATCCACCTCCGCCTCCGGATTGGAGTCCGTATTCGCTTCGAACAATGCAATCATTTGAAAAAATCGATGGGACGCTTCCTCACAGCCTTCACCTTCCAATCCGGAGATCACCGACCGCAGGCTATCCAGTTCCCTTTGATCCATTACATGCAGAGCTTCCATCGGGAATCGATACATTTCTGGCACTACCTGCAGTACCAGCATCGTAGTTGAATCTCCCATCAGTCGATGTCGGAGGCCTGGTCCCAGAATGACCCCGGAATGACGATGTTCCGGACCATCCTCCTCGAGCATTAATCCAAAGGTCTGGCTTTCTTCCAGAGACAATAGCAAGGAAGATGCATGGTGCGCATGAAAATCGGTATGCAGCCCCAACCCCACAAAGAGAATCCGACCGGGAAATACATAAAGCTGCCCCTGTAGATCTCCGGTCTTATTCTCTTCTCTCTTCATGGATCGGCGTGTCTTTATGAACAAATCCGCATTCCCACGGATCTGGAATAGAAGATAGAATGAGGATACCGGTAAAATGCAACATTATTTCTGGCCTGAGCACATAACGAAATGAATGGATTTCAGATTGATGAATGTTCAGTCCGTAACTATAGTTAAGGGATAGCTTACCGGGGATGCCGGCCACCAACCATGAAAGAAATTAACATCAGTCAATATGCTGCACGCGGAATCCAGATCACAAGATTCATCATACTCCTCTTTCTTATTCTTGCCGTTGCCCTTTCTTATAGCGCACTTACCCCACTCCAGAATCTTCTGAATATCACAGCGGTCTCGGTTTTCGCATCCTATACGTTGTTCTTTGAAATCTGGAGCAGGAAAAAACCGGATTCCCACCGGCTGAGTCGCTTCTTGAGCTATCTGGATATATTTACGGTAGGCCTGGCCCATTCCGGAGCCATTCTGGACGAGCCTGAAGTAGTCTCCAGGGTTCTGCCCCAGGCGCCCTTTTATTTAATCTATATGATATTCACAGCCGCTGCTGCTCTGAACCTGGAGAAACGTTATCATGTTGTTCGCATTGGAATTCTGTCCACATTGATGGTCATTGCCACCCCTATTGCTGCAACGTTTAACGGAATACAGATCTCTGCCAATCCGGATGTAATGTTCACCGCTGGCTACTATTCCAGAAACATGGCCATTTCGCTTCCTCTGTACTTTATTACCTTCACAATTGTAATGCACCGAATGACCGGAGTTTTCAAGAATCTGCTCACAGAAAGAACCGCTGAAAAGGATCGCGCCCATAAGCGAAAGGATGAACTGGAAGATATTCGTGACCGAATGGATGCCACCGCCAGCGCCATCCGCGGAGCTGTTGGCGGCATGGGCTCCTTTGTTGAAACGTTTAATGATGAAATGCAAAGCCAGGCGTCTGCCTTCGAAGAGATCTCTGCCACCATGGAAGAGCTAAGTTCCACCTCAGAAAAATCCGCAGAGCTGGTGACGAATCAGTATCGAAGAATCGATAACATGGCTCAAGATAACAGCACTCTGGAACGGTTGCTGGGAGAGGTGAACGAATCGGCCGCCATTCTGGCCCGGGAAGTAGGGACAGCCCGGGATTCCGGAAAGAAAGTTTCGGGCGCTGTGCGAGAACTGGGATCCACACTGGATGGAATTGAAAGCTCCTTTACGCGAGTTTCCGAAGTGAATCAGATCATGGCTGAAATTGCAGACAGGACGAACTTGCTGGCTCTGAATGCAGCCATCGAAGCCGCTCGCGCCGGAGAGCACGGACGAGGATTTGCCATTGTAGCTCAGGAAGTAGGCAAGCTCGCAGAGAACAATGCCACCAATGCAAAAAGCATTGCCGATATCATCGGCGAAAGCTCCCGATTAATTCAAGAAGGCGGGCGCATCGCCGATGAGGCCGAAGTTCGCGTAGGCGAGCAGGAAAAGAGCATTGAGAGGGTGGACGAATTTTTTTCCAGTCTTTCCACTCGCATTGAATCCCAGCAATCTATAAACAGAAAGCTCGTTGAAGCATTAAAACACCTTACCGATCTTTCCAGAGAAATCGAACAACTGGCTCGTGAACAAAGCACCGGAACCGAAGGAGTGACGAAAACCATCGCAGAAATGGAATCCGGGGTATCTGGATTGGTGCGACAGGCCACGGAAATCTCCGACAGCCTGGGTCGAATCAAAAAGATGGCCAACCAGTTGCAAGAGTACGCTCAGGATCAGGATGTGCAGAAGGCAGCCACGGGTGCTAATGCTTGAAAAAGGAAACATCACTGGCCCGTTAAGACAGCATAAAGGGGGGCCGCAACAATCCGGCGGGCTGAAATCAGTGGCTCAGAGGAAGCCATTCTCAATGCTTCCTTGCAGTGTTGCGCTACCGAATGGACCTACTACCATCGACCCAGAGCTGGTTTTCAGGGAAAGGCAACGCCGCAGTCATTAATCAAAGCATCCTTGATTTGAAAGCTTACGGTGCTATCGTAATGGATGTTATCCAGCATCATCCCTGCCGGCGCTGGATCCGAACCAGTAACTCCGAAAATAGGCGCCGTCTCAATCCAGCAGGTATTGGGACGAGCCAGAACATCGTTTTGAATTTCCGGATTGGTTATTTCCTTTTCTGAGTTCACGCTACTGAGCAAAGTTGGATGTACATCCACCACTGTTATCTGCGCATCCGGAAAACGATTTCGCAGGGCCTCCATCAGCAGAGACGCCGAGTCATACATATTGGGGCGGGATACTCCTCTCAAAATCTCATTTCCGCCGGCGCTGGAAACCACTACGTGAGCTGGAGACTCTGTATTGATAGCCGGGAGTTGAGTGATCATGTCACACAGGGTATTTCCGCCAATGGCAACCGACTGAACACCGGGAGTAAGGAAACCTGCATAGTTATCGGAATAGTCCATGGTGGAATCGCCTATGATCACAGTTGTATACTGCCTGTAATCCGTGGAGAATTCCCCCCAGTTGGAGTTCTTCTCGTAGGATTCGTTCAGGGGTTCGCTCCATTGAGTGCATTCGGAGGATTGGTATTGAACTGGCCCCGGCTGACTGGCAAGATAAAGTACAGTTCCCAGGGCCCACACTTCTGGATCGGCCAGAGGGCTTTCCGGCTCTGACCGGGCCTGGCAATGTAGAACAAAAAGAATCGGACTGAGAATCAGGCAGTTACCTGCCAGCTTTAAGAAGCTTCGCAGTAGCGAAGCACTGGTTGGCCCCGGCCTCATGTTAGCCCGAATATTGAGGAACCATGCCACCTTTTCAGTAAGCAAGGGTTTATGGGCAAATCAAGAACTTTTGACGCTCATTCAATCTGAAAGAGCAGACAGGTTCCACCGGAACCGGGCTTACTCGACTCGGCTTCTAAAGGCGTCCAGTTTCAAAGTCCGCAAACCACCAGCACTTCTCAACGCCATATTTCCGCTCGGATTCGTCGTGAAAGATTACCAGCGAATAGTAAGAACTCATACATTTTCTTTCCTCTTTCGACAGATGACGAATGAAACCTTCTTTCATACCATCCAGCGGCCCTTCCTCCACCTTATTGTTTTCCGTTGCCACATCGTGGGACACGGAATAACCCAGGACCGAGTCCTTTCCCATGTAGACTGATAGGAAAATTCGATGATGCCATCCATGCATTACGATTCGATGGCCACCGCCACTGATGTCCCGAGAATACAAAGCCACATCCTGGAATCGGTAAGTTCTGTAGAGCTTTATGTCCGGGTTTCGCGGAAGCGGCATTTCCGGATCCATAGTCCAGTGGCGATCATACTTTCCATCAAAGATTTGTAGAAGTTCCTCTTCTGTAGTCTCTCCAACTTTAATGAGTGCCAACCGATCTGCGTTGATCGTCGTATATTCCTCTGGAGCGAAATGATCTCCTGATGCAACTCGATGAGGCATGGCCCGGGCGCACTGAATACAGTGTGGAAGAATACAGCAAGAAAGTGCGAAATAGCCAGGTAGAAGGCAGCAGACAAACCTAAAGAGAAAGGTAGACATAGAGAGAAGCAGGACCCTGCCTCCTGGATCTATCAATATACTAAATTAACTGTTTATCTTTTTCATTGAATTTTCGTGGATCGGAACTGAACTGATTTGAACTTAAAAATTTGCGATTTCTCTTCTCGGAACACTGATTCCAGGAGGACTGATCACTGGAACCATTCAAGGAATGGTATTGTGGGAATGTCGATGCCCCATTGCTTCAGTAGTAGGGCAAACAAGACTCTGAGGAACTCCACATTACCTACAGTGAGCCCCAGTGATACCAGCAGCACAACCCAGAACAGATGCAGTACGCGATTGGTATAGAGACTTTTGAAAAGTCCACCCGCGGTTTCAGTATCCTCCGCAATTCGCTCAAAATCTTCCACCCTGGGCTTCCTTAGCCAGTTCTCGGTTAGAGCCGGAAACATCCAGAGCCGAAACCAGGGGAACAGAATCACAATAGGGGCCATTACGATGGTAACCAGAATCGACACAGGATGAGCAAATGCCAGGATGGCGCCCAGGCCCGCGAAAAAGCTTCGCGAAAACACCCAGGCAAGCAGGGCTTCTTTCACTGCCTTTTCGCCTCCTCCAGTGGCAAATGTAGTTCCCAGAAGGATCAGAACTACGGAAAACACAACCCAGGCAATGATTGTACGAATAGGCTTCCCTTTTGGCACATGCGAAAGCTCTGTAAGAGAAACGTCCTTCTTCTCCTCCAGAGACTTCAAAATTCCTGGAAGATGACCTGCACCTACAACAGCCAGAATCTTTTTTCGACGTCCGCCCTTCTTCGCAGCGGTTTTCTTTTTTGCCGCTTGAACCGAACTGCCGGTATCCTTTCCGGATACTCCAGTGGCAGAGTCCGTAGAAGCCTGATCCACGGTTTCCAGTTCTGGATGATCCTGGGCTGCACGCCGAATACTCTCTGCCAGGTAATGGTCCCGCTCATCTATGATTACTTCTTTTATGCTATTATAACGGGAGGGCAGACTCTTAAAGAGATCGGCGAAAGCATCTTCCTCTTTGAGACGCTCTACCTCATCAGGATCTACTTCTTCTCGAACCAGAAGCGAAGAAAACAAATAGCTTCCCAGCCACATACGACGAAAGAATCCCACTTTGTTCCAGGCCCGGGATAGGGTGGCTCGAATTTCACGATCGGCCAGTACAATCTGGCTGCCATTCTTCTGCGCCAGGGAAAGTGCCTCTTTCATTTCTGCGCCCGGCTCAACTCCGGACTTCTCACCGATCTTTTTCTGAAAGGCGCTGAGCATTAGATTCGCCACAAGCAATGCCAGCTTCTTCTGCCGAATCACTTTTGCCAGATCCAGCTTTTTCCAGCGCTCTGGATCGCTAATCGCCTCATGACGAGGTCGGCATAGTTCTACGCAGACACTGTCCGGCTTGAATTCCTTGAAAGCATGCTGCACATCCTCTACGGACCTCTTTGAGACATGGGCCGTACCCAGAACAAGGACATCGGCATTATCTGTTTTGATTCGAAACAGTGGGCCTTCAATTTTGCTGTTTGCTTCTGTATTCTTAAAAGATCCGGTTTTTTGTGCCATAGAGTTAGAAAGACTTGATATTGAATCGGGTTGCTGGAACACTTTCCGAAGTTCACCCTGAATAGCTACTGAATTTTTGGAGAAGGTTCCTGGAAGACTTCAAAGGCAAAATGATTCATCTGGGAGTGGCTGAATGGAAGGCCGCCAAAAGCCCGGATGCTATTCGCACTACTCTGGGCTCTTGCGTAGGTATAGTACTTTACTCCGCGAAGAAGAAGGTGGGCGGATTGTCCCATGTACTCCTGGCCGACCCTCCGGCCGGACGTATTGTACAGCGCGGAAAGTATGCTCGCACGGCAGTGGATATGCTTCTATCCGATTTACAGAAGCTTGGAGCGGAGGCATCGGATCTTTCCGCTCGTATCTTTGGCGGCGCATCGATGTTCGATGCAATGAACTCATCATTTTTCAACAACATCGGTCAGGGCAACGTGACCGCAACCAGAGAGACTCTGGAAGCCAGAAAGATTCCCATTGTAGAGGAGGATGTAGGTGGCAACCTCGGCCGAACCATCACCCTGTATCTGGATGATGGCCGAGTCTTGCTTCGAGCCAACGGGCAGGAGCGATACCTCTACAAGACTTAGATATGGCACAGGCAGAAGAAATAAAATCGCAGATAGACTCTATGCTGCAAAACATCGAAGGACTACCTTCCTTCCCTTCGATTGTGCAGAAAGTACTCTCTATGGTCTCGAATCCAGATGCGAACTTTCAGGAACTGGCTCAGGAAATCTCCAGGGATCCAGGCCTGACTGCAGCTATCATTCGCCTCTCCAATTCGGCCTACTACTCACCGTCGCGAGAGATTCGCTCTGTTCAGGAAGCCATCGTTACCCTGGGCCTTCGCACGGTGAAAGATATTGTTCTGGTCACAACATCCCGGGGAATTCTAAAGCAAAACATTGAAGGCTATAAACTCGATGCGGCAGATCTTTGGGATCATTCCCTGCTGGTTGCCGGAATCTCAGCCAGGGTGGCAGAAAAGATCAAATCGGTAGGACCGGATGTTGCCTTTACAGCCGGTCTCATGCACGATGTAGGAAAAGTTGTGCTGGCCAGCTTTTTTCGTAAGATCTATCGCAAGATTGATATGGAAATGCAGGCCAACCCGGAGCTTCGGTTCACAGAACTGGAAAAGAAATACATGGGCTACACGCATGGCGAAGTAGGAGCCCATCTACTGAAGATCTGGCACTTCCCCCGGGAATTGATTGAAGCGGCATTATACAATTACCATCCGGAAAAAGCGAAAATCAACCCGGAGCTTACGGCCATCGTCCATGTTGCTAACATGATCGCGCTTTCCGCAGGAGTGGGTGTGGATGCCGGTGGAATGGCCGAGCCCTTGAGCAAAACGGCCCTGGAAAAATTGCATCTAAGCGACCAGGATCTACAGAAACTCTACGAAAACCTGCCGGAATTGCTGGAAGATCTGAAGGCCTTTCGAGAAATGTAAATTCGGCTGGCCCGATCCCGGAAAGACGCGCCGGCCACAGACCAGAAATATGATCGATTCAATCAAACAAAGATCCATCGCATTGATTGGAGCCCGGGGAGCCGGAAAATCCAGGCTTTCGCGCAAGCTGGGCAAAAAACTGGAGCGTTCGGTGTTTTCTACAGATACGCAGATCAGCTTCGAGGCTGGCGGTCGCACGATTCAGCAAATCGTAAGCGATGAAGGCTGGACCGGATTTAGAGATCGAGAATACGAAATCCTTCAGAAAGTTTCCAGTATGCAGCCAGCCATCATTGACTGCGGAGGGGGCATCCTTGTAGAGGCTCCAGAGTCCCGTGGCATAGAATCCTTTTCGCAGCGAAAAGCGGCGATACTGCAAGAATATTGCATAGTTGTCTATATTAAACGTCCCATGTCATGGCTTCTGGGTAAAGTGGAGGAATCAGCATCGCGGCCCAATCTTGGCGGCGAACCCTACGAAGAGTTGCTTAATCGCCGGTTGCCCTGGTATGAACAGGTAGCCGACATCGTTCTGGATGCGGATGGCAAAGGCACCAAGGATCTTATCCCCATGATGCTGGCCCATCCGATGCTTGCTGGACTCTCCGAAGCAGCCCGGCAGCCCACCTGACAGCCCTGTAATTTTCGGTTGCCAGGCCCGGGTGCTGCGCCCTCGCTTCTCCGGACGGCAAGGGGTTTTTCGGACCTGTAGGCTTTCTCAGTTCAATTCTCTTGAAACGCGGATTACTTTCACTTTACCGCTAGCGAAAAAAAGGCCAGGGAAATTTCCCCGGCCCTTTCCTCTGTTTTCGCCTCCCATCGCCTGCAGCACTGCAAACCCCTTAAGGGACACAGCCAGGAAGGGAACTCCTCACTGGAATTACTGGCAGCTTGGATTCTTTCCCTGACTTTGAGCTGCCTGGCGCAATGCCAGCGCATCGGTCATATTGGATTGAAGATCCTTGATGCGAGTGCTATCGGAAGGGTGCGTAGACATGAGCTCCGGGGGTTTATCGCCTCCGGCGGCCGCCATATTCTGCCATAGTTTTACGGATTCTTGAGGGTCGAAGCCGGCCATGGCCATTAGCTTGATTCCCACTTCGTCAGCTTCTGTTTCATGCGAACGGGAGAAAGGCAGCATTACGCCGTACTGAGCACCCAGGCCCAGCGCCTGAGCAACCATGGGGTTTTCAGAGGCTCCCTGAACCACCGAAAGCAATCCTTCGGTAACCATGGCCGTTTGAACCCGTGCCTTGCCGTGTTGCTTTATTACATGACCAACTTCATGGCCAATGACTGCGGCCAATTGATGCTGATTCTTCGCCACCTGTAGCAATCCAGTATACACACCGATTTTGCCGCCCGGTAGAGCGAATGCATTTACTGCATTATTGCGAAACACAACGATCTCCCATTTTTCGACGCCAGTGTTGTCCTGGGTAACATCGAGAATGTTATTCGCTACACATTTCACGTACTTATTTAGATAAGCGGAAGTCTCAATCTGCTCTTTGCTCTTGATGTCTTCGAAGGCCTCCGCACCCATTTCATTCATCTGTGCATCGTCCACGAGTGGAAGAGATGCACAGGAAAAGATCAACAGAACGCCAAACACACTGGCAATGGCGCGTTTCATTGGATTCATTCTTAACTCCTGAAATCTGGTTACCCTGTACCGGGCCGGCTCGCTGCCCCCGACGAGCATTCGCACAAACTCCGGGCTACAGCGTTTTCTGTATTAGACGAACACTACACCATATCCTGCAAGAGAGAAAAAATCTCCTGGGCGTACTTTTCCATATCAGCCGGGCTTGCCGCCCCCTGGGCCAGCCGGGCCAGATGATACACCTGCCGGGCCACCTTCTGTTTCCGGCTGTCCGCCGAGCCATCCGCTCCCAGAATACCCGGGCCACCCAGCTTCTGGATCAGAGGATTTCTGGTATTGACCAGCAAGGTATGATCGGAAGAGAATGGATTTTCTTTTTCTCCCCACATCGCCGACATTTCTGCCATTCTTCTCTGCTGTTCGGGAAGCAATATCATGGCCGGAATCTCATCTGACTTCAAAGCTTCGGGACGAATGGTTACCTTGTCGTTGGCTACAGCCTGCTTGAACAGATCTTGAAGGCGCGATTTGATATCCTTGTTTTGCTCATCGACTATAGAGCTATCCGCTTCTTTGTCCAGGGCATGCTCATGCAATTCCGCATCCACCCGTACAAATTTGACATCTCCTCGCTTCACTTCCAGAAAACCTGTGAAATGGCCGTCGATCATGGTGCCCAGATGCACCACCTGGATGCCCTGTTTTTGAAGCATGCGCAAAGCCTGACCCTGGGTTTGTAGATCTGAAGCGTAGTAGACTTTCTGAGCATCTGGATCTTTGCTCTCGGAAAGGTATTCTTCAATGGTCACCAATCGATTCTTATCTTCGCCAAGCACTTCAAGAAGAAGAGAATCTTTTGCCTGATCGTAAAAACGCTCATCGCTGAGCATTCCATATTTTACAAAGGGGGCGATCTCATTCCATATCTTCTCATAGGCCTCTCGATTATTTTTGCATTCCTGAACCAGACGATCCGCCACCTTCTTGATTATATGCGAAGCAATCTTTCGCACCACCGGCTCGTTCTGGATATAGGAACGACTTACGTTGAGCGGAAGCTCCGGAAGATCAATTACTCCCTGCAAGACTGTAAGAAATTGAGGGATTAACTCTTGAGCCTGATCTGTCACAAAGACCTGCTGGCAGTAAATCTTGACGTTGCTCTTGTTCAGATCCATTTCATGAGCCAGGCGAGGGAAATACAGGATCCCCTGGAGGCGAAACGGATGGTCCACATTCAGGTGAATATGAAACAGAGGCTCCCCCTGATGGGGAAACATATACTTGTAAAACTCATCGTAATCTTCTTTTTTTAAAGAGGCAGGCTGTTGCGTCCACAGGGGCTTCTGTCTATTGATCTGTGCTCCATCAATGCGAATGGGCACAGACAGAAAATCCAGATACCTTCGCACAAGCTCAGAAACCCGACCCAGATCGGTAAATTCCGAAGCATCTTCTTCGTTGAGATGCAGTCTGATTTCAGTTCCTCTTTTCTCTCTGCTACCTGTCCCTATCTCATATTCCTCGCCACCGTCCGAAATCCAGCGAACCGGTTCAGCATCCTTCTGGCAGCTCCGGGATTCAATCTCCACTTGTTTGCTGACCATGAAGCAGCTATAAAAACCCAGTCCAAAGTGGCCGATGATTCCTGCATCGCCTTCCTTCAGATACTTTTCCGCAAATTTCTCGGCTCCAGAAAAGGCAATGCTGGCAATATACTCTTTCACTTCATCGGCGGTCATACCGATGCCATTGTCTTCGATGATTAAGATGCCATTCTCTCTGTCCAGCGTCACATCGATGGAGTATTCATCGTCATCGCTCTGATAGATATCTTCTGTAAGCGCCACCTTCTTTACTTTTTCGATGGCATCGTGTGCGTTGGAAATCAGCTCTCGAATAAAGATCTCTTTCTCCGAATAAAGCCATTTCTTGATTACCGGAAGGATGTTTTCGGTATGAACCGATAACTTACCCTTTTCCATTGTTGCCACAGTATCCTCCTTAACTTCCTTTACAGATTTGAATATAGTCCCGGGCATCAACACCAGCAACCATCACCCACCGTTCAGGATGAATCTCCATGGCTACTGTGTAGCTACCGGCCTGAATGCGCCTATTTCTTGCTTTCGGATTTTTCTTCTTTTTCCGGGCAGGGACATCCCTGAAAGCAGTCAATTTTGTAGCCACGACAAATCGCCAGGCAACTGTTTCTAAGAGTCTCTCCCTGCTCGGTACAGACTTCACCGGTAGGCATATCCAGGCATTCACCGCAGGCATCCCGCTCATCGGGCAGACCCTGAGGATCTTTGCTGGTCTTGCAGTCCAGAAGAGTTAGCGCCAGAATCATAGCCAGCACGGGAATCATTGTATTTTTTCGCATTGCATTCTCCTATCTGTAGACGCAATTGCGCCCTATTTTCATCGTTCGGGCGCTGATGTCCTGACTTCCTTTACGCGCGCCATCAGGTAATCAGTGAATTCATCAAAGCAAGCTGCCGAAAGGTGACTGGCATCTGTGAATTGATCACAGGGAAAATCCGACTCAAAATTCATATCCAGAAATCCCGCATTCTCTGCCGAGGCCAGGTTGCGCATCTCAGGTTCCCAGATTTCCCTTACGGTCCGTGCATCCAGTTTAACCAATTCCGCCGGCTCGCTGTCGATTCTGCTTCTGAGATTTTCGCTTACTCGAACCCAGACCATGTCAGACGGAACGTCCATTTTATTGAGGATTTCCAGACATTGTCTGGTGAAATAAAGCTGATCATCCGAAAGGGTGAACGGAACAAAGAAGTCCTTCCAGATTGAGCGGGCATAGGTTTCCATTCTTTCATCAGAATCTACCACGCCCTCCTCGGCTTTTACAGGAACGCTCCCTCGCTCTTTTCGAAGAGCATCTTCCAGGAGTCCCAGAAAATGACGAAACCGCTCCACATGCCCTTCTTCCAGGCGGTCCTGAATCACCCACATCTTGGGTCTGTATTGATAGACCAGAAAGGACTTCTTCGCGATGTAATTACTGAGATCATTTAGCGCATAATGCGAAGCGTGTCGAGCGACGAAACCCGCAGGTAGACCTGTAATCATTACTTCGTCCAGAGAAACCCGGGCCGTTTCATTCATGCCCTGAGGAGTTACTGCCAGAAATACATGATCCGGTCGAATATCTCTAGAGCGGAACTTCTCCAGAATATACAGATAATAATCCGCGGTGCCGCCAGGAACTGAAAAATTGAACAAAACCCAGTCAGAATACTCGCTGGCAATGTATTCGTTGTTGAAGGGCATTGTACGCGAGTTTCCAAAAATAACCAGAACCTTCTTCCGATCCTTTTTCTTCAGATAGGCATCCAGCTCATCCACCATCTCCACCTTATGTTCATAGTTCTTGAATGAAGCTGTGGTTAAAAAGTAATGCTCCAGATCGCCCACGAAAAAGAGCTTATCCAGCAAAAAGGCTGCCAGAAATACGATTACCGGAAATAACAAGATCCTTCGATCCTTCATCTATGTTTCCATGAATCCTGCGGCCGGCCCCGGCAAGCATATTCCGCTGCTTGACAGCCTGGGGGGAACTACCTTTATGGAGACTTCCCTATGGCGGAGCTCAAGAAATTCCTGAAGGATCCGGTGTTTTACATACCGGCCCTGTTTCTGGTCGGACTCGAATTACTGCTGCAAAGCCCGCTGTACCGCACGATCCTGGAACCAAATTCCTACGCCGAAAACGTTAACCGCATCACGGAGATCATGAAAACTTCTCCGGTCGAGCCAAACGTCCTGATTCTGGGTACATCCGTGGCTTACCAGGGAGTGAACATGCCCCTGCTGAACAAGCTCCTGGAGGAGGATGGCATTGTGGTTCAGAATGGGGCCAGTCAGGGAGCTATGCTGGAAACCCAGCACGCAATCTATAGAGATATCAAAGATGATCTCCCGAACCTAAAAGCAGTGGTGCATGTAGCCGAAATCTATTTTCCATGGCAGGCTCGGTACAAACTGGAACCGGCCAACCAGATCATGCTGGCTCAATTCCCTCGGGGGCAAGTTCTGCCATTGCTGGACGAATACAACTTCGACCTTTCTGTATCCGACTATGCATTCTTTCTACTTCGCATTCTTACNTATAAACAGGATCTGAGAGATCTTACGCTGAGTCCATTGGACCGAATCAAGGACCTGGGCAGGAAATGGCGCAGCGCATCCACGGACTATCCGCACATCAATGAATACGAGTACTCCCTGGCCGCCTACGGAGAAACGCGAGAGGAGTGCCTGGAAAACGCTTTCAGCTATGCGAAAGCAGGAGCACTGCCCGAAAAGGACGGCAAACCCATCTCGGATCGCCACCACAGACAGGCCGCCATTGACACATGTTCGCTGGCCAGCCGCATTCCGGTGGATGATCCGGGAGCTCCTGAATGGACCAGATTGTTTTTTCACCGACTCTCTCTGATGCATGGGGAGATGAAAAAAGACAACGTGCAAGTGATCACTTTCTTTGCGCCCTATAGCGATATGATGCCTGTAAGAGAGAATCCGGATCCCATGGATCTATGGGTTACCGAGCTGCAGAAAATCCATAAGGACAGGGCCAGCATTGTAGATATGCGAGATGCTCTGGATGGACCCAGAAATGCGTCCTATTTTTATGACATACTTCATCTGAACAAAGATGGCTCNATTGAATTCACCTACCTTCTGGCCGAAAGGCTCCGGGAATTGAAACCTGTAATTCTGAGCCAGCAGAACTGAGATGCGATTTACTACACTTACCTTTCTGCTATTTTTTGTAATTGTTTACCTGGCCTACTGGAGTATGCGAGGTCGGAGCAGACTCTGGCTTCTGGGTGGCGCTTCCATTGTGTTTTACGGAGCCTGGTCCCCCGGCTTTCTGATTCACTTTGTTTCTCTGGTCCTTATTAACTTCGCCTTTACGAGACTCATTCGCCATGCTACCACGCGAAAGAAGTTGTATTTGAGCCTGGCGCTGATTCTAAACTTCAGTAATNTGTTTCTGCTAAAGTACTTCTATTTCTTTCTCCAGATACTGTTCGATGCGACGGGCATACCTGCATTCCAGGACGACAATTTTAACCGACAGCTCTACGATTGGGTGGGAGAAACCTCTATCGTTCTGCCCCTGGCTATTAGCTTTTATACCTTCCAGATCAGCGCTTATCTGATCGATGAATTTCGAGGGCAAATTCCGGCCGAGCACGGATTCATAGAATTCTTTGTTTTCATACTCTTCTTTCCGCAACTGGTGGCCGGTCCCATTATGCGGCATGGGGATTTTTTCCCTCAGCTCGATCGTGACCAGATGNGTCCTGGATTTTTGATTCGTGGTATGGCTTTGATCCAGATTGGCCTCATCAAGAAAGTGGCCATTGCAGATAACATTGCCTCGGTGGTTCGGCCAATTTTTGCAAATCCGGAAGCCTATGATGGATGGACCAACCTACTGGCCACCATGGGCTTTGCCGTGCAGGTCTATTGCGATTTCTCCGGCTATACGGACCTGGCCCGAGGATTTGGATTCATGTTCGGGCTGAAGTTACCGGAGAACTTTTTCGGCCCCTACCTGGCTCCTACCGTGCGAGAACTCTGGCAACGATGGCATGCTACTCTTTCCACATGGATGAGAGATTATCTGTACATCCCTCTGGGAGGGTCCCGCACTTCCCGGGTTCGAGCAGATTTTAACCTGGTGCTTACTTTTACATTGAGCGGTCTATGGCACGGGGCCAACTATACCTACATTCTGTGGGGCTTCATGCATGGAGTGGCATTGATCCTGGAAAGATATCTGACACCTGTGGGCCTATGGTTTCGCAGCCATTTCGCGGACTCCCAGGATCAAGTTCCAGGCTATTACCGGTACGGCACAGTGATCCTCAAGACTACCTTCGTATTCTTCCTTTTCTTGCTGGGCATTGTATTCTTTAACGCACCCGATATTCAGAAAAGCTGGCTAATGTTCGGCCAGATCTTCACTCTTGCTTCAGAAGGCAAAGGAACCAATGCGGAAATGATCCTGGGTCTGCTGGTGGTTACCATGGGCTTGAACTGGTTTCAATTCAAGCCCGGCCGTTTAAAGTGGCTGGAACAACGCCAGTATCTAGCATATGGAATTCTACTGGTTACTGGAATTCTGGTAATCTGGGTTCTGGGGCTGTATGCGCCGGGAAGCGGAGACTTCATCTATTTTCAGTTCTAGGCAGGAGGTGATATTATGGAATGGAAAAAGCGTCCTTTTTTAATCTGGCCAGTCATTCTGATCACCATTGCATTCTGTCTGGATAAGATTGTACTGATCCCATCTGTGCGNGAGATTGTGATCCCCNGGGATAAGATTGANCCTTTAATCTACGAAAGCCGCCTGGATTTGCTGGAAGAGCTCAAGCGGGACATGCCCCAGCTGGAAGAGAAAGGACTGAGACCGGGCATCATTCTGGGCTCGTCCCGATCAGCGGAGTTTTCGAATGAAGTGATCGCAAGGTATGTTCCAGGAACAGAGAGCTATAACTTTTCCACTCCCATGGGCTCCCCTCTGTTTCATTATTATTACCTGGATAAGATTCTGAAGTCCGGTATTCGGCCAGCTTACGTAATGCTGGAGCTGGATCCTTTGCTATTGAGCGACAAGTCCATGCATTATACCCTGGCCTACTCGCTGGATGCTGACTTTGTGCTGGAACACCTGGATCTGGATCGAGATGCCCCCTTCTTCGTTTACGATACAAAGGATGCAGGACTGAGCTTCGATGAGGCAGAGATATTCTTTTTGAAAAGAGCCTTTGCCATGTATCGCTTCCCGGTGGATATTTCCGAGATTCGCGAAAACCTGGATGAAGTAACCTACATCGATAAAGGCCAGGTAATCGTAAGACCCAAGTATGACTTTCGCGAAGAAATGCGTAAGCTGACCCTTACTGCGATTAAAGAGAAAAATGGCGGTATTCCGAACCCAATTTTCTTTCAAATCGATGCGGCGCGAATGGAAGAGGATGCTCAATCTGTATTTGATCTGCACTTCTCCAACGAAAAGCCAGCTCTAACTCAGGTGCAATTCTTTAAACNCGCTTTAAAAAGACTGAGAGAGGAAAACATCCCGGTAATGGTGTACTGGCCCATTGTTTCCCCAGCCCTCCAGAAAAAATTGGACAAACTTAAAATTAAAGGCCCGGACGGGAAAAAAGAACCTTTGCTGGGTTTTCATCGCAGAGGGATGGACCAGGTCATCGCAAATCAGGTTAAAAAAGGGGGCCGCATCTATATGGCCGGTCCGGATATGTGGGCCCCTTTAGAATGCCGGGCCTTTGTGGACTCAACCCATATCAGTGGTGCCTGCTTTGATGAGCTCAGTTCTTTGATTTTTCAGCCCCTGGCAGAAATGGTGGTGGCCGACCAGAGTTCTGAATGAGGATGCAATGAGCATCTAGCATCTAATATAGCGACTGAGAGGTCCGGCCATAATATCCGGCCAAACATGAGCCAATTGTCGGTATCCCAAACCAGGATTTCTAGAAACCGCCCCTGGGATTCAGGCTCCCAATAAGCACTCGAAAAAGGTACCCTGGCGAAAATTGCTCCGGCGCATGTTTAGAAAGCTAAAGCATTGGGCGCTCGGCCAGGCATTCGCATAGAGATCAGCCAGGTCCGGCACAACTATTTCAGCCGAAGGCTCGAACCTGAATACTGGTCACTCGCTCATTGCCGGCCGCTACGTCTGAAACAATGACTACAGGATCTCCGGCCATTACCCGGTTTCGCTGCCTTAGCTTTTCCAGGGCGGATTGAATGGTCTTCTCCGGATCACTGGAAAAATCCATCAGGAAAGGGACCACCGCTCGCACAGACCATAATTTTCGTCTGGTGGAAGACATGTTCGTAAAGGCATAGATTATAGAACTTCGCGGCCGAAAACTGGCGACCTGCCGGGCAAAAATACCCCGCCTGGTAATCACCAGGATAGCTGGCGCATGGATGGAATCGGCCAGCTGAACGGCCGAGCGGGCCAGTTCCTCTCTGGTATCCAGAGGAACTCGATGGGTAGCAAAACCAATGCCCGGCTCTTTTTCCATTCTGCGAGCAATTCGATCCAGCATCTGGACGCATTTCACCGGGTATTTGCCTGTGGCCGTCTCTCCGGAAAGCATCACGCAATCAGCCTGCTCGTAGATGGCGTTGGCTACATCCGTTGCTTCTGCCCGGGTTGGCATGGGATTCTCTATCATGGATTCCAGTAGATGCGTGGCCACAATCACGGGCTTACCTGCCAGAACGCAGGACTGCACCATCTGTCTTTGGACTATGGGCAACTCTTCGATATCGATTTCCACACCCAGGTCGCCGCGAGCCACCATCACGCCATCGCATACATTGAGGATTTCCCGGAAATTATCCACCCCTTCCTGGTTCTCAATCTTGGCTATAATCTGCGCATGCCCATCCAGATCTTCAATTATCTGGCGCGCTTCCAGAACATCCTCCGCTCTTCGCGCAAACGACAGAGCAACAAAATCCAGGTCGTTCTCTACTGCGAAGCGAATGTCCTTTTTGTCTTTTTCCGTGATAGACGGAAGGTTCACTCGCACCCCTGGCAGATTGATATGTTTACGGGAACCAAGCTGACCGCCTTCCAGTACGCGGCATTTCANCCGGCCTTCNTCTATNGAAAGAACTTCAAGATTGATCAGACCATTATCTACTGTTATGCGATCCCCTGGACTTAGATCCCGGGCCATATCCCTGTAATTTACGTGAACCGTATGCTCTTCTGCATCTGTGGCCGGAGTTACCGTGAAGGTAAAGATGTCTCCCACATTCATGTTCAGGCTTTCGGGCAATTCCCCGGTTCGAATCTCCGGGCCCTGAAGATCCATAAGAATGGCCACAGGATGATTTAACTTTTTATTTAGGTTCTTGATCTGCCGTATTACCTGGCCATGACTTTCATGATCGCCATGAGACATGTTCAGGCGGGCCACGTTCATTCCGGCCCTGGCCAGCCTGGCCATGGTTTCCGAACTGGCAGTGGCCGGTCCGATGGTGCAGATGATTTTGGTTAAGCGAAAATCCCTTCGGGAAGACATGGATTACCTGGATCGAGCAAAGATACGTCCAAAAAAGTCCTCTTTAGCTGTAGCAACATCAAATTTTTCCTGATTGGGCATGGATGCCTGCCTTTGCTTGTCAGCTTCATCCATGGACTCTTTGTACAGCCTTCTTCCATGTCTTTGAATATATTTCTTGGAAATCAGGATTGGCCAGACGTATTTAGGGTCGTCATTTCGAATTCGAAAGGAATAGATCTCCTTTCGGCCATGTTTCTTGAGAAACATTACCAGGCTGTCCTCATCAAAATCCTTTAATTGCTCCAGAACGTGTGTCCGGTTGGGCAATTCCTTCCTGTCCCAGGCTTCATCCAGGATCTTTCCAATTCGGTCGATGTTCTGCCTGGCCTGTTCATCGAGCTCCATTCGCTCTTTGGATTTTTCCACATCCTGCTGCATCAATGCCTGCGGATCGTCCGATGATGCCGTTTCTACTTTGCGATTGTTTCTGGATTCCTTTTGCGCATCTTTTTGATCTTCTTCGCCTTTCAGTCGCTCTTCCACCAGTTCCTTTTGCTTCCGTCGGGCTTCAGATTTCTGAATTCGAAGCTTCTCTTGCTCAAATTCCTTTCGGAGCTGATTTTTCAGCTGGGCCATTTCATGCTTTTTCAGCTTTCGGCCGCCGAATAGAGAGCGCCACATCCGACGAAACCAGGGTAGCATCTTAAAAAGGGATCTCTGCTCCANACCTTCAAAGGATTTTAACCNTTCTCCGTCCAGGAAGCGCTCGGCCCCCATTTCAGAAAGGATATGCACCTCCAGGTCCTCTCCTTTCTGATCCAGCAGCTCCCTGGCTGCTTTAATGGCAGGATCCAGGTTTTCCTTGTGAAGGACGTAAGGTACAAGCCTGGAACCCCGGGGTATGTCTGCATGCATTACCGAGGGATTGGATTGCAGAGACTGAAGGTGTTCCTCATCCCAGTTGAAGTGACTGGCCGGCACTACCTTCTGGACCTTCTGAAGATCAGAAATGCTCTTGCTGACCTTTTCCTTCTTCTCCTTCTCCTGTTCCTCTTTTTCCTTTTGCTCCAGGAGAGGTAGAATCAACCTCATTTCAGCAATTACCTGAGAATGGCCTCGAGGCATGGTTTGCCCACTGGCCTGCTGCACCAGTTTTCTGCAGGCTGCCGGGCTGAACCCTTCAGTGGACATCTCTTTGATGATTCGAGTCTTGGCGTAGCGAAACAGCATGTCCAGCCTGAGGGAAAGATGCTTTCGATCCGGAATTAATACGGTTCTGTACCCGACCCTGGCATCCTCCAGATAGACCAGCTTACGCTGATCGATCAATGCCTGAATTACCGGTCGTGCAAATCGGTTATAGGTTAATTTCTTCTCATCCGCTGTCTTATCGAATGGAATCAAAAGATAGCGCGCGATTTCCGAGCCTGCATGGGTGTCGTTTAGATGCCCCTGGTCAGCCCGGGTTTCCACAAACTGAAAACGCTCATCGTCCCAGGAAGCATCCCTGGCATCGATCCACCGGCTCACAGCCTGGATGGTCTTATCCTGATAGAAATCTACATAGCGTTTCGCGGAATTATGGTCCTTCTTGTTGGGTCGGCAGAACACGACCAGCTGGGAAAGGCCCGGTCTGCTACCGGACACGAAATCCAGGGCCGGAAAACAATAGACGCATACCAGCTTGGAGCTGCCTTTTCCCAGTAACTCCCGCAGAAACTCCTGGAACTTATCATCTGGCAGGGTAACATCCTTTCGCAGCTGATCCATCCCGGGTAGGATTCGGTTTACGTCAAATCGGTTGGTCCAATCCAGAATCGTGTTAAAAAGTGCAAAGATGCCCTTGTATTTGAAATCGCCACGGGCCTCCAGAGCCTGAACGAACTCCGTTGATTCCTGTAAATCGGCAACATCCGGCCTGGATGGATTTGTCTCGGTTGGGTTTGACATGGAAAACACTTTACCCGGCAGTGGGCTCCCCGATCCTACTTCAGAGGCTCCAATGCAGAAGGCAACAATGAAAAACAGTACAGGGTACACTCTACCGGATCAAGAGGAAAAGGCCTCCTACCTTCAGAAGAACTTCGATGAAATCGCTGCCTCCTATGACCGATTCAACGATCTTTTTACCGGAGGAATGCACCGCCTTTGGAAGAAAAGGACCATCCGCAAAGCGCTGGATGGTATCCAGACAGGCACAATGCCCTCCAGAGTTCAGGTTCTGGATTTATGCTCCGGTTCTGGCGATATTGCCCTGGGGTTTGCCCGAAATGAACCGGATCGCCGGGTGCTGGCCCTGGACTTCAGCGCAAAGATGCTGGGAGTCTTGAACGCAAAAAGACCATCCTCCATGACCAACCTGAACATTGTGCAGGGGGATGCCATGAACCTACCACAGAAGTATCATGGAATATTCGATATTGTCAGCATTGGTTACGGAATTCGGAATCTTTCCGATCCCAGAGCCGGACTGGAACAGACCTTTCTGGCTCTTCGGCCCGGAGGAATGCTGGTTATTCTGGAAGTGGGCGATTTTTCTCCGGGCTGGATTGAGCCCATGGCGCGTATATACATGGAGAAGATCATTCCTGTGCTGGGACGCATAGCTCAGGGCAAAAAGCATGAGATGTATGAGTATCTACCCACATCGGCAAAGGCTTTTCCCGGTGCCATTGAGTTCACCGACTGGATAAGCGATGCTGGATTCGAAAACGTCCAGTTCGAACGCTATATGTTTGGAGCCAGCATCCTCTACTCCGGAAGAAAACCTCTATCATAGGCGCCATGCGCTGAATGAAACGGCAATGTTTGTAGTCTGCATCAAGAGAACCAAGTGGCAACGGGACCTGGAACGCTATGGCGATCAGGATTTCCTGAAGCGAATCTACGAACTACAAAACAACGCATTCGATAAAGTATTTCATTCCCATGAAAGGCAGTTGGAGAATCTGGAGAAGCTGAGGGCTCGCCTGCCAGAGGCGGACTATATATTTCGCGAAGACCTCATCGCATTCGAGCCAAAGCCAGGCCAGATTCTCGTAAGTCTGGGTGGAGATAATCACTTCGTTTACTGCGCCCGTTTCGCGGGCAACGAACCCATACTTGCCATAAATTCCGACCCNGCCACATCTACGGGATCTCTGCTCTACTTCGACACAGAATCCTTCCTCAAAAAGCTGAACCGGGAGGCATCCGCAGACTGCGAACTGAACCCACAAATCAGCAGGCAAGAAGCCTGGACCATGGTAGAGGCAGAGCTACAATATCCCGATGGCCGTATTATCCGCACCGGACCCTGCATTAGCGAAATCAGCATTCGCAATGCATTTCCTGATGCAATGAGTCGGTATGTGCTTTCTGTAGATGGCGAACCCCCAGAGGAACAGAAAAGTTCCGGCCTGCTCATTGCCACCGGAGCAGGCTCCACAGGCTGGTTTAGAAACTGCCTGCCTCCGTCAATTCAACGCACTTCGCATGCAACCTTCGGTAGAGAAGAGAGTCTGTTTCGCATAGTGGCCCGTGAGCCAGGGTACCGAGCCGGACGAAAGTACCGATACAGATACAGAAGTCTGGAGACCCAGCAGCTAAAAGTAATCTCCGAGATGGATGGCGAATTCACAGTGGATGCCCATGAGGAGCGGCGATTCCCATTTCCTCCCGCTACCCAGGCCATCATCCAGATCAGTGAACAGAGGCTTCATGTAGTTCGTGATTTAAAGAACCCATCGAATTAGCAGATTACCTTTCACCTAACCGGAGTCTCGGCCCTCTACGCTCCGATCAAACTCGGGGTCCACCTTTAGTACCAACAGCGGCCGGAAAACCGAAGGCTGCAGTTCTACCAGCCATGGCCGCCTGGACAACACAGACCAGCATCGCAAAGAAGCAATGGAAATCACAGGGATGGCGGGCCCCATANCCTGTCCCCCGGCTCTGTTGCAGACTATTCTCCCTGATCTCTGGATGCTCAAATGCTCACTGTTTCTCTGGTCCGGCACTCCAGGAAGTGCCGGACCTATCAGGAGAGCATACAAACATCAGGGCATCCGAAAGTGCTTGCCGAAATTGCGACCTGGAATCAAATTCAGGGTGTGCCCAAAGAAATAACCCATATCCATGTGGCCGAAAAAATCCGAGAACGCATGCAGGAACCCGTTAAGAGCCTGCTTACCAGACAGGACCGACCTTATAGCTTTGGGTCCATGTCTCCCGATCTCTACTACTATGACATTCGACTTCCTCTAGAGAAGAAGCATAACCTTGAGCTGGGAGAAATCATCCATGGGCGGTACGGGAACGATAATTCCATGCATGTGCTCTGGATGCTGGAGCGATGTGTTGAAATAAAGGAGAAGAATCCGGACTCACTGGAGCCAATGTTTGCTTTTCTCTGCGGTTATCTCACGCATGTGGCCGCCGACATAGTGTTTCATCCCTATGTCTACTCTGTAAGCGGTAACTATTATGACCCTGACCCAAAAGAAAGAAGTACCGCAGAAGGAAGGCATAGGTTATTTGAAACATTGCTTGATTTCCACATTCTCAATCTAAGAAATCAGTCTCTACAGGACTTTCAGCTCCTGGAAAGGATCAATCCAGGAAAGCATAAGGACAATCTATTGGGGTTTTTCAGCAAAGGGATGTCCAATGCCAGTAGCGTAAAACTGCCTACCATGCCAGAGGCGGAAGATATTCACTGGATCACCGAGCGCTCTTTTCGTCGCTCCCGAACCATGATCGGTCTCTTTCACAACCGGCCTCTGGTTGCCGGCCTCAATTCCTTGAACCGGAAAATGCAGGGAAAAATCAGCCATATCGCCTACCTGGGTTACGTTCGAAAACACAGGGCCAGTGATTTGCTTCAGTTTTCCAGTCTGGAACCCACGCCTCATCCTGTAACTGGTCAGGACTATGGTGGGCCAGTGCCCGGTCTCATCGAGGAGTCTACCGAACTCGGCAAAGACTATCTGGATGTTTGCTGGAGAAGGATCTCCGGGGAAGCCTCTGCAGAGACAGCCAGGAAGGTTCTACGTCCACTATCGCTCAACAATGGCCTGGAAAAGACGCCGACCGAAAAAATGGTGCATTATAAAATTCATCCAGCATTGAACGTGGTTTAGTGCCCTAAAAGTAAATAGGCGCCGGAGCAGATGAGAGTCTGGGATGGCAAAAAGGTAGTCCAGAGGGCCGCTCGTTAGATGAGCCTGGATTCAGGGAAGGTCATCCACCAGACGTTTCCAGATCAAATTCAGGGCACACCGGGATTCACGGCTTCGGCTTCAGAGACAGCGCCCTTAAAAAGAGACGCCCAGATGCAGAAAGCCGGAGTCAATCCGGCTCCTGCCAGCCCGTTCGGGGCCTTTTTTTACATCCGTTCAGCCAGCCGAACATCCTCTTCCCTTAACGGTAGCCTGTTAGCGAAGGTCTTAAAAAGTCTATCGTCCCCAGTCCAGACTTTCCAGAGCAGTCTTCGCATTTCGCTTGGTCTGATTCGGAAAGGAAGACTGCACTACCTTCATCAAAGGAACCAGAGCCCTCTTGTCGCGAAGAGTACCCAGACTAACACAAATTACCGTGGTAATGGAGATATTGTTTGCATTCGGGCCCCGATCCAACTCTTTATTGAGAGCGGAGATCAGCGCTTCCACAGCTGCAGATTTGTCTTTGCGAAAATCCGCAAGGGTTCGCGCTGCTGCCGCTCGGACATCCTCATGCTCATCGCTATCCATCATCACTCGTCCCAGCGGGCCGATTAACTGTGAGCTTCCGTCCAGCTCTGCAAAGTTTCGGAGCGCTTCGCAAATGGCAATGCGCAGTACATGATGGTCCTGAACATTCTTCTCGGGCCTCAGAGCTCCCAGAAGCGGATTATACAGTCTGGATGGCTGGACATTGGAATTCGGCAACTGTCGGGAAAGCTCCGCCATCCGATTCACTGCCAGCCTCTTCTGATCTACTGAAACCTCCGGGTCGGAAAGAGCCCGTGCCAGCTCATCCACTCCATCCAGAGTGATTCGATTAAAGTACGTTGGGCTGATTTCCTGGGCAGCGAGGAACCCCGGAAAGAGCAGCGAAATTAGAAAAACAAAAACTACCTTCTTCACTATTTAACCCTCTTTTCAATCACCTCATTGAGTAGAGATGCCAGTTCCTGGAATTGATCTCCCTTTCGAATTCGAATGGGACCGGCCGGTTCTCCATTCTTGAGATCCCGAAGGGAGTTCTTTATGCTATGGATGGGGCCTGCCATACTATGGGAATAGAACAGGCTAAAGACCACGATGATAACCAGATTCAAAATACTTGTAAAAACGATAGGCTTCCAGTAGAGCTCGAAGGCATCATAGGGCTTCACCGGAGCCGGCAAATCCACCGCTCCACCATCCGGGTAGGTGCAATTCAAAGCAGCGGCCGAGTCGGTGCTCCATAGTACGCCGCTATTATCCGGCACCAGGCCGAATGCATTCTCTTTTAATAGCCAGAGAGCTCCAATTGTAAACACCATCACCAGCACAACGACCAGTGAAAAGCGCACAATGAACTGGTTCTGAAATGATCTGTCGATATAATATCGCCAGCGCGCCTGCTTTTGATCTGTCTCTTTCAACGTTCCTCTCCCTGGCGTGGATCGCCGATTGTCATTTGTTTATAGAATTATAGAACCAAAGATCTTTCCGCCCCACTTTAACCGTGCCCGGTTGTCCGCGGTCAATAATAAACCGAAAGCAACCTGCTATCGAATTTGCCGGGATTCTCCTGCCAGAGAAGCTTGCCGCTGCCATCTATTAGACGAAGAGTTCCATCAACTCCTATATACATTAGCTTGTTTTCTGGCAATGCATGGATAGAGCGGCCCGGTCTTGCAGCCACCGACAATTTAATGGTCTTTACAATATCTCCGGAATCCAGTTGATGCAGATTGGTGCCGCTCATAGCATAGATGGTTCCATTTTCCACTTCCAGCCAGTCCAATTTCATGGCCACGCTGGCAGACTCATCCAGATCTTCAGGATCCAGAAACAGCACTCCTTTGCTATGAGCCACCAGGAGTTCCCCGTCGTGAATCTTGATGGAAATCACATCAGAGATTCCGTGGACTTCGCTGCGGCTTTCGCCCTCAAAAGAGATTCGAGTAATGGTCGTTTTTCCCCCGGAAGACCTGGAGTGGTAGAAACCGTTGGCATAGAAGAAGGTTCCCTGTTCCTTTCCTTTGTAATCGCGAGGAGACAGAATTCTTTCATCCGCAGTATTACCCAGTGCCTTTAGCTCCAGTTCCTTGCCTGGACCACAGCCCTTTCCTGTAATGGCGGCAACCTGCCCATCCGAGCCCAGAAGTCTGCAGACCTCCGGCATATCCCACTGATCCACTGTCTCGCCGGTTACCGGATCCAGACTGATAATACGATTGCGAAAGGCCACATAGATCCAGTAATCCTGAACCCCATCCATGATCGGGGCATCGAATCTTCTGGTATAAACCGGCGACTCAGAACCCAGCCTGGCAGCAACTACCCGGGTTTTCTCTATATAAATGATCATATCCCGATGACGCACAACCTTCACCGGATCCACGGCAGGCAGGGCCATTGGAGAAAGTGCACGAGCCTGACCGTTAGAAAGCCGAGCCAACTTCTGTCTCACCTCTTCTCGATCTTTGTCTGGAAGAGATGGAAAATCCTGGAGTATGGTTCTGTAGGTCTTTTCCAGAGCCACTCTCTGGCCTGGCATCTTTTCCAGAATTCTGGCTCTTGCTTTATGATATTCGGCGGTGGTCTCCAGCTCTATGGCTCGGTCAATGTGATTCAAGGCCTGACGATAGTTTCCGGATTCAAAGTCCAGGAATGATAGATGGTAATGCGGATCACTGAAGTTTGGATACATCCTTACCATGTCTTCCAGCGACTTTCTGGCTCGAGCTTCTTCGTTGGAATTCAAATCGATCAATGCCAGGTTCAGACGAGCCAATTCCTTTCCGAAGGTATCGTATTTCAAGGCTTCCTTGAAATCTTTCTCTGATTCCGATTGTTTGCCCTGCTCATAAAGAGCCACTCCTCTGGCCAGCCGCGCAGGAATGAAGTCCGGACGATAAATCAGGGAAGTCTGAAAGGAATCGAATGCTTCTTCCGGATCATCGTTCATTAGATGGATGATACCCAGTTTATAATGGCTATAGTAAGCATCCTCTTTAGAATCTACAATGCCCTGGAAGCCCTTCTTCGCTTCATCGGCACGGCCGGCACGAATGAAGTTGGCATACATGGCTTCCCGAACCTCGGTGCTGGATGGATTTTCGGCTGCAGCCTTTTCCAGCAGTCGAAAGCCTTCCTGCTCCTTTCCCTGCTGGATCAGACTATCTGCAATCCGAACGAGAAATGCAGGCCGGGGCCATTTGGCATGCAGGTTACGAAATAGCACTTCAGCCCTTGCGAAGCGGCCGGACTGATAGGTGTCCTCGGCTCGTTCCAGTTCAGGCAAAAATCGAGCATGTTTCTTATTGTCCTGGATCACTTCTTTGGCGCTGGCAAGACCTGGCAGATTGGGATCCAGCTTTTCGCTTCGTGCGATTAATCGAAGGGCCGTATTGGGATCATTCCTGCGATTCGCCTCCAGAGCCTGACGATACACTACATAGGAAAGCCTTCGGCGAACCAGTTCATGTTCCGGGTATCTCTTCAAAAGCCTCTCGTAATGATTCTCCGCTTCCTTCCATTTCTGATCATCCTCATAGATGCGGCCAAAGGCTACGGCCGCCTCGGGGTTGGTCTGGCTCAGTTTTTCCAGCCGGATCTGTATATTTCGTCTTGCTGCAGCGTTGCCGACCTGGGTGTAAAGTCTGAGCAATCCTTCCAGGGCCTGAACATTTTCCGAGTCTACCTTTAGCGCTTTCTTATAGTGATTTTCCGCCACACCAAACCGACGTCGGAGCAATTCCGTTCGGCCCAGAGAGTTCAGAGCAGCCGTGCTTTTGGAGTCTACCTTGAGGGCCTTCTGGTATTCCAGCACAGCGCGGTAGAATTCATTCTTTTCAAAGTATCTATCCCCTGTGCCAAGATAGCGGGCCAGCTTGAAGTAGGTGCGGGCCTGCTCCTTTTCTTTCTCAGGCATGGAAAGCTTTTCCAGTGCACTTAGATGTCTTTCCGCTTCATCGTAGCGACGTGCATCGATATACGTGTAGAATGCGTTCAGCCTGGAGGGATAATGGTCCGGCTTCATCTTCAGGGCTTTTTCGAATTGAACCAGAGCACATTTTGTGTCTCCAGCGTCACGACAGGCCAATCCCAGCTGGTTGATCAGTTCAATTTCTTCTGGATTTCTCTCCAGTCCTTCCTCCAGCACTTTGCGAGCCTGCAGGGTTTTTCCATTCTTACGAAGAGCAGTAGCATGAATGATTCGACCACTTACTGAGTCAGGACTGAGCTTGATTCCTTCTTCTGTGTACTTGAGAGCTTTGGCCGGTTCATTGTTCTGTAGATAGGCATTTCCCAGCAAAAATTTCGGAGCTGCCGACTTAGGGCTGGTGTCCACAGCCTTTTGAAAGATTGCAATGGCTTCCGTAACCTTCCCCGCTTGCAGGAGTTCATTTCCCTGATCCATTAACCGGGCGGACTGACTGGCATTTCGACCTGTATTCGCCTCTTCCATCTCTGGGTTCTTCTTGCCAGCCAGGGCAAAATACTTGTCGGATTCTTCGTATTTCTTTTGCTCCAGGCAAACATCACCTAACTGCAGATAGGCCTGGTCGATGTGTTCAAAATCATCTTTCAGTGATTTCTTCAGATATTCGTAAGCTTTGTCCAGTTCCCCCAGGTTTTTATAGCCTACGCCGGCCCGGTACCAGTACACCGGATCATTGGGATACGCTTCAGTGAGTTTAAGATATTTCTCCTGGGCCTTTTCTGGCTGATTCAGCGAATCATAGAGCAAACCCGAGGTAAGCAATAGCTGCTGATCTGTAGGATTGATGCTTTCTGCCTGCTCAAACGCTTCCAGGGCTTCCGATTCCTTGCCGGCCCGGCTCAAAGCCAGACCTTTCAGATAGTAGCCTTCGAACAAAGGCAGGACCTGAATAGACTGGTTGGCCAGGTCCAGAGCCCTGGAATACTGCTTCTGCACAACAGCCAGATTGCCCTGGCGGATCAGTTCCCGACTTTTTGCCAGCTTCGCCGGGTCCACATTCGCTGGAGTCTCTCGCTCCACGGCATCCGATCGCTGTGCGGATCGACAGTGCATCAGCCCCAGGACGGTAATAGATGCGAATAAGACAATGATAGACTTGGATTTCATATTGGTTCTCGTGTTCTAATCTGTTCCGGACACTGGAGCGTACCGGGGGCCCTGCGGCCCTGCTTAATTCTGTCCGCTTTCTTCTGGCACTTCCCGAAGCCTTTTGTACAGCCCCAGGGAACGCCCCAGATCAAAAGCCAGGGAACGGCCCCATTCTATGATTGCATTGCCCACCATCGGACCGGCCCTTACTTCCATCTCCTGAACTGGCAGGGATTGATTTGAGCCAGAAAGATAGAGGCTGAAGTATCCGGAGTTGCGATAGGGGCCATCATAGATTTCAGCTCCATTCAAACGAATCTCCAGATTCTGATCCTCTTCACTATAGAAGATTTCCAGCACTTCAAGCTGCCCTTCGCCCGGTGGCGGACGCAGGAACTCATTGGTTGAGCCGGTTTCCGGCGAAAGGAAGAACAGTCGATCCCCTTTGATAGAGAGATAAGGTCGATCGCTGCCCTGTCCCGAGCTAAGCCCAAAATTTAGATCTTCCCCCGGCGTAAAAGTGATGCGAATCCTCTGATCCATGGCATCCAGGGGCTGCGAAAGTAGTCCCGGCGGCAGTCCATCCTGCTTGCGGACAATCTCAAGTTTGAGCTGACCAGCATCTTTTCGCACGGCCTTTAATGCCTGGTTCGAAGCCCAGAGGTTTCCCGGCTCAGGGGTGCGAATAAAATCAATGTAGTATTCAAACGGATAATAACGCGTGATATCCTCTCCTTCACCCATGCTCACAGTGCTCTTTCGCATGACGAAGGCTTCCCCGGAGTCTTCCTCTTTACGAGCAATCTCGAGCTGAATCTCGCCAGACATCAAGGATGGGAATGCCAGAGGAGCGCTACCCTGCACGGTGCCCTCCAGAGCCACCTGGAGTCTGGACGGAGACGTAAAAACAGAAAGAGAGCTTGCGCTTTCATCATCCGGCCAGGAGAGCAGCAGCACTTCCTGTCCTGCCGGACGAACAATCAGGGTACGAATTCGGGGCTCCATGCCCTTTCGCTTAATTGAGAATTCATAAGCGCCAGCAGGAAGATCCAGGGCAACAGGAGTGGTGCCCGAGTGAACTTCTGCACCGCTGCGGTTACGAATCTTCACCGAAGCTTCCTGCCCGGATATCACCTTCACCTGACCGGTGCCCAGCAAAGAAATCCACTGCCTCAGGTCTTCGCCGCTAGAAGCAGGAAAAGACATGGAGGGTCCGGTGCCATCAGACAGAAATGCCGAGAGCCCACTGAACAGCGCCAGCCCATCCCCATCGCCGCTGGACTGCAGACTGAAGTTCCTTTGAAAAGCAGCATAGCTTCGTCCGGAGGGATTGTGCTCCAGAGATGCATTTAGAGAATACTGGTTATCGCCATCTCCTTTGATGTGAACTCGCAGGGTATAAGGATATCCCTGGGGAGGGGCATCCTGGGCAGAAATCCGAAATGTGGGAAGCACCGCTCCTCGAACCGGAATATTTCTGAGCCATCCATGAACCCTTTGCTCCACAATGCGACGGAGATCTGGATCCTCCAGGGACTCAAAGCGAAGGGAATAAGCCAGGGTGATGGGCTCTTTTTCCAGTTCGTCCAGGCTTGCCACCGGACGATCCGGAAGTGGAAAAGGCTGCAGTTCCGGAAAGCTTAGATTCGTAGACGTGGGCTCCTGCACGGGCTGTAAACCGGCACAGCTCACTGTCAGAAGCAATATCAGGGAGAGAAATAAGGACCTTGCCATAGGAATGCTCAGGAAATGCCTTCCGACCATTCCATTGTCAAGCGGTTGTTATGCGATTCCAGGCATAAGCCGGAGGATGTATAAAAAAACGGGCCTCGCGGACTGCACCAGGGCCCGTTTCAGTGATCAGGATCGGCTAAGAGCCTTTTCCATAGTATCCAGCCAGGAACAATAATCTTTATGATACTTGACCAGGGTCTTGAGATACTCCCGTCGCTCTTCCATTAGAAGGCTGCGCGCTTCGGCAATAATGTCAGCGATGATTTCCCGGTGAAATGTAAGATGACTGAGATAGAATCGACGAATCTCCTGGGGAATCTGATCTGCGGACCACTGCCTCACCGTATGACTGAACTGTTTCAGATCGTCAAAGGCCTGTTCCAGATTGGACTCATATATACTGTTCATGAGGGATATACGATCTGTGATCTCAGATAGCACGTCGAATACCTGCTCCAGCTGCTCCATGGTCAGCTCTTCTGGCTGAACTTCCTCTGGTTGGACCTTTTCTTCTAAAGCGGACTCTGCATCCACGATAGCTGTGGAAGAACTGGCTGATGACATTTTGGTGCCCTCCTTCATATTTGTTACCCTCCATGACCAAATTTTTTTAGGCGGCCACAGGGTAAACAAAAAACACTTTTCATAAAAAGCGGAATCGGGCCTTTGCACCGTATCGGGATGTAGCGCAGGGGTAGCGCACCTCGTTCGGGACGAGGGGGTCGGAGGTTCAAATCCTCTCATCCCGAAATGGCTGCGCTAAACCGGCCGGACCCGCTGCGGCAAAAAACCAAAAATGGGCTGCTTTCCTGTGCGGCCTGTCTACAAAGACATTGCGGACTCAACCGGTAGCTGAGTCCAGAGGCCAATTTAGATGAAAGTCAAGCTGTATGGAGTAAGAGGATCGTTGCCGGCACCGTTGCGGAATGCTGAGTATAGAATCAAGCTGGAGGAGATCCTGAAGCGCTCCATCGCATCTGGTCTGAAAAGCGAAGATCAAATCGCATCCTTCCTGGATCACCTGCCTGGACATCTGTCCCATGTTGTGGGCGGAGATACAACCTGCGTTCGCGTGGATTCAGACGATGGAAATGTGTATATTCTGGATGCGGGAACCGGCCTTCGCCCGCTGGGCGATGAGCTAATGGCCGGCCCATGGGGACGCGGCCAGGGAAAAATCCACATCTTCTTCACCCATACCCACTGGGATCACATTCAAGGACTTCCCTTTTTCAAGCCCATCTACATCCCGGGAAATGAACTGCATCTTTATTCACCTTTGCCGGACCTGGAAGATCGCATGGCCTATCAGACCACGGAAAGGTTCTTTCCCATGCCATTCCACAACTCCGCATCATCCAAGCACTTTCATCAGTTGAAGAAAGGGGAGCCCATTCAGCTGGACGGCGGTCTGGAACTGGACAGTCATCCCTTAAAGCATCCCGGCGGAAGTCAGGCCTATCGCTTTCGTTCCGATGCAGGGACTTTTATCTTCGCCACCGATGCGGAGTTTACTGGAGAGGATCTGATGAGCCGGCCGGACGATGCTGCCTTTTTTGATCAGGCGGAGCTCCTTGTTATGGATGCACAGTACACCCTGGATGAATCCTTCTCTAAATTCGACTGGGGTCATACCAGCTATACCATGGCTGTGAACTGCGCGGTGCACTGGAAAGTAAAAAACCTGGTGCTCACCCATCATGAGCCAGCCTACAGCGATGAAAAGATCTTTGAGAACTTCAAGAATGCCATAGAGCACCGTATGGCGCTACAGCATACCAGCCCCAGAATCTTTTTGGCCCGGGAAAGCGCCGAATTCGACTTGAGATCACTGAAATCCAGTCCAGCGCAGGGAGCATGAGCCCGGCCCGCGCCCCATTCCGAATCGCCGGCATTTTATGGACCCTGGTCTTTGGAAGCCTGGCGCTGGTTTTCTACTGGCAGAACTCCATGGAGCAGGATCTCCAGAAGAAGATTTTAAACCAGGGAAGAACCACTTTTGTGTACTTGAACCGATTGCAACGGAAACACAAATCCCTGGTGCCCAGTACCGGATTTTCTTTTCCCCCCAGCCCCGAGGTTTCCTATTTCTACACCTATAACTACCTTTATAAAGGAAGAAACTATACAGTTACCGAAGAGGTATCGGTGGATTTGTACTATCTGCACAAAGATGGCGAAAACCTTGAGGCGCTGCTCTATGCGGATGCCCGGGGAACCCCGCATACGCGAATCAAAGGGAACCCTCCGGAGCAGTCCGGACCTCTGTTGTTTTTGCTTTCTGCCGGTATAGCATCCTTTGGACTGATACTGATCCTCATCGGCTTCTTCCCCTTCAGATCATGAAACTTGCCATTTCCCCCTGCCCGAACGATACCTACATTTTTCACTGGATGATCCATAATCCAGCGGGACCCCGTTTTGAGCCCG
Organism: Leptospiraceae bacterium; assembly: GCA_002717505.1. Lineage (GTDB taxonomy): Bacteria > Spirochaetota > Leptospiria > Leptospirales > Leptonemataceae > UBA3465. The sequence continues at coordinate 64,652 of PBEB01000037.1, forward strand.
TCTACCTGGATATTCAGGAGCTCAACGAAGAGGCCCGAGCTGGACGATACGAACTGACCAAAATGTCCTGCTATGCATTCTTGAAAATGAAGGATCAATACACGATGCTTGAATCCGGTGGAGCCCTGGGCCGGGGTTGTGGCCCTTTGCTTGTAAGCTCTCAGGTCACCGGAGCATCCAGAAAACCCACCGCAGAACTACTACAATACCTCGCAGAACAAAAGAAGCCTATTCTGATTCCCGGCATGGAAACCACTGCATCGCTGATGCTTCGAATGTATCTGGACTCACTGGGATATTCCATTCCTCTGAAATTCCTGCGCTATGATCAAATCCTGCCTGCTCTCCGTGATGGAGAGTTTGAGGCAGGGGTGATCATCCATGAGGAGCGATTTACCTATCCGACGTTCAACACCGACCTTGTGCAGGATCTTGGAGAGTGGTGGGAGCAAAGCACAGGTTCCCCTATTCCTCTGGGACTCATCGCCATTCGCAATGATTACCTGAGTCAGAAAGAAGAAATCACGGAAATCATTCGAAACAGTCTAAAGCATGCAAATGACAGACCTATTGAATCTTCGGAGTATATCCGGTGCCATGCTCAGGCCATGGAAGATCAGGCCATCCGCGATCATATTGCGCTCTATGTGAATGACTACTCAATGGATATGGGGCCGGAAGGCCTGAAAGCCATGGAGGAACTGGAGCGCCGGGCACGACAGGCAGGAGCTCTCTAACCTTTACCGGGAAAGGGACCCGGCATCATCGTGTCCGAACGGTTCCCGAGGAATGCTCAGAGCGTCTGACCATATGAGCCCTGAGGATGCAACAAAGACCTAAGGGACTGGATGGTGCCCAACTCCAGGACCTCTTACAACACCGAGCTATCCCGTCAGCCCGCGAAATACCAGATAGCCCACGTAGAAGAACAGAAATACCAGCCCCTGACTTCTTTCCAGAGTATGGCGCTTGCCCACAAAGATGAAAAGGAAAAGCAGAAGGCTGGCTACAATAACCATAAATAGATCCAGATTCGCTGCCCTGGAGAAAGGAATGGGACGAATACTCATGCTCAGCCCCAGCACCCAGAAGATATTGAAAATGTTGGAGCCCACAACATTCCCTACAGCGATGTCCGAATTCCCTTTTCGCGCAGCAACAACGGAGGCGGCAAGCTCCGGCAGACTCGTGCCGATGGCAACAATGGAAAGCCCTATGATGTCTTCGCCTATGTCCATCCCTCTAGCCATGGTCACCGCCCCATCCACAATCCAGTCGCCCCCCAGAGGCAGGGCTATCATGCCAAGAACTGTAAAGAGGATCGCTTTTCCAACTCCCATGGTTTCTTCGGGAAGATCGTCCAGCAAAGCATCGGCCTGACCTTTTACCGCAAGGTTGCCTACATAATACATAAAGATGGCAAAAAACAGCATGATGGTAAGCCCATCGCTTCGACTGAGAATATTTTCTTCAGAGCCATCCAGGAGGCGGTCGTTAGCTACAACAAAGAGCACGATGACAGCCAGAAAACTGAAGGGAATCTCCTTCCATACTGTGCTGGACTGAACCGTAAGAGGTCGCACCAGAGCCGTAACACCCAGAATCAGAAGAATGTTTGCAATGTTACTTCCTACGACGTTGGAAACTGCCAGGTCCGCACTGCCCTGGAAGCTTGCGATTATGTTCACCGCCAGTTCTGGCATGGAGGTTCCAAAAGATACAATGGTCAGTCCGATGATAAGATCGGAAATATGCATTCTTCGTGCAATGGAGCTGGCGCCCTCTACCAGCCAGTCCGCGCCTTTTATCAGGAGGTAAAAGCCAGGTAGAAAAAGAATATATGGTAGATAGGGCTGAATTGCTTCCGGGATCATTCTGGCCGCCATTGGTGCCACTGGCTTTCCAGATTCCAGAAGAATCCAGATCCGCACTTAAAATTTCACCGAGACAATCCGGAGAAAAGAAACATCGAATAAGTGAAGGATTTCTACCGCCATGCAGGGCCCGAAACCGAAGGCCGGTAGAACATCCGGAACCGGGCTTGTGCCCGGAGGCTGGAAGGGCCGCTACAGGATATCCGGGGCGCTCGACGCAGCGTACTGAACTCTACGCAGAGCAAAGGGAATTATCCATTTCCTGCGATCCAGAGATGGGCCCATTGAGTAATGGAAGGAGCCCCAGAGGCCCTGAAAAATAGTGTCAAAAAGGGGACTGTAGATTCTGTTTCTGGCCGCCTCTGAAAGCAAAATAGGCTGGAAAATGCAGCGGATCTCCCTGTTTATGTAGTAAGGTGATACGCCGACCCGCACATTTTTTCCTGGCCATTCTGCTTTTGGCATCCAGCTCCACCTGGGCTGGTCCTATTGGGTTTCAAAATACTGTAACCAATCCTGGCATGGGCCCGCTCTTTCGAAACCCGCCAGGTATCAGCAATGTTCCTCTGGTTCTGCCCCTGGAAGCAGATTTAATGGAGTACAGGTTTCAGGGCAGCTCCAAAGCGAATCTGAAACTCTCCGATCTGCAACCGACTCAGAATCCAATCTATCGTAACAGCAATCGTTATTTAACTCTCAGTGAGGAAGAAGGTTTCGCACTGCAATTCCGAGAAAAGAGGCTGTACCATCGGGCAGCCCTGGAGCTCACTTTGCTGGATCCGCGGCGAGCCTATGCACCCAATGCCAGGGCTCGAGAAATGGATCTGCTTGTTCAGTTCAGAAGCAGCCGATTCAGCCTGCTATTGGATCTGGGTCATGAGCAGGACCTGGCGCTGGATAGCGAAGATCCAGATCAAAGGGTGTCCGCTGGCCTGTCCCTGGGCTACGGGCTCAGTTCCAGGTCCCCGGTTTCCGTTCTTCTGGGACTTCAGTCCAGACATAAGATCATCGATCCGTTTCGAGAGAATCAAATCGTAGGGGCCCAGTACGGTACACTGTTCTTCACTCCAGGTATTCAGATTTCTACCAGTTCGATGATTCTGGAAGCAACCCTGGAAGTGCCCATGCATACCTATGATTTGAGGCCCGATCAATCCACCGTTGCCCCGGTTGAGAACGACCTAAAAGCCCGGTTCGGGATGAAGTACTTCATCGAATAATCTCAACTGATTTCTGGAAGCCTGTAGACGGCTTATTGACACTGCCGACATCCAGGCATCTACTTGCACCGGCACAATACCTTTCCGTATCCTGTGAAAATCGAAACCTTTTTTAGAAAAAGCAATCCTGCCATAATATGCGGGACGGGCTCTGAAGGCTCTCAGTCACTATGAGCTCATAAAAAAGGCCAGGGAATGGTGGTGCCATCCATGATCCAGCGACCCCTGGCGATTTGGAACGAGGAAGACCCGGTTTCCTAATTTCGAAGTCTGGATTTATTCTCTATGCCATAGGCCTGCCGAAGGGCTTCATTGCCGGCCCCTGTGGGAACATAGAGCTTTCGTCCGGAGCGAAATTCCAGCACTGCAATGGATCCGGGTTTCCCTTCAACCGCACGGGCAAGCTGGTTCAAAGAATGGACCTCTTTTCCGTTGATTCGAACCAGCTGCTCTCCTGCAAACCTCTCAAAGCCTCTGGTAGAGTCCGCGGGCAGGACATCTGAGAGCACCAGAATCCGATCCTTCTTTTCTCCTGGCTTGTAATACTTCCCGGAATCGTACACGGCAGCCAGCGCCAGGGCCCGGTTCTGCCATTCCGCGCCGAACCTTTCTTTCAGATAGGGCACGCTCAATTCCACAAAGATAAATCCTTCATGCACAAGATAAGGTGGAGGACCGGGCTCGGACCAGGGCACACGCTCTGCTCCGCCGCTGTAGGATTTCAATTTGATTTTGATCTTCTTTATTTCGCCTTTGCGAACAATCTCGAGATCCAGTTCCTGCCCCACCTTTCGAAGGTCACCCTTTACATCTCGAACAAATAGCAAATCCACCGGCTGCCATCCCAGACGAGGATCATTGTAATCTCCGGCTGGATTTACTGAATAGCCATCCAGTCGAGTGAGCACATCCCCGGGCTGCAGCGAGTCGGTTACAGAACATCCATCCAGTACCGTAGTAATCAGAATGCCATCCTGAGAATTCTCCAGGCCATAGTGCTTTCTCAAGGCCGGATCCTCCAGAGGGGAATAGAAAAAGCCCTGAACCGGAAACCCTGTGTATCCTTCCCTTCGTCCACTGGCTGGCTTGTCCTGAACGGCATCTACCATGCTCTCGAACTGACGCAAGCGGGATGCAAACACAGCTTCGGCCTGATCCTGACCATCTACAAATCCAATCATTCCGGTTATGCCTTCCCCATCCAGAATCAGGCCACCGGCTTCAAAACGCGGCGAAGAACGAAAGATAGCCACAGGCAATCGAGTGAATCCGTAATCTGCCACAGGCAGCAACTCAGAAACAGTAACATCATTGCTTTCTATACTGAAGCTGCTATCAATCCGGGCGGCTCGATAGGTCTGGCCGGGCAATGGATCCGCAGAGAATGGGATAGGCTCCATTCCCTGGAAAAACTCAGCATCTTGCACCGAGAGCATTGCCAGATTGGCCTCCGCATCCGAAAGGATCACCTCGGCCTGGTATTTTTTGTAGGAACCCTGGCGAGTTACTTCGATATTCGCCGCATCCTTTACCGGCCCGGCAGAAACAAGGATTCGGTTCCCCGGACGAACAATGCCAGTGATATCGAAAGTGGAACCTACTTCTCTTGCCCAGGGCCGCGCCGGATTGTAATGCACCGTACTGATTCTAAGGCGCACAAGCCCCTGGTGCATGCGTTCCTGGGAAAAGGACCATCCGGAAACCGAACTGGAAAGCCCCTGGCCATCTGCCAGCACCGGCCGAACGAAAAAAGAGAAGGTGGCTCCTGATATCAGGACCAGAGGCACCAGAAAACCGATCTGGACCTTCCGAATCATTTTCCACCTCCATCTGCGCGAAACAATTGCTGGATTCCATATCTTGTAGCAATGTCTTGATCAGCGCCGCCCTTTAGTTGCTCTGCATCCAGCACCAGAGGCACTTCCGAATCTTTGAAGCGAATGACCACGTCCCCTTTCTTTCGCTGCTCCTGCACAAGTTTTGCAAACTGCACAAAGTTCAGGACCCTGGTTCCATTCACCGACTCAACGATCTGACTCAGGTATCGATCCCCGTATGCATTCACAGGGTGAGCCAGACGTCGGGTCAGCACTACATCCACGCTCCCTTCCCTGTATAATCCATGAAAAAGGTGATAATGATAGCGATACAGAATTTGAATCCGCCCCTCTGAAGCCCATTGCCTGTCCATAGCATCCATCAGGTTCGCATTCAAGGGCTGAAAAAGATAGCCATGCAATAGATAATACTCCGGAGGTTGGCCGTACTTCCGTCGTTTGAAAGTGAGCACATCGCTCCGCCTGGATTTAAGAGAAACCTTCCCCTTTTTTCCATCTCTCAGATATTCAATTTCGATGGGATCCCCTTCAAATACATGATCCACAAGCTCCAGATAAGGATACAGAGTGCCCTCGAGCTCCACATCCCCTTCTCCGGTAATCTCATGGCCGTTGATTTTCAGAAGCACATCCCCGGGTTTTAATCCGGCCGCTGCGGTAGATCCAGGAATGATCCGGTAAACCTGCACACCAAAGTACGGCGAAGGCCGGCCCGAAACCTCCAGAGCCTGAATTTGAGCTGGATTTTGCACGGGGTTGTCGAGAACTCCAAACTCCACATAGCCTTCGTAGCTACCGTCCTCTATGTCTTTAAGAAAGCGCTCCACTACCACTGGAGGGATGAGATATCCCAGGTTTTCTCCGGAAGTAATGGCTTGAAAGGCCACGCCAATGACCTTGCCATCCTGAATGGCCGGGCCACCGGAGTTCCCGGGGTTGATGGCTGCATCCACCTGAATAATGCGATGAGCATCCACCCCGCTATGGCTATAAACATCCATGTCGATCCTGGAAACCACGCCACGAGTGATGGAAAGGCGATTCCCTCCGATGGGAAATCCCAGCACGGTAACCGGAGTGTTCAGGGAAGGCTGACTGCCAATTTGAAGCGGCCTGGCACCTTGAAAGAACTCAGGATCATTAACCGTCAGGATTGCCAGATCACAGTCATGAGCAATGAAGGAAACCCGAGCCGGATAATCCTTTTTCTGGGATGGACGCTTGATTCGAATCTGCACAGCCCCGCTCACCACATGGGCATTGGTCATGATTCGATTTCCTTCTATAATAAAGCCTGTACCGCCGCTACCCTGGAGCTGTGGCGATTGCCATGGATCCCTGTAAGAGAAGGCCACTGACTCGACATTGATCTGGACCACAGATTCCGAAATCCTGGAGAAATCCCTGGGTTCCTCTGCAGACAGAGAGGAACCCAGGGTGAACCAGGAAAGGCAGACAGATATCGTGATTCGAAGAAGGCCGCGACGCCACCGAGGAATCCTCCGGGGTCGAAGCAGATAAGGAAGGGATGCCTGTTCTGCGCACATAGCAGCTGCATCCGCCCTTGAAAACCAGGACCCTGGACGAGTCCCGGCCCGACTATGGAAAAACAAAAAGGGACCGGACATCGGACGGATAATGCCCGGGGGCCACCGGGAGTCCAACGAAAACCGGTGCTAGCTTCGGCTGGCTCGAAGATCCTCTTTCATAGCTTCCAACTGTTCCTGATTCAAGGGCTGTCTATAGCTGCAAGCTGGATGTGTAATTAGAAGTTCCACATCAGAAGTGGAAAGAAATGCATCTGCAGCCTTTTCCCCCAGGGGAAACCGCAGATAGTGAACCGATGAAATCTTACCATCGGTAATTTGGCGATCATCAAACTCAGCCTGAACCTGATAATCTTTGTCGATGAGCATACTAACGGAATCCTGCAGTCCCACCAGTTCCCTTAGCTTAAATGCTCGAGCCGCCGGATCATTGATTTCAATGAGGAGGCTTGCGGTGATCTCATTTGGATCAGGCACCAGCTCATTGTAGGTTTCGATTTCATGCTTTACCGCCGTATCGTCTTTTAGCTGCTCTACCCGGGCCATCTCCTGGATCTGGTATTTCATTGTATCTGCATTCTCAAAAAGGAAATTCAGATATTCCCCTACACCTATTCGGCGGGCTTTCTTGATCTCGAAAATTCTCTGTCTGTATTCATCGCGCACCCTGTCATATTGTTCCAGGGGCATTATATCGGATGGTTGAATCTTGGTCATGGTTTCCTCCCTTGTTCTACGGCAAATGCGCAGAATAAAATCTCTTATACAAAATGGCTACGACAGATCCGGCGCTTGCTGCTCGAAGCAGTCCTGGTCCCGGCTCAGAGTTTCCAGCGCCATGGTGCAGTGCTGAGCTCCCGGGAAAAGGACTTGCAAGTGGCTTTCTAAATCCGGGGATCAACCCCCGGACTTTTCCGGAACAGCTGCAGCAAACCCCCCTTCTTCCGGGCTTTTGTAGGCTCGGTTCAAGATTTGCACTGGATGTAGAGGCCGTTCATTGAGCTCCATACCCTGCTCCAGCTGAATGGCAGCCAGAGGACAGTCTGTTGTTACTACGTTGGCTTCCTTTTCTTTGAGTTCATCGAACGCTTTCTTTCCCTGCTTCATGCTGAGTTCAAAGTATTCTTTTCGCATAGCCCAGGTGCCATCGTGGCTGCAACATTCAGAAACCAGCCCGATCTTATTTTCCGGAATGAGTTTCATCAGATCCCGGCTTCTGAACCCAATATGCTGAGCCCGCAAATGGCAGGGAACATGATAGGCCACTGATTCCGGTGAGCTCTTGAAGTTACGGTCGAATTTGTCTTCTTGCTTGAGTTCAAAAAGAAATTCATGAAGATCCCGGGTCTGCTTCGCGATCAGCTTTGCCTTTTCTCTCTCCTCTCCTTCCAGAAAGTTTACATACTCTTCCTTTAGAGTGAGAGAACAGGTGGGATTAATAGCCAGAATTCTATAGCCCTGTTCCGCATAAGGATGCAGAGATTTTAGATTGGCTCGCATCTTTTTGCGCACCCACTTTAGATCCCCGCTTTCCAGACCCGGCATGCCGCAACAGTTCTGGGAAGGACACTGGATTTCACACTTATGCCGCTCCAGAACCTCCACTGCCTCTTTGCCTACCTGTGGATTGTTGTAGTTTACGAAACAGGTGGAGAATAGAACAACTTTGTTGGCCGGATCCACTTCCAGAGACCGACCCTCTTTTTCCATCTTCTTCTTTCGCAGATGGAACCACCGATGAAAACTTGTTCTATGGAATTCCGGCAGCTTCTTTTCTTTGTGGATTCCAACAATGGTCTGGGCAATGGCCCTATGAAAGTTACTGGCCAGGGCTTTGTTGGCTAATCGTGAAATAAGGCCGGTATTTACTTTTCCAAGCAAATCCGCATTTTGCAGCATTTTTCGCCGCATGGGCACGCCCTGCTTCTTGGCCCGTACAATCACAGCCCTCTGCATCAGCGCAGGATAATTTAAATTAAATGCATGATCATCTTTGTCGGTGTAAGGACAGGCTACGTAGCAGACTTTACAGTGGTAACACTCATCGATCACCTGGTTCTGATCCTTCTCTTTGATCTGTTTTACATCACCGTCTGCGTAGCCGTCCAGGATGCTGAAAAGAGTGGGAAAGCTGGGACAGTACTTGAAGCACATCCGGCAGCCATTACATATATCAAAAGAACGTTCTAACTCAGCCTGCAAGGACTGGGGATCCCAGTATTTTACATCCATGGGATCGTAGATGGCATTGCTTGTATCTGTTTGTTGTAACACTGGCTCCTCTCCGCTGAAAATCTGAAATTGCGAATGCAAAAACAGGCGAGCCGGCCCTCAGGCCGGCCCTACCACAATTAGCTGATAGATTTCAGTCCTTGCTCAAATCGACCAGCATGAGATTTCTCAGCTTTGGCCAGAGTTTCGAACCAATCAGCAATCTCATCGAAACCTTCATCTCGAGCTGTCTTGGCCATCCCAGGATACATATCAGTGTACTCATGGGTTTCGCCAGCTACAGCAGCTTTTAGATTGGCTTCGGTATCGCCGATGGGAAGATCTGTGGCAGGGTCACCGATTTTCTTCATATATTCCAGGTGACCGTGAGCATGTCCGGTTTCTCCTTCCGCAGTATCACGGAAGAGACCAGCAATGTCAGGAAAACCTTCTACGTCTGCCTGCTTTGCGAAAAACAGATAACGTCGGTTCGCCATAGACTCACCGGCGAAGGCATCTTTCAAATTCTGATGGGTTTTGCTTCCCTTTAGTTCTGCCATATCAATCTCCTATCATCCTGAAAGCGAAACATCGAACGTCTCGCTGGATTGAATCATTCTGGATTTAGAACTAATCTAACAGGACTGTAGTTTCCATCAAAATTTGTTCGGAGTGAATGATGCGGAACAAAACTGCGACGCAGTCTCAAATAGCGAGCACCGTCATTTGCGGCCCCGTGAAGCAAGGACCCCGGCCAGGGGCACGAAATAGAGACAACCAGGCCTGGCGGCTGAAGAACACCGGAAAGAAACCGTGGAGACTCTGGTTCCGGAATGAAGAAATCCAGGGAAACCCCGGCTTTGCCCACAATGCTGCTACCGGGTTCTGAAACCAGGAGTAGCGAGTATTCCCGCCCCTATCTATAGAAGAAAGCCGATTCTATCCCATCCAGTCAAGATGAGAGCGAATCCCGCACAGACGAGGCAAGAGGCGATAACAGGGGCTCAGGATTGCTTCTTCTCCACCCTTTCCTGAATCCGCTTCTCCCGGATCTCTTCCTGCAGCATAGAAAGAAACTCCGCCTGGTCATAGTCCTTCTGCTCTCCGGTAAAATAGTTCCTGGCATTGATATGGCCTGAACTCTGCTCCTTCTCACCCACCACCAGCATATAGGGAACTTTCATCTTCTCTGCATTGCGGATCCGTTTGCCCAGACTCTCTCCGATATCCAGTGTAACTCGAATATCCTGCTCTTTGAAAAAGGACTCCAGTTTCTTCCCGTATTCCAGGAAACCGTCGCTCACGGGGAGAATTCTCACTTGCTCGGGAGCCATCCAGAGCGGGAAGGCCCCGGCAAAATGCTCGATCAAGAAACCAATAAAGCGCTCATGAGTGCCCAGCGGACTTCGATGAATGCACACAGGCCTTTGATAAGATCCGTCCGCTGCCACATAGTTTAAATCAAACTTCTCCGGCATGAAAAGATCCAGCTGACAGGTACTGGCCGTAAACTCTCGTCCAATGGATGACTTGATCTGAAAGTCCATCTTCGGGCCGTAGAAGGCAGCCCCGTCCTCTTCTACTATAAAGTCCACTCCGGATTCTTCCATGGCCTGCCGGGTCAGGGATTCCGCCCTTTTCCACATCGCCTCATCACCATGATACTTATCATTCTCTGGATTACGCAGAGAAAGCACCATATGATACTCATTAATGCCCAATATTTTGTAATAATACTCATGAAGTTTAATCACTTTCTTAAACTCTTCAACTGCCTGATCCTCGGCGCAATATATATGAGCATCGTTCATCCACATAGCCCGGACACGCATGGTCCCAAACAGGGATCCAGAATCCTCATATCTGTGGCACACTCCATATTCAGTAAGCTTCAGAGGCAGCTCCCGATAGCTCCGGGGCCGATCATCAAAGATTGTGTGGTGAAATGGGCAGTTCATCGGTTTGATATAATACCTGGTGTTATCCATCTCCATGGGTGGAAACATATGGTCGCTATAGTGAGGCAAATGCTCGGAGGTATAAAAAAGCTCCTCTTTGGTAATAACAGGAGTTGTCACCCGGGAATAGCCCTCTTTTCTTTCGGTTACTTTTGCCCATTCTTCCAGCTGATCTTTAATCACATTGCCCCGAGGAAGCCACAGGATTAGCCCGGGGCCGATCTTCTCGCTGGTGGTAAACAGCTCCAGCTCCTGGCCCAATTTGCGATGATCCCGCTTCCTGGCCTCCTCCATCATCCATTCGTATTGCTTCAGCTCTTCGTCGGTCTTAAACAGAAGACCGCTAACTCGCTGCAACTGAGGCCCGGAGGCGTCCCCCTTCCAGTATGCACCGCTCACCGAAACTAGCTTAAAAGCACCCAGTTCTGATGTTTTTTCTACGTGCGGCCCATTGCACATATCTATGAATTCTGTTTGCCCATTTTTCAGCACATTCTTATAGAAAGACAGCTCCGACTCACCGCCTTCTTTGAGAGCCCGTGCCATCTCCACCTTGAACTGCTGCTGATTTTGCTTCAAATAGGCAATCCCCTCATCTATGGGCAGGTGGTACCTCTCGAAAACCTGGCCCTGCCTGGCAATTTTCTTCATCCGCTTCTCAAGATCCTTGAGATCCTCTTGCTGCACTGGAGGGTCGGTCAGAACATCATAGAAAAAGCCGTGCTCCGTGTCCGGGCCGATGGCCAGACTGGCCCCCGGAAATTTCTCTGTGATCGCCTGGGCCAGCACATGCGCTGCGCTATGGCGCCTGGTAGAAACCGGAAAATCTGTGATTTGTTTGCCCATATTGCTTCAATGAATGAGCGGCGCCGCATGCCGGCAACCGAAATCGAATAGAAAGGCCCTGGGAGCACTCAAATCTGGAATTTGTTTTTTACGGTGCAACTGGGGCAGATGCAGACCACCTCGCCCTTTACACGGCGCCCTTTATCGGACTCTATTTTGCCTGTAGCAATGAATTCAAAAGGTACACCTTCCGCAACATAGTGGCCGGAGCCATACTTGGCGGTTCCACGGATTTCGTTCCCGCAAGCATGACATTTCACCTTTACCCGGATGGATTCAGCCATATACCCAATAAACAAGCACTCACAGCATCCACAAGTCATTTCGAGGGGAGCCCGCCACCTGGATGAAATGCAATTCCAGGCAATTACTGCCTGTTTTTCCGCACTTCTGGCCACCCTAAACCCGGCTGAGCTTGTCGCGCACCCTAGATACTCCATTTCTGCTTACTTTTGAGCCTCCCTTGCGCCACCCAGTATGCCTCCCCCTGGCCGGGGCCCTTCCAAGCTGCCCCCAGCCCCTCTAGTGAGACTACTCTGCTTATTTTTCGCCATTTCAAGGAATGCTTCCTCAAAAATCTAACCACTCCCGGGAAATAAGGGTATTATCCTTGCCCCACCAGAGCATACCGAAGCAAATTCCCGACCTACCTGATCCAGCAGCCCCTCCTCGTTCGGATCCCATCCGATTCGCCTCCGGCCCCTTACGGGAGCACCGCCCTTCCTCCAAATCTTCCACCCTTCGGGCATGGACTGCTCGCCCTATAACTGCTCACTTTTCCTCACTTCTATCCGCTCCGGACTCAACTATTCATAGCTTTCTAGCGCACTTCCTCCTGACACCGCCCCTTACGGACCCATCCTCCGGATACCGCCTAAACACTCCCTTTGCAGCCTCCGCACCTACAAAACCAGCGAACCCCCGGCAGGCACCATAACCACCTAACACTGGAGCGCCGATGGCCGAGCCAGGAAGCCGCCCAATCCCGCGGGTCCTTCACTGGCCCCCAGCCAACCCAATCCAGCGGGCGCCAAAATTTCATGGGCTGGCTGTCCGACATGCACATGCCATTCTGGCACCCTCTCCTCTCATGTTCCGCCGCTGCCGCCTTCATCTTCTAGCCTTCCCCTGTGCAGGCAGGCCAGGCCATCGATATCTACGGGGCTCCCCTCCCCATTTTGTGCCGATTTCCGGTGGTGAGCCGCGGCGGAACAAATCTGGCTCCCGATGCGCCAGAAACCGAACAGTTACGCCGCAGATCAGGGGGTAGGAGCGTTGATTTGGCAGTTAAACGGTGGAATGCTGTCATTTAGGGCGCTATCAGAGGAATGGCCTGGCTTGCCTGGCCACCCCAGGCAAGCTCCAACGATGCCGGGGATGTCTGACGGATTGCAGGCTCCACTGATAGAGCACTGGCACTTAGCCCGATCCATCAGGAGANCANTTAGGCTGCCGCCGGCTTAACTGTTCCTTTGCTGCCAGTGCTACCACAAATGATCCAGGNCCATCCTTGTGAAATAGAACTGTTNCNAAANGGGCCNTTGCNCANTATCTGTTTANANTTGGGCAGATNGNNGAGTAAGTGCCTCAATATGGGCGGCCCTGGAAAATACTGCTCATTTGCGAGCCAGTGACTTCTTTGGCGTGGCATCCGAAGGCCCCTACTGTGCCAGGCTGGAGGCTTTTTCGGGAATGACCATGACCCGATGGGACTTCGGAATGGAGGCGGAGATTGGGCCATGGGGATCCGGGAAGTTGGGAGCCCTGGCATGGTGTGGTCTCATTTTAGAAGACTCTACTTCCCTGGATCGGGGCCTTAACGACGACGATGATTACGACTCAAATCTACCGGGAGCCACATTCTCTTGTTGGAATTGATGCTTAAGCTGGCAGCGCAAGCCTCGTCTAATTGATACTGAACAAGGATCCCCTGGACAGGCGAAGGCAAGCCAGTGTACAGTTGCTCATAATTCTATTTTTTGACCCGCTGCGACCAGAGCCAGAGCAGAAGAGAACGGAGCAGCGGCATTGACATCGACCGGGAATGACACACACAAAGGTGGCCAGAGAGGCAAGATGTATAGTTGCCAGTGGTACTGGCTGAGACGAATAGGCCTGCGCAGTATTGATATCGGCTGCAGGCATTGCGTAATTCCAGGCAGCGACTAGAAAAGTGCTGAGTTTTAGTCGCCACTAACTGNCCTCCGAGAAAGCAAACCCTGAAGCTCCGGGGCCTGCGGCTGGAAGCGTGTGCTGCCCCCCTTCGCCAGGGAGCCGGCCAGAGAATCAACCGGGAGACTTTCCCGACTTTTTCATCCAGAAATCGCCAGGTAAAGGCTGGTCGGAAAGGAGCGCCAGGCGGCCTCTTCCGGGCCTAGATTCCTGGAGCCTATAGCTTTTAGAATGGGAAACCTGCTTGGTTGCAGGCCGATGGGCAAAGCCAGTTTGCTGTAGCCTGACTGCTTTTTCAGGGGGGTTGCCTGATCCAGAGCCCTTCGGATGACCGATGACNGATGACNGATGACAGAGGGAGTGCTACAAGAATATCAGGAGAAAGACTAATCCGGGAATCGCTCCTGGACGGCGGACGCACATGGAACTCAGGAAAAACTATACAAGGGCCGACATGGAAGACGAACAAACAGAAAGCCTCCCTTCAGAAGTTCCCCTTCCTGGACCAGTTAGCTTGATGCAGATTTCTTTTTCCGGGCAGTCTTTGAGGCTGCGCTCCCCTTTTTCTTGGGCGCAGTGGCCGAAGCCCTCTTCTTGGATGACTTCTTGCGTACCGACTTCTCTTGCTTTCGGCTCTCCGTTTCCTGCCGCTGCTTCTCTCTGTTCCGCTCTTCCCTCTTTACCATGTAAAGATAGTGCTTCACATACTGAGTGTAAGGCTCGGAAACCATGGATGGATCGAAGTCCGCCGGATCCTCCAGAAGACTTTTTACTGAGGAAGGGGGAAGATCCTCTTTTTCTGAGTTGATCAGAATCTCCAGCCGACGGCAGATCTCCTGATCGTTCACTTCTCGGGTGAGTTTTTTCATGGCTGACAATAGTCGAGCCACGCCGGGATTGCTCCTCGACATAACGGCAAAGCCTCTCTATCTGGGGTTTAAAGGCCAGAGTTCCAGCCCAGGGTAGCCGGGCAACCGTGTTTCTATTTAGAGTATTGCATGTTCCATCGTGGCCAACACGGACCATGGGCGGCGCATTTCCAGGAGCGGTGGGGGAAATCAGACGCCAGATCATACCCGAATGCCNGGAGGAAAGCCCCTGCACCGCTNCTACATTCCAGAATCCCGTGGTGGCAGAATTCGATTCAGCAGGGCTACCACCAATGTCAGGCTCCAAACTCCAGCTGGCAAAAACAGGAGCTGCACCCCTCTGCTGAGCAGGAAGGATGCTGGTGCTGATGCCCGAAGCAGCGGAGTAGCTGGAAGCGCCGGACTCCTGGCCCCTGCTCCTTTCCATTCCTCTGGTGGAACCGGGATTGGTCCCTGCTACGGGGCGCTGCCCTGCTTGAGGATTTTTTGTTAAGCCCCCCGGGTTTGTAGCAATGGAGCGGATTTGCCCCTGCCCCGCCTCCCCGGCTTTTTCTACAAGAGCAGTATTCGAGCGGGCATCCCGGGGTGAATCCGGGCGCAACTGGACTGGCTGCCCGGCCGGTGGGCCGGAAAGGGTGCCAGCTGACAAAATGACAGTTGCCCAGAACATCTTATGCTTATTCCATGGTCAATCCGCCGGTTTAGCAATCAATTTTTTGCTTCATTTTGGCGGTTTTTTGTCCGATGGCTCTCCTCCAGAAAGCTCATTCAGTCGGTATTCCCACTCCCAGTACCGGATTTGCTGTTCTCGGTCTTTACTCAAGGAGCGCATATTTCGCACTACAGGCAGAAGCTCACCGGCAAGGACCTCCCCAACCCCCTGCTCGAGAGAGCGATCAAACTCATCGGGATCTTGCAAGGCCACAGAAAGAAGGCGATAGAAGTCGTCCAGACGCCTGAGCTCCTCCTTTACCTGCTCCAGTTCGGGATTTTCGCGTTCATTCTGGATCATGATACCGAGGAATGTGCGAATAAAGTCCACCTCCTCGGCTTTCAGATGGAATCGCACCGGTAGGTCCGTCATTCGCTCCAGTGCAAGGTTACGAAGATGAAGGCGTGCCTGAAAAACTGGATTGGACACATGCTCGCTTGCGCCTCCCTGATTCACAAGGTCCGTGGCACGCACCTTTTCTTCAGCCGCTGTAGCACCTGGCCCTTCCTGGCCCTCCTCCTTCAGGAGGAAAGTCTTGAATTCGGGCCTGTGGACCTTCAAGCTCATTAGATCGATCCTGGCCACATNGGGCTCCAGGACAACGTATCGCCAGGGCGCCCCGCGATACCTGGTCCCCGCATCCAGCAACTGCCTGGCCGAAGGGAAATAGGCGACCATTATTGGATACTGATCACTGGCTGAGCCGCAGGGCAAAAGAATGTGTCGCCCCCTGCTCTCCCCCAGGCGATAGGGAATCACCAGGCGACGGGACCGATTGGGCACCAGAATGAAATCATCCGTGTCCAGGACTGGCTCGAATGATTTGCCAATAAAGATAATACCGGGCACCTGCTGATCAGAAGACCCTGCCCCGCCCTGAGGAAACTCTAATCGGCCTTCCCGGGAAACATTGCAGACCCCTCGATCTGGTAGAATACGAATCGAGAACCCGGCCTGGGTAACCATTTCTTTATGATCTGTCACTCGTCCCTTCCGCCCAGGCCCAGTTTATTCATTCTATATTGCAGCGAGCCCCGGGAAATGCCAAGTGCTCTTGCCATCTGCACCTGATTTCCGCCATGCAGAGCATAGGCCTGGAGCAATAAAGACTTTTCCAGTTCTGCCGTTCTGTGCCTCAGATTCAAATCGTCGGCATCCCCCTGGCTCCAGTTTCCGAACTGCAAGTCAACCCGCCTGAGCTCCGAACCGGGACACAACAAGAATGCGGACTTCAAAGTATCGCGAAGCTCCTGCCAGTTCCCAGGCCAGTCATGCCCCCGCAGAGCCTCCAGGGCCTCGCCAGTAACCACGATGTTTCGCCCGAACTGGCGCCGGTAGGACCTGAGTAACCGCTCCACTTCTTCTGGAACTCGATCGCGCTGACTTCGCACAGGAGGAAGGAGCAGCTCCCCCTGGCGCAGTTGCCGAAGCAAGGCTGGCTGAAACCTCCCGGCCTCGGCCATGGCGCCGAGATCCCTGGAGCTTGTAAAAATCCAGTACAGCTTGCTTTCCGGATCCGTGAGCAGAGCCAGAATCCGTAACTGCATCGACTGGGACAGATCGGAGACTTCTTCTATCACAATGGCCCGTGCGCCCCTCTCCATAACCGGGACCACCGAGGCCTCCCCCAAACGCGCGCTTGCCTGATCGCCGAAAAATTCTCTTAGCTGTACTTCCTCGGATAACCGGCCGGGGTGAAATACTACGGCATCGTCCAGGCCAAACCTTGCCTCCAGCAAGGCCTGCACCAGGAGCTCCGAACCCGACCCCGGCTCGGAAAGAACCAGCACAGGACTGGGTGCTCGAAGAAGATAGGACAGAGAGTCGTCCAGCCAGACAGGCAAATCGGCGCCACCGGAATCGCTCTCCTGGAGCCCCAGCTCTGCGAGAAAGAGCAGCTGCATAAACTCATCCCCGGGCAGAGCGCCNTCNGGACCATCCACAACCAGCAGGTAGTCCAGACCGGCATCGCCTTGCGCACCCAAAAAAAGATCCCGACCCGGCAGGCTGACTTCAGACCCCGGAATTCGCTGGAACCCTTGCTCGCGAGCCACAGACCAGACTGAAGGATCGGCCTGCAAAAAGCCATACCTCTTTCCGGCCTCGGCCCCCGAAAGACCCAGGACAGGGGCGAACACTCCAGATCTCCGAGCGAAGAGAACATAGTGAAACGCATCCCCAAGAGAGCCGAGAAACCCGGAGCGGAACAAACCAGCCGAAAGCCGTTTTAGCAGATCCTGCGCAGCCATACTCTGTTAATATCGACTGCGCACTTCCTGAAATTCAACGGGCCAGAAGAAAGCCTGTCGGACGTCCGACCAGCAGAGCGAGCCGGAAAACCAGTAGGATTGTCGGACGTCCGACAATCGCCAAGACCGGGAGCCCTGCCGAAAGGAAGAAGCCAGAGCCTAACGGCGCCAAACAAAGACGCAAGAACGCTGGATCCGGCAAACCCTGACAGAGCCAAAAGGGCCGCCAGGAAACGCAAAAAGAATCGACAACGTCGCAACTCAAAATCAGACACAGGCCCCCTGGGCAGGAAAGGAACTCCGACCAGCCCCTGAGCCCCGGGCCAGACAAAAGAAAGCCAGAACCAAAGGCCCAGAAATCAGGCACCGGAAGAAGCAAACGCATCGAAACCCTCCCGCGANCCGAAGGAAAAGGACAGACAAAGACGGCCAGAGCAGAAAAGTCGGACGTCCGACATCCGCCGGGAGGTTTTTTCTCGGGCTCGACAAAAGTTTCTTGAAAAAATCCTTCCTTATTATTATGTCGCATTAATCGTGAAAACCAGAATCATAGCCATCACCAACCAGAAAGGCGGAGAAGGAAAGACCACGACGGCCATCAACCTGGCCTTTGGCCTGGCAAAAAAGGGCAAGAAGACGCTGCTGGTAGACATGGACCCTCAGGCAAACACGACCGGCCTTTTCTCCAACCCGGACACTCTGGAAGTGACGCTTTACAACGTCTTCAGCCAGGGTCGACCTATGAAGGATGCCGTAATTCAAACGGACGAGCCCAACCTCTGGCTGGCTCCGTCCAAGATCACTCTGGCCGAAGTAGAGTCGATGGGGCAGAATGTGGATGCTCCATACATCCTGCGAGATGCACTTCAGTCGGTGGGCGAGTACGATTTCATCATCATTGACTGCCCACCCAGTCTTTCTATATTCACAATCAATGCACTGGTAGCCGCAACACATGTAGTGGTGCCCGCCCAGGCAGAGAAGTTCTCAATCGACGGGATGACCGGACTCCAAACGACCATTAACAGCATCAAACGCAGGATCAACCCCGAACTACAGGTGGCAGGAGCCGTTGTAACGCAGATCAAAGCGAAGACAGTTCTTACAAAGACCATTCTACCCGTGGTTTCCCAGTTCTTTCATGTATTCGAATCTAACATCAGCGCGGGCGTCGCTATCGGAGAAAGCCACCTGGCCAGAAAGAGCATTTATGACTATGCTCCCGACTCCAAGCAGGCCAAAGAGTACACGGACTTTCTGGAGGAACTTCTAAGTGAGCTCAAAGCATAAAAAACTGGGNACGCTGGCCGATATCTTCCAGGCAGAATCCCTGGACGGAACAATCACCAGGATTCGCCTGGACCGTATTCATCCGTCAGAAGAACAGCCCCGAAAAGATAGAACTCTGGGTGTCGATGAGCTGGCAGAAAGCATCAAGAAAGACGGACTACTGTCTCCCATTGTCGTAACAAGGGCAGGGGAGGGGTACCGGATTATCGCTGGAGAACGGCGATTCCATGCCCTGAACCGATTGGGATGGAAAGAGGCCGAGTGCAGAATCATCTCGCGGGAAGAAAGGGACTATTTTCGCATTGCCATCATTGAGAACTTGCAACGAGAGAACCTGTCCGCACAGGAAGAGGCAGAGGCTCTTTTTCGACTGAAGCAACAGGAAAGCTATTCGGATGCAGAACTGGCGCAGCTCGTAGGAAAGTCCAGAAACTACATTACGGAGATCCTGGGGATCGCAGGCCTTCCGCCGGAAGCCCTGAAGCGATGCAAGGAAGCGGGGCTGGAAAACAAGAACTTGCTGATCCAGGCAGTGCAGGCTCACAGAAAGAACAGATTTGAAGATTTCCTGTCTGCCTACGAATCCGGCGCCATTCGAACTGTCAGATCCGCCAGGGACTTCTTTACCGAACCAGCAGACAAGCCCCAGAAAAACCCTTCCTCCGCCGCAGAGAGCCAGAACGAAAGCCCGGCAACAAGAGCCGAGACAGAACCCTCCGCGGGCCGCACAATTTCCAGAAAAGGCAGCATTATCACAATTGATGCCGGAGATGCCCGGTCAGCCCGAAGCCTGGAGAGCTGGCTCAAGAAGAACATCCACCACACCCCCAATTGATACGTACTTTAAAGTACTTGACAGATGTAGGTTATGCGACATAATCCAGTCGCGTGTCGTATATATAAAAACGCAAAAAAATACCCCTCAGGAATCTGAGGGGCTGGGGCTTCCATTGGGAATGAATGGTTGGCGACATAATGACCCTATAGATAAACAAGTCAACCTTTTTTTGGAAGCCTCTCATCAAGCAGATGAGGTGGCGAGATGTCAGCAGATGAGCTGTACTATTTTAAGTTTGTAACCAGTGTTATACGGTCCGGNCTGTGGGCAACCCTGTCCCCGGCGGCTCGAGCGCTCTACCCGGTANTACTGAGCTTTTCAGACCGGGACTTTTCTCCGGTGTACCCGGGCTCGAACCGACTGCTAGAGCTGACTGGTTTTAAGCAGAAGTCTTCACTCCGCAGAGCCCGNGAAGANCTTCAAAAAGCAGGCCTGATCCTGGTAAGGACAGGAACCGGTCGCACAAATTCGACGTATCACTTCCTTTTCGATTCCCTGAGGGGTAGCCAATCGCACCCCTGGAGCAGCGCGTCACCACCCCCTGCGGAGCAAGAAAGCCCTCCCCAGCCATCCGACGAAGCGCCCCTCAGGGGCAAGTCGGAGCAGGTCCCGTACAACCAGATCCATATATCCATCAACAATCAAGGAGAGCCAGTACCCACCAAGGGAGCCTGGGAAAAAGCCAGAAACGAATGTCTGATGGCGGGGATTCCGCCGACGAATGANAATGTTCAAAAAATCCTGTCCCGCGAGCATGGGACTGGGCCAATGGCCTGGAATCAGGTGCTGGATAAGCTCCGGGGTCGGATGTCCGAGGGCAGTATTCGGCTGCTGGCCGAATGTTACCGAGGTGAATCCGATGGGTGGATTCGATTAAGCGATGAAGTTCCTGAATACCTGAAAACAATACTATTGCAGATTTGTGATCAAATTCTATTTGAGCCTGGACAGGAGCGTGAAGTCTCCACTGAACGCAACAGGCACTGGAATCAACTAATATGAAACCTATTCGAATTTCGCATCCCCAGATTTATCCTTTCCAGGATTTTTCCGGGCCGGGGGCCGGAGAAATAGAAGATGGGAACGTAAAATCCTGGGCCAGTGAAGCTTCCGAAGTCCCGGGGCTGGTGGCCTGCCTGGGAAGTTTTACTGAAGAGGTTTTTTTTAATCAGATTGTGCTTGAAAAGCATCCGGAATTCAAGAGTGCCTTCCCGGATAACTTTCGATTCGAGATCTCTCAGGATGGCCAGATCTGGGAGCCCATACTGAGGGAGTCCGACTTTCGCCATGAAGGGAAGGAGACAATGACATGGAACTTCCCTCTGATTTCAGCACGTTATATTAAGTTTCTCTTTATTCGGGATAAGAAATTCGACGAAGGTTATNTGTCTGCTTTCGGNGCCTTTCGTGTCATGGTTTCTGGAATTGTGGNNATCAAGGTCTCCGGAGAGCTTGATCGCCTGTGGGTAAAGGATAACCTCATCGACCAGCGAAATGACTATGGCTGGTCCAGTCCGCTACGCAGCCGCCAGGAGGAAGAGTTTATCCGCCTGGATCTGGGTTCGGTGAACCGAGTAAGCGAGATCCGACTACTGTCCAGAAATGTGGAAGACACTCTTTTTCCTGAAGGGTTTCACATCTCTTATAGTGAGGATAATATCTCCTGGCACCATTTAATGGAAGAAAGTGGCTTTTTGGCAGAGCCCGGGCAGTGGTACCGATGGAGATTTCTTCCATTAAATATACGTTTTATTCAAATCACTGTCTTTGAAAGCGCCCGGACTCGGGAAGGAAAGTATCTGTCCCAGATTATTGAGCTGGAACTGTTTGCCTCTGCTGATCCTGTGGAAAAGCAGGATCGTACTCTGCCAGCCGAGCCCATACCTCATGCATCGGTGCTTCGATCTGGAATCGTTCGCCTGGGGCTTGATGGTGAGGCCCGGGATGGAGTAGTGGTTCAGGGAAGCGACCGAAGGCTCCGAGACGCTACATCCGACTTTAAAGGTATTGTGGAACTTGCCTCGGACGGCGAAGATCGGGAAGGTGTAGTGGTCCAGGGATCCGACCGCAGGCTCAAGCCGGCCAGCGAAGATCTGGCGGGTATTGTTCGTCTGGCCCGGAACGGAGAGGAGCGGGGACTGCATGCTGTTCAGGCCGATGATGACAGATTGAAGCCGGCTACAGGTGAGCGGTCCGGGCTGGTGGAGCTGGCTGATGATGGCGAAGACAGGGCCGGTGTAGTTGTTCAGGGTAGTGACTCCAGGCTGAAGTATGCCACAGAAAAAGCTTCCGGTATTGTTCGCCTGGCTCCGGCCGGTGGTAGCAAGCCATCGGAAGTTGTTCAGGGCAGTGATCCCAGGCTTCGGGACGCTACTACTGAAACGAAAGGGATCCTTCGATTCGCAAGGGCCGGAGAAGTGGAGCCAGAAACAGCTGTCCAGGGATCCGATCCCAGGCTTCGTCTTGCTTCGGTAGAGACTCCCGGAATTGTAGAGCTGGCATCCAATGGAGAGGCCAGGGATGGGGTAGCTGTCCAGGGGTCGGATGCGCGATTAAAGGCTGCCAGTGCCGATCATGCAGGTATTGTAAAGCTGGCACCTGAGGGCGCTGTCCTTTCCGGACATGTAATCCAATCCACGGATCCCAGGCTAAGCGATGCTAGAAAACCTCTAGCCCATGAGCACGACTATGCTCCGGTTCAGCACGATTATTCCAGTCATACAGGCACTATTCGAGTGGAATCATCCATGGGAAAACTCTATAACAGTGTTTCTCCTCCGCCGGTAGAGCATGCTCCTGTGCAAGGAGTGAATAAAGGGGAGGGGGCTGGTCTTACCGGTCGCTCCGAAGGTGATGGCGTTATTGGATACGGAGAGAAATCCGGATTGCTGGGTTTGTCTCGGTCCGGGGAAGCCGTTCGCGGAGTTGCAGGTTCCGGCCCTGGTGGGCGCTTTCTTTCGGAGAGCTTTTACTCCATTGTTGCTGGCGGCCATGACGATAGAGAAGTGCCCGCTTCTGACCTGGGTCTCTGGGTTCGAGGATTGAGTCGGTTTTCGGGTACCATTTTTGCCGGTAAAAGCGGGGAAAGCTTGCAGGCTCCTGTGGCGGCCTTTATGCCCGTGCGTCAGAATGAAGTGCTGGGGCCAGGAGATGTTCTGGTTGCCACGGATGAAGAAGGTGTGCTGGCTCGCTGTTCGCAAAGGGGTAGTCGTCAGGTGATTGGTATCATAGTGGAGAAAGCGGCTATCGTTCTAAATCCTCCCGTGGATTATCTACCGGAGCAACATAACCGCAGTGGTCTTCAGAAGCCCGAGGGCATGGAGCTGGTAGCCTTTTTCGGTGTGGTTCAATTAAGAGTCTCTGCTGAGGGCGGTAAGATCGTGCCCGGGGACTCCCTGGTGGCCTCCTATCAGCCAGGGTGCTGCGAAAAAGCCGGAGAAAAAGATTCCGCTCTTTCTATAGTAGGAAAGTCCCTGGGATTCCATGAAAAAGGCGATGGGCTGGTAACAGCACTGGTTACCGTTCGGTAGCTTTCCCTGCAGTCTACTGGGTGGCGGTGTGTCTGCGTTACCTGCTGATTCCGGTTCAGGCCCCGTTTGATGCTTTTCGCTTTGAAGTGTCTTTGTTAGATGGGGTTTCGATGGTAGCCGGGGCTTTCATTTCCTGATAGAGCTCATTTGCCGAGTAAATGAACTGGCCTACCTCGTTTTCCGGGAGGCGATGCTCATCATCATCGATCTCTTCTCCAGCCATGCGAAGCTGCGCTACTCGACGTGCATGCTCCACAGGACGGATGACTCTGTTTAGAAGATAGCTGTTGTTCGTCAGTAGCAGGGCCGAAATCATCACGAAACCGGTAATCAGTATCATCAGTTCCAGTAGCTTCTGTCTTCTATGCAAATCCTTTAGGTTTAGATAGATGATTTCTCCGGGGTTGGGTCCGGGGATGTATATGAAGTCTCTTTCGTAGCGGTAGGTTACTTCATCTCCTTCGTTGATCTTTTCTTTGGGAACATTGTAGATCTCGAAGGCCCCTTCGGTGCCGGATTTCTCCACTCCTATTATCCATTCAGGGATTAAGAATGGCAGCCTTTGAATCCCTTCGGATTCTGCATACTTACGTACGGTTTCCGTTCTTACCCGTGTTTCGCTCTGAATCATCCTGGAGTGTAGATGACTGGTGACCAGGCCTCCCAGAAACAAAAACAGAAAAGCTACAAGAGAAGTCCTTCTGGAAAGCCCGTCCAGGGTGCTGGAGCTATCCGGCCGCAGCCCGGCCTGCTTTTGCTGGCGAAAGTATTTTAAAGCGGGAACAAGACGAAGGAAGCGTCCGCCTTCCAGAAGCAGAAGGCCTGGCGGATTTTCAAAAGCGCCTTCCGAGGTCGCTGCAAGGGCAATGACTATTGGAATGGGAAGCAATGCCCAGGCGTCCAGGACGAATGAGCCTTTTGCATAATTGATTCCCTGGACAAGTAAACGAATAAAGGTTTCGAGCAGGAACAGGGTAAGTAATGCCATATCGGCTTGCTTGAGCATCTGTGCGGTGCTTAGCTTCAAGTCTGCCACAGCTGCGCCTAATAAAAGAAGAATTCCTGTTATGGTTAGCAGGGCAGAGAACAGATTGTATACTGGATGAGAGAGAATTGCTGTGCCGCGGCTACGAAGTCCCATTGCGTCCTGGATAGCGGGCTTTCTTTTCCTTGAATTACCCGGCCTGAATGCAATATCGGTAGTTCAATGAAGAAAATTGCAGAAATTCTCAAAGAAGAAGCCGGAAAGAG